>DCBQ01000003.1 GCA_002313515.1 Candidatus Saccharibacteria bacterium UBA1103 | reverse complement strand
CAAGGGCGGGCAAGCTGGCGCTCGCGCCGCTGGGTGGGTTATATTATGTTATAATACTACTAATGGTAAAACAAAAAGTCTGGCTAAAAAAGCGAACCACTCGTGGCGGTGGTCGAGCAGTGAAACGGTCGCCACGCTTGACGCCTAAAAATGTGGATCGTGAGGTGCGTAAAAATCAGCTAGTCTATGCTCGACAGCTATTAAAACTGGTGCTGATGTTTGTGCTAGGTATAATCTGGCTGGGTCTAGGTGTAGATATTGGAATGCTACAGGCCTTGCCGATTGGTCTAGTGGCGGGGCTATTAATTGTTTGCTTAGAAAAATTACCAAAGTCTCGTTATCTCGAGCTAGGTGTGTTATGTCTAGCGGCACTGCTTAGCTGGAAATTCCCCATTGGAATCGTGCTGTAAATATAATACCCGCCCTGCCATGGGCGGGCAGATTATCGATAGATGATAATCGGGTGGGCTTAGACGTGACTATTTTAGCTCATTAAACTTCGCCTGCATGGTCGGATTGCCACGGGTCAGACGCTTGATGGTTAGGTCCTGAGCCTTGTTGTTGGCGAGGCGCAGATTGTTTTCGGACGACAGCAGAGCATCCTTGGTCTTCTGTAGGTGGCTAATAGTTTTGTCTATTTCCTCGATGGCGGACTTGAACTTGCGACTGGCTAGGTCATAATTGCGGGCAAAGCCGTTCTTGAACGCTTCCATGTTTTCCTCGAAATGCGTTACGTCAATATTCTGATTGCGCACGACCGCTAGCTCGCGCCGGGCGGCTAAGCTATTTAGGGCGGCGTTACGCAGGATGGTAATCATAGGGATAAAGAATTGTGGGCGGATGACGTACATCTTAGGATAGCGGTATGATACATCGACGATGCCGGTATTGTAATAGTCGTTATCCTCCTCTAGTAGAGTAACTAGCACGGCGTATTCGCAGTTTTTCTCGCGGCGATCCTTGTCGAGCTCCTTAAAGAAGTCCTCGTTCTTGTGCTTGCTGGCGGTGGTGTCGTTCTGATTCTTCATCTCGAACATGATGCTGATAATCTCAGTGCCATCGTCGGCGTTCTCGCGGTAGATAAAATCGCCCTTGCTGCCAGTGTGAGCATCGTTGTCCTTCTCGAAATAGGCGTTCGGGAAGGCGGTGGCGCGAATCTTATTAAACTCAATTTGGCAGTGCTGTTCCAGTGTTTCGCCCACCATCTTGGTGCTGAGGCGAGATTTCAAATCCTTGTAGTGCTCTAGTTCTTCCTGCTTAATCTTTAGCATGGATTCATACTCGTTCTTGGTCGATTGCAGTTTTAGCTGAGCTTCGTTTTGCTGTAGTTGCAGTTTACTGGCCAGCTGGTCGCGCTCCTTCTCAACCGCGGCGGTGGCGTTTGTGATGGCTAGCTTATTCTCAACCTTGGTCTGGGCTAGCTCAGCATTTAGCTTATTGACGGCCATAGCCTGGCGGTCGTCGGCCTGGGCGAGCTTAGACTTTAATTCAGCTATCTGCTGCTGATGCTCGGCATTTAGCTTGGTTTCGCGCTGTAGAGCGGTAGCCTTCAGTTGATTTAGCTGTGCTTCTTTGGCCGCTAGTTCATGCTCTAAATTGGACTGCGCCTTCTGACGGGCCAACTCTAAGGCTGATTGTTGCTCTTTCTTGGCTAGCTCAATTCGCTCAGCCAAATCCTTCTGAAATTCCTGGTCGCGTACTTGACGGACGATGTTATCGTACTGGCTCTCGTCGATGGTAAATACGGTGCCGCACTTCGGGCATTTGATCTGATTCATGGTCATATTATAGCATTTATGTATTTTGGTCTTGCCTGGAAATCGCCCTTATGCTAATATATTGACAATAAGCCAGATATGACACTATGGATGTCAGTCTGGCTTGTTTTGGTTTAAAAATAAGGAGGAACGATGTTCGAGAAAGTCAATCTTAGTCATCCGGACAAGGTAGCGGACCGTGTAGCCGGAGCGATTGTGGACTTAGCTTACCAGCGGCAGCATACCCCAAGGTGGCGGTTGAGGTCTTAATTGGTCACGGCGAAGCCATGATAATCGTTGAGAGCTCGGTCGAGTTTAGTCAGGGCGAAGTAGCGCGAATTGTGGAACGAATTGCGCAGACCGAGGTCAAAACGAAATTATTATTAGTACCGCAAGACCCTAATCTGGCGGCCAACCAGAAAGAGCAGATTCGCTGTGGCGATAACGGTATATTTAAGGGTTGCGTACCGTCGGCGGAAGAGCAGGCGCTATCGCAGTTCGTGCGGGATATGTATCAGGTTTGGCCAACTGACGGCAAGATGGTGTTGGACGCCCGGGATAAAGATCGCGCCAAACTAACGATTTGTCAGAGTCAAGCTAAAACGGCGGACATCCGGGATTTTGTATCGCAGCATAAAATTTCTAAACAGTATAATTTGACCGATGTAATTATTAATCCGTTGGGTGAGTGGACCGGTGGCGTCAATGTGGATAGCGGTGCAACCAACCGCAAATTGGGTACCGACATGGGCAGTGCCGTTACTGGTGGCGGCCTGCACGGCAAGGATCTCGGCAAGGCCGATGTATCGATCAACATTTACGCCCACCAACAGGCGCTGAAACTAAATAAGCCAGTTGAATATAGCTGCTCCATTGGTGACATAACGGTTGATGATATTCCGTATGTCGACATGGTCACGAGCGCTGGCGAATATATCAAACAGCTGGGCGGTTTTGAAAAATTAGCCGAGTGGGGACTTGTGTAGGACATACTATTAACTGGTTAATTTTCCTGTATAATAATCAACTATGACACGAATTCTATTTGTTGAATATCCTAAATGTAGTACATGTCAGAGAGCCAAGAAGTGGCTGGATGAGCAGGGGATTGATTATGCCGACCGTAACATTGTTACGGATACGCCAACCGTAGACGAACTAGAGCGATGGCTGCTAGATAGCGACATTCCAGTTGTTCAATTATTCAATACGAGCGGCATGAGATATCGCGAATTGAAATTAAAGGATAAAATACCAGCAATGTCGGATGATGAAATTTTGGTCATGCTTGCTGGTGATGGCATGCTAATCAAGCGCCCACTAATCGTGATGGATGACGTGCTAGTGCTCAAGGGCTTTAATACTGATAAGTGGAATAAAGTACTAACAGAATAGTATTATGAAGAAGCTAAGCGCAACTTATTGGTTGACAGTGAACGATATTGCTGACGATTTAGCTCATTTAATGGACACTGTATCGTTGGCGATACTTTCCGTTCGTAGCAAAATTAAGGATATATATTTTATATTATGAGAAAACGCCCTGAAGAATCCGATAACTAATATATTTTGTGCGGGGGCGAAGTGAAAGAAGTTTGCCTTTCGCAAGGGGAGGAGGTCTTCGCGGTAGCGCAAGCTCGGCGGACTCAATCGGCTGGTGAATTATGCCCTGCGGTAGCTTAATGGCCAAAGAAAAAGAGCCAAGCTGACTAAGCAACTCGACTCTCAGTTATGTGCAAGCATTAGCGATTAAACCAGTAACCGCACATGCCTTTCTCGGCCATGATCTCACCGAATACATTCTTCGATGCGACTC
Source organism: Candidatus Saccharibacteria bacterium UBA1103 (assembly GCA_002313515.1). GTDB lineage: Bacteria > Patescibacteriota > Saccharimonadia > Saccharimonadales > Saccharimonadaceae > Nanoperiomorbus. The sequence continues at coordinate 44,836 of DCBQ01000003.1, read as the reverse complement.
TCGCTTGTACGCTAGCTACATCGTTTCCGCATCCAAACTTCCTGGTTGCGTTGTAGTCAATGGCTCCGTATTCCTCCCACAGAACTTGACCGTTTCGCCCGATCATGCGAATGTCGACATGGTGAAGATTGCTGATTCCATATGTTGAAATCGTAAGGTTCCCATTGATGCCGTTGTCGTTGCGGTACACATCCCGATATACTGCGTTTAGTACTACGGTTCCTGATGAGGGGCTTATGGACAGCGCAGAAATGCTATTATTTATGGTATCTTCCGCAGCTTGGGCTGTTTCGCTGCTAGCTGTAAGTCCCTACGATTATCACCAGCAATGCCAGGCATTCGGCAAGGACTTTGCGCGCTCTAACGTACATGAGACTTCCATTCTCTAGAAAAACTGCGAACCGATTGGATCGCAGTTTTATTATACGACAATGCTTTAAAAATGCAAGGCCTAGCATATGTATATATAAGTATACTAAGAACTTGCGCGCATCTTTGCGCTCATAAGGTTTGCCGCAATACAAGCAGCAAACCCAAAACCTGATACCGACATAAGCGTTGCAAGAATGTCTTTCTGCTGGTCTGCGTTGACTGCATTGACCTTGCAAGAGGCTTGTAGGCCTGTGTCACTAATTCTTTCGCAGTATTTAGTGTATGTGTCTTGCGTGGGGTGCATAAATAGGCCAATAAGTCCAACAGTGAAGAAGACCACGATAAGTATGGCATATGCAATCGTAAATGCTGGTCTTGCGCTTTTGTGCATGCTTTGTTTCTTAATCATAGTATTGATATTTTACAGTAAATGCTGCAGTCGGTCAAGCTCGCTGTATTAGTTGATACATTAAACTAAAAAGGAACAAACACGAGCTTTTCTGTAAAATAGTTAGTTGTAACAATAATTAACAATTACAGAAAGCGAGGGTTTGTTCCTATGTCTAGTGTATCATGTAACTCAGTAACTAAGTATAAGTTCCAGGATATACCGAGTGAAGGTAAGTGCAAGCATCTAATACTAAAGATGGTAGTAGGCTTCGACGCTTGTCCTAGGTGTGGTGAGAAATTAGCGTTCAAACGTACTGTTACTTATGGCTGGTGTAAACTCTGTCGCCAGAAGTTTAGACCTAAAGCTCATACCTGGTTTAGGGGTAGCAAGTTAACCTACAGGCAGATATTCCAATTACTCTGGTGTTGACAGAACAAGAAAGCTCCAGGTGATGCTAAAGACCTAGTGGATGTATCGTATACTACCGTTAAACGCTGGTACGAGCGGTTTATGGCTAATGTACCATATAACGAGGGTAAGTACCCACTGCTAGCTTCATTCAATAAACTAAAGGATGTAGTAGCTATAGATGAATCATACTTTGGTAAACGTAGATATGGTCACCAAACCATAGTATCTGGTGCCATTGAGCTAGCTACCAGAAGATTGAGGCTAAGGGTAGTGCCTGATGTATCTATGTCAACCATTGAGAAGTTTGTATTAGGTAACATTGAAAAAGGCGCTCACCTTATTACCGACTGCGCTAGAAGCTATGGTGATCTGGAATACCTAGGTTATACCAGAAAATACTACAACCACTCCAACTTCCACTTTGAGAGGAGTAACCATATTGAATGTATCTGGAGCTCAATCAAGCGCCATCTACGTAGAATGTATGGCTGTATTAGAACCAAGGAACTGCCAAGTATATTGAATGAATGGGAAGCTAGATTTAACGACAGGACTCTATTCGAGTCGCCAATTAACTACTTGCAGAAATCCATTGTTCCGGTTTAGTTGACTGTATCGCTTTTGTCTGTACTCTTGCGAAATTTATAAAAGTGTGATAATATGATTTCGTTAATGTTAGACCAACGTTCCTGAGAGCGTTTGTAAGTCCGACCTCTGTTAGTTCTCTAATAGTGATTGGAAACTGCGAATTCTCAGGCGTTTTAAGTGGAAAAGGGAAGTATGAATACTTTAATCGGTACCAAACTTGGAATGACCCAGATCCTCGGCGAGAACGGCGTTGTGATTCCGATCACCGTCATTCAGGCCGGTCCCTGCACCGTGACTCAGGTGAAGTCCGTCGAAAAGGACGGCTACAACGCGGTACAGTTGGGCTATGGTAAGGGTAAGAACCTGAGCAATGCCGTTGCTGGACACGTTAAAGCGTCTGGCGCCACACCGAAGACCATCCGCGAAGTTCGGGTTGATAGCCTGGGCGACGAGAAGGTCGGCGATGTACTAACTGCTGATCTGTTTAAGGTCGGCGACAGTGTTGATGTCAGCGGCATCAGCAAGGGTAAAGGTTGGGCAGGCACTATCAAGCGTCATAACTTCCATCGTCAGCGCAAGACGCACGGTGGTAAGGGTGATACTCGTAGGGTCGGTTCAATCGGTTCAATGTATCCGCAGCGTGTCTGGAAGGGTCATCCGATGGCCGGTCAGATGGGCGCAGAGAAGACGACCGTAAAGAACCTAACCGTTGCCTATGTCGACAAGGAAAATAACCTGGTCGGCGTCAAAGGTGCAATCCCGGGTCCTAAGAAGGGCACAGTGGTAATTAGCGCCGCAATCAAATTTAATCACAAGGGAAAGGAGAATAAGTAATGGCTGAAACCAAACTATCAGACGCAGTCTTTGCTGTTGAAGTTCCGAACCATGAACTCCTGAAACTTGCCTATGACAGCTACCTAGCTGCGAATCGCCAGGTCGGCGCCAAGACTAAGACTCGTGGCGAAGTTCGTGGTGGCGGTAAGAAGCCATGGCGTCAGAAGGGCACTGGTCGTGCACGTTTTGGCTCGATCCGCAACCCAATTTGGCGTGGTGGTGGTATCGTTTTTGGTCCACAAGGGATAGAGAACTACAATAAGCGCCTAAGTAAAAGCGCCAAGCGCGTTGCCTTACGCCAGGCTTTGACCTTAGCTAACCAGAGTAATGAAATCACCGTAATCGATGATATCAAGACTACCGGTAAGACTAAGGACATTGTCAAACTAATCAAGGATCTAAAGCTTGATACCAAGCGCCGCATCCTACTGATTGACAACAAGGACGATGCTAAGCTGCGTGCAACTGCTAACCTACAGAACGTTGAGCTAGTCAGCCCAACCTACCTATCGGTATTCCTACTATTGAACGCTGATGCGGTAGTGTTCACGAAAGCTGCGCTAGAGGCAACTACTGAGTGGCTAAAGGAGGATAAGTAATGATTATTACTCCACGTATTTCCGAAAAGGCATATGGTCTATCAAAGAAAAACATTTATGTATTTGATGTACCAATGAATGCAAACAAGGCAGAGGTTCTAAAGGAATTGGCTGCTGAATATCCCGATGTGAAGGTCGCTGACGTTCGTTTGATGGTAACTAAGGGTAAGGTTAAGGCTGTCAACCTAGGCAAGCATAATCGCCCAGGTTCGACCACGCGTCAGGATACCAAGAAGGCTTACGTAACCGTATCTGAGGGTTCGATTGAGGTCTTCAAGGATCTAAACGAAAGTGAGGAGAAGTAGTATGGCAAAACAAATGAAGCCTACTACCAACGGTCGTCGCAATCAGGTAGCGGCAGAATTTGATCAGATTACGACCAACAAGCCTGTGAAGAGCCTGCTAAAGGTACGTAAGCAGAACTCAGGTCGCAACAATCAGGGTCGCATTACCAGCCGTCACCGTGGTGGTGGTGTCAAGCGCTTTATCCGCATCGTTAACTTCAATCTAGAACCTGGTATGGTGGCGACGATTGAGCATATTGAGTACGACCCAGGTCGCTCCGCACGTATTGCTCGCATTCGCGATCAGAAGGGTAACTTGCACTATATCATCGCTAACAACGATATGAAGCAGGGTCAGCAGATTGAGGTAGCGGCCGCTGATAAGGCTGTTGCAGTTGAGAATGGTAACCGCATGGCACTAAAGGATATGCCGCTAGGTGCAGTTATCAACAATATCGAGCTAACGCCAGGTCGTGGTGCACAGACTGTGCGCGCTGCTGGTGCACGAGCTCAGCTAACCGCTAAGGAGGGCGACTATGCCATGGTCAAGATGCCATCGGGCGAAGTCCGCAAGTTCCGCCTAGAGTGCATGGCTACCCTGGGTGTGGTTGGCAATGAAAGTCATCAGAATGAGAAGTCCGGCTATGCAGGTCGCTATCGCCACTTGGGTATTCGCCCACGTGTCCGTGGTACGACTATGAACGCTGTTGATCACCCGCATGGTGGTGGTGACGGTGGTCAGCACGGTACCGGTAAGACTCCTCGTACGCCATGGGGTAAGATTGCCTTGGGTGTTAAGACTCGCAGCCGCAAGTCTACCGACAAGATGATCGTCCGTAGTCGTCACGAGAATAAGAGGAGGAAGTAATGAGTAGAAGCTTAAAGAAGGGGCCATATATCGATGCCAAGCTCGCCAAGAAGATTGCTGCTCTGTCGGCTGACGATCGGACAGTGATCAAGACTTGGGCTCGCGCTTCCGTTATTACACCTGAAATGGTGAACCGCACGATTGCCGTGCATAACGGTCGCGTACATGTGCCAGTGCTGATCACCGAGAACATGGTGGGTCACAAGCTAGGTGAATTCGCCCCAACTCGCAAGTTCCGTAAGCACGGAGGTAAGAAGTAATGAGTGAATCACTAACTGCGAAAGCATATCTAAAGGAGCTACGCTTGACTCCTCGCAAGACATCACTAGTTGCTGGCTTGGTTCGCAATCGCACGGTGGATGATGCGCTAGTAATCCTATCGCACACACCAAAGCGTGCTGCCCGCCCGCTAGCCAAGTTGATTTCGAGCGCACGTGCTAACGCAATCAACAATTACAACATGAAGGCTGACAGCCTAGTAATTGATACTATTTCGGTTACTGCTGGTGCACGCATCAAGCGCTATCGCCCAGTCGCCCGTGGTATGGCACATCCATATCAGAAGAAGACTAGTAATGTCCTAGTCATCGTGAAGGGTGAGGCCAAGCCTGCCCGCAAAGCCGAAGCCAAGAAAGAGGCTAAGGTAGAAAAGGAGAGCAAGTAATGGGTCAGAAAGTAAATCCAATTAGCTTGCGCGTACAGGCAACCAAGGACTGGACCAGCAAATGGTTTGCCCCTGGTAAGCGCGACTTTGCCAAGTGGCTAGCCACTGATATCAAGCTGCGCCGTGCCATCGAGAAGCGCTTTGAAACGCGCGCTGTGATCAACAAGATTGAAATCGAGCGCAGCGCCAACCAGACTACGATTAACGTCTGGACTAGCAAGGCTGGTGTCGTGATCGGTCGTGGTGGTGCTGGTGTACAGGAGATGAAGGCGGAGCTAGAGAAGATTGCTGGTGAGCCAATTCGCCTAAATATTGAAGAGGTTAAGCGCCCAGAGCTAGCCGCTAAGATTGTGGCTGAGAACATTGCCCGTCAGCTAGAGCGCCGCATCAACTTCCGCCGTGCTGTTAAAAGCACCGTGCAGAATGTGATGGCCGCTGGTGCCAAGGGTGTGCGCGTCGAGGTTGCTGGTCGTTTGAATGGCGCCGAGATGAGTCGCCGCGAGAAGTTCAACGAGGGTTCAGTGCCTCTACAGACGATTCGTGCCAATATCGATTACCACCTAGCAACTGCTAAGACTCCAGCTGGTACCATTGGTGTAAAGGTATGGATTAATAAGGGAGAAAGGAGATAGCTTATGCCGTTACTATTACCAAAGAAGACTAAGTTTCGTAAGGCATTCAAAGGTCGCAATGACGGCGTAGCTACTCGCGGTAACTACATCGCTTTCGGCGAGTATGGACTACAATCCCTAGGCAACGAGCGTGTAACTAGTCGTCAGATCGAGGCCGCTCGTCGCGCTATTACCGGTCAAACCAAGCGTGGTGGTAAGGTCTGGATCCGCATCTTCCCACAGATTCCAGTGTCTAAGAAGGCACTAGGTCTGAAGATGGGCGGCGGTAAAGGTGCCCCAGAGTACTTTGTGGCTAAGGTCAAGCAAGGTACTATGCTATTCGAGATGGGTGGCGTATCTGAGGACGTAGCACGTGAGGCATTCCGCCTAGCGTCGTACAAGCTACCGGTTAAGACTAAGTTTGTAAAGCGGGAGGAAGCATAAGATGGCTGAGAAGAAGACTGCTACCAAGGTAACCAAGGCTATCAAAAAGGCTGAGGTCAAGCATGATGCTAAGAAGGCAGCTAAAGCTACAGCAGAGCTACTGAAGGATCTACGCGCCATGACTGTCGCTGATCTAAATAGCGCTCTGATTGAAGCCAAGGCTGATCTAAAGAAGGCTCAGAAGATGCTAAAGACTAATGAACTGCCGGCAACCCACGTCATTAAGAACATGAAGACTAAGATTGCCCGTATCCACGCCGTTATGACAGAAAAGCAGAATGAAGAGGAGGCGAAATGAGTAAGCGCGTAATTACCGGTGTCGTTACCAGTAAGGCTGGCGATAAGACTGTCGTCGTAACTCGTACGATTCGTGAAACTCATCCGCTGTATGGTAAGAAGTTTACCACTAGCCGTAAGTTCCATGCTCATGACGAGAATAACGACGCAAAAATCGGTGACAAGGTTGTCATCGAGGAACACAAGCCGTTTTCAAAGACTGTCGTTTGGGAGCTCAAGGAGATCACCGAGCGCGGTCGTGAGAAGCTTGAATTAAAGAAGAGCGAAGTTGAGGAAGAACTTGACGAAGCCGCTGAGGGCGTCAAGGCCGAAACTGAGGATAATAAGGAGAACGAATAATGATCCAACAGGAAACCCGTCTAAAGGTTGCCGACAACAGTGGTGCCAAAGAGGTCCAGTGTATTCGTGTCCTAGGTGCTACCAGGCGCCGTTATGCTCGTGTCGGTGATGTAATCACTGCTAGCGTAAAGGTGGCTGATCCGCACGGTAACACGAAGCGAAAGTCGGTTGTAAAGTGTGTTGTTGTCCGTACGCGTGAGCAGATTCGCCGCCAGGACGGTTCGACGATCAAGTTCGACGACAATGCTGTTGTATTAATTAACCCAGATAAGACACCAAAGGCGACTCGTGTATTTGGTCCAATCCCACGCGAACTACGTGATTATGGCTACGCCAAGATCGTGTCCCTAGCACCGGAGGTACTATAATGAAACGAATCGTTAAAGGTGATACCGTCAAAATCTTAGCTGGTGCCCACAAGGGCGAGGTTACTGAGGTAACTCGAGTTGACGGTGATAAGGTTTATCTAAAAGGAATCCGCGAGATTGAGCGCCACTACCGCGCAACCCAGTATAATCAGGGTGGTAAGCGTGATATCCAGCTACCAGTTAATATTTCAAACGTTGCGCTAGTCGTTGATAAGGACAAGACCACCAAGGTGGCCTATCAGGTAAAGGACGACAAGAAAGTGCGTGTTGCTAAGCTAACTAATAAGGAGGTTAAGTAATGACTGATACTAAGGCTTACGCGCCTCGCCTAAAGACCGAGTACAAGCAGAAGTTTGTGCCCGAGCTAGAGAAAGAGCTTGGCATCGATAACATTAACAACGTACCAAAGCTAGTCAAGATTGTGGTTAGTAGTGGTACTGGTCGCAACCAGCACGACAAGCACTTCCAGGAAGTAGTGCTGAACACCTTAACCAAGATTACTGGTCAGAAACCAGTAGCTCGCTTGGCTAAGAAATCAATCGCGACCTTTAAAATCCGCAAGGGTATGGGTCAACCAATCGGCTACCAGGTAACCCTACGCGGTGATCGTATGTGGGAATTCATGGATCGTCTGATCAACGTGGCTATGCCGCGTATCCGCGACTTCCACGGTGTAAGTGCTAAGGCGTTTGATCGCCAAGGTAACTACAGCTTGGGTATTCGCGAACAGTCGATCTTCCCGGAACTGACGTTCGAGGAAACCTCGACTCTGCACGGCCTACAGGTAACGTTCACGATTGCAAATAGTGATCCTGAGCAGTCTAAAGCCCTGCTAAAGAAGTTCGGTTTTCCGTTTGAAAAGGAGGTTAAATAATGGCTAAGAAATCAGCTCTAGCTCGTGATGCTAAGCGCGCCAAATTGATTGCCAAGTATGCGGCTAAGCGCGAAGCACTAAAGGCAGCTGGTGATAACGAGGGTCTACAGAAGCTTCCACGCAACAGTAGTCCAACCCGCCAGAAGAACCGCTGCAACGAAACTGGTCGACCTCATGCCTACATGCGCAAGTTCGGTCTAAGTCGTATCAGCTTCCGTGAGCATGCGTCTAAAGGCGAGATCCCAGGTGTAACAAAGGCAAGTTGGTAAAGGAAAGGATATAGAAATATGAGTTTACAAAGTTCAGATCCAATCGCCGATTTGCTAACCCGCATCCGCAATGCAATCAAAGTCGGCAAGAACGAAGTTCGTGTCCCAACCAGCAAGATGAAGAAGGTGGTGGCGGACGTACTAAAACAGAATGGTTACCTAGCTGATGTCAAAATCGAGAAGGGTAGCCCCCGCGATACTCTAGTTGTATTAATCAACAAAGAGGGCGAGAACGCTACCATTACCGAGATTGACCGTGTATCAAAGCCAGGTCGCCGCGTCTACGCAAAGTATGACGAGATCCCGCGCGTCGCCTCGGGTCGTGGCATCATGGTGGTATCAACCTCTAAGGGTGTTATGTCGGGTCGCGAGGCCATCAAGAATAAACTTGGCGGTGAGCTAATCTGTAAGGTATACTAATAGGACAGATAATAAATTAGGAAAGGAAGGATATGAGTCGAATCGGAAAACTACCAATTGCTATACCAACTGGTGTGACAATCACGGTTGATCCTGATTTCATTACCGTCAAGGGTCCTAAGGGTGAGCTTCGTCAGTTCACCCTGCCGGAAACCGACGTAAAGGTTGAAGGTAACGAGATCATCGTTACTCGCCATAGCGACGAGAAAATCGCTAAAAGTCAGCATGGCCTAATGCGCGCCCTACTAAACAATATGGTTGAGGGTGTAACCAAGGGCTATGAGAAGAAGCTACAGATTAACGGTGTTGGCTTCCGTCTAGCTAGCAAGGGTCCACAGGATATTGAGATGGCGCTTGGCTTCTCGCATCCAGTGAACTATCATGCACCAGAGGGCATTACCCTAGGTGTCAACAAGATGGAAATCACTGTTAGTGGCATCGACAAGCAAAAGGTCGGTCAGACCGCGGCGGAAATCCGCGCACTAAAGAAGCCTGAACCATACAAGGGCAAGGGCATTAAGTATGCCGATGAGGTAATTATCCGCAAGGCAGGAAAGGCAGGTAAGTAATGGCTGGTCTAAGTAATTTAGCACTACGCAAGAATCGCGTTCGCGCTAAGGTCAGCGGTACTGCTGAGCGCCCACGCCTAAGCGTATTTATCTCAAACAAGAACGTGTCAGCCCAGTTAATTGATGATCAGGCTGGTAAGACGTTAGTGTCCGCTAGCACCATCAAGGGTGACTATAAAGGCTCACTGAGCGAGAAGGCTGCCAAGATTGGCGCCGAGATTGCCGAGGCTGCCAAGAAGGCCAAGATTGAGTCGGTAGTCTTTGATCGCAACGGTCGTGCCTATGCTGGTCGCTTGCACGCACTAGCTAACGCTGCCCGCGAGAAAGGATTGAAGTTCTAATGAGTGAGGAGAATAAAGCAATGACAAATGACGCTCCAGCTGCTGCCAAGAACGGAGAAGCTCCACGTCGTAAGTTTGGTTCTTCTAACAACTTTTCTAGCGACAACATGAACGCTCGTGGTGACCGTCGTGGTCGTGGCGATCGTCGTGATCGTCGCGGTGGTCGTGGTCGTCGTAACGATCGCAGCGCTGAGGAAAAGATGTTTGACGAGCAGACTGTATCGATTGATCGCGTGTCACGTACCGTCAAGGGTGGTCGTCGCCTGCGCTTTAAGGCGCTAGTCGTGGTTGGTGACCGCAAGAATCGTGTAGGTGTTGGCGTATCAAAGGGTCGCGATGTACAACAGGCCATCGAGAAGGCTACCAACGTAGCTAAGAAGTCGATGATTACTGTGCCGATCGAGGGCGATACTATTCCACATGAGGTAGAGCTAAAGTTTGGTGCTAGCCGCGTCCTATTGAAGCCAGCTGCACCTGGTACTGGTATTATCGCCGGTGGTGTTGTTCGTACTATCGTCGGTGTAACCAGCATCAAGAACCTAATTAGCAAGTCAATTGGCTCGACTAATAAGGTTAACGTGGCCTATACGACCATTAAAGCGCTAGAATCGCTAAAGCCAAAGGCTGAGTGGGTTAACGCTAAAGCTAGCAAGAAGGAGGATAAGTAATGAAGTACAACGAACTACAGGCTACTACTACTCCAGATCGCAAGCGTGTTGGTCGCGGTATAAGCAGTGGCTACGGTAAGACCGCTGGCCGCGGTACTAAGGGTCAGAAGGCTCGTACTGGTAAGGCTAAGGTCATTCAGATTAACACCGGTGCCCGCAGCAAGATGCGCCAGCTGCCGAAGCAGAAGGGCTTTAAGAGCAAGCGTGTTCCAGCTCAAGTGGTTTATGCCGATCAGCTAAATGATCTAAAGGCCGCCGTGATCGACAACAATGTGCTGTTTGAGGCTGGTCTAATCAACACCCCATTCAACGCCGTCAAGGTGATTGCTCGTGGTAATGTTACCAGCAAGGCAACCGTTAAGGTTGCGGCTATGAGTGCCTCAGTGCGCGAAGCGCTAGCTAAGAACGGTGGTAGCTTTGAGGCTACGTCCGTACCGCTACCGGTTTCCACTAAGACCGAAGAGTAGTTGCAGTTAAAACAACTAGAGCAATTACTGACCGCTCTCGAATCCGTCATCAATAGATGGCGGATTTTTTGGACGCAATAGAGAAAGAGAAATTAATGGTTGATATAGGGGATTACCTGTTTGGTTGCTAGATGTGCTGTGGCACGCGCTTAAAATGTTCTTGTTGTTATGGTACGAGTATGGATAAAAATATAGCAGCTATATCACAGGCTGCTATAATTAAATCTTTAGTTGAAATAATTAGCTAGGGAACATTGGATTGGTAGACGATCCAGCTGCGGGCTGTTCACTTAGCAAGGCATTGATGTCAATTTTGGGGCTACCAATTGATGAGCCTTCAGCAGGTGGCTGAATAACGCGCTCGCCAAGTGGCACATTGGGTTGATAATTGGAGACGGCTCTTGCATGGGCATCGGTAGGTGCGCCACTATCAGAAAGGCCCCCATTCGGCTGATATGAGCTGGTTTGGTACGCTGAGCTTGGCTGTTGGCTCTGTGTCGTTGTCCATACTGATTGTGCAGTGGCGGGTTGGTTAGCCGTTTGATTAAAGCTATTTTGCGGCTGCGCAGTCTGAGAGAGCTGCGGTACTTGGACCTGCGGCAATGTATAACTGCTAGCACCGTTAGCCAAAGATTGCGACGAAATATTGGCAGTCGACTGAGCGGCACGCGTGGTGTTGACTCCATCGGTGGTAATCTGCGGCCGGTTTTGCGAGTTTAGCTCGTTAGGATTTGAGAAAGCGTTTAGCTGCTCAGCTGCCGCAACTGCAGCCTGCATGGCAGCACCATAGCTGGCGGTTTGTACTGGTGGTTGGTTTGAATACGTGGGAATATTCATAGGCTGAGCAGGCATTTGTGGCGCAGGCTGTCCAGCTACGCTAGCTGGTGCAGTAGCGGCTAGTGGATTGTAGGCAGACTGCCCGGCTGAGGGCATTGTGTAATCATTCTGGTTAACTATATTCGTACTGCTACTGACTGACGGTTGAGTAGAATAACCGTTTGATTGAGCATTGGCTTGACTGGCACTGTGCTGTGCAAGATTAGCGGCACGAGCCGATTCTTCAATCTGAGATAGCGTACGAACGCCCTGCTGATCGCCAAGAACTTCATGTACGGTGCGAACAATATCCTCGATGCCTACTTGCGACTTGACCAGATAACGGTCGGCGCCAAGCCGTTCCCCGCGTTCGCGCTGCTGCTCGCTGCTCAGGGCGGTTAGCATAATAACCTTAACGTTTTTGGTTGATTCATTCCCGCGAAGTAGATCAAGCATTTCAAAGCCACTGATCTTGGGCATCATTACGTCTGATATTATTAAATCTGGCCGCTCGCTGATGGCAACAGCTAAGGCCTTCTCGCCATCCTCAGCGGAAACTACGTTGTATCCTTCCGCTATTAACCTGACACCGTAGATTTCGCGTAGACTTTTGTCGTCTTCGACTAATAATATTTTTGTCACAAATGGCCCCTTTGAACTTATTTACTTAACTAAATTATAGCGTATATGCTTATCTGGTGCAATATCAATATATTATGTCGACCTAGCCTGACGCCGTTTCATTTCCTGTGCACAACGAATCATGTCATCGTGACTAAGTGCGCCAAACTCGACCCAGAATCTTGAGCCCTTGCCATAATCACTACTGACGCCAACTGTGCCACCTAGATTATCTGTTAATTTCTTGATTAAGTATAATCCTAAGCCAGTACCACCAATTTCGCGCGTTTGACTATTGTCTATGCGATAGAACTTTTGGAACAAATGAGGTATATCCTCAGCGGGGATGCCGATACCTGTATCGGCCACTTCAAAGTGCACACGTTTGTCGACGTTTGTTACACTAACGGTTACGCCACCAGTTTTGGTGTACTTAATCGCGTTTTCGATGATGTTACTAAGGATCTCGTTCAGCTGGTCGTAATCTACGTATATTACCGATGGCGGCGCAATGATAGAGCCGCTGTTTACGGATGGATTGGCGGTATCTGCGTATTTCAGATAGAGGCCTTTCTCTCTGGCGCGGGGCTGAAAATCATTGACCATCTGCTTGGCGGCAGCAACAGCATCAATCAGTACGGGTATGTTCTCGATGCGGTGGTCATCGGCCTTGGTAACGTCCAATAGGTCTTGAAATAGGCTGCCCAAATGTTTTACGGCGTCATGTGCTTTCTCAGCGTAGGCACGAGCGCGGTTGTCGATAGTGGCAGTTTCAGGGTTTAGTATCATACCTAGGTAGCCTTCGATGATGGCTACTGGAGTGCGCATTTCGTGGCTAGCGGTTGAAATAAAATCGGTTTGAGCGTGCTGCTCTGCGGTTTCTTTAGTAATATCACGAAACACCAAAACTATGCCGTCAGTGGTACCTGTGCCAGTAATAATTGGTGACACCTTGATGGAGGCGGCAATCTTCTGCCGGGATGCGGTTTCTAAAAATAATGATCGGTTATTTTGCGGCTGCCCGGTCTGTAGAGCGCGAAGTATTGGATTCTCGCTATCCGCAACCGTCCGGCCAGCATTGTTTACAATGCTAAAAATCGAACGAAAATCCAGTGATACAGCATTGGCCGCTTTCCAACCCAACATCGCTTCGGCGGCAGGATTGAACAACTGAATGATGCCATTATGATCAATTATAGCTATACCGTCGGAAGTGCTGTTAATTACCAACTGAGATTTCTCGGCTAGAGCAATATCGGAATTCAAAGAAGGGCCCTCTGCGGGGCTCTTATGATGCAAAAAACTAAATAAATTGCCCACCCATACTCTCCTAATAATTTCATGGTGACCTCGTGGGGAATCGAACCCCAGTTGTTGGGATGAGAACCCAATGTCCTAGCCGCTAGACGACGAGGCCTTACGTAACTATATTATCATTTATTTAAAATACTGGCAATAAGTTTTAATAATTTTCGCGGGGTTGTTCCAGCCTTTACAACATAACCATCCGCTTCATTTTCTAGGATCTTGCGGTTTGTATTATCTTGCTCGTAGTTGGTTAGTACGATAATGCCAGGCCGTGTGTTGCGCGGTCGAATTTCGCGCCAGTGCTTTAGAATATCGCTACCGCTCTGATCGGGTAAGATTAGATCTAGTAGTACTAGGTCGTAGCGGTCGGTTGTTAGTTCCATTACACCTTGAGCGCCTGTTGGTGCAATATTTACGCTATAGCCAGCGCTGGTTAATGCGTAGCGGTACATTTCGCTAGTTAGACTGTCGTCGTCGATAATTAGTATTTGGTTTTTAGATTTATTCTGCATATTACTCAACCATCCTTCCGTGGTTACTTATAGCAGTATTTGTAGTAATTAGTGAGGTGTTGGAGTCTTGGTTTTGAGCTAGCTGATCGCGCACGGTGGCGTAGATTGGCATAGTGAAGGAAAAAGTGCTACCTTGGCCTTCAACTGATTGGAAGCTGATCTGGCCTCCATGACTTTCGACTATTGCCCTAGAAATATATAGACCTAGCCCTGAGCCACTAACGGAGCCACTGGAGCGGTGGCTACGATAGAATTTGCTAAATATATGCTCGGCGACCGATGACGGTATGCCGATGCCGTGGTCAACAACGGCCACCTCGACAAAGTCGCCATTTATACGAGCAGTGACTAAAACCTCTCCACCATCGCGGCTATACTTGATCGCATTGTCGATTAAATTGCTCAGCACTTCGCCAATACTGCTACGGTCGGCTGCAACTGTGGGTAGATTGTTGGGGATTTGCCAGTTAACCGACCGATTGACAGTCTTAGCACGTAGGTCCATGTCCTCGCGTATGTCACTGGCGATGTCGATAACATTTGTCTCGGCTAGTTTTAGCTTTAAATGCCGACGGTCGTATCGGCTAGCGTTTAGTATGTTATTGACATATGATGCCAAGCGATGGGCAGAAACATTTAGCCGGTCCATGAGTATCTTCTGCTCGGGTGTAGCGGTGGCCTCGGTCTGTTCTTCGAGCATGTCCAGATATCCACGTATTGTCGTTATTGGACCACGTAGCTCGTGCGCCGCCAGCGTAATGAAATCAATACTGTTCTCGTTGTCAATGTAATCATTGGTTCGATCGATGGTGACAATTGTGATATCAGCACCGCTATGTGATCCTCGTTGGTAGCTAGCGACTACATCATATATGTGCCGATTTTCACTGCTACCAGCTGGAGCATCTTGAATTCTAGCCCATACGTGACTGTCACTAACAGCGTTCTTGGTGGCGTTGATAGCCCAGTCCTGCAGTGACAAGGTATCAGTGCTGAAGTCTAATTTAATGAATCGCCGGTTCTCTGCGGTATAAACTGGGGCAAGACTATTAGAGTATACGACGTTAAAAGTGTTATCTAATGTAATTATACCAATGGGCAGCTGGCTCAGCACGTCGGCAGGGGATTCTGTACTGGCTGAATGCTTAGTTTGAGTTTGGTTGGCTGTATTTGACTGACCTTCGTAGATGGTCGTTAAGCATGTAGCTAGCTCGCTCTTGGCTAAACCGTGCAGATTGTTGGCATTAGGTGGTGCTAGAGTGGACCGTTCGCCACGTACTAGGCTTAATGCACGCGATAGCACACTGGTCGGCTTCAGTACAATAGCCAATATTAGTAATGCGCAGGCTAACTCGAGTATAACGATAGCGGCTACTAATATCATTGGCTCTTTTATGTTTAGCGTGCTGCTAATTAGAAGAGCGACTAGCGTGACTATAACTTGCGCTGCTATGGATATAGCTACGCCACATAGGTACACGTGCTTATATAGATTGGCAATTTTAGTATTTTTAATTGTTTGTGCCATATACTCCCCTTAATATAACCATATACGAAATAGTATATATTATTTGGCGGCGTTTATCGAGTCATGCAGTCGAGCCAGAGTCTCATCGCGACCTAGTAGTCGCATAGTTTCGGGCAGACCAGGGCTGAACGGAGCCCAAGTTAAGCTAAATCTTATGACGCTAAATAGAATCGCTGGCTTTTGCTCGGTCTCAGTTAATAGCTCGTTTAGGGCATCTTGTATGTTTGTCTCGGATTGGAAATCAACACTATCAAGCTTGGCTACTGTGGCTTCTAGCAACTTAACTAGCTCGCTAGTGTTATGTTTCTTTAGCTGCTTGTTGTCGTGAATCATATTCCAATCTGGAGTGGGACGCCGAAAGAAGTACTCGGATAACGAAGGTAGGTCGGAAAGCACCTTTAGACGATCTTTTATTATAATCATTACTTGACGCTTAGCGTTATCGTCAGCTTTACTGCCGTTTTCACCCCAAAACTTAGCTGCTCGAGGTAGGATATCGTCGACACTCAGGCGGTTGATCCACTGACTGTTCATCCATAGCAAGCGCTTCTCGTCGAAGCGAGCACCTGAGCGCTGAACATGGGCAAAGCTAAACTTTTGTATAAGTTCGTCTTTGGTGTAGATTTCCTGCTCAGTTCCATCATTCCAGCCTAGACAAGCTAGAAAGTTCAGCATTGCCTCGGGTAAGTAGCCCTCATCGCGGTACTCTGTAACCGATTTAGCGCCATCACGCTTGCCTAATTTTTTGTTACCTTGTGGCGCTAGAATATGCGGCAAATGCGCAAATATTGGACGATCTAGTCCTAATGCTTCGTATAGGGCGAGATACTTGGGCATGGAGCTAATGTACTCTTGGCCACGAATAACATGAGTTATGTGCATCTCAGCGTCATCGACAATGTGGGCAAAGTTATAGGTGGGCAGGCCATCCGATTTCATAATAATAAAGTCATCTACCGCATCAGCACCTGCCGATAAGTCGCCCATGACCTCATCGTGCCAGCTATAGCGTTTAGCCTCCTTAACCTTAAATCTCAAAGGCTGTGTGCCATCCCATTCGACGTATTCGTCAGGGCGGTGGTTGCGATATAGAAACAGCTGATGATTCTGCTCAGAAGTCTTTTTGAGCTCTTCGATTTCTCCGTGACTACGTGGATCGGCGTATGCATAGCCAGTGTCAACTAATTTCTGCGCCCACTGATGATATAGACTTCGTCGTGCGGTCTGGTGATAGGGGCCATAATTGCCTTTTTCGGTACCATCGCTAATCGGACCCTCGTCCCAACTAATGCCGAGCCATTTTAGTACGTCAATAATTAGATCCTCTGCGCCTGGGACGAAGCGATTCTGGTCGGTGTCCTCGATGCGTAGGACGAATTTGCCTTTATTCTGACGTGCGATAAAGTATGGATATAGCGCCGATCGGACGTTGCCGACATGGATGTAGCCAGTTGGACTAGGCGCAAAACGTGTACGAATTTCTGTCATGTCTTTATTATACCATTTGACCGCGGCGATAAAATTAGATAAACTATAAACGATAATTTGAAGAGGGGAAATTTTGAACTGGAAGACAATTTTTCGATCATTTAAGAGCCGTGATATGCTGATGCGCGTGTTGGCGGTGTTGGGATTGATCGCTGTATATCGTTTCTTAGCGCACGTACCAGTGCCACTAGCTGAGCCAACTCAACTGAAGGATGTCATTGAACAGGCCATTCAGTCTAATTCATTTGGGGGCTTTCTAAACCTATTAAGCGGCGGCGCTCTTGTTAGTTTTTCGATTATGCTAGTAGGTCTTAGTCCGTATATTACAGCATCGGTTATTACACAGATGCTGACCAAGGCGATTCCGCGGCTAGAGGAAATGCATAAAGACGGCGAGTCTGGCCGACGTAAGATTAACCAATGGACTAGAATTATCTCTTTCCCTCTGGCTATTGTTCAGTCCATTGCCTACATCTTCATTTTGCGCCAAAGCGTATTGGCGTCTAGTAGTACTATTGCTGACATGAATATGACTCAATGGGTAATGTCGGTGACGGCCATGACGGCAGGTGCCATGATGCTAATGTGGATTGGCGAGATAATTACCGAGAAAGGTCTAGGGAACGGTATTACGCTATTGATTGTAGTCGGCATTCTGTCGCAAATCCCACAGACCTTTATGAGTCTATGGGCCGCTATGACAACCGTTAATGACGACCCGTTCCATGTATTCAATTGGTTCCAGATAAGTTGGCTAAACAATACTGCTACATGGATTGCATTAGGTGTGGTTGTTGCCATGGTGATTATCCTGTATTTGTTGGTAAAGATTAATGAGGGACAGCGAATACTAACCATTAATTATGCTAAGCGAGTGCACGGCAATAGTCAGTACGGTGGAGTAACATCAATTTTGCCTATTAAGCTCATTACTGCAGGTGTGATTCCGGTTATCTTTGCTGTGGCATTTCTAGCCTTGCCAGCCTTCGTTGGACAGCTGATGGTGGCTAGTGATTGGCATAAGGATGTAGGCCAAAACCTGATTCTGTGGTTTCAGCGTAATTCCTCGTCTGTGTTGACGGGCTGGGAATCTATGATTTATCCTGTAACCTATTTCATCCTGGTAATTTTATTTACTTACTTCTATACATCGATTGTGTTCAATAGTCGTGAGATTGCTGAGAATCTACAGAATCAAGGTGGGTTCATTGCGGGCGTACGACCTGGTCACCAGACCGAGGAATACTTATCAAAAGTGGTGAATCGCTTAACTCTGTTCGGCTCAATTGCCCTGGGTTTGATATCAGTGATGCCGTTCGTTGGCGAATACGTGCTAATTAGCGCGGGCATGAGCTCGGTTGCTTCAACCTTGTCGCTGGGTGGAACCGGCCTACTGATTATTGTTACTGGTGCGCTAGATTGCTTACGCCAGATCAATTCACGAGCCCTAATGGTTACTTACGACGAGTATAAGTAACGACAGTATTCACTAGTCATATTGGGGGGGTTAAATAATGTCGATCAGGACAAATAACGTACGTAGTAATCGCGGTATGCAAATGCGTAAGGCATCGCGTCAGCGTCAAATAGTCAAAGCTGTCATTGCTTCGATAGTCGTAATAGCCACAGTTATTGCAGGATATACTATATATACAAAGGTAATAGCAAGTAAGGGTAGCGACAACGTTAGCTCAAGCCAGGCCGAAAACGAGCGCAATGCGGCATTAAAGATAGACAAAACGCCCGTCACCGATAAGGATAAAGACAACTATAAAGTTTCAAATGATAAACCGCGCTTTATGTTCGCGGATTCAATTGGGCTGTCTAGAGCTCGCGTCAAAGAAGTGGGCTTGAGTAGCGCGAATTCTGATGGATCGCAGCAAATGGAAGCGCCTACTAGTATCTATGATGTTGGTTGGTTTAATTGTCTAAACGACCCAGTTACTAAGACGCGCTGCAGTAACTATACGGCGCCAGGATCCAGTAGTACTAAGACAGCAGCGGTTATTGATGGTCACAGCTGCCAAGGCAAGGGCTGTGTATTCGATAAATTAGGCGATCTCGAGAAGGGCGACGAAGTAAGGATTGAGATGGGTAACGGTAAAACGTATACATACAAGGTAGTTAAGAACGAAACTGTTAAGCTTGAGGATTTGGATATGAACAAGGTTATGAAGCCTGCTACAAATCGGCCAGGGCTTAACATGATTACCTGCGACGGTAGCTGGAAAGCACGAGATAGCCGTGGCGTGCGCACCATGGATCATCGAACGGTTGTCTATACGGAGCTAGTTTCCAGCAATTAGGCTTGCAATTTATTAGATAATCCTATATAATTTTAGATTGTAGTTATTATGGCTGTGGATAAGGAAGTAATCAAAATGATCGGCACCGTTGTAGAAGCACTACCAAGTGCCAAGTTTAGGGTTGAACTGCAAAACGGTCATACTATTATCGCCCATGTTTCAGGCAAAATGCGCAAGCATTACATTCGCCTGGTTCAGGGTGATAAGGTTGAAGTTGAGATGACCCCGTACGATCTCACGCAGGGAAGAATCAGCTTTCGACTACGCGACGAGAAAAATTTAAATGCACCGCAGGGAAGCGGTCGGAAAGGGAATAGCCGCAGATGAAAGTCTCAGCTAGCGTTAAGAAGCGCAGTCCTGAGGACAAGCTAGTACGTCGCAAAGGACGTCTACGTGTCATCAATAAGAACAAGCCTCGCAATAAGCAGAGGCAGGGCTAAGGAGAAGTATGGCGAGATTTGCAAACGTTGAGGTTCCTGCCGATAAGCATATCGTGGTTGCTTTGACCTATATCTATGGTATTGGTCCAAAGCTAGCAGCTGATATTGTTAAGGCAGCTGGCATTAAGCCAGAGGTCCGCACCAAGGATTTGAAGCCAGAGGAAGAGCGCAAGATACGCGACATCATTGATGCAAACTACACCGTAGAAGGCGATTTGCGTCGCATTGTTGGCGGTAATATCAAGCGCCTAAAGGATATTAAGTCGTATCGTGGCTTGCGCCACATGGCTAATTTGCCAGTACATGGCCAGCGTACGCGCACTAATGCACGTACCAAGCGCGGTAAGCGCATTGCCGTCGGTGGTAGCCAGCCAAAGGCTGCAAGTAAGACTTAGAATACGCTAAATTACGAAGGGTAATTAAGGAAAGGAATCTATTAATGGCAGATAACAAATCTGTTGCCGCCGCTAAGAAGACGACCGCCAAGGGTAAAAAGCGTACTAAGCGCAGTGTGCCATTGGGACAGGCTCATATTCAGGCGACATTTAACAATACAATCATCACTTTTGCTGACAACAAGGGTAATGCACTAAGTGCTAGCTCGGCTGGTGCTTGTGGCTTTCGTGGCAGCAAGAAGGGTACGGCATTCGCAGCTCAGATTGCAACTGAGAAGGCTGCGGAGGTCGCTAAGAATCAATATGGTTTAACTAAAGTAGACGTTTACGTAAAGGGCGTTGGTCTGGGTCGTGATGCTGCTATTCGTGCAATTAGCGCAGCTGAAATGCAAATAGAGAGTATTAACGACGTTACAGGCGTGCCTCATGGCGGTGTACGTCCAAAGCGCGAAAGGAGAGCATAACATGGCTCGTGATAATTCACCAATCGTTAAGCAGAGCCGCCGTGAAGGCTATGCTCTGCATCGTAAGGCTGTTAAGGTTATGGCGCATAAGACCGGTATTCCAGGTCAGCACGCTGGTTCTCGCCAGGGTAAGCCGTCACTATACCTAACACAACTTCGCGAGAAGCAGAAGGTTCGCCGTATTTACGGTGTGCTAGAAAAGCAATTTCGCATTCTAATGAAGGAAGCTCTAAAGGACAAGGCTCAAACTGGTACTAAGTTGCTGCAGCTACTAGAGCGCCGCATGGATAATGCTGTTTATCGTGCAGGCTTCGCGGTATCGCGTCGTCAGGCTCGTCAGCTAGTTACACATGGCCACTTTCTATTGAATGGTCGTCGTGTTGATATCCCTTCTATTAGATTGAAGGCTGGCGACAAGATAACAGTGCGTCCGCATAGCGCTAAGAGTGCATTCTTTAAGAATATTGATGAGATCAATCGTGATGCTCAGACCCAACCAGTGGGTTGGCTAAAGTCCGACGTCAAGAATCTGACTTTTGAAGTTACAGGCTTGCCTGCACGTGATGATGCCGAGCCGGGTATTAATGATCAGTTAATCGTCGAGTTCTACTCGCGCTAAAGGGAGGATAAATGACTAGTACAATTTTAAAGCCATCTGTTACGGGCGTAAAAGAACTAGCTCAGAACAGTGCCATGATTACGATCGAACCACTAGTAAGTGGCTATGGTCAAACCTTAGGCAACTCGATCCGGCGCGTTCTATTGTCCTCAATCGAAGGTACCGCTATTACAGCATTTAAGATTGATGGTGTTAGCCATGAATTCACAACCATTCCTGGTGTTAAGGAAGATGTCGTGGAGATTATGCTAAATCTAAAAAGTGTTGTACTAAACAGTCATAGCGACGAACCAGTTGAGCTGACTGTATCAAAGAAGGGCGGCAACCTGATGGCGTCTGATCTAGCTGTGGGTTCGGATGTCGATGTAATCAATGGCGATCAGCTAATTGCTACCATCGATGACCCAAACAAGGAGCTAGTGATGCACCTAGTGGTAGAGCGTGGTCGTGGCTATCAGACTATTGAACAGTCGTCTGAGCGTCGTTTGCATAGCGACATGATTGCCTTGGATGCGCCATTTAGTCCAGTTACGCGCGTACGCTATAACGTCGAGAAGACCCGCGTGGGCGACAACGTTGATCTGGACAAGCTAATTGTAACCGTTGATACTGACGGCTCAATTACGCCAAACGATGCATTCGAGCAAGCTAACGCTATTCTAGTTGCACAGTATAAGGCTCTAGCTGGTGGCACCGTTATTGATGATGCTGATACCGCTAGCGAAGTTGAGACTACCGCCGGTGACTTGCTGGCTATGCCGATTGAAGAGCTAGGTATGAGCGCTCGCACTACTAACGCCTTGGTTAGCAACGATATTCGCACGGTAAATGATTTGGTGTCGTTGACCGATGAAGAGCTGAGTGACTTGAAGGGGTTTGGTGCCAAAGCTAAGGATGAAGTTAAGGCCCGTGTGGCAGAATTGGAGTTTTAATCAATGCATAGGCATGGATACAAAGGACGAAAGTTCGGTCGCGAGACTGATCAACGTCGCGCTCTGCGCCGTGGTTTGGTAATCTCCTTGGTTGAGCATGGTGCGATAGTTACCACTGTTCAGAAAGCTAAGGATATTCGCCCGATTGCAGAGAAACTGATAACTAAGGCGCGCAAGGGCGGCTTGGCGCGTCGTCGTGCGATTATTGCAGCAACCAATCAGGATACTGCTAATCGCTTGATGGACGTGATTGCTCCGCAGTTAAAGCGTGAGAGTGGATACCTACGTATCGTCAAGCTAGATGAGAACCGTGTTGGCGACAATGCTGAGATGGCTCGCATTGAGTTTGTAGACGAAATCAAGGACATTGCTAAGCCCGTAAAAGCTGAGAAGGTCGCGAAGGAGAGCAAATAATGAATTCTAAGACATATCAGAAGAAGGCCGGTGAAGTTGAGCATAAGTGGGTGTTGGTTGATGTTGCTGGTATTCCAGTAGGTCGCGCCGCAACATTTGTAGCTAATCGTTTAACCGGCAAGTACGACCCATCGTTTACGGCTCATATGGATGCAGGCGACAATGTAGTCGTCATTAACGCAGACAAGCTGGTTTACAATGGTAATCGTCGCGAGAAGAAATACTATAGCCATAGCGAGTTCCCAGGCGCTCTGAAAGAGAAAGCCGTAGAGGATATCTCAATGGCCGAGGTGTTTGAACGTGCTGTTAGTGGCATGCTACCAAAGAATAAGCTGCGCGCTGATCGTGAGGCTCGCCTACGCGTATTTGCAGGTGAAGCACATGATCATACTGCCCAGCAACCAGTAAAATTGGAGGTTAAATAATGGCAACTGGAACATATTTTTACGGTCTAGGTCGCCGCAAGAGCTCTAGTGTATCAGCACGTCTGTATGCTGGCAAGGGTAATATTACCATTAATGGTAAGAAAGCCGAGGATTTTCTGTCTGGCAATAAAACTTTGCTAGCCGAGATCACCGACCCTCTGGCCTTAGTTAGTAAGCAAAATGATTACGATATTACCTTGCTAGCTCGTGGCGGTGGTGTTTCCGGTCAGGTTGATGCAGCTAAATTGGCAATCGCTAAAGCGTTAGCTTCTATCAACGATGACCTACGCGGTTCACTGTCGAAGGCAGGTTATCTACGTCGTGATAGTCGCGAGGTTGAGCGCAAGAAGTACGGCCTACGCGGTGCTCGTCGCAAGGAACAGTTTAGTAAGCGCTAAACTCTCGTTTGGACAAGTATATATGACTTAAACGGAATGCCCTACAAGGGGCATTTTGTTTATGCTGAGATAAGTGTGGTATGATGGTATCATATGAATAGAGACAAAGAAGTAAAGCTGAGTGTTAGTACTGGTACTTTTGTGCGATTTTGGTTAGTCATTATTGGATTTCTAGCGGCTGTTGGATTCGTTTGGTGGGCCAGGGAGCCACTGCTGATGCTGGCTATTTCATTTTTCCTGGCGTTAGTATTGAATCGCCCCGTATCTTTTTTTGCGCGCCTACTGCCAGGTAAATCACGGACATTTGCTACTTTCATAGCCTACGTGCTTATCATGGTTATGATAGGTATTCTACTGATTACAGTTGTACCGATCTTTGTACAGCAAGTTGCCGGATTCTTTGGCGCCTTGCCAGATACACTTAGAGATATTCAATCTAAATCTAGCTGGATTTCGGATTTTCTAGCTCAACACGATCTAACTGATGACGTCAATAAATGGATTGCGGATATGCAGAGTCATATGGGCAATATGGCTTCGACTGCGGGGAATGCTATAGCATCAGCTGTGTCTAATACTGTAGCTTTTCTAGGTAATGCCTGTTTAGTTGCTTTTGCCACCTTCTTTATGTTAGTGGAAGCTCCACATTGGGAGGAGACTTTCTGGCGTGTAATGTATCGCAACGATGAACGCCGTCGTCATCATAAGGCCGTGGCACGTAAGATGTATGATGTAGTGTCTAACTATGTAACTGGCCAGGCTATTGTGGGCGTGATATCTGGTACGTTTACGGCTGTGCTAGTGGCTGTACTATCCTTTGTATTTCCTGAGGTGCCGATCATGCTAATTTGGCCAGCTTGGATCACTATCTTCCTAATGGTGTTTGTTCCGATGTTCGGTGCGGTAATCGGTGGGGCCGTGGTAACATTGTTGCTACTGATCTACTCTTGGCCAGCAGCCATTATATACTTAGCGGTATTCTTTGTTGAGCAGCAAATTGAGAATAACATCATTCAACCCCGTGTTCAGTCGAAGCAGCTAAGTATGTCGGCTCTACTAATCTTAATTGCCATGACGATAGGAATGAATATCGGTGGCCTGCTAGGTACATTAATAGCAATTCCTGTTTCAGGCTGTCTGATCGTATTGGTCCGCGACTATTTGCAAGTACGTGACATGCGCTACGCTGCTTCTATAGGCCGCGGGACTGATAAAGATCTAGACGGTGTACTAGAGAAGAACGAGTGTAAACCAGTAATCTTCACAAATGAAGAACGACTTTTTGTTGGACAAGAGGCAATGGACAAAACCAAGGCTAAGGTTATTCAGAATCGTGAGTTTCGTCGTGCGCGTCGGGCAGCACGCCGTTCGTCTCAGCGTAAGTAATTAGCACTAGCTTTTGCCTAGCCTTCTGAATATAGATGAGAAGTCCTGCTGCTATTGCTTATAGTATCTAGCACACCATTGGTCGCGAAATTCTTTGTAGGTCCCTTCAATAATGTGTTCTCGTATCTGTTCAGTTAGACGTAGAATAAAACGCACGTTATGCATAGATAGCATGGTAAAGGCTTTTGCGCGTTCATCAGGGACTTGTGACTTAATTAGGTGTCGCAACTCAGCACGGCTAATTCTGGACTGACATGTTGGGCAATCGCACTCTGCTGTCAGTGGCCGATCATCGTTCTGGTAGCAGGATTTTTTGATGGAGAAATTACCATCTAGGTCATATACTCGGCCATGGCGGCCCTCGCGCGTTGGCGCTACGCAGTCAAATGTATCGGCGCCGTTCTCTACGCCAACGAAGATATCATCAGGTTTAGACAATCCCAATAAATGACGTGGCTTACTTTCGGGCAGGATTTCAGTCATCCAGCGAAGGATATCGCCTAGAGTTTCCTTTTCGAGTGCACCACCTAGGCCAAAGCCGTCAAAGCCTTCGCCATCTACTGACATGCTAGATAAATCGCGAGCAGCCTTACGTCGTAAATCTTCCCAATAGCCACCCTGTAGACAGCCATATAGCGCTTGATAGGGACGATTGGATCGTATGGCGGTCTGGCGAATGTGTTCGGCTAGTCCTCGTTCTGCCCACTTGCGAGTACGCTCTAAGCTCTCAACGTTATACTCATAGGTATCGGAGATATTCGTTAGCTCGTCAAACGACATCATGACATCGGCGCCAATTTTATGCTGAGTCTGGATGGATAGTTCAGGCGTAAACTTGATAATTCGGCTAGAGTAGGGATCGCGAAATTCCACTCCTTCATCGTCAACAATGGCCAAACGGTCTTCTTTGCCGGTCATGTGATTGGGATCCATGGCGTCACGTTCGCTCATTGATATAACCTTGCCGAGTCCCGAGCCTAGCGACATCACTTGGAAGCCGCCGCTATCAGTAAAGGTAACTCCGTTCCACCCTGAGTATTTTGCTAGACCTCCAGCTACAGAAATCATAGTTGAGCGGCGCAGTAAGTGGTATCCGTTGGATAACATAACCTGAGCCTTGATTTGATGCAGCTGCTCGGGGCTAATGAACTTTACAGATCCATGAGTTCCTACTACGTTAAACGTTGGCGTCTTAACATCACCGTGTGGGGTATGAATAATACCAGCGCGCATTAGCGGAAAGGCACCATCTCCGCGGGCTACAATGTCAAAACTAAACTCACGCTTCATCATTATGTATATTATACCAAAAACTACTACTGGTTGGCGTACTTTTTAACAAAGTCGAGAATGCGGCGGAAGCATAGCTGACCCGCCTCGGTATTCAAATTAAATTGATATTGATGCAGCAGCAGCGGACGATAGTCTCGACTAAAGAACAGGGAATCCACTGGCACCTTGGCGTCCTGAAGGCTCTTAGCTAGTACCATAGAATGAGGCAGCAGTGGATCATAGTTGCCATCCGTAATAAAGGTCGGCGGAAAATCGGCGGTCACATAATCTGGAATTGACGCATACTGAATCAGCGGGTGTCTCGCAAAATCGAGTCGTCCTGAGTAAGCCTTAACAAAGACTTGCATAACCTTGGCCATATCGGCATCATCGGCTGCTAGTTTAAGGTCATAGGCGCCACATAGCAGAATCGTCCCTGCGAGCTGATATTTCTTGACCGCCGGCGCAATACCCATGGCAGTGGCGTAGGGATAATTGGTGTTAACTAGTGCCACTTGTGCTGCAATCTGAGCGCCAGCCGAATCGCCACCTAGGATAATGCGGTTACGATTAAGCCCCAATCGGCGGTGTTTACGGTTGATGTAGGCGAGTGCTGTATTAACCTGCTTCACTGGCAACGGATATACATCCTGCGGAGCAATCGTATAGTCCACCATGACGACTGCACAGCCCGTGTAATGCGCCAGGATTTTACCCCACGGCTCCTTGCTATTCTTGTCACCAGCGATCCAGCCGCCACCGTGCACCCAGACGATGGGTGTCAGCTTGCGCCAACTGCCGTGCGAAGCTGGATAGTAGATATCTAGATGAGCCTGTGGATCATTATGATCGTAATTGACGTCCCTTAACGCCGATACGTCGTCGGGGACATGCTTACTAAGCCGGTGATTTTCGAGTCTTCCGTAGGTGTTAAAAATTTGCCGGATAGCGGAAACTGCGGCCTTTTGGCGTCGCTCGGCGGACGATGTAAAATAGGTAAACCCGGCCAGTCCAGCGGCCAGTCCTGCCATAATTAGGCCTTGTTTAAGTCTAGAATTTTGTTTTGTTGGCTCAGTCTTCATATGGATATGGTACCACAATTTAATCGCGGTTGTGCTATAATAGCAGTTATGAAAGGAAGTGGTGGGTTATCTAGTCGTGAGGCTAGACGTCGTCTAGTGGAGTATGGCCACAATAATATTTCTGATACTAAGAAGTTGTCAGGAGCGGCAGCCTTTCTGGCGCGCTTTCGAAATCCTCTAGTAGTCATTTTGCTGATGGCAGCCATTCTATCGTTCTTCATGAACGAGGTGGCCAGCGGCGCTATTATCCTAGGTATTGTACTGATATCAACAACGCTAGATTTTCTAAACACTTATCGCTCGGAGAAGGCGGCCGCAGCGCTACAGAAGTCCGTGTGCGTCACTGCTAAGGTACTGCGCGATCGCAAAGTTAAGTCAATTGCACTGTCCGACATTGTACCTGGCGATGTAATAGAATTAACAGCGGGTAGTCTGATCCCGGCCGATGGCAAAGTGATTATCACGACCGATTTATCGGTGGATGAATCCGCCTTAACCGGCGAGTCTTATCCGGTGCTGAAGGCAGTCGATGATGTTGTATATATGGGTAGCAACGTCTCTAGCGGTTCGGGTCGGATGCTAGTTACGACAACCGGGAAAGCCACAGAGTTTGCGCATGTAGCAGCCAGTATAAACCGCAACCAGCCGACAGAATTTGATATTGAGATTGCCAAATTATCGTCAATGCTGGCGCGTATTACGTGCGGTCTCGTGGTATTTATATTGGCAGTAAATATCGCTTTTCATCGCGACGCTATGAGCTCACTGTTGTTTGGTATTGCCCTGGCAGTAGGGATGACCCCAGAGCTGCTGCCGCTAATTATAACAATTAATCTAACTAAAGGCTCGTTACGCATGGCTAAGAAAGGGGTTATAGTAAAGAAGCTGTCGTCCATGCAGAACTTTGGCAGTATGGACATCCTGTGTACCGATAAGACGGGCACCTTGACCGAGAATAAGATTAGCGTGGCACGCACCCAGGATTATAACCGCACTGAGAGCCAACGAACGCTAACCTTGGCGGCAGTGGCTTGCAAATTCTCAACCAGCTACGAGAGCCCGCTCGATCTCGCGGTACTGAATTTTCAGAAATATAATCTAAGCGGTTATCGCAAGAAGCAAGAAATACCATTTGATTTTCAACGCAAGCGTGAAAGCGTGGTGGCACACACCGAGTCAGGCAACCTCTTAATTACTAAGGGTGCCGCCGATACAATGCTGGATATCGTAAAACACTATCGGGACCAGAACGGCGTGGTTCGGCGCTTGTCGCCCGCCGGGCTAGAGCACCTGCGGGGTGATTATACTGCGCTTAGCCAAGAGGGCTATCGTGTACTAATGATTGCCAGTAAGGTTGTACCCGATGACGGGCACTATACACCGGCTGACGAGCAGAGTATGACTTTCGAGGGCTATATTGCCTTTATTGATCCGCCTAAGAGTACTGCGGCCAAGTCGCTACGCAATCTACAGGCTAACAACATTGAAATCAAGATTATTACCGGTGACGATCCATTGGTTAGTCAAAAGGTGGCGAGCGAACTAGGCCTAAATATCAAGGGCGTGCTGACTGGCGACCAGATTAAGAAATTAAACCATATTCAGTTAGAGCGTCGCGCTGAGAAGACAACGATTTTTGCCCGCGTTAACCCGTCGCAGAAGTTAGCGGTGATCGAAGCGCTGCGCCGGCGTGGCCATGTGGTTGGCTATATAGGCGATGGCATCAATGACGCGCCGAGCCTGCGTGCGGCCGATATTGGCATCTCGGTTAACAACGCGGTGGATGTCGCTAAGGATACGGCGGACATGATTCTATTGGGTAAGAGTTTGGGATATCTGAATGACGGCGTGGTTGAAGGGCGGCGCACCTTTGCCAATACCATGAAGTACTTACAGATGAGCCTAAGCTCGAATTTTGGAAACATGTTCTCGATGGCGGGCGCGTCACTGTTTCTGCCGTTTCTACCGATGACTGCGCCGCAGATATTATTTAACAATATACTATATGACACGTCACAGTTCGCCATCCCAACCGACAATGTAGATCCCGACCAATTGAACCAACCGCGGCGAATGAATATCCGTTCGCTCAAGCGATACATGTGGACATTCGGCGTTGTATCATCGGTGTTTGATTTCATCACATTTGGTGTGTTGATGTTGATATTTCATACTACCGCCGCTGAATTTCAAACCGGTTGGTTTATCGAATCGCTGCTAACCCAGACCTTAGTGGTATTCGTGATTCGTACGCGTAAACTACCCATCATCAACAGCCGCCCGTCAGGCGTGCTAACGGCCAGTGTCCTAGCAGTGCTAACGGTAGCGATGGCAACAATCTTTAGCTCGGTCGGTCGCTACTTCGGTTTTGCTACACCTAGTTTAGGTATCGCCATCGCCGTGGGTCTGATTGTACTCGCTTACCTACTGGTGGTTGAGGGTGTCAAGCACCTGTTCTATCGTCGAGTAAATCTATAATCTTTCGGCTGGATTTGGCCTAGCATGCTATAATAGTTCTTATGTTATTAGAGGGCATCAAGAAATCATCAGACGTTAGAAAGCTCAGCGAAGCGCAGCTACCGCAGCTAGCCAGTGAGATTCGCCAGGCGTTAATTACTAGGCTTAGTAAGACTGGCGGCCACGTTGGTCCTAATCTAGGCATTGTGGAGGCGACAATTGCGCTACATTATGTCTTCAATCTGCCTAAGGATAAGCTGGTTTTTGATGTCTCACATCAGAGCTATGCACATAAGATGCTGACCGGACGGGCCGAGGCCTACCTGGATCCGGCGCATTACGACGACGTATCGGGCTTTAGTAGTCCTAAGGAGTCGCCAGAATATGATATGTTTGAGATTGGGCATACCTCGACTTCCATTTCCCTGGCTTGTGGCCTGGTTAAGGCGCGCAATCTGCGTGGTAGTAGCGAACGTATCGTTGCTCTGATTGGCGATGGCTCATTGTCGGGTGGCGAGGCACTAGAGGGTCTAGATGTAGCGGCTGAGCTAACTGGCAACTTTATCATCATCGTTAACGATAATGGTATGTCGATTGCTGAAAACCATGGTGGGCTATATCGTGGCCTAAAGGAGCTGCGCGCAACGGGTGGTCAATCGCATAACAACTTGTTCAAAGCTATGGGGCTGGATTATCAGTTCGTAGCAAACGGCAATGACCTGTCACAGTTGATTCCGGCGTTAGAAAAAGCTAAGAATACTGATCATCCGATGGTGCTACATATTGTAACTGAGAAAGGCGACGGCTACAAACCAGCCGAGACCGATAAAGAAACCTGGCACTATCATGGCCCATTTGATATCGAGACTGGCAAAAGTAGCTACGGTTCGGCGGCCGGACGCTCGTACAACAGTGACGGTATAGGCTACCTACTAGGACGAGCTAGCAAAGATAAGAGCGTCTTTCTGCTAAACGCAGCTACACCAGGTGTTTTTGGTCTGACGCCAGATATCCGTGCTAAACTTGGCGATCAGTATGTTGACGTGGGCATTGCCGAGGAGACGGCGGTGGCTATGTTATCTGGTGCTGGTAGAGGTGGCGCTAAGCCTGTGATGTTAGTAAATGCAACCTTCCTGCAGCGCGCCTATGATCAGATTGCTCAAGACTGGTGTATCAACGGTAATCCTGGTACCTTGTGTGTATTCAACGGGTCGATTTACGGCATGCACGATATTACCCACATTGGTTTTTACGATATTGCTATGCTGTCTAATATCCCAGGGCTGACCTATCTGGCGCCAACTACTACCGAGGAGTATCTGGCGATGCTGGGTTATTCGATTGATCAAGCCAATAAGCCAATCGCAATTCGCGTACCAGGTAAGTATGTATCCGATCCAACTACTAAACCCGAATATGATGAACTTGAGCGGTTTAAGGTTGTCAAGAAGGGGAAGAAGGTAGCTATTCTAGCTGTGGGTACGTTTAGCGGCCTTGGTGAAGAACTGGCCGATAAGCTCCACACTGAGCAGGGCATCGAGGTGACCTTAATTAAACCATTTAATCTTACTATACTCGATACCTCGGTGCTTGATAGTCTAAGGGCTGACCACCAAGTTGTGATCACTCTGGAGGACGGCGTACTGGATGGCGGCTTTGGACAAAAAGTTGCTAGCTATTATGGTGGTAGCGACATGAAGGTGCTAAATTATGGCCTAGCCAAGAAACTGTACGATCGCTACAGTATAGACGAAATTCTACGCGATAACCATCTAACTGCCGATCAGATTGCTCCCGAGATATTAGATCAGCTTGATTAGTCTATAGGCTAGCGTAATTATATAAGTGCTGCCTTAAATCATGTAGAGTAGCCTGTCGTCAAGATATCGGGCAGCTGCCGACTCTGATACGCAGAGGGTTCTGGTTACTCATTGCAACTCACTAAGTGAAGTTCAGCACCTGATTGATACTAGACGCGGAGTCGTACTGATAGTCCCGCCAACAGCCATGCGATCTGATAGTGTTCTGCCAACTAATAATTGGTGCCTTGGACCAGCCTACACTTGTCCTGTGTATGTTGATGGCAATAATACAGCAAGCTCAGCGACGCTAAATCAAGCGAACTGCGCAGTGCATCATTGTCCAGTTATCAATGATCTACGCAATCAATAGGCTACTTACTATTGACATTCTACACGCAGCGTACTACTATCATAGATAGTAAGTATCCATTATAGATAAATTTGTGTAGGAGTGATAATGAGATTAGCCAAGAGTTTTGAGCAGGGCGCGTGCATTATGGCCATTCTAGCGACCCAGCAAGAAGGTCGACCAGTGTCCTCGCGTACCATTGAGCGTCGTCTAAAAATGTCCATGACCTATGGACAGAAAATAATGCGTAAGTTGGTAGTAGCCGGTCTAGTTAAGGCGGTTTCAGGTAACAATGGTGGTTTTGCCTTAGCCAAACCGATTAATCAAATATCGGTATTAGATGTAGTGATTGCCCTGGATGGTGACATCGAGAGCTTTCCGGATACCGGTCTATTCGGCAAGGTCTTTAATAATCCGACAGAGCAATCTACTGAACTTGCCAACAACGCTGATACGGCGGTACATCGTATCTTTGATATGGCGGATAACTTATGGCGACAAGTACTGGCTCAAGTTACTTTGCAGGATATTATCGTGCGCGTAATCGACTGCAGCAAGCTAACCCCACAGCTGGATTGGAACAGTGAGGCTCCAGCAGAAGAACTACTGAAGCAGGTAACGGAGGAGGTCAAATGCTTAAAGGACTAAAGGCCGAATTAAGAAAGGTCGCGCAAAGCCCACTGTTAACTATTGAGGTCATCGTGCTGCTATTTGTACCGATTCTGTATGCTGGAATTTTTCTAAAAGGTGTTTGGGATCCTTATGGCAACATGAATAATATTAAGGTGGCAGTGGTCAACCAGGACCAGCCGGTGCAGTATAACGGCACCACTCTAAACGTAGGCCAACAGGTTGTTGATACTATCAAAAAAGACGACACTTTTGATTGGCAGATCATGTCAGCGGATGATGCTAAGCAGTGTCTGCATGATGATAAGTGCTACATGGTGGTGACCTTACCTAAAGACTTTTCTCAAAAAGCCGCCACGGTTACTAGAGTTAACCCCGAGAAAATGGATTTAAAGTATGAGACTAACGGTTCACTAAACTACCCGCTGGAAACGATTAGTAGCAGTGCGGCCACCCAGTTAAAGAGTCAGGTGGCGACACAAGTTACCCTGGCATATACCAACGCTATTTTGGGCACCATTCGCACTACAGGTAATCAGATTCAAACCGCGGCGAATGGCTCGCGCCAAATCACCGACGGTCTAGCAACGGCAGATAGTGGTATTGGTGAGATGCAGTCACAGATGCCAACCCTGCAGTCTGGCGTACAACAACTGGCTGGTGGCTCTAATACCCTATATAGTGGCACTGCACAGCTAGCGACCGGTGCATCGGAGCTACAATTGGGAGTCAAGCAGCTAACATCGCAGACCAGGGCATCCGCTACTGCACTACAGAACTCTCTGCCCCAGGTTAAGCAGTTGCGTGACGGCGCAAATCAGCTGTCAGATGGGCTAAGTCAGTTGAATTCATACCAAGTTAAATTAAAGCAGTTGTCTAACGACATTAATCTGTTTAAGAAGGAAATTGATACTACTAGTCAAGTTACCAGTAGCGCATCATACAAGAAACTGATTACCAGCCTGTCCAAGGTTGACGACAGTGAGCGTGAGGCGTTGCAA
This sequence comes from Candidatus Saccharibacteria bacterium UBA1103, assembly GCA_002313515.1. Taxonomy (GTDB): domain Bacteria; phylum Patescibacteriota; class Saccharimonadia; order Saccharimonadales; family Saccharimonadaceae; genus Nanoperiomorbus. The sequence goes on along the minus strand of DCBQ01000003.1, from coordinate 11,513 downwards.
AAATTGGGCTTTACCGACTCTGAAATCGACGAGTTACAGCAAAAGGTGGCGTTGTTACCTAAGACCGAAAATCTACCTAACGCTCAGACGTTGCAGAGTGACCTAGGTAGGCTATCTAGTAGCATGCAACAACTAGCTGATGGTGGTAAACAAATCGCCAGCGGTACCAACCAGCTATACAACAAATTGTCGAGCATGAGCGGCCAGCTAAATAGCGCCAAGACAAACGATCAGCTAGCAGCCCTCAACAGCGGCGCGGCAGCAGTGGCGAGTGGTGCCAATCGACTAAATGGTGGCGCTGGGCAACTATCGAGTGGACTGGGTAAATTAAACCGTCAGACACCAACCCTAGTTAGCGGCGTTAATCGGCTAAAGTCAGGCACGTCGCAGCTACTAAACGGCTCTAGCGCCTTGACTAGCTCGCTGCAATCTGGTGCGGACCAAATCAAATCAGCGCCACTATCTGATAAGACGGCTAACCAAATTGCTGATCCAGTTAAGGCAACCCAGGATAAATATAGTACAGTCAAAAACTACGGCCACGGACTAGCACCATACTTTATGTCGGTGTCACTATTTGTTGGCTGCATGTTGTTCAACTTTGCCTATCCAGTACGCAAGATAGCCAATCGTAAACTAGGCTGGTTCAGCTGGTTCCTAGCCAAATTCGTTACGGGTGCAGTATCCGCTACACTAATGGCGGTAATTACCGGCGCAATTATGATGGGACTGGGCTTGCATGCGCAACACCCGGGGCAGTATTTCGGTCTACTAATCTTGCACGCTAATGCCATGATGTTCCTAATCATGTTCTTGGCCGTAGCCTTTGATAATCCAGGTCGGTTTGTAGCCATGATTATTCTAATATTGTCGCTGGGGGCGTCGGCAGGGACCTTCCCGATCGAAACATCATCCGCTTTCTATCAGTGGATCCATCCGTACCTACCGATGACCTATATGATTACCGGTATGCGCGAAGCTATCAGCAGTGGCATCAGCCAGACTAACTTTGTACAGTGTTTTGCTGTGCTGATTGGCGTGTTAATCATTAACGTAGCTCTATTGGCGCTGAGCATGTTTATCCTATATAAATGGAAGGGCTCACGCGCTGGCAAATCCGCCCTCGATGGCAAGGACAAACTGCTATCGGAAATTTACGGATAATAGCTAGTAGACTTGACGAATAACAGTAGTATTTTTTAGAATATAAATGGAGCTTGTGCTTGGCACGAAATCTCTTTGTTCCATTAATTACTGTGTAATACAAACATTTCTCCATTCACAGTTCGGTTCTTTCTAAACTCGGAGGTGATTAGATGAGCCGATTAATTCATCGACCACGTCGCACAACTAGGTGGGCTACGCGTATAACCGCGCTGATGCTTAGCGTAACTATATTTGTTTACATTGCTACCACATATCCGCAATCTAATATGGCGTTTAACGGTGCCAGGTTGGAGGCTATGGGCCTAGCAATGTTAGTAGTAGCATTGGCAACCTTAGCAAGCGATTATCTAACCAGTCAGACCTTTATCAATTGGACTATCAAGCCCGTGTACAACGACCGTCAGTCAGAGCATCGCAAATTCTATGTGTCGCGTGGCTATGCCTGGCAGGTGTTCTGCGCCAGTCGGATGTATGGCGTAGCTCATGCAGATATGGGCTGGCGCGAACGTGCGTTTTATACGCAATATGTCGATCGCCTAAAGGACCATACGGAAGGTGACGGGCGCCTACTCATGTATATGCGCCTGCTGTGTACTGTTGGCGTATTAACGATATTGTTGCTTATTGTAAGTCTATTCGATATCGTTATGCGTAACATCAAGAGCCTAAATCATTACTATACCGTCAATGCTGTTACCGTATTAATAGCCGGTATAGCACTGGTTTTGATCGTATTTGTTTATGTCATAGGATGGGTGGATGCTGATTCGACAATGCTTCACGCCTGGGCACAAATATGTCGTCCCGGCTTACTGTTTAATTGGTTACTAATAGCTGCTGCCTGGCTAATTCGTGGGTATGCCCTATATGCTGTACTGTCTGCGTGTGGAGCGCCATCCGAGATGAGCTATCAGCCAGGCATAGTCCTGACTACCGTTGTCGCAGGAACCTTTGCGGGATATCTCTCGATGCTACCATTAGGCTCTATAGCCAAGGGGGCGACGATGACACTGGTTCTGGTGATCGGTCTAATGCTGCCAGTTGATATAGTGCTAGTCTCGGTCCTTAGCTATCGCTTGTCAGAGATCGCTGCACAAGGGCTAGCTGGAACCGCTACTGCACTAACACTACGCTCGCACGCCGGCTAATATCTAACCTCTGAGTTTGCCCCGTTCAACATGAACGGGGCATTTTCATTTGAAACATAAGCGTTACTTTGATATGATATTAGACAGATATGAGTGGGCAAGATAACATTAACAGTAATCAGAATCACACCTCGATTGAGGATGTGTCTGAGTTCTATCAAGCAATCGATCGGCGTTCATTAATACATAAAATTAGCTACGATCGTCCATACGTTTACACAACTATGGAAATATATGATATCAAGAATGGCATTAGGGGTGCTGGTGGTCTAGGAGTACTAGCGGCTGATACTCGCCGCTGTGCCGAAGACTTAGAGATTCCGTTTGTGGTACTGACGCCGTTCTACAAGGAAGAACGCCATCAACGCATGGAGGGTCTGGTACCGCGCTTTGAATATATTACTAAGACCCCAGAGACTGAGGGTTTTACGAAAGTAGGTACGACTCCGCTAAGGGTAAACGGTCAGCCTGACACTGATTTGGAGATCTATCAGAAGCGCCTTGGCTCAACCATACTGGCTTGTATGACAGAGGATCATTTTGGGCCGCTATACTCAGGTGAGCCATGGAGTGAACACCGATTATATCAGATGGTTAGCTTGGGTTTTGGCGGATATGCGGCTCTGAAGATGCTTCATCTAAAACCTGCCGTGATGCAGTTAAACGAGACGGCTACGGTATTTGCTGCCATCGCACGACTTGATGAGCTCTGCACCAACGGTATGGATTTATATGAAGCCATAGTTTATATACGTAAGCATACATTGTATACCAACCATACGCTAGTACAGGCCGCCGAATCTGAATTTAACTACGAGCAGTTCCAAAAATATGTATTTCCGAATGTTAAATCGCCTGCGCTAAAGCATTTTATCAGCGGTATGTTTAGTAATGGACGCGTAAAGCTAAGTAGCCTAACAATTGAGCTGGCCGAAGCTAAAAATGGCGTAGCTAAGCTGCATGCTCGAGTAGCAGACTATCACGACATTTCGGGCGAGAAGGTAGACTTTGCGGCCATCACTAACGGCATTCATCTGGATACTTGGCTGCAACCAGAGATTCTCCAGTTTTACCGTGACAACGGTATCATTAATAAGTTCAATATGCCCGATGAAGATTATCAGCTAGCGATTGATGATGCCTTTAAGAATAATATTTCTCAATTGCGTGAGTTCAAACGCTTGGGGCGCGAGCGCTTAAATGCTGAGTTAAGTCATCGACGTGATCAATATGGAGATATCATCCAAATTCCCAATGATGTATTGCTATTTGATTTTAAACGTCGATTCGTTGCATATAAGCGTCCATGGATGCCCTTTGAGGATATTGACCAGCTTAAGCAGATTCTGCTAGACAACAATGCACATTATATAATGGCGGGCATGATGGCAGGCAACGTCGGCGCTGGTGACACGACCTACGACCGTCTACAGGTAATGTTACATAAGATCGCCGACGATCCAGTTCTAAGAGAGCGGGTGCATTACATAACGGATTATGACGAGGCGTTAGCTAAGGCTATGAGTATCGGTTCGGATATTTCGATTAATGTGCCAGTGGTAGGTCTGGAGGCCTGCGGAACATCGTTCATGAAGGACCTAGGTAACCTGGATCTACTAATTTCAACCAACGACGGTGGTGTAGCGGACGTCAGTCCGTCAGTTGCAATGATTGTGCATGGCAAGGATTACAAAGCGGAGATAGCGTCATTATACGAAAACATGCGTCATGCAGCCGCGATCTGCCGCGACGACCAGGCCTGGTCGAGTGAGGTAGCTAAAGTCCTAACAGCCTATCTACCGATCATAAGCGGTAGTCGTATGGTACGCGACTATCTGCGCTACCTATTTCGTCAGCCGGATCACAAGCAAATGAGATAAGGGAGATTTAAAAAATGAACCGTTTTGCGAAATCACAACACATATTATTCTTTGCTAATATGCTAGTATTTGGGATTTGTTGGGCGATTGCTATACACACTCCTGCCTGGTATGTTGTATGGCTACCATTAGTAATCATGCTGATCGTTAATGCGACAGTAGGCAATGCAATGAACATTCAGACGATATCGGGAAATATGCGCGATCGCAACGGTTCAATTGATTCGACGGGGCTGTTTGTAGCCTGTAACGTCATTGGCACTGTAGTGCTGGGCGGAATTATTTCGATTGGCGTGGCAGTGCTAGCCCCGGGCTATTCCAGCATTAAGGGATTTGTTTATACAATGGTTGCGGGGCCGTGCATCGGGCTGGTTCTAAGCGTCCTGACGATGGGATTTTACGCCTTAACGGCAACTAGGTTGGACGAGAAAGAACATGCCAGCCTAAAAAAGTATTCTGCTATCACCAAGGCTATCAATGGTAAGGTAATGATTATTAATGGCATTATAGTTTTGGTCATGGCGATTACAGCCATAGCAGCAATTCTATATAGCAGTTCTGGCACTACGACAGCTGGCAATTCTAGTCGCGCCGATTACGCGTTGGCGGCTAGCGGTATTGTTGGACTAGCAATGGCGATTGGCTACTTTATTAAAGGAAAAATTATTGCTGAAGCTGGCTTAATTAAGCGTGTACGTCCAGCGGCTACCCGACAACTAACCAGAGCAGTTATTATAGGACTGGTCATACTGTCGTTTATCTCATTTGTGGTAGCTAGTGCTTTATATGCCAGCTCTACACTATCATCATTCCCACTATGGTACCGCACAATACTGAGTGTAGTTGGTTTAGATAATATTGGAATTCTAATCACAACCCTGTCGTCACTATTGTTGTCTCTGTTAACACTCGCGGCTGGGCTAAGGTTATTCCGCAAAGATTAGTAAAAGAATTATGCTTATGCTACAATATTAGCATGAAAGAAAACAAAAAAAGTTTAATTATTTTGAATAGTGTAATCGACCTAATTCTAGCGATCGTCCTAGCTGTTTTTGTCGATTATAATATGCCACTATGCATGTATATAACAGTGGTAGTAGTTGGCTTGATAACTAACTATGCAATCGGCCGCAAGCTTGCCAAACTTGCCCCTAAGCGTGATATTGAGGCTCGTAAATATTTTAGTACCTGTGCTAACCACTTATGGTTCCTGCTGCCAGGTATTTTCGCTCTGGATGCAGTTGCGATGTACGCTGACCACTATATATTCAATGCCAACGCTGCTGTAGACTTCATGCCAATTATTCTGGCCAGTCTGACTGTCACCCTAACCATGTGTCTGCCAATGGTGGCTATGTTTGTGCACGGGTTATCATATCTACCTAGTGCGCGCCGGATTGCTTTATTCAAGGATAGAATGAACGAAAATCTAGCATTAGCACTAAAACTGATGGCTGTTGATATTGCGATTCTACTGATCCTAGCTATTTCAGTCCTATCTGCACTATGGCTACCTAATGATGGTATATTAAGTACACACCCCGTCATAGTAACTGCAGGCGAGTGTGCAACTATATTAGTAATGACATTGGGGTACGCTATTAAGGGTTGGCTAGTCCGCAAATTTACCTTGAAGCAGCCAAAGAAGCTACAACTAGCAGCTCGTCGTGTATATACGCGAATGTCATTGGTGTCTATGTTTATTTTAGCATTGGTAGTAGTAACTATTCTCTATAGCATTGTGTTCTTTGGCGAATCGCTAGAGTGGAGTCGTCTAATCGATATATTAGCGCCCCTAAGCTTAGCGTTCGCCTTGCCATTGATTGCTTATGTTGCCGCCAATCATAGTAATGAGTAGAATAACCAGGCTATAATTATTCGTATCGCAAAGCTTCGATTGGGTCTTTACTGGCGGCACGACGAGCGGGTAGGGTACCAGCCAGGAAGGCAATTAGCAATACCACTAACACAATTAGCACCAACTGAATCGGGTCGAGCATGACTAGCGTAAATCCAGGTAGTCCCGACAAAAAGGTTTTAACGGCCAGAGGATTCACTACTGCCTGTGCCGCATAGGCGATAACTACCGCTAGTATGCCGCCCCAGAAGCCTAGGGCTACCGCCTCCATACTAAATAGTCCAAAAATTTTACCGCGGCCCAGCCCCATGGATTTCTGCAGACCAATCTCGCGCGTACGCTCCTGTACCGACATATATAGAGTATTAATGATGCCAATCGAAGCAGCCACTAGGGCTATAGCGCCAAAGATAGTTAGTACTGTCGTAATGGCGTTGAAGAACGTCTTCATCATGGAGATGCTATCATCCAAGGTCATGGCGGTATAACCCATATCCTTTAGCCTGTCCTTGACATCGTCGGTTTTCTGATAATAATCTGGCCGTAACTGCGCGACCACAGCAGGTGATTGATTGCGATACTCGTCCGGCATACCAGCCATTACAATATTATCGATGGCATTACCGGTTACATCGTTAACCCAGCCCGAGCCAAATCCAACCACGCTATTATTCTGAACGCCTACAATCTTAGCTGCTACTTCCTGATGCTGCTTGGTTAGCGAAGCAGTAGCGCCCAGTTTTACCTCTTTGCCGATAGCGTCCGCCGCCCTTTTGAACCCCAGTGCCGACAGGTACTTATCGGGAATTACTAGCTCCGGCTGATCGCTATCCATATTAACATTGCGACCAGCAGCCAAGTCCAGGCGGATGCTATCAGTTGGCAGAATCGTTACGCTAAACTTATATTTTTTGGCTTTGCCACCACGGGTAATATAGTCACTGCTGGCCATTTTGTAAGCCTTGGCGGTTTTAATGCCTTTCACTTGGCGAATCTTATCGATGTCAGCCTCAGTCAAAGTCGTAGATTGAGCATCGCTAGACCCCTCGGTATATTCCCGAACTTCACTGCTGCCACCCATCATAGAGTTCATCTGGTCGGCAGTAGCTTTGGGCATAATTTCAAGATACCCCTCAGCGCCGACTGACTCGACTTGCTTGTCGATATAATTATTGACACCGGTATTAATACCAGTAGTCATCATAATGGTGAAGGCACCAATAAAAATAGCCAGCACAGTCAGAATTGTGCGCGATTTATTGCGCCACAGGCTAGCGTTGGCCAGGCGTACCATATCATAAAACTTCATTTTTGGTCTCCTTTCGTGGTTTTGCGTTATTTGGGCGATTGCTTGGTGTGGCGTCATGTGAGTAGTCCTCGCTAGCATCTACTAAGCGTCCATCCTTAATGTGCAGCTGACGATCGCACTTGGCGGCTAGCTCTGGATCATGCGTAACGATTACCAGGGTGATACCCTTATCGCGATTAAGGCCAAATAGCAGGTTCTCGATTACGTCGCCGGTCGCCGAATCAAGGTTGCCGGTTGGCTCGTCGGCAAAGATCAAGGTGGGGTTATTGACAATTGCGCGAGCGATGCAAACGCGTTGCTTCTGACCACCTGAAAGGTCATTGGCCTTTACATTTGCCTTATCAGACAATTCCACTGTCTTTAGAGCCTCGAGAGCGCGGTGCTTGCGCACGCTTGGCTTTACACCAGCAATCACCATCGGTAGCATGACGTTATTTAGTACCGTGTCGCGACTGTTCATAAAGAACTGTTGGAATACGAAGCCAAATGATTTGTTGCGTAGCCTATTTAACTGACGGTTGGACAATTTGGTTGCATCCTTGCCGTTAATAATGACTTTGCCCCGCGTTGGCTGATCTAGCGTCGCCAAGATGTGGGTCAAGGTAGACTTACCGCTACCGCTCTTACCCACAATTGCCACCGATTCGCCACGACGAATCTGCAAGTTGATGTCATTCAATGCTTGAAAGGCGTTGTCCTTCCGCCCGTAGACTTTATCGACATGCTCCGCCGTAATTACCACCTCGTTTTTCATCACCTCTCCTCGTTTATTACCACTAGTTTAGCATACTGCCTGGCTATTTAGCTAACGCACTACTATTGACAATTCATATCATAATTATGTAATATAATTAGTGGCTCTGGAGATTCCAGGCAGTTCCAGTGGAGGAAGTTTTATGGTTTATTGTAGCCGAGATATTTCCCGAATGATTGATCACAATAAAATACCCTATGATCAAATCGGTAAACTGATTTTTTATCTAACGCCAATCGTTTTTCAGTACGACGAGCTGAAGCTGTCCTTTAGCCACGATATAGGTATCGAAAACGAGCTGACATCACGAGTCGACATTGCTTGCTTTGGCACTGACGATAGTGTTCAGAGTCAGGTACAATACGGCTTTAGCCAACATACGCAGCCGGTCAGCCAGGCACAGCGCCTGATGAAATACATCCATCAGAACGTACGAAGTGCCTATGGACCATACAGGGTTTTATCCGATAATTCACATCTGGACCCATGTGTGACATTCTATGTCACAGACAGTTCAATGCGACGCTCGTCGGGATATATGGTCGACCAGGACTCCTTTGTTAAAAGTTATCGGCAGACAGTCGAGCAAGTAGAGCTGGCGATTGCCAATTTCTTCGAAAATGAAGATGCGGCTAGCAATACCCGCAGTACGTTTTCATCGATTGCACTGGCGCAGGCACGATCTCTATATGCCTACGCAGATTAATCATCCATAACCATAGCACCTTTGCCATCGCTATACGCGGTGGCTTTTAATTTTTGCTGTTATAATATATGCATGAGCAACTTAAAACTAAAATTCTTAGGATGTGGCGCCGGTTTCAATCCCAATTACGGTAGCAACAGTGCCTACCTAAACCTGCCGGATCGTGGCATGCTGTTACTAGAATGCGGCGAGCAAACTTTCGCTCGCTTAATCAACCTGCCTGATTTCTTAAACGCCAAATATTTGATCGCAATAGTTAGCCATACCCATAGCGATCACGCTGGGTCGTTGGGTAACATGGTCATGCATAGTTATAATGTACTACATCGACGCGTAACAATTGTTTATGGTGGATTGCGACAACGACGCGAGCTGCGCCGGTTGCTAAATAGTTTTGGTGTACCACGCGGATGTTATCGTATGGTTAGTGTACGTCGCATAAATGATTTGATTAATGAGCATACCAACGTAGACGGTCATATCCTAGTTGGCATGACACCAACTAAGCATACCGACCTACTGGCGTGCTATTCTATTAACATCATCCAATTTTGTGGTAGACGTCAACAGGACGGCATTTACTGGTCGGGCGATACGTGTGAGATTGAGCCAATGCTACCATATTTAGTCAGTGGCTATCAGATTTACCAGGAAGTCGGAGTACGACATAGTCCCGCCCACGTTAATATCCAAGATTTAGACAAGCGGCTAGTCAAGCTCGCAGATGACGATCGGTGTTGTCGTAACTCAGACGTCACGACTAGCGACTATGACAGTAATATAGATATGACCAATTTCAGATGCCACCCTCACTCGGTAGCAGAACTGCGAAATAGAATTACAGTTATGCACCTGGACGGCCAGCGCGCCCTGTATTATGCCGAGCTACTGGGTTACAAAGTGCCAGAACTAGTGTAAGTCTAGGTCCCGTCCTGCCTAGGCGAGGGCGGGCGTTTAAGCCCGGTGAAGTGAAAATTTCAGTACCAGCGTAAACGGCAACTTCTGAATTGTAGAAAATCCAGCCTCCGCGGCATACCTCACTACTCGCTCAATTTGCGGTGTATCCATTTCAAGCATCAGATAGCCATCTCTTGCCAAATGCGACGGCGCCTGGTCGATTAATTTATAGATTAGGGCTAGACCGTCATTATCGGCATATAGCGCCAAATCGGGCTCGTACCTTAATTCGGGCGATAGGTAATCCCAATCAGGGTTAACATAGGGCAGGTTGGCCAGGATAATGTCAAACTTGCCATCAATGCTGTTCAATAGGTCAGACTTGACTAGCTTAACGTCGGCGCATAATTGCACGGCATTTTCGCGTGCCACGGCGAGAGCCTTATCAGATATGTCCGCCAGAGTAACATCCAGGGTAGGATATTCCAGCTTCGCCGTAATCCCTAAGCAGCCACTGCCCGTGCCGAGGTCAAGGAGCTTGATGCTATTCTTCTGTCCTTCCCTGTCAAGGGAAGACGAAACAGGGGGCGCATCTGTCTCCCTTTGATAAGTGGAGGTGCCGAGCGACTGCGAGGCGGAGAGATTGTTGGCAGCGTGCGCAGTCTGTACAATATCCCCAGCATCGACAAGGTCGATTGCTCGCCCCTTTTTACCAAAAAGGGGCTTTAGCACGCTACTCAGTTCATCAATTATCACCTCGCTCTCGGGGCGGGGAATTAGAACATCGGGTGCAACTATAAACCGCCGTCCGTAGAACTCTTTATATCCCACAATATAGGCCAGCGGTTCACGCTTGGCTCGACGTTGCACCAATTCTTCAACTCGCTGACCATCCACACTAGACACCAACGCATCATCATGTGCCAATAGCCACTCCCGCGACCGGCCCAAAACGTGGCCCATAATTACCTCAGCATCCAATCGTGCCGAGTCGATACCCGCCAGCTGCAACCACTGCATTACCTGGATAACTAATTCGTCAACGGTCACTATAGCCCAATCACTACCTTCCGCCTTTGCGGGGCGCACCTTTAATAGTACTGTTAACAAACAGGCGCTTATTGGCCGTTACAAACTCCAACGTCGGATTAGAATCACTCATGTATCTACACTCTAATAAAAAGAGAACCAACGTTGATACAATTCAGTAACTTCCTTGGTTCTACTAACTTAATGTAGCATATGTGACTATAGTATGTCAATAACTTTGTGATTCTTATCAATTACCACTAATCTCTTAATCTTATGATCCCTCGATAAATAATCATTAATCCTATCCAGTGCACGTTTCATGGGCATTTTTATTCGACGAAGATCCAATATGACGTTGGGTGACTGGCCTCGGGCTGAGCGTAAATTATTTTCGATAGTTCGGCTCGAGCTTCCAATAGGACTCTTTAGCTCCCACCTTGTACCATTTATATCAAAGTCCGGCGTCCTAAACCCCGAGGGTAAGATAAACCGTACGTCGCAATGCTTCTCCCGGGAAATAACTAACGCAGCCGAAATCTCATGTTCCTCGGGAACGTCTTTGATGTTTGGCTCAATAATTACTTTATACTTTGGCACTCTACTTACGATTATACCATCTGTACCGACACTACACGAAAGGATGAAGCGAATTTCTTTATCTTTCAGCTCATTCCATCGCTGTCATTTTATGTTGTATAATATAACCACTATGGCGAATGCGAATCTGAGGGCGGCAAAGCGGGCAAAGAACGACGAATTCTA
>DCBQ01000007.1 GCA_002313515.1 Candidatus Saccharibacteria bacterium UBA1103 | reverse complement strand
TAATAGTAAAGGTGTCGCGAGTTGGGCCCCATGCATTAGATGCTACTGGGATAGTTACCGCAGCAATAACGCCGGCCGTTAACACGGTAACTGCGGCGATGCGCTTTGGCACATAATGCCAAATCTGCTTGATCTTAGATGTTACGCTCATTGAATCTCCTCTTTAACCTACAAATATACTGATAGATTACCACTGATTATAATATTTGTCAATGATATTTAGGTTATGTCAAATCTATAGATGGCGCTTCTTTAGCTCACACCTATAGACCTCGAGACGATCGCCGAGTTCAAGCGTCAGCTTGCTATTGATTTTTAGATCAACGCCGCACATCTCACCCTCGTAAACCTCTTTGGCCTCGGATTTTTCGCGCTGAACACTAGTTAATTCGGCTTCGCCGACCTGCTCGGCTTTTTTGCCCTTGCCGCGCCAAATGCGCACCTGAGTATTCGGCTCAATCTTATTCTTAGTCACCAAACCGCCAGCGATAATATTTTCCTTAGTGGTACGGAAGATACCCTTGACCTCTAGATCGCCCACTGGTGTCTCAACCACCTTATCCGGCAGTAGCTCGCTCATGATATCTTTGGCGTCGTCAATCAGCTCGTAAATAATCTTGTACAGGCGAATTTCCACGTGGTTACGGTTGGCAAGCTGCCTAACCTGCCCTGGTAGCTGCACGTTAAAGCCCATAATGGTCGCCCCAGAGCTAGCCGCCGCTCGGATATCGCCCTCGGTAATGTTACCCACACCCGAGGCGATAATTTTCACCGCTACCTCGTCGGTTTCCAACAGCTTCAGTGCATCCATGACCGAAGTTAGCGAGCCCTGAACATCCGCCTTAATCACAAAGTTTGCATCCTGCTGCTCAGTCTCGCGGTTCATCATGCGCAGGATATCCGCGCTAGTGATATTAGCATCGGCCGTAGATTGCACCTCTTCGTCATAATGTTTGGCCGCCAAGGCTTTCGCTTCACGCTCGTTTTTAACCTCTTCGATTCGTTGGCCGAACGGTGGTACTTCGCGGAAACCTGTAACGGTAGCCGGAGTAGACGGACCGGCCGACTTCATCGGCTTGCCACGCCAATCTTCTAGGGTACGCACCTTACCCCAGGCGCTACCCGCTACAATAAAGTCGCCCTTATTCAGCGTGCCATTCTCAACCAGTAGGCGCACCACGGCGCCGCGACCCTTTTCTAGATTGGATTCAATAATTAAGCCCTCGGCCGGGACGTTATAGTCGGCCTTTAGCTCCTCCATATCGGCAACTAGTAGCACGCTGTCCAGCAATTTGTCCACGCCAGCACCGGTACGCGCCGAGACCTCGACCATAATGGTGTCGCCGCCCCACTCTTCTGGGTTCAAGCCGTATTCTGAGGCCAGCTGCGTTCGCACTAGGTTCGGGTTAGCGGTCTCCTTGTCCATCTTGTTGATCGCCACCACGATTTTAGCGTTGGCACTGCGGGCAAACTTAATCGCCTCCACTGTCTGCGGCTTCACGCCGTCGTCGGCCGCCACCACAATAATGACCACATCGGTCAAAGTGGCACCGTGCTGGCGCAGCGCCGCAAAGGCCTCGTGACCCGGAGTATCTAGAAAAGTAATCGGCCGGCCATCATGTACCGCCTGGTAGGCCGAGATGTGCTGGGTAATACCACCAGCCTCAGATGCCTGGCGGTGTTGGTGCAAAATGTAGTCCAGCAGCGTAGTTTTACCGTGGTCCACGTGACCCATGACAGCCACAATCGGCGCCCGCGGCTTGGCGTTCTTAGATAGATGAATATCGAGCTTCTCGTTATCCACCGCTGCGACATCCTTCTTTTCAACCGCAATGTTGATGCCCAGCTCTTCAATAATAATTTCAGCTGTTTCAAAATCGATACGTTGGTTCACGGTCGCCATAATACCGTTTTTGAACAGCTCCCCCACCAGTTTGACCACCGGGATGTCTAGCTTCTCCGCTAGCTCACCCACGGTAATCATTTCTGGTAATTGTAGCACTTTCTTATCTGCCATACACGCTCCTTTCCGGCGCGTCGTTGGACAGAAATTACCGCGCCACTATTTATTTGTTACTCATTTTGCAAAACCTAGACGAATCTTGCGGTTGTCGGCGTCGATTTCTAGAATCTTGAATTCGCGCTTTTCATTCAGACTGAAGACCTTCTCTGGGTCAGCGTCCTTACCTAGCTCACTCACGTGAACTAGCGCCTCAACGGCTGGGCTAATCTGAACAAAGGCGCCAAATGGAGTGATACGGGTAACCGTACCCTCGACCTTCTGGCCGGTCTTAAAGTTCGCGGCTTCCTTTAGCCATGGGTCAGGCGTAGTCTGCTTAATCGATAGGCTCAGGCGATCCTTGTCGATGCTGATGATCTTGGCCTTGACCTTGTCACCAACCTTCAGCACATCCTTGACCTCGTTCACGCGCTCCCAACTGATTTCGCTGATGTGAACCAAGCCTTCAATGCCGTCAACGTTAACAAAGGCGCCGAAGTCGACAATACCAGTCACGGTGCCGTCGACGATGTCACCAACCTTTAGGCTGGTTAGGCGATCAGATAGACCGTCCTTGATGGCTTCCTTTTCACTAAAGATTAGCTTGTTACCCTTCTGGTCGGCATCGATGATCTGTGCCACCATTTCCTTACCGATAAGACTGCGCAAGCGACGTAGGATTTCATCCTTGTCGCTAGTACGTGGATAATGCTCGGTTGACAGCTGTGATACCGGCATAAAACCGCGTACACCCTCAAACTCGATTAGCAAACCACCGCGATTGGCGTCAAACGGAGTAATTTTGATAGTCTTACCTTCGTCAACCACCTTAGCAACCTCATCCCAACCGCGCTCTTTAGCGGCCTTGCGTAGAGATAGCAATACGTTACCACTAGGTAGCTCCGGCTCGACAACAGATGCGACGACTTCCTCGCCCACCTCATACTTCTTGCCGAAACCGATTTCACGGCGCGGTACCATACCGACACCATACATTCCTAGGTCAACCAGAATCTCGTTCTTCTTGACCGATAGGACTTTACCATTAACAGTCGAACCTGCCTCGATTACTTTTGCATCGCTGCTAGCCAGCAGGTCAGCCATGGTTAAGGCTTTTGCCATTAATATATTTCCTCATAGACAACCGCTTAGCCAACAAGTTGCCTCTCTCTTAACTAACAATCTGTAGGGCTAAGGCTACAAATACCAATTACTATCATATCAGATATAGAGAATTTCGCAAGGTAGCAAATCACGCCGCTAAGTCGTAGGTATTTTTAAGGAAGTCCGTAAAGCTCATTAGTGGTGAGCCTTTCTCGTGATTGCCGTTTACTAGCGACATGGCTTCTAGGGTCTGATGTGCAGCCTTCAAAAACCCCTGATAGTTGTTATAGGTCTTAATGAAGCCCTCGACGTCAAACTCCTTAGCGTCTTTAGCTTTAGTGTAGTCCACGAACTCCTTAAGAGCTGCCCGACCTTGCTCATTAAAGGTAATTGACTGATCATGCGGCAAGTCAAACAGGCGGGTAGCATCGCCAAACCGGCCACGCACCTCATCATCCGTTACGTCACGGTGTTGTTCAGCACCTTTATTCCAGCGCCACTGATCCGCAAATTGACCTAACTCATCTGACAAGTTGTCCAGCACCTTTCGCTCGGATTCGTTAGCTTTGTCAGCCTTATTGGCAGGGCTCTTGCTCTCACTGCTGTGATCAGGCTTGGCTTCTTGCGACAATTTAGCCTCAGCCTTCCTAGCCTCAGCTTCCTGACGACGCTCAGCCTTTAGCTCCGCCAGTTGGCGCTTTAGCTCGTTGATTTCGCGTTGTTGCCGATCGCTCTCCCGACCCAAGCCTAAGATTTGCTCTTGCTGTTGTTCGGAATGCTCGCGCAGGTTCTTATTGTCCTTGGCTAATTTCTCTTTGTCTTTGACCAATTCCGCATTTTGTTGGCGCAACTTCTTCGTCAACTTCTCGGCTTCTTGCTTGGCTAGCTCATTGATGCGTTCCTTAGTCTGTTGTATCATCTCAGCGAACTTCTGCTTTACCCGTTCAGCATTGTGATCAACCTCTACACCTCTCCTTAGCTCAGCCGCTCGCTCGGCCGCAGCAGCCTCAAACTCCCGCTTTTCCTGAGCTCGCACCTTTTGCTCGACATCATCGGGCGTCTCACCTACCGTAAAGCCCTGGCCTTCCGCAGCACTATGACGCTTCATGAATTCCGCACGCGCCGCTTCGGCTCCCCTATCCTTGCGCAGATCATTGTATTCCATAGCTAGCTTAGGATCAGTAATATTTAGCTTATCTGGCACTCGCTTTGACCAATTGCCATTTGGCTTCTTGGGTTCCTTCTGGTTAGCAGTATCAGCTGTTTCTTGCGCTCGATGATGAAGCAACGGAATATGCAGCTTACCCTGCTTCACCATATTGCGCAGAAAATCACCAAAGCGGTGCGCTGTGCTACGCTTAAGCTCAGTCTCGTCCACCTCCTCGACTGACCGCTCGCTTTCAGTCCGTTCAGTCTTAGTCTCAGTCTTGTTGCTCTCAGTTGATTCTGCAATCTTAGCCTTATTCCTATTGGCCGCCCACTTCATAATCATGTCGCGGTCTTCCTTAGACAACCTGTTACCAGTATTCTCTAGTTTCACTTCGCTCAAATTCGGCACGGTCAAGTCACCAGCGTTATTCTCCCTCTTATCCTGAGATGCATTTATCGATGAACGCAGGCGTTCACTAGGTATGGTTGACCTAGAACTGGCATTAGCTTCTTTAATTCTTGAGGTGCCTTTAGCTAAATCAGCTAGCCCAGGATTGAATTCGCCCCCAGTTTGTACGCGAACGTTAATACTGGCGCGTGGCTGCTGTTTTACTTTAGGCCGAGACTCCGGCGCCTCAGATTTAGGTCCCATGGAGTCCGATCGGTTCTCCGATCCATGCTCGGCATTAAAACGACTACGAAAATTGTTGAAATCCTCCTGCGTAACTACGGTGTTATCACTCAGAATCATGTCACCTTCTTTATTGCGCCGAATATTCAAACCATATTTACCTACATCGACATGGTCCACCACTGTATCGCTTTTGCTTAACTTACCATCATTCTTGGCTTCGTAATAAGCAACCTTATCAGAATACTGCAGCGTCCTAGGATTAATACCATCCAATGTAATGCCAGTGGCCACTTTCCCTACATTCTTAGACTGCTGCTCACGCAAGGCGTCATGCTGTTTCTCGTTCTCTAGCTCATTTATAGCATTGTTTAATTCATTCTGCGCCATAGCTACATCTGATGATAATACTTGTTCAGCATTCAATTTTATCATGCTAACCTTCCTACCGATATTAATCGCTCTGCCATAGTTGAACGGTATTCTTTAGATAGATCCCGATAAGCCTGCTCGGCGATTGCCACAACGTTTACACCAGACCCATCCAAGTAATCCGCAATTACTTTATCACCGTCATCAGCATCATTCATACGCTGATACAAGTCTATTAGCTGCTCGTAAGACAAAGACTTGTATATCTTATTATTTATTCTAGTGATCAGCATAGACCGCAAACTAGACGCTAGCCGCGAGCGTGTTTCTTTGGTCATTCCTTTAACGGATAAGCCTGACATAATTCGGTCAACGTATTTCTGTGTGTAGTCTTCCATGGATTTTCCTGCTTATGTTTATATTGTAGCACGTTATTCAGCGTTAGAGTGGCTTTTATTGTACCAGTCAACAAAGCCATCAAGGCTCTTATCTATCACTAATGAATCGCGATAAAATTCCTCTAACTCGCGCCGACCACGTGGCGACAGTTTCTTGCTGCCCGAATCTGGCATATCGAACAGCTCCTTAGTAGCGCCCAAGCTATCGGCATTCCACTTATCGCCTTCGTTCCAAGCACGCCTGTTTAATTCATCTTCTATGTCAGCACCTAGCTCCTCGAGCGTAACTTTCATACCCTTATACTCAAAGTCATCAGTATGCATCTCGCCATTAGCTGGGTTACTGCCGTTGGCTCGCATCCTGTCGTAGGTGTCGCGAACCAATCCCGCTAAATCAGCACTTTCTCTGGTTGAATCATAGTTCACTGACGCATGCTCGTTTGAGCCACCTTCGCTATCGGTGGGTTGTTCTGGTGTAGTGTCAATCTTGTGTGACCCAGGAATAGTCGTTGGTCGTTCTGGGGCTGCTGGTGGTATAACCTCGGTCGGCTGATTGTCAGATTGCTCAGCGTTGCCGGATGGAGCCTCTGACTCCGGCCGACGAGCATTATGCATATTACGACGTATCCAAACTGGCATCGGGAACGGAACGTGGTCAAAATCCTTCGCTGTCGAAGCTTGATCCATCACCGTCTTATCAGGGAACTGAACGTCATATTCCGTCACTTTTTCCTGAACCGTATTAGCTATATCAAAGCTACCCGCTGTGCCGCTACCAATATCTGTCGCATAAACAAAACCGTTATTATCAGTAATCTCGGCAAATTTATACGAACCATCTGCCAGCATCTTGGCTGCTGGGCTGCCAGGCTCAGCATCAAACTCAATCTTTCCGTCGACTAACTTACCTACCACATCAAACGGATGTGACTGTGTAGCCTCAGTTGGCGAAAGCTTCAGGTGGATGTTCCCTTGCTGAGCGGCATTGAGAATCGACGATTCTTCGATGTGAATACCATTGGTAAACGATGCACCAGATGGCTGATACAACATCTTGCCATCCTGTAGATAGCCTCGTAGCTCGTTGCGGTCAAAGGATTCCGTGTTATTGTTTAGCCAAGCCGTACGCTGGAATAACGGGTTGTTGGCCGTAGCTTGATCGGCACTTACAGTTTCAGTGGACGTCTTATCGACCATCTTATCAATAGCATCAACCGTTGCACCCTTGCTCTTAAATTCGGCGATTTGCTCTTCAGTTAGCTTATCATAGTGCGCCTTATTACCTGGTACTATACGCGGTGCTTCGGTGGTGTCTGGCGTTATTTGGTCAATTACGAAGTTGCTAGCTTCACGCACCGCCGAGCCAATTACTGCCGAGCTTACCACCGTGCCTACGCCACGAATCGCTTGACGCTTAGCCTTCAATTTAGCGAAGATCTTGTCCTTAGCCTGGATATCGCTAATTATTTCCTTAGCGTGGTCAGGCAAGTCCTCACTCTCTAATAGATTCTTGTCATTCAGCGATTTAATTGCACCTAACTTCTCGGTTATGTCTCCATTGAAGGTGTCGGCATCAAAATCAGGGTTAGCCTTTCTTAGTGCTACAATTAGTTCTGCCCTGCTAGTGATCAAGTCGAGGCCTTCCGTCGCAACATCATCAGGCGAGCTATAGCTGATCAGGTCGACATGGAATTGATCACCCATCTTCTGTCGCCAAGTCATTTCCGTAAGCGCATCCATCATCGCCTGCTCGTCGCCGCTAGCAATCGCTTTCTTGGCGTTATTCATCATATCCTTAGCTGAAGCCATCTGGTAAACAGTTTCACCAATCTTCTGGTTGAGCTTGTCGTCAGTGTTAATCTCACCCGAAGCCAACTGCTGATTTAAAGTTGCCCGCTCACTCTTTACAGCGTTACCCTCGCGCACAGCACCAATAACGCCAGTTACAAGAGAGCCACCACCAAAGCTGATAATCTGGCCAGCCTTACTGCGCACCACACTAGATGTCGCGTACCCAGCAATACCCGCAGCCGCCGCCAGGGCTTCTGGTGGTATAAATTTACCAAACTTGCTATGCTCCCATTTTTCAATAGCTCTCTCAACATGCGTACGATGCGCTTCAGTATTTAGGTCGTTACGCGTTTTGGCACGATACATCTGAAAGCCCTTCTCAATCGCCGCCAGCCCTTCTTCGTGGTCGGCAGTTGCGCGCGCCATTTCCGCAATAGCGTAGTAGTTATCGATATAAGCTACCTTGTCGCCTTTATCACCGAATAGTTCATCAGCGTGCTCAGCATAAATCCGCTTCTTAGCCTCGTCAAACTCTTCGGGGGTCATATATTTGCCGTCTTCGCCCTTGACTGCAAATTGCTTGATTAGATCTAACATAGCTTGGCGCGCTGGGCTATCTTCCGCCAGCTGCTCGCGGCTCTCACCTTGACGTACGTTGTCCATGCTGGCGTCCAGAATCATACGCTTCATGGTAGCAGCTCTCGCCCGATCCGTTGGATCTTTAATATTATCTAGGTTTAGCCACTCTTTGGCGTTCAGTTGCGACTCAATGTCATCATTGCGCATCTGTTCGGCCGCCTGCTTACGGAATTTAGTTTCGTAATAACCGCGCATAACGCCACCCATCCACAAACTATTCTTCATCTTATTCAGACGAGTAAATAGTTTAACTCGACCGTTTTCGTCGCGATCAGCATCAGTAATGTGAATAGCGTCCATCAGCTTTTCCTGCGCCGCTTTGAACGAAGCTTCTTCGATGTATTTAGAGCGGTCGATTGTTACACCG
This sequence comes from Candidatus Saccharibacteria bacterium UBA1103, assembly GCA_002313515.1. GTDB lineage: Bacteria > Patescibacteriota > Saccharimonadia > Saccharimonadales > Saccharimonadaceae > Nanoperiomorbus. The sequence goes on along the minus strand of DCBQ01000007.1, from coordinate 12,244 downwards.
CGCAATAAATCGGGGCGATCTTTAAAGATATCCTCGACCTTTTGGGGAGCTTGTTCGGCTAGAGTGTCGACTGGCTCTATCTCTTTGCTCTTGCCGTAGAGCGTCAGCTCCTTACCCTTAGACTGGATATCAACCTCTTTGCTATTGTCGGCATAAGACACCAGTTCCTTACCGTGCGTTTGACCAGCCGTAATTTCTGGTGTTGCGATCGCATTCTTAGCAGCCTCATTGACGTCATATAATACAACGTCTTGGCCAGTTGCATTTTTACGATTAGCTTCGTAATTTGTCCCATTCAGTTTGCCATAAAAGTCCTCTACCGACTCACCCTTACGCTTGCGCTCAACTTCTAACGTCAATGCCTTATCTTGCAATTCCGCCCGTTGTTCCGAGGGGAGCTGTGCAAATTCCCGTTTTCCACCAACCACACCAGCAGCCGACATTACATGCTCAATAGCCGACGAAGTACCTGATTGGTGCGGCTTAACCTCGCTAACATTGACATCATTAGCTGGAGCCCTTTCAGTGTTATTGTCGTTGATTAATTCCCCTGGTGTATTGGCGTTAGCCTCTTTCTTGCTCTCCCAATACTTCAGCGCCTCATTTACGTCGACAATGCTCTTAGAGGAAGAATCTTTGCTACTCTGTACAATCTCGCTATTACTAGCTTTATAATCCCTAGTGCGCGTCAGAAGACTATCTACATAATTATCGTAGTCATCCTGGTCAGCCTTACCTAAGTCATCATAGTGGCGCTGCAGATCCGCATAATAGTTGGCTGTCTCATTACGTTGCTTTATGGTACTCGCCACTGCTACTTCACCAGCATCTTGCGATAGTACTTGCCTGCGCTCTGGGCTAATGTCAGATTCTTTGCTACCCATGTGCTCTGGTTGATAACCAGCAGATTGCATCGCCTTTTTTTGATCAGGCGACAACGAGTCCCATGGGATCTGCGCCAGGTCTTGTTCTGTATTTACTTTTTCTTTATTCTTGGGCATACAACCTCCTACGCTGCCCCTAGATAAAATTCACGAAACTTAAGCATGGTATCCAACGCTACCTGCTGACTATTGATGCCCGAATTCGCAAAAAAATTCTGCATCTGCTGATCGGTTGTATTCTGGTCATCTAGTAATGCATTGAACTTATCTAGCTGGTCACGATTTAGTGCGTTAATCATAGCCCGATCAATCTGATCCATCAGGCGACCCTTCAGTTCGGTCACCACCTGCCGCTTAATTTCTGGCGTAATACCCGCCAGATTCTTCTGATCTATTATCTGTCCCACAAACTGATCTACTGGATCTTGCTCTGCCATGTGCACCTCTCTGTTTTAAAATTCAATACTACTTAAGCATAATAATACACTATAATAGATTATATGGTCAAGCTAGTCGAACAGCTAAAACAAGATTACCCCCAATTTACCTTCGAGCCCTCCGATAGAGCTCGCTGGGTAGATAGTGAACACAAAATTTATTACACCGATAACGCTATAGATACACTGCACGAGCTGGGGCACGCCCTGCTATCGCACAAAGATTTTATTCAAGACGTCGAACTACTGCAGATGGAGCGTGCCGCTTGGCGAGTGGCTACTAGGCTAGCGCCACATTATGGCTATAAAATTGATGATGATGATATCGAAGAAGCATTGGACGGCTATCGCAATTGGCTGCACGACCGTTCGCTTTGCCCCAAGTGCCACCAGACCGGTATGCAATCCCGCAACGACTTGAGCTACTACTGCCTCAATTGCAATGCCCGATGGACTGCCAACGACGCCCGCAATTGCGCCCTCCGGCGACATATCATTAAATAATATTGCTTATACTATATATAATTTCTAGATATATTATTCTGACAATAGATAATGGCCATAAAAATAATAATGGTATTACCGACGCTTATATGTAAACGTGCAAATAACAAGAATAAGCCCACAGAGATGTGAGCTTATTTAATTATCGGGTTGCGGTCAGTAGAATTAGGCCGCCTTGACGACGACAATAGAATCAGAACTCTGATCGGCTACTGCAATCGATTTCTTAGCTGGACCGCGGCGCGAGATGCGACCGCCCTTAGCACCAGCAATGCGCGCTAGCTCTGGATTAGCTGCAAAGCCACCAGTTTTGCCATTCTGACCGCCCTTGCGACCAATCCGTGCGTAAAAGTCACTACCGTGCTTTAGCTTATTGGTGATTGCTGCCTTCTTAGCGCCCGCTTTTGTTCCTGCCATTTCCCATAAATCCTTTCTATTAAAAAAGGGCTACCGCTAGCCCTCGTGGATTTATAGCCCGTTTAGCGTAGCGGTAACCCTCCGTTACATCTCACACCTTTCGTGTTCATGATTAATATTAGCATAACAGTATTATTTTGTCAATAGCATTATAATTAGATTTTTCTTAGGAATTGGAGTTATTTCCAGTGCAAAATGCTGTCGTCTATCATCGCCTTAATCATTGGTTCATCTGGAACATCATCCTGATTATAATAATGCGAAGTTGGCATAAAGTTAGAAACTACATTTAGAATATGTAGTTCGTCAAATAAGATATGCGCCTTATCTAGTGCTGGCACTGATATTAGCGGAGTTGCTAGAATCATCCGCTCAATGCGAGCGGGCTTTAGCCACACCCTGGCCGCATCTAGCGCCATGCCGTCGTGCACACCATCGTCCACCACGATTACATTGTAGCCCCTCAGGCTTTCCGGCGATATGTCTTCTGGTCTCACCACTTTATTGATCCGAGACGTCGCTTCGCGTAGCTTCTGTTCTAGGTCGCCCGCATACTCACCGTAATAATACTGCATAGTAGACTCACCTAGATCGGGATTGGGGGCGAAAACACCACCTGGCAGCATTGTACCATAAGTTTCTGACTCATCCTCAATCCGAATCGTCTCCATAATCAACCGCTTCAGGGCGGCATGCAGGTAAATCGCGATCTGATAACCAATCGCCACGCCGCCATCAGATAGCGCCAAAATGGCCGTGTTCTTGTAACGATATAAATCAATTAGCTCGGTAGCCAGCTTCGCCCCCGCTTGCGCCCTCGACTCATAATACATACACCGCTATTATAGCAAAAATTAGCCCCAACAGGATATAATATAACTATGAAATATTATGAGGTGGAGATGGTGGGTAAAGTCGGCGCATGGGCTGACGTTTTAACCTATACTTCTGACCTGGGATTATTAGCGGGGCAAGTCGTTGAAGTGCCAGTAGGCACCAGCAAGTCCAGCCTGGGTATCGTACGACGCGAAGACCCCAACCCCGCCCTAACCAACGCAAAAGGCCAACCAATTAAATATAAATCTATTTTGCGCATCGTATATGATCAACCCTTGCCAGAAAGCCTGCTACAACTGCACGATTGGATGGCCAAGTTTTACGCTACTAGCAGTGGCATGACTTGGCAAACCATCTTACCTGGACGCCTAAACCGCAAGCGTATTAAAGATTACCATCCCGACGTCACGGCGACTCAGACGCTAGACACCACGACACTGCCATTAAATGAGGGGCAGCAACAGGCGGTCGAGCAGATTTTAGCTACCTCTAGTGACACTACTTTGCTCCACGGCATCACCGGTAGCGGCAAAACCAATGTGTATAAGGCTGTGGCTCGGCAAACCATCGCCGAGGGACGGTCGGTCATCGTTTTGGTGCCCGAGATTTCCCTGACCGCCCAGCTAGTGCAAGAGTTTCAAAAGGAGTTCGTTAACGTCGTAGTGACCCACAGTGCTATGAAGGATTCCGAGCGTGTAATCTTGTGGCACTACATTTTAAATTGCCCTGAACCCATTGTTATAGTGGGCCCACGTAGCGCTCTGTTTATGCCAGTGCGAAATCTAGGGCTAGTTGTTGTCGACGAGTGTCACGAACCATCGTACAAGCAAGAACAGGCACCACGTTACAGCACTAATGTAGTAGCCAGTCGCCTAACCCAGCTAGCTAGGGCGCGCCTGATTTTAGGTTCAGCCACGCCGTCAGTCAGCGACTATTGCCTAGCCAAGCATTTTAAGCGTCCCATCATTAAGCTAACACAGCTCGCCCGCACTGACGCCAAGCGTCCGATCACCGAAATCATTGATCTAACCAAACGCGATAATTTTAGCAGTGAAAGCTATCTATTTAGCAAGTCCCTGCTTAACGCCATGCGCGAAGCCCTCAAACAACATCGCCAGATATTATTATTCCATAACCGTCGCGGCACCGCCAGCACCACTATGTGCCAAAACTGTAGCTGGATTGCTACCTGCCCCAACTGCTACTTACCGCTCACTCTCCATAATGATAAGTTCGCCCTAATTTGTCATTTGTGTGGGTACAAGCAGCGTCCACCTTTGAAATGTCCCGAATGTGGCAGTGCCGATATTAAGAGTAAAGGCATTGGTACCAAGCGTATTGAAGAGGAAGTAAAGAAAATATTCCCGACAGCGACAGTGCGACGCTTTGACGGCGACACGGCGAAGGGTTTTGCCGTGCAGGATCTATACGACGAGTTGAAGGACGGTAGCATCCAGATCATTATCGGTACTCAGACGATTGCCAAAGGGCTGGACCTGCCCAATTTGGCCTTGGTAGGCGTAGTGCAAGCCGATGCTGGGCTAGCTCTGCCCGATTTCAGCGCCAGCGAGCGCACCTTTCAACTGATTGCCCAAGTCTGTGGCCGCGTGGGGCGCAGCCATTTCGACACCAAAGCTATTATTCAAACCTATCAACCCGACGCCCCGGCTGTGCAATACGGTTCTAAACAAGATTATTCAGCGTTTTACAATTATGAGATTAAGCAGCGCAAACGAGGGCACTTCCCACCGTTCGCTTACTTGCTTAAACTAACCTGCACCTATAAGACCGAGCGTGGCGCCGCTGCGGCGTCTAGCCGTCTAGCTGGTGAACTGCGACGTAAGTTTGCCGGGCAAATTTATCTACTAGGCCCCGCACCCGCCTTTTATGAGCGTTTACGTGGATTATATACTTGGCAGATTATCGTGCGGTCACCCCGCCGCGATACTCTAGTCAAGGTTGCCGACAGCCTCCCTAAGGCCGGCTGGAGTTGTGAGCTCGATCCAATGAGCTTGATCCAGTAATTCATCTCGTCCTACACCAAGACTTTAACCCACCCGATGACTACATCATCTGTCGCCCTACAATGGCGGGAAATTAACCTAGCCCCTCATGAAGGGAGGTGGCACAGGCGTTAGCCGTGACGGGGTTCGTTTACGCAACAAAATACCTCCCTTTCACAAAGAGAGGTGGCAGTCGCTTGCGGCTGACGATGGGTTCGATTACCCAGCTATTTCTTGCGTGAAGACTTACTACTTGACTTCACGGTTGCAGGCTGCTTCTTTAGAATTTTATCGCGACTAGCCGATACTAGCACAGCTAATGCAATTAGAATTATCAGGAATGCAATAGTTGAAGTACTAAAGGCATAACCACCCAGCATCACATAAGCACCAGTATTTGGCGCACCAATCTTATCATCACTACCAGGCACCAATGACGGCAGGAAAGCCTTATACTGCAAATCAAACTTAGCTGAACCCGATGTTTCATCACCATCGACCTCGCCGTTAGCCACAATAACTAGCTCGTAATTGCCGGGCTGACCAGGTAGATCAAATTCTGCTTTAATCACCTGCCCCTTCTTGGCCTGGCCATGCCACACAACCGTCTGACCATAGCGCAGCTCGACCGTCGCATCGTGGCTAACCGTAAATTCAACAGTATTGTGCTTGCTATAGCTAGCTAGCCCGTTTGCAAAATTTTTGCCGTTAATCTTGTGGATAGTGATTTCAATAGAGTCTTTTACAGTAACTGTTATATTCTGCTCGGTGGCACCAGCCTGTTGAGCTACTGTAGTAGGCAAAGCCGCCGCTGACAGTAACGATCCGATTACTACCATTACAGTAGCCGAAACCATCCCCGCATCTTTCTTAAACTTATCCAATTGCATAACTATATCCTATTGCTTATTACCGCTTAGTAGTACGACGTGACGATTTCTTAGCTGTAGACTTAGCCTTGTTGCCATTCTTAGCGTCATGTGCAGCCTTAACGTTAATAATCGTAAACACAATCATGCAGACAATCGCTAGAATCACCAGAATGATTATCCAGATTGGTATTGCCACTACAACCTTCTTGATCGAATAGTCCCGGCCGTTAACTTTAACCTTCTGTTCTACATTGTAGATGCCAATGCGCGAGTCCTCCCACTTGAGGTCAAAGGCACGCGTAGTCTCTGGGTACACTCCAGAGCTAATAGACTTATCCTCATATACAGTACGACCATTAAGCCATGAGGTGATCTTCATACTGTAGGTAGTTGATGCAGCAATATTACCTTCGTTCTTCACCTTGAAAGTACTAGTTAACGGTGCAGCTGGCTGGTAGCCCGGAATATTCTGGTCTAGGATAGTTACGCGATCAACCGTTTTACCGCCCTTCATATTGGCCGTTACAACCAGGCCAGCACGTGCAATCGACTGGATACCGGTAGTTTTTAGCTTCTCATTGTTAATAGTACTAGCAAAAACCGTCGCATACTGCGTGCCAGCTGGCGGATTTGAAGGAACTTTAATAATATAAGTCACTGTGCGAGATTCGCCTGGCTGCAAGTTATTTAACGTTTTAGGGGTAGCAGTTGTCCAGTCCTTCATTAAGCTATACTTGCCCGACTTCTCGTAATTGGGTGCGCTATAGTCATTATTTACAATTGTGTAGTTGCCAGTCGATATTTCGTAGGACATAGCAATCTTCGAATTGTTGGTGACCTTCATTTCGCCCTTGTAGGTTTCACCTGGCGCCAACTCTACACTGTTAATAGCTGGTGAGATTGTTACACCTGCACCATATTGCGCATCCTCCGCACTGACTTTGTTACCAAACAAAGCAGCAACAACTAGCGCAAAAGCGAATGCTGGCAAAAGCACAGATAAAGCACCGATTCTCTTAAGCAAATTCATCTACTCTTCCTTTCTCTCTTTTCTTGCTTATGCATATTGTATCACAAGCCACTACGCAATAAAAATCCGCCCCAGTGGAGCGGATTATATGTGTATTTACTACTGTGCTTATACTATTTAGCAACAGCAGTCAGAACTACTGTGTCGGTATAGTTACCTTTTGCAGTAGTCGGACTGGTGGAAACGCCATAGCCTAGCTTAACGTTCTTTTCGCCAGAACCATTGCTGCTGGCAATAGCAACTGCTTTACCCTTAGCAGGAACAGCATTGTAAGCTGCGGCACCTAGTTTAGTATCGTCATCACCCGCACGCCAGCCCCAAGCAGCCGTACCCGCAGCGACGTTGGCGCTAGTTGGAATAGTAGCCTCTTCGGTATGAGCGTTAGCATCAGCTGGCTTAACTAGATTAGTGTTGTCGTCAGCATCCTCAATGTTGATGTTAAAACCGGTATCGTTACTAGCAGCATAGACGTTGACGCTATTGGTATCCTCCTTTGCGTTAGCACCTAGCCGTGCCGTAGCACTAGCTAAATCCTTGCCAACTGAACCGTTATCACCGCCGATAGACAGACCACCATCAACAGTAACTGTAACGGTCTGGTTAATAGCACTAGCATATGGCGTCAAGACGGTAGCACCAACTAGACCCAAGGTTAAAACGCCCATAGCTAGGAAAGGCAGACCTTTAACAACTTTCATTGTTTCCTCCTTGTTAATTTTATTGTGTTTATTTATTGGTGGCCTCCACCACCAATTACTACAATTATATACGCTTTTCTAAATTAGCGCAAACATTTTGTATTAGTTCAATACATATTGGACAGAATCCCGTTGAAAGTATTGTACCAGAAATTCGGTTGGTGTCTGGTAATTTAGGCTAGTATGCGAGCGCTCATTGTTGTAGTAGTTTAAGTACTGGCTAATATGCTGGTTGGCGTAATCTAGGTCACTAGATAGCGACTCAAAGAATACTTCATCATTAAACAAAGCTTCTTTTAGGGTGCGGTTAAATCGCTCTACCATATCATTGTAGATGGGTTTCTTAACGTAATTGAAGCAATGGGCAATGCCCATTGCTTCAGCTCTTTCATGAAACTTAGCTAAGTATTCACTACCGTTGTCTGTTTGGATAGCTTTAATACTGAATCCCATGCGTTCTGGTAGTTCAGCTAGGAACTTAGCAGTATTAGCAGTAGTCTTGTTGCGAAAGACCTCGGATACTACTCTTCTGGATACATAGTCTATGGCGTTAATGACGTAGTAGTGCTTGCCGTAGGAATGACCTTCAATACCGTCAATCTGGACCAGATCGCCAGGATGTTTGACCTTAAAGGGTAGATTAGCGCGGCGGAGCCGCTTAATCTTTTCTCTTAACAACCTGGTGTAGCTTACCAGTCTTAGCGTTAAGAGATAGCCTTGCTTGTTCCCTTATTCTGCCCATGTACTTAAGCCACTTTAGCATACGCCCAACTGTGGATTCGCTAACTAGTTTGTCCAATTGGTTTATCTTCGTTAGATGACGCCTTAGAGATTCATATACAGCCCGGCGACCTTCGTTGGCATATTCACTCTTGTGATCTTCAATGAAGTCTAATACATATTTATCCCAATGAGCTGAGCGGCAACGTATTGGTCTAGTGCTCTTAGGATCTAAGGCGCTTAGGGAAGCTCGACCCATACGGTCGAGCTTCCGAGAATCCCCCCAGAGCCTTACGCCAATTGTATAGAGTAGAACGGCTGGCCTTAGCATGGGCTATGGCTGCTTTAATACCGAATTCTTCCCAGAACTTTAGCGCATCAATACGACGATTAACTTCTACTTCATTACGTAGTTTAGATGTATGTTTGTTGCTGTAGTCTAGATTCTTAATGACACTAGCAAAACTAAACCATTTTAGATACAATGCCATATAGCAGATTTCCTTTCTGAAATATTAATGTTTTCACTTAAATATTTTAACGGAAATCTGCTTTTAGTTTGGTCTAATTTACTTAGCCTAAAATCCAGAATGTGTGTGAACTGTGCAACATTTATGTATGTAATTTACATCACAAAAATAGAAGCCGATTTGTATTAATGTAGCATTTATTTTATGCGCTCTACCTAGCCAAAAATCTCCCACCACATGATCAGTGAGAGATAAGAATTTATCCAAGTAAAGTAGATCTGAGAATTAATTGCCACCACCAGCGGCATTAACCGTAACATTGTATACCACGCTACCCGTATACGTATCGGCTGCCTGGTTATTAGTAATGCCAACACCGTATTGCACAACAGCCGATCCACCTGCAGAAGTATCATTGCTAGATATAGCTAACTTATTAGCCGCAGCGGGAATTGCCTTCCAGGTCGCCGCTTGAGCTACATCGTTGGTTGCCCCAAAACGTACACCCCAGCTTGATTTACCCGCACTAGGCGCCGCGCCGTCAGCTGTACTCGGAATTGATGCTCCCGAGCTTGCACCGTTCATAGCCGTGTTGTCATCTTTGGCGTTCATCGTTAGTGTATATCCATTGGCATTGTTATTCGTAACACGAATCGTAGATCGCAACTCCTCATCGTCAGTCTTGGCTGCACCAGCGCCCAAAGATGTAGACAGATTGGTCTTATTGTCATCGATTGACACGCTTAGTATTGGGCTAATAGTTACCTGTACGGTTTGTGCAGCAGTATCAGCGGCACTGGCTACTGGTTGCAATAAAGTCAGGCCAATTACGCCCAACAATAATCCAGCAACAGCTAGAAAGGGTAATCCCTTAATCTCTTTCATTTGTCTCCTTTTTGTTTAAAAAGTATATTTGTTTTATTACTGATTGACAGTTACGTTATAGCTCAATGTAGCAGTGTAGTCATCTGCGGCGGTGGTCGTAGCCGATGTTGATACACCGAACTTTACCGCATGCGTCCCTCCATCTGGCGAACTGTTGCTTCCAACGGTAACAGGCGTCTTCGTAGTTGGAGCGGCCTTCCATGTCGTGCCGTTATCAATACTAACAGCCCACTTGGTATTACCTGCTGCTGGCGCACCGTCGGTCGACGAAATTGACGATCCAGTACTAGCACTAGTTAGAGCATTGTTATCCGATGCATTAGTCATAGTCAGTGTGTATCCCTTTGCATTATTGTTTACAACATTCACGTTAGTTGAAGTATCTAGATTGACAGCATTTGCGCCCAAGCCAATATTGACATTCTGATCGGCGGTTACACCCAGACTAGAGGAAACCGACACGCTAATATGCTGCTCTTGATCAGTAGCAGCGTTTACGGCTGGCACCAATGCAGCTGCACCAACGATCCCCAGTGTTGCACCTCCCATCGCTAAGAACGGCAGCCCCCTTACAATTTTCATGCATCCTCCTTTTTGTTTATTTAGCCTGTATCTAATATGTTTATATTATATCAAGACCGTATAAAAATGCAATAGGCTAATGGCTATTTCTGCGCCATTTGGTGATCAATCCAGGTCATGACCAGAATGGATAGGCGCTGTAATTCCGGTTCGGTCAATAGACGGTGTTTAGGAATATGATGCCATTTTTCAATACAACCGCGACAGCAAGTCGCCGTGGCATGCTGCGCCGTAAAGACAGGATGTCCACGATATGGGGTTTGCTTACCGTCATTATGTGGTTCGGCCGGCCCTACTCGATCGCGTAACAATTCGTAGGCATGCCTTGCGATTATATCCCTGCCCTTTTTGTTGTAGTATTCCTGATCCTTAGGTTTAATCGAAAAGCTACTACGGAATTTTGATTTGGATAACCTTTCGAGCATTTGATTTGCATATTCTATGTCTGTCATAATTATATTGTAGTACAAGCCCCACCCAGCGTGGCTAACGCCACAGCTTGCCCGCACACTGATGGGGCGGGACTTTAATTGCACTCAAAAAGCCACCCTTTCGGATGGCTTAGTGATAATTCGGCACCGTGCTATCTTCTCACTCTCGCAATATTTTCGCCGCGACGGAGCTTAACTTCTGTGGTCGGAATGGGAACAGGTGTGACCTCCGTGCCATGGGCACCGATGTTAGCCTCCCTGTTAGAGAAACTCACATCGACACCCATTCTGGTGCAATCGATGTTATATTCAAACCGTAAATTATTGTGCAGGTTTGACGTTCGAGTTAAAAACTCGACTACCAATTCAGTCTACTTGATTCGAAACGTCACACCGAGGTGTTACAATTCGAATCAAGACATAAAAAGGCAATGGGACTATTAGTACGCTTCGACTCCATACGTTACCGTACTTCCATCTTGCGCCTATCAAACTAATCGTCTATTAGTGTCCTCATAGGGAATCCTAATCTAGAGGTCAGTTTCGCGCTTAATATGCTTTCAGCGCTTATCTGCTCCGAACATAGCTACCCGGCAATGCAACAGGTGGTTACAGCCGACACACCAGAGGTTCGTTCACCCCGGTCCTCTCGTACTAGGGGCAAATCCTCGCAAGATTCCTGACGTCCACACCGGATATAAACCGAACTGTCTCACGACGTTCTGAACCCAGCTCGCGTACCACTTTAACCGGCGAACAGCCGGACCCTTGGGACCTGCTCCAGCCCCAGGATGTGATGAGCCGACATCGAGGTGCCAAACAGCGCCGTCTATGTGAACTATTGGGCGCTATCAGCCTGTTATCCCCGGGGTAACTTTTATCCGTTTGCGCTGGCAATCCCACATTCATGAACTAATGTTCTTCCAGCGGATCATTTACTCCCACTTTCGTGTCTGATCGAGATGTCCCTCTCACAGTCAAGCTGGCTTGTGCGTATATACTATCACTACGATTTCCATCCGTAGTTAGCCAACCTTTGAACGCCTCCGCTACTCTTTAGGAGGCAACCGCCCCAGTTAAACTACCCACCATGCACGGTCCCGATACCGGATAACGGTAACGGTTAGATCAAGACTCTAACGGGGGTGGTATTTCACTGATGGCTCCACAAATACTAGCGTATCTGCTTCAAAGCCTCCCACCTATACTACACGAGTTAAAGCCCGGAACAATGCAAAGCTATAGTAAAGCTCCACGGGGTCTTTTCGTCCTGGTGCGGACAGACGGCATCTTTACCGCCAATGCATTTTCACCGAGATGTACGTTGAGACAGTGCCCACATGATTTAACCATTCGTGCGGGTCAGAACTTACCTGACAAGGAATTTCGCTACCTTAGGACTGTTATAGTTACGGCCGCCGTTTACCGGGGCTTCAATTCAATGCTTCCACTAATGTGTGACATCTCCTCTTAG
>DCBQ01000005.1:99012-99207 GCA_002313515.1 Candidatus Saccharibacteria bacterium UBA1103 | reverse complement strand
GTCACCCGGTTTCGGGTCTAATCCTTACGACTGAATCGCGCTGTTAACGCTCGCTTTCACTATGGCTTCGTCACTTGACTTAACCTCGCCGTAAAAATTAACTCGCTGGATCGTTCTGCAAAAAGCACGCCGTCACCAGATAAATCCGGCTCCGACTCCTTGTAGGCACAAAATTTCAGGTTCTATTTCACTCCC
>DCBQ01000005.1:0-98949 GCA_002313515.1 Candidatus Saccharibacteria bacterium UBA1103 | reverse complement strand
CCGGGGTTCTTTTCACCTTTCCGTCACCGTACTTGTTCACTATCGATCATATACTATATTTAGCCTTGGCTGGTGGTCCAGCCAGATTCAAACAGGGTTTCTCGTGCCCCGTCCTACTCGAGAATACAGATATAAGGTCAGCGTCGCTTTCGCATACACGGCTATCACGTTCTTTGACCAGCCTTTCCAGACTGCTCTGCTAGCCACGCCAGATTTTTTACCTTATGCATTCAATGTCAGTTGATGCTTTTAAGATTCAACCCTCTATTGCTAAAGGCCTGAATCCTAAAATTCTGTAGACTCACAACACCCCCTCAGCATTGGCCTGACAGCCATATTGTCCTCATTCACCATCCCGACGTATCAGGATGAAGAATGAAGACAAAACTGAAAAGGTTTGGGCTATTCCAGTTTCGCTCGCCACTACTCCCAGAATCGTTATTTACTTTCCTTTCCTCACTTTACTAAGATGTTTCAGTTCAAGTGGTTCCCTTTCACTACGCCTATTTTATTCAGCGTACGATGCATACGGCATGACCCGCAGCGGGTTTCCCCATTCGGATATTCCTGGATCAAAGCTTGATGACAGCTCCCCAAGACTTTTCGCAGTCTTCCACGTCCTTCATCGGTAGTATATGTCAAGGCATCCGTTTTGCGCCCTTGAGTACCTTTTTATGCATTGACTGAATCGGTAGTTGAGTCTTTAACTGCGTTAAGCAGTTAGCAACTTAACATGCCGTCAATCCTTACATACATGTTGTCGAATCTCAAATATTAATTGCTTAACATTTGAAATATCATCATCATATTTCTTACGATTGAATATAAATTGTTAAATTGCTGTGACTCAGAGGCAGATCATATAAGGACATATGATGATGTCTCACACTAGAGTGCACATTAGAACCCTACTCTATCTAACAGCTGTAGTAGAGAAGAACTCCATCTGCATTCCAGCTCATTTATTGTATCAAACATTAAATGATTTTGCAAATAGATTTGTTAAGCTATTTTGTTGTAATTTAGTTAACATCTATCAGTGCTCAGATTTAATATATCGTACGCTTTGAACGGGTCGGCTCCCATTCCATTATTGCCGAGTTTAGACCGTTCGAAAACTGATATTTAACTCCTCGCACTTTCCGTATCAGAGGTTCATATCTGAACTTGATTGACTGTTTAATATATTAGCAAACCCACGCAGCCGTGTCAACACTTTTTGGGCATAATTTTTTATTATTTGCTACGATCTCGCGTGCTAAATAAAAAATACACCCTTGAAGGGTGTATTTGGGGTCTATTGTATGGTGGGCGATTCAGGACTTGAACCTGAGACCTCGTCATTATCAGTGACGCGCTCTAACCAGCTGAGCTAATCGCCCATGTACCTATATTATACATTAGTATATGGTGGAGATAAAGAGACTCGAACTCTTGACCCCCTGCTTGCAAAGCAGGTGCTCTAGCCAACTGAGCTATATCCCCATAGTTAAAATGTTATGTACAATTTGACTATTGCTATAGTACAGGATATGGCGGATTATTGCAAGAGCATCGCCATTTGCAGGCCATACTTCGCCCTCAGCTCAGACATCGCGTCATCAAAATCAATATATCTGCATTCGATCTCCTTAAGCAGATGTTAACTCCAATGGTCTAGGATTTTCTCGGTTTGCTTCTTAGAATCCACATCTACCCTAATGCTCAGTGTTGCAGTCTTTGCTATAGTATGGCAGATGAAGCCGTTAGGCTTCAGTTAGTGAGATAACTGTTTATAATTAAACCAAAAACAGCCCCTAAGGGCTGGTTTTGTACAATCTAGTAGTGCAAGTCACTTTCCGTACATCAAGGTTGAATTCTATCCGTTTAAATGTTATCCTGCGAATTCGTTCAAGATAACTGGATCGACCTGACTATTATTGGATGAACCAATAACGTCTGTTTTACTCCCTAACAAGAAAGGAGGTAATCCATCCGCACCTTCCGGTACGGATACCTTGTTACGACTTAACCCCAATCACCAAGTTCACCTTAGGCCGAAATAAATTCGGACGTCGGGTGCTCCTGACTTTCATGGTTTGACGGGCGGTGTGTACAAGACCCGGGAACGTATTCACCGCAGCGTGCTGATCTGCGATTACTAGCGATTCCGACTTCATGCAGGCGAGTTTCAGCCTGCAATCCGAACTGGGACTGGCTTTGGTGGGATTTGCACCCCCTCGCGGGTTCGCTGCCCATTGTACCAGCCATTGTAGGACGTTTCTAGCCCAGGACGTAAGACCAATACTGACCTGACATCATCCCCTCCTTCCTCCCCGTTACCGGGGCAGTCTCGTTAGAAAAATACAACTAACGATAAGGGTTGCGCTCGTTGATGGACTTAACCAAACATCTCACGACACGAGCTGACGACGGCCATGCAGGATCTGTCACCTAGTTCTTAAAAAGCACTCTCTCCTTTCGGAGAAATTCTAGGGATGTCAAGCCCTGGTAAGGTTCTTCGCTTATCATCGAATTAAAGAACATCCTCCACCGCTTGTGCGGGTCCCCGTCAATTCCTTTATGTTTTAGCCTTGCGGCCGTACTCCACAGGCGGAATGCTTAACGCGTTAGCTTTATTACCCAAGGGGTCGATACCCCGAACAATTAGCATTCATCGTTTACGGCGTGGACTACCCGGGTATCTAATCCGGTTCGCTACCCACGCTTTCGTGCCTTAGCGTCAGAAATACCCCAGTCGCCTGCCTACGCCATTGGTGTTCCTCCTAATATCTACGCATTTCACTGCTACACTAGGAATTCCAGCGACCTCTGATACTCTCGAGCCAAGCAGTACGAATAACAGGCTGTCGGTTGAGCCGACAGTTTTCATCACTCGCTTACTTAGCCGCCTACGCAACTCTTTACGCCCAGTCACTCCGGATAACGCTTGGGACCTACGTATGACCGCGGCTGCTGGCACGTAGTTAGCCGTCCCTTATTCATTAGTTACCGTCATATTCTTCTCTAATAAAAGCAGTTTACAACCCGAAGGCCTTCATCCTGCACGCGGCATTGCTCCATCAGGCTTTCGCCCATTGTGGAATATTCCTCACTGCTGCCTCCCGTAGGAGTTTGGACCGTTCTCAGTTCCAATCTGGCTGATCATCCTCTCAGACCAGCTACACATCATCGGCTTGGTAGGCCATTACCCCACCAACTACCTAATATGACACAGGCCGCTCCTTCACCGTTAAAAACTTTAATCCGAAGACCACATGCGGTATTAGAACACCTTTCGGTATCTTATCCCTCAGTGTAGGGTGCGTTCCCATGCGTTACTCAGCCGTCCGCCTCTCGTGTACCCCAAAGGGCCTTACCGATCGACTTGCATGTGTTAGGCATGCCGCCAGCGTTCATCCTGAGCCAGGATCGAACTCTCCATAAAAAGTAGTTTATCACTAACATAAAAGATGTACTGACGAAATTGACTTGCACTACTAAATTGTAAATTTGCTGCAAACCAAGATTCATGCTGCCGTTTGGCTCTCGCATTTGCTCTCGCGTTTGACTGTTTATTATCTTAGACCATCAGCCACCCTGCGTCAACACTTTTTTGGAAAGTTTTTGTAGTTTTATTTACTACATTATATAGATAAGCACTTTGACCCCTGTAAAATTACACAAAAATTTAAATACAAGGCCAAATATCCATACTTCACCCACCTTTGCACTCCGAAACACTTCAACAAAAAAGACGCCCTTTATATAGAAGGCGTCTTTAAATAATTTCTTGGTGGCGGGGGTTAGATTTGAACTAACGACCTCTTGGTTATGAGCCAAGCGAGCTGACCAGACTGCTCCACCCCGCGATATCGCACGAACCGTGCACACAAGTTGTTAATCATTACTTGGTAGCACCGACTGGGCTCGAACCAGTGACCTCGGGCTTATGAGTCCCACGCTCTAACCAGCTGAGCTACGGTGCCACAATCTGTAACTTTATTAATTATAGCAAATATAATTATATATGCAAACTCACTTTAGCAACATCGCCCTCATTGGGAGCGAGGGCGAATTATATCAACTACAGGCTGATAAAGCCAATCGCACCACCGACTAATAAGCCTAGAATAGCGCCAGCAATAACTTCCTCAGGTAAGTGTCCCCGGCTAAAGTAAGCAACCTTAGCGTTACGACCTGTCTTTTTCTGCAGCATAGATGTAATAGCGGCACGGTCCTTGGCGGGCAGCTTGTCTAGTAGATACATCTGCACCATCCCCTGCTCGCCCACAGCACGGCGTACATGCATAGCATCATAGCAGATCACCATCGTTAGCATCGCCGCCACAGCAAAGACTGCAGAGCCAAAACCTTCATGCATACCAACCACTACGGTTAGTGCGACGGTGGACGCAGCATGCGTCGAAGGCATATTACCACTACTAAAGAAATCACGCAGAGTCACCCGCTTACCCGACGCCGCAAAGATCGATACCTTAGTTAGTTGTCCAATGAAATATGCTGCCAGCGCTGCCCATAGGTACGGCGAAGTCACCACATCGTGTATTACGTCTAAAAATACATTCATTTATTAAATCCTTTTTCTTTCTATTTAAATTCCTGTTAGCATTATACACTATTTAAACGGATTCGCCACCACGGTGTAGACGATGCCAGCCCTATAAACACCCGATGCCTGCCCTGTTAGATTGGCACCATATAAAACATTAGTCTGGTCGCCAGTGGTCTGGTCAGGGCGAGTATGAGTAACATTTATAGAAGCAACGGTATCCGTAGGGATTGATTTGAATTTGCTAGCCCTGGTTAAAGTATTATAGGAGCTAACATCGCTGAAACCTTGGGCAGTATTACCTGGTAGCGCATAGCCCCAAGTGCCATCAGCTAACGTTGCTACTAATTGATTGTTATTGACAATAACACTATTAATCTGGTGCCCACTCGCCGATTGGTTGACTAGACTGCTGGATTTAGCCGCTTGCATAGTCAGATTATAGCCATAGGCATTGTTAGTCTTAGCAGTCAGAGTAGTAGTCGCCTTAGCAAAGTCCAGTCCATTTGCGACATCTTGGTGAGATAGATCTAGCAATTGGCTGTCTAAGTCCAATGACACGGTCGTTGATTCAACGGTGGCGGTTTTCATATCTTGGTTCTGTACTTCGTATTTATCAGCAGCATCTGGACCATTATTTACTTTGATTAGCGTAAGATCGTTGGCTATCTGAGCGTTATCACCAGTTGAGCTAATGTCACGTAGAGATAGCGATACAGAAACGAGCCTGCCCTTAGTTGTACTGGTGTCCACCCATTTGATAGCGGTAATATCTTTTGGCAAGCTGTAGCCACTGCCTTCGGTAACCGTTGTGTCATCAGGATTAGTAGTACCCGTTGCAGTAACCACTTTGGCGCTTGCTGTGGGTATTTCAGTCCAATTTACCGTGGCATCAGCTTCTTTAGCGCTTTCGCGGATAGCTTGATCCGTGGTATAAAACAGCTTTAGGTTACTGGTGTCTGTTTCGACGCCATCGGCATTCCTAGTAGCATTTAGAATCAGTTTATCTGGCGTATAGGAAATATTAGCCGTGCCGCGGCTATCGCCGTTGTAGGGCAAGACACTAATTACTTCCATACTAGGATTGGCATCCGTGCTATCTGGACTGTTGTAAGTGGTGTAGTTGTAGGTTTGCGTATCACCGGGCAATAGAGAAGCGTTACTCTGCGATACACTGTAGCCATAATTGCTAGACACTTTAGCTACAGAGAAAGTTGCAGACTGAGATCTCCATCCGTCTTGAAGCTTGTCTGTGCCATCCCCAGATATAACAACGGTTATAGTCTTAGAAGTCGGTACCGCGGTTACTGGAGATACCACCGCGTCTAGCGTAATGTCTGGTTGTCTAGTATCAACCGCATCTTTGGATCCTACAGTACCGAGTGGTAGCGTAATAGTTGTAGTGCCGTCTTTATTCTTAGTTACACTAGTTGGGGTTAATGTATTGCCATTGTATTTATATGAGCCATCTACAGGCGAAACGTCTGCTGGTAACGTCACTATAGCCTTAACGTTAGTGTCTGCCGCATAAGCATATGGCGTAATGGTTAGGTGTTCAGTCTCATTTGGCTCAGCATTAGGACTGTTTGCAGAATCATTGGAAAGCTTTAGCTCTGGGCGGATTTTTCCAGGGACAGTAGAGACATAATTATCGACGCTAGACTGCCATAAATCAGATGTGGCATATGTTTTTATTGTAATATTCTTGTCTACGTCGGTGCTCAACGATGTAGCAGTCATGAGTCCTCTGAACATAACCGTACCGCTGTCGCCGGTCGCCATTAGCACATCAGAATGCAGACGTATAGCGTTGACTGCGCCACCGTTAGCAGTGGCATAATCACGAGCAGCTTTTAGCGTAGTAAAGAAATTAGTTTTGCCATCACTTACTGTACCGCAGGCAGTTTTTGGATCAGGATATCCATCGCTACTTACTACACCATATTCAATTTGTGGTTTAACGTTGTTGAATCTAGATAGACTAGTCTTGTCGTCGTCCCATTCATTACCCAAACCTACCTCACTTGCCAATGTTGCTAGCTTAGAATCCCAAGTCTGGCATATATTATAGTTCGACACACGATCACTGTTGTATACGATGTTACCCTGTCGTATGTAAAATTTATATTGCTCGCCCAAATAAACTGGTGAGCCAGTTTGATAGCTGCCACTAATGCCCCGTACATCATAACCTATGCTAGATTTGCCATAGTTTTTGTTGGCAATATTCCACCCTAAAGACGGGTTATCGAAATTGACAGTAGTTTGTTCACCGCCATCTGTTATAATTTGGAAGTCAGAAAAAGCTATGTCGTATCGTTTATAGTTCTCCGTCAATGAGCTAGTTGGGATATAAAAATTTATACTATAAGTTGACCAATAGGCTCGATTGTTAATATTCTCGCCAAGTGTATTTTGCGTAGGGTAATGCTTGTAGCCCATAGCAACGTTGCTAATTGTAATATCCAGATAATCTCCGTCAGTAGATTTTTTGTAAGAGAAGTCACCGTTGTGTACCATTTTGCATGTATCATTGCTACATCTAGTAACGCTAAGATTAGCCCAAGTGTACGCCGAAATGCTACCTACCGACCAGTCTTCAGGAAACTTACGCATGTCTATACGAAATTTTATTACGCCGTCACTAATAGGGTCTAAACCAATAGTCCCATGGTTATCAATGGGTGAATAGACGTTAAATCCAATTGTAATGCCTTTGTTAACGCCGTTTATAGCAATGTTTGAATCACTAGTTGAATAATCACTGCCATACCCACTAACCATTGATGAATTATCTACTCTATAGTTCGCCTTGCCCTTCAGTGTTACAGCGGGAATGGTGCCAGTATAATCATTGCCGTTTACCGTGACCTTTGTTGGAGCTAACTTCTGACCATTGCCGCCAAAGACATAGTCGACAATGTCCCAGCTCTGAGATTTTGGCGAGTCAGTTTTAATAACACATGTAGCTTTGTTGTTCGTATAGCTACCATTAATCTTTTCTAGCTTACTACCGTCTGTACAACCAGCAGCTGATGAAACAGATGCATTCTCGATTACATTACCTTTAGGAAATTCAATAGTGACGGTTGTAGTGCCCGCAGATAAGTTTAAGACCATGTGCCATTTAGCACTATTGTTTATTAGGACGGTATTATTGCTACCGCCTTCACCGTCTAGACCCGTACCAGCCTTAGCTAGGGTGATGCTGTTAATGAATGAATTATTGCTTGCTTTGGCTGCAGCCAAAGCATTCGTACTAGTACTCCGAAGTTGAGTCTCACCTTTCTTAGCAGTAGCTGTTATACCAATAGCAGATAGACATACTACAGCTAAAGCAAACCCTACGAGTGCCTGGATGATAGTCTTAGTTAGTTTGAACGAACAAAGAGAGTGAATACCCCCCCCCACAATTGGCGACTAATGTCGCCAATTTGCCACATAACGGGGCAGAGCCGATTATCCTATTTAATACGTTTTTGGTTTTCATAACTCTCCTCTATATATCTATATATAATTCATAAATGGCCGAATTGCAAGCGTTAGAAGTAGAGGCCATATATACCCACCAACTTTTATGCCGAATGCGTACTATTCTTCCTCGTCCTTTTGGACTAGGCCAACAGATGCGACACTGTCGCCGTCGTCTAGGCGCATGATGCGGACACCTTGAGTGGTGCGACCGAGGGTTGGAATATCACTGAGGCCGACGCGAATAGTTTGACCACCCGCAGAGATCGCAATGATCTCGGAAACATTACTGTCAATTGACCTTACCGTCATGATGTTTCCCGTCTTTGCCGTCACGACAGCCGCCTTGATACCAACGCCACCACGCTTGTGCACTGGGAAGTTCGCTACCTTGGTTTCCTTGCCATAACCCTTCTCACTCATGATCAGTAGGTGCTGGTCCTTATTCTTCGGATCCACCACATCCATACCGACCACTTTGTCGCCTGGGCGCAGCCTTAGACCACGCACGCCGCGGGCACTGCGACCCATCGGGCGGGCATCGGCCTCATTAAAGCGAATCGCCTGTCCAAACGCCGTGCTGATAATGACGTCATCATGGCCCGACGTCCGACGCACCCAACGCAGCTCGTCGCCGTCGTCCAGTTTAATCGCGATCAGACCGCTAGCGCGCACGTTCTCGTACTCCTTCGCCAGGGTCTTCTTAATCGTGCCATTGCTGGTGGTCATGAATAGATAACCGTCACTGCTGGCCGCCTCGTCCTTACTGTACTTCACAATTGAAGTCACCTTCTCTTCTGGCTGTAGCTGTAGCAGGTTTACAATCGCCACGCCCTTGGCCTGCAGGCTGGCCGC
Source organism: Candidatus Saccharibacteria bacterium UBA1103 (assembly GCA_002313515.1). GTDB lineage: Bacteria > Patescibacteriota > Saccharimonadia > Saccharimonadales > Saccharimonadaceae > Nanoperiomorbus. The sequence goes on along the minus strand of DCBQ01000005.1, from coordinate 90,071 downwards.
CGGGACGTCATAGGCGCGCAAGCGGAACACGCGACCCTTATTGGTAAAGAAGCTTAAGAAGTCGTGCGTGGTCACAGTCAGTAGCTGGTCCACCACGTCGGATTCCTTAGTTGTCACACCACGTTTGCCCTTTCCGCCACGATTCTGGCGACGGTAATCGGTCATTGGCGTGCGCTTGATGTAATTCTCGTGCGTCAGCATAATCACGGCATCTTCCTCCGGGATGATGTCCTCGTCCGCCATCTTGCCTAGCTCGTGGTTAATGATCTTGGTGCGGCGTTTGTCGTCCAATTTTTCCTTTAGATCCACCAAATCCTGGCGAATGATGTCCAGAATTTTCTGCTCGTCCGCTAGGATAGCCTCTAGCTCAGCAATGCGCTTCTTTAGTTCGGCTAGTTCGTCCTCAATCGCCTGACGATCTAGACCAGTTAGCTTGCGTAGCTGCATGGCCAGAATCGCTCGCGCCTGAATCTCGGACAGGCTAAAACGCTTCATTAGGCCCTTCATGGCAGTGTCGTAATCCTTAGAGGCACGAATTAGGGCGATCACCTCGTCAATATTGTCCAGGGCAATTTTCAACCCCTCTAAGATATGCGCTCGCTCCTTAGCCTTACGCAGTTCAAACTCCGTACGACGGCGAATCACATTCTGGCGATGTTTTAGATACTCGTTCAGAATGTCCTCTAGCCCGAGCACGCGTGGCTGAATGCCATCAACCAGCGCCAGCATGTTATAGTGGAAGGTCTGCTGGAAAGCAGTGAATTTGAACAGCTGATTCAGGACCTTGTTCGGATAAGCGTCCTTCTTCAGGTCCACTACGAAGCGCACTTTACCACGAGCCGACTCATCGCGCACATCTTGAATACCACTTAGTTTCTTCTCGTTACATAGGTCAACAATCTTCTTCTGCAGAACTGCCTTGTTTACGCCAAATGGCATTTCGGTCGCAATAATCTGATGCTTGCCGCGCTTGGTTTCCACAATTTCCGTAACCGCCCGCATCACTACGGAGCCACGACCGGTTAGATAGGCCTGCTTCATCGATGGACCAGCGTACACCACGCCGCCGGTTGGAAAGTCTGGACCTTTCACAATCTTTAATAGGTCGTCAATAGTGGTGTTGTCAGAACCGTGGTCAATTAAATAAATCACAGCATCACACAGTTCACCCAGGTTGTGGGTCGGAATACTGGTCGCCATACCAACGGCAATACCCACCTGACCATTCAACAGCAAGTTTGGTAGGCGCGCAGGCAACACTATTGGCTCCTTACCTTCGCCGTCGTAAGTATCGCGAAAGTCCACAGTATCTTTATCTAGATCAATCAGCATCTCGGCACCAGCCTTGCCCATGCGTGCCTCAGTGTAACGCGAAGCAGCCGGTGGGTCGCCATCTGGAGAACCAAAGTTACCCTGCCCCTCCACCAGTGGATAACGCATATTCCAATCCTGCGCCATACGCACCATAGCATCGTAAATCGAGCTATCGCCGTGCGGGTGATATTTACCCATAACCTCACCAACGATACGAGCGGACTTCACAAATTTGGTGCCAGGGCGCCAGCCGTTCTTCTCCATCGCGTATAGAATGCGGCGGTGAATCGGCTTCATGCCGTCGCGCACATCCGGGAGGGCGCGGTCAATAATCACGGACATCGAGTAGCGCAAGTAGCTGTACTCCATGACGTCCTCAACAGTCTTTAGTTCCACCACGCGACTGTGATCAGCCTCGACATTAACGGTTTCGCCGATGGTGGGCACGGGGCCGTTATTTTCACCGGCGTCGGCGTTGTCGTCCGACGGGTTCAAATTCTTGTCATCAATTTCTGCCATAACTTTCTAAATCTCCTATCCTCTAGACTAAACGTCCAGGTCTTCCATCTTAATGGTGTTGGCGCGCGTCTGAATAAAGGCCTTGCGCGGCTCGACAGCGTCGCCCATTAGTTTATTAAAGATCGCATCGGCTCGCTCAGCATCCGCCACTTTAATCTGCGTCAGCACGCGCTTAGCTGGATCCATAGTGGTATCCCATAGCTGAGATGCATCCATCTCACCTAGACCCTTATAGCGTTTCTGCGCAGTGTATCCTGCCTGACGGAACTTTTCTTGGTTTGGATCAATCTTTATACCCGCCGCCTTGCGCTCAGCGATGCGCTTATTCAGCAGCGGTTCAAGGTCTGGCTCGTCGTAAACATAATCGCTAGGCTGTTTGCCACTACGAGTTAGTTCGAACAGCGGCGGCTTAGCCAGGTAGACATGGCCATCCTCTACCACCTGAGGCATATAGCGGAAGAAGAAAGTCAGCAGCAGTGTTGCAATATGACTGCCGTCCACATCAGCATCGGTCATGATAATGACACGGTCATAGCGCAGACCGGACATATCAAACTGATCGCCAATACCGACACCCATACCCTTAATCAGAGACACAATTTCCTGGTTAGCTAGCATGCGATCAAGACGCGCACGCTCAGTATTTAGAACCTTGCCACGTAGCGGCAAAATTGCCTGCGTCCTACTATCACGACCTACTTTAGCGGAGCCACCTGCTGAATCACCCTCCACAATGTAAAGCTCGCATTCATCTGGGTTACGACTAGAGCAGTCCGCTAGCTTGCCCGGCAGGTTGGTGCCACCAAAGGCGCCCTTACGAATCACGTTCTCGCGAGCAGCCCGCGCAGCCTTTCTAGCACGGGCAGCCAATACTGCCTTATTCACAATCGCCTTGGCGGCGTTCGGGTTCTCCTCTAGATAATAGCTAAAGTACTCGCTCATTACCTGATCCACATAACGACGAGTTTCTGGATTACCGAGTTTGTTCTTAGTCTGGCCCTCAAACTGTGGGTCCGGTATTTTGACCAGGATGACCGCAGTCTGCCCCTCGCGAATGTCGTCACCAGTTAGGTTGTCCTCTTTTTCCTTTAACAGATTATTTTTGCGAGCGTAGTCATTAATGACACGAGTCATGGCCGAGCGAAAGCCCACCAGGTGCGAACCACCCTCTGGGTTGTAGACGTTGTTGGCAAACGGCATAACGTTTTCACTATAGCCGTCGTTGTACTGCAGAGCGATCTCTACCTCGGTATCCTCGACCTTTTTGTCCACATAGAAGATGTCAGGGGTCAAGGTTTCCTTGCCTAGGTTAAGATGCTTAACATAGGATTTAACGCCACCATCAAAATAGAATTCATAGCGGAAGGGATGCTGCTCGTTGTCGCGGTAGTCGATTAGCTTGGCACGAATGCCCTTGGTTAGGTAGGCCTGGTGACGCAGGTACTTCATTACCCAGTTGCGGTCAAACTTCTTAAACTCTTTAAAGATTTTCGTGTCAGGGTAAAAAGTGATGCGAGTACCGCGTGGCATGTCGGTCTTGCCCAGGTTCTTAATCTTGCTGGTTTCCTTACCCTCGCTAAATTCGCAACGGTACAGTTCACCATGGTGCGAAACCTCGGCAATGAACTTCTCACTCAAAGCATTGACTACTGACGAACCTACGCCATGCAAACCCGAGGAAACTTTGTAGCCACCTCCGCCAAACTTACCGCCAGCGTGTAGCACCGTTAGCACGGTTTCCAGGGTGGAGATATGAGTCTTAGGGTGCTTATCTACCGGAATACCACGGCCGTTGTCTGTTACACGACAGCCACCGTCGGGTAGCAGCTCCACCTTTACGGTAGTAGCAAAGCCAGCAATCGCCTCGTCCACGCAGTTATCGGCGATTTCCTTGATTAGGTGGTGCCAGCCGTCGTAGCCAGTTGAACCAATGTACATACCCGGACGCTTGCGCACCGGCTCTAGTCCCTCTAGCACCTGAATCTGACTAGCGTCATATTCGTCGGCCATTTGGGCTTTTGTTTTAGCAGTAGCCATTATTTCCCTCTCATTCTATTAAACCTAAGTCATATTATATCAGACCATATCTGTTAGCGTCAATTATGGCGCATTTACGGGCATTATGCGGGCAATTTAGGTATATTGAACACTATTTTTAGTCATATAGTAATAGCCCTTATTTCAGGGCTATTACTACTGTACTGAACACATATTTAGTGCAAGTTGATGACAAATCCGTTGGAATCATCGTTTACACTATTAGCACTATTGCTGTTAGGCTGCTGCACGGGCTGTTGCGGTTGTTGTGGCCATTGTTGCGGGCGGGGCTGGGGTTGCTGTGGCCATTGCCGAGTCTGCTGCTGTAGTTGTAACGATTGCCCAGATGATTGCTGCATAAAAGGCTGTGGCGGTACTATTGGCTGTCGATATTGAGCCTGTTGTACTGGAGACGACGCTGGCCCACTAGTAGGTACGAGACCCGCCGGATGATGCGTACGCTTACTTAGCCATTCATCCAGAAAACTTGGGCGACTAGGCGTAGCGCCTGGCTTAGCACTGGCTTGCCCCGCAATCTTTGTTACAGGCTTAGCAGCAGGTTTGGTAACCGCAGCTGTTGTGTGGCGCTTACGAATCTCGGTCTCTACTTCCATACGTGGGCGACCATATTTAGCGGCCGATAGCTTGTGTAAAGCTTCGCCCAGCTTGGGATTGGGGTGTCCCATTGGCGGTGGCAACTGCATCGAGAACGGCGACGTCGGCGCACCGTTGAGTAGCATCTTAACGGCGGCGGTATAATTCGGCATGTATTGCAGATCCTCAGTGTCGAACACCGGCGCAAATAGCTTTACAATATTTTCAGCGTCCTCTGAGCCGACGCGACCGATGATGAATGAACCAGTGTTGCCCATAATAGCACCACGAATTTTGTCGGTCAGCTGTGTAATAAACTGATTAGCAACGGTTAAGCTCAGGCGATATTTACGCGCCTCTGATAAGATTGACTCAAAGGAATCGGTGGCAAAGTTCTGGAACTCATCCACGAATAGGCAGAAGTCCTTGCGCTCGGCCTCTGGAATGTTGGCACGTGACATAGCTGCCGCTTGGAACTTCATCACAAACACCATACCCAGTAACTTAGCAGGCATTTCGCCCAGTTTACCTTTAGACAGGTTGACCAGTAGAATCTTATGGTTATCCATAATTTCCCGAATATTTAGCGATGAGTGTACCTGACCCAATATATTGCTCATCATGGTGTTTTCAAAGTCAGCCCACTTCGAGACCACCCACGACGTCACCTCGCCCGCATCGTTACTGCGCTGCGAAGCTGGCCACTCCTTGGTCCAGAAATTAATGGCACGCTGGTTCTTTAGATACTTAATCTTTGGCTTGGCGTATTCAGGATCAGTCAAAACATACGGTATGTCCATAAATGTGCCGCCTTTCGGATCAGCCATCAGTAGTAGTGCTGCATTGCGCACAATATTAAACATGCGCGGGCCCACAATACCTTGATTGTTTGGATCATATAATGAGCGCAGCATATTGAGAGTTTCCGAAATGATATAATCTTGTGTTCGCTCTGGATCGGGGTCATTAGGATCAATCTCGAATAGGTTCATGCCAATTGGGTTATCCATATCAGCTGGATCAAAATATACTACATCATCCACCCGCTCTTTCGGCACCATCGATAATAGTTTCTCAGCACTATCGCCGTGCGGATCAATAAAGGCAAAGCCTTTGCCTGACATCATGTCCTGCAACGCCAAGTTCTCCAGAAAGATTGATTTACCCATACCAGTCGCCCCCATCACATAGATATGGCGACGGCGGTCGTTGTCACTAATACGAATCGCCTTCTTGCGCCCGCGATAGACGTTGTAACCCAACAATAAACCCTGATCCATAATCTGTGACGGGCCATCCACTTCCTTGAAATGCTGGCGTTCTACCTGTGACGACGGCACGTTAGTCTGATCGGGCAAATGAAAGATCGATGCTAGCTCAATAGTATTGAGTATCATCGAGGTATCTTCTTGTGGGAAGAAGCGCATAATATAGTCCGTCACAAATTGTTCTATATTGCGAGCCGGCGTAAATTTAAATCCATTATTAGTCGGTGAGTTAAATAATGCAAAGGCTGATACTACGTTATTAATCATAGTATGCGAGCGCTGCGAGCTAGAGCACGAGGCCACTAGACGAATTTTAACTTCATAGCCCGCATATTTCGCCTTCTCTTCCATGGCCTCGACGCGTGCCTGATCAGCACCACTCAGCGGCTTCTTATCCTGCTCCTTCTCTTTCTCGCTTTCCGTCGGCGGTTTCCATAGTGCCTCAAAAATTTGCGCAAAGTAGCTTAAATCTGGGCCGCTAGACTTACCACTACTAGCATTTTTCTTGCCATCCTTAATATCTTCAACACGCTTATCAATTTCCTTGCTCCAGTTGTCGCCTGCGGGCCTGAGCAAAATTTGTAGACCAACGCCATCGCCCCGTTGCGCCATCGACAAGGCGTTCAATATTGCGCCCGTCGCATCACGCTTAATGTCCTTATATGTCGCAATCGGGAACTCATACGGCTTAGTCAGCGTGAATTCGCCACCCAGAGTACCCGCAATCTTACTAACCTCATTGAACAAATTTAGTTCTTCTACCTCCTCAAGGCGCGCCGTGGGATAGGCCGCAATGATGGCCTGTTTGATATTATCAATTAAAACGACTGGCACAACCGCATAATAATGAATCAAGCCGCCATGTGCCACGACCTCAAATGAAATATGACGCTGGCCATAGATCTTACTCTTAAAGCCCTTAGTAGCCGTTGACAGTATGACGTCATACATGATTTGCGCTTGCGAAATCATCTCATCCATGACGTCACGAGCATCGCGACCACCGATTTGGATATCCTCACTCGGTGGTGGCAAGTGAATCAAGATTGGCACCATCTTAAGGCTGCGCTCGTAGTTTTTACGCTCACGCAGTTTCTTGCGGTACTGGATAAATACGATAAAGATAACGCCCGCAATAAACGCTACAAACATTACCACAGCAATTAATGATGCGACGAGTGCGTTAATATCCATTATTTTACCTCAGGCGCCTTCCCTACGGTTTTGCCGAAACGCTTCTTCACGTAATCGCGCATCATAATCGAAATATTCATCTGTTGTGCAAACGGGTCATGCTGAGTCTTACTAATAACCTCTTTAACTTTATCTACCCACTCTTGCTCGATTTTATCCTGGTCAGCTGCATTATCTGGATCACCGCTGGCCGTAGTTGTGGCCGTTGCAGGTTGTGTTGCCTGAACTGGTTGCTGATGTACAGGTTGCGCAGCAGCTGGCAATTGCGACGGAGCCGCCAACTGTTCAGCACGCACTGCCATCTGTTCAGGACTGGGCATGGCCGGAACTTGATTATAGCTCTGACCCGGCACGGGGACTACATTATAGCCAGGTTGCTGCACGGGTGCATTATAATTAACGCCAGGTTGAACTGGTTGCTGATTGTATCTAGAGGTATTGCCACTCGTGTTTGTACTTGGACCCATATAGCTAGATTATACCATAACCTTAATAAAAATTTGCACGGGTGCTCCGTGCAGCGTTGACAAATTCACATCTTTTTTAGGGCGTAGAAGATTGCTACCGCCTCTGTAATCGCGATCAACGTCACATCCATAAAACCCAATCGACCGATCGAGTTTAGTGACGTTAGGAAAATCGGAATAAAACTCAAGATCGCACAAACCACCACAATACGGCGATATGTTGACCGCAGACGTCGCGACAGCGTGGCATCCACCTTCATTGGAATAATTAGATGTAGTGTATAGTGGCCTACCATAGCAACCAGAGCACTGACACCAAAGGCTACTGCATAAATCAGCACCAACACTATCAATATACCAAATGGCCCGCTCTCAGTTGGATTAGTCAAGTTAAGTACCCCAAATAGCACCAGTGACGACACTAGCAGTATCAAGGCACCCGAAATAGCAATCCTTCGTCGATCCATTACGTTAATGATTTTATTATATTCAGGTAGTAAATCCAAATTCGTCCCTGCTATGCAACGTTGCAATTAATTTGAACTTACCACCTAGTTGAATTATAGGTACAAGCCCTCTAGGGCTAAAAAGAACTATAAGAGAGGCCGTCTGGCGTGTTGTAAGTGAAGTCTAAAGTGCGACATGCTCATCCGCCGAAAAGTAAACAAAATATAGGGCGTGAGTCACCTAGTGTCACAACCAGAACGACCTTTTACTGACCGCTCCCGATAATGGGAGCATATCCGCGGAGCTGAATATCTAATATTAAGGGTAGGTATTTTACGCTCGACGCGTGTTCGTGACAGAGTGGCAGAATCAGACCACTCCGAACGACCAATGAATACCGCTCCAGACGAGTACTGATTACTGCCATACCTGCCACGAACAATTGGATACATCTATAGCGACTTATATGTCTGCGCTATCCATATAATCCAACAATATCCGAAATAGCCTTATATGCTATTCCAGTGTCGTTATTCACAATGTGCTAGCTGTCTGTTTGACATCTACCTGCTATTAAAACTTAACTTTTATGGCTACGATTGATATTGTAACCGGTTATGTTTTTGCTTGGTTGTTTTTGTCTTTCAAGCTTGTCTATATACTAGCAAACATTAGCACTTACGTCAACCGTTTTAGTCCTAGTTTGCATGTAGTTAATACAACGTTTATGTGGTACTGTGTTCTACCTAGATCGTGTGACTCACTCTAATTCTGTTGTAATATTGTATATTTCTACAACGCTAAAATATTAGTAACATTTACAACATAGCATTTTATTACATGTTTTCCTAGCCTCAGCCTTGGCATAATTTAGCTATACGCTAGCCCAAAACTTTCTATTATAGAGCGACAACCAGCTCACCGTTCGCGCACTGCACAATGTGCTGTAAAATATAATTCAAATATAAACGAACAAGCACGAACCGCCATATGGCTCAGCATGGACCTAGTGCCGAAATACGAATCACAAAAAAATACATGTCTGCATCGAAATTGCAGAAAATTACATATCACAATGATTTTAATTGCAGAAAAGTTTTCCACAAGCCAGGCGTTCTTGTAGTTAATTTTACCACTAGCAGATTGTTGACACTGCCCCACCTGTGGTTTATTATACTAATAGTTCATGAATACAAAATTTATCCATGGACTAGCGCACACAAAAACAAACATTATCAACCATAAATCTATCTTCTAAACGACCAGTAAATTCTCGCAGCTGGTCGTTTCTTGTATTTATATTCATCCGAGCAGCCAGATTCATCGATAGCGCTGGAACACATAAAAATACGCCCCCTCGCAGTTGGGCGCATTTAAAGCGGTGGCAATAATTTCATGGTGGAGCTGGCGGGTACCGACCCCGCGTCCGCATGGTAACACCCTAGCCTTCTACGAAGCCTAGTCACCTTCACTATTACAAATACACCGATCTCAGATGGTAACGAAGATAATCAGTGCACGCCCGCATAAGTTTTGGCCATAGAACTGCGGAATTATCTATAACCTAGCAGAAGAATTCTGACGTTGCTAGTGCCTATTCTACATCAGCATAGCAACGGGCTGCATAAATATATACGAACTAACCGTCAGGTTAGGCAGCAACGGCAGCAGCTACCTTAGGAGCAAAAGCTTCCTTAACGGTATCTACAAATGCCTGAACTTTAGATTTTGCATCTATTGAATGACTATAAGTAGTCAACTACTCGCAAGCTAGATTGTTAAATTCCATCCGTCGAAGCATAATTCAGCCCCACGACTGTCATTATATTATCATACCCGCTTATCGTTATCAACCCCTGCTATCCGTTGTCATTGCTACTACGAGTTACAGAGGTCTTTATTATTTTTTTGCCGCCGACCGAGATACAAACCCCGAGGACTCGCCTCTCTGTAGTGCATGAGAGATGAGAGGCTACCAGCCGTATCCTCGGGATTTTTATATCGGAGCTATAGGCGACAAGATTTAATATTCTTGAACAGTTATTCAGCTTATGCTAAACTAACTATATGATTTCAAGGGTGAGGACAGCAGTAATCAAAGGATTTGACGCCGTCCTCGTCACCGCCGAGTGTGATATTACTAAGGGTCTGCCCGCTTTCAACATCGTAGGGCTAGCCGACAAGGCCATTAGCGAATCACGCGAACGTGTACGCTCAGCCATTACTAATTCCGGATATCAATTCCCCGCCAAACGCGTTACCATCAACTTAATTCCGGCCGACATTGCCAAAGACGGCACACACTTAGACCTGGCAATCGCTTTGTCCATCTTAGTGGCCAGCGGCCAACTACAGCAAAATGCTGTAAATAAAACATTGTTCGCCGGAGAGCTCGGTCTGAACGGCGATTTACACGCTATTCGCGGGGCACTTAATTTTGCTGAATGCGCCCGTATTAGCAGACTAAGTGAGTTCGTTCTGCCTAGCGTTAATGCCGATCAGGCAGCCCTAGTTAATGACATAAGCGTTGTACCAGCTACTACGCTTAACAGTGTAGTTCAGCACCTAATTGGCGAGCAACGCATTCCCTACACCCAACCAACCGTTGTGCAAAATACTTATACTAATTTTAACTCTATTGACGATATTTTCGGGCAAAAACTTGCTAAACGTGCACTCGAAATTGCCGCAGCTGGTCATCACAATATATTATTCTGCGGCCCTCCCGGATCTGGCAAAACCATGCTGGCTAAAGCCCTGCCTGGCCTACTTCCGCCCATGACTCACAACGAAGTACTCGAGACTACTAAATTATATTCGCTTGCCAGCGAATCCGATGGAATCATTACTAAGCGTCCCTTTCGTGCGCCCCATCACACCGCCTCGCACGTTGCCCTGGTTGGCGGCGGATCTAATGTTAGACCTGGCGAAATTTCCCTGGCCCACAATGGCGTGCTGTTCCTGGATGAAATACCGGAATTTACCAGCCGCACCCTAGAGTCCCTGCGCCAACCACTAGAGGACCGCGAGATTCATATTAGTCGCGCTGGTGGCAAGACCACTTATCCGGCCAATTTTATGTTACTCGCCACCATGAATCCCTGCCCCTGCGGATATTATGGCGACCCCGATCACGAATGCACCTGTACCCAGCAACTTATTCAGAATTACCAGAAGAAAATTTCCGGTCCACTACTGGATCGCATCGATTTATTTGTTCAAGTCTCACGCGTACCGCAGCGCGACCTCACGCGTGGCAGTGATGAGCACCTGTCTGATCGGTATCGCCAGGCCATCGCTAGCGCCAGCCAGCAACAGCAAACGCGTCAGGGTAAATTCAACGCTAATCTGACTAATAAAGAGCTAAAGTCTAGGATTAAATTCGCCAAGACTGCCACCGACCTACTGCTTAATGCTACCGAGAAGCTAAAGCTATCCGCCCGCAGCTATTTTAAAATCATGCGTATTGCCGCTACCATTGCCGACTTGAATCAGCACACCGAAGTCGAACTAGCCGACGCCGCCGAGGCATTGCAGTACCGCCAGATTACACTACTATAGCCCTGACTATACGCCTAAATTAAGCCAAAACGATATTTTCTCTAATTCACGCCTCGTAGCCCTTGACCCGCGCCAACATAATCTATATAATTATCACAGTGTTTTCATTAAGTATGGAAGCAGCATATTCCGGAGTGGCGCAGCGGTAGCGCAGTTGACTGTTAATCAATGGGTCGCCGGTTCGAATCCGGCCTCCGGAGCCAAATAATAATTTAATTTCAGGTAAGGATCCTAAAATAGCCAACAAATCAATTCGGATAAATGGCGAGATCCGTGCCCATGAGCTTCGTGTGATTGGTCAAGATGGCGAGCAGCTAGGCATTATGTCTAAGCGTGACGCCCTCAATCAGGCTCGTGATGCCGGTCTCGACTTAGTAGAAATTTCACCAACTGCAACGCCACCTGTTGCAAAAATCATCGACTGGGGTAAGTACCAGTACCAAAAGATGAAGGAGCAGCAGCGTAATAAGAAGAATGCACGCAGTAGTGAAATTAAGCAGATGCGGTTAGGCCTCAAAATTGGTCAAAACGATCTAGACATCAAGCTACGCAAAATCCGTAAGTTCTTATTAGACGGCGACAAGGTCAAGATTCAATTGATGTTTCGCGGTCGCGAGATGGCGCACCCCGAGGTAGGTCGAGCCCTACTTGGTCGAATACTCGACGACCTTTCGGATGTAGCCGTGGCTGATAATAAACCAGTAATGGCGGGTCGTAACCTGAGCGTCATGGTAAGGAGCAATTCAAAATGCCAAAAATGAAGACTCATAAGGGTACCAGCAAGCGCATTGGCGTTACCAAGAGTGGTAAGCTATTTCGCGCATCAGCCGCTACTCATCACAAGCTATCACATCAGACTGAGCGCAACAAGCGCGCCAAAGCCGCCCCAGTGCAAATCACGGGTGAGCACGCGAAGATTATTCGTCGCGCCCTAGGTATTTAATAGATACCTAATTTAACGTTAATCAATTAATTATTCGACCAAGTTAGGAGTAATCAATGAGAGTTAAAAAAGGTGTAACCGCTCGCGCTCGTCACAACAAGATGCTAAAGCGTGCCAAGGGTTTCAAACACAATAGCGCTACCCGCAGCTTCCGTATGGCCAAAGAGCGCGTGTTAAAGTCATTACAGTATGCGTTCCGTGATCGCCGCAGCAAAAAGCGCGATATGCGTCAACTATGGATCACCCGCATCAACGCAGCTGCCCGCCAGAATGGCACCACTTACGCCAAGCTAATCGCCGGTCTAAAGGCCGCCAACATCCAGTTGGATCGCAAGACCCTAGCCGACCTAGCCGTCCGTGAGCCCGCTGCCTTCGCCGCGATTGTGAAATCAGTAAATAAATAGGTTATAAACCTCACTCGGCGTAAACGCCTACCCTCTCCGTCAAGGAGAGGGTATTTTGATTTAGCAATACCTCCCTTTATAAAAGGGAGGTATTGTCGTAGGCGAGCCGGTGGGCTCGGCTAGTTGCCTACTGACTAATCTTAGTGGCTTCCATGCCCTGCAGAATCTGACGCTTCAGATTGTCCGACGCATCAGCACCACTGTCCATAAAGATTACGCCCTTGTTCGAGCTACCAGCTACCGTTTCCATAGTATTCATGTATTGGTTCTGCATCAGTAACACCAGAACGTTATCCTCAGAAATACCACTGGCGCGTAGACCTTTCACGCTACGTACTAGACCATCCACGATGGCTTGACGTTCTGCTGCCAAGCCTTCACCACGTAGCTTCGCCGATTCGGCGTCCGCCTTAGCCGCCGTCACTTTTTTAATGCGATCGGCCTCTGCTAGCTCTTGCGCCGCCGCCCGGGTACGCTGAGCAGCGTTAATTTCGTTCATACTGGCCTTCACCTTAGCATCTGGATTGACCTCGGTAATTAGCGTGTTGACAATGATAAAGCCATAGTCCGACATACCCGCTTTGACCGTTTCCTGCACATTCTTCGCAATATCATCCTTACGCTCAAAGGCGGCATCTAGCTCTAGATTCGGCACGGCGCTACGCACGGCATCCTGGATGTATGATTCAATCTGTGCTACTGGACGCTGTAGCTTATAGAAAGAATCCTCTACCTTAGTTGGGTCAACCCGGTACTGCACCGATACAGCGATTTTACAGAACACGTTATCCTTAGTCTTAGTCTCAACTGTCAGATCGTTCTGCTGCACCCGTAATGGCACAGTCGCGGCAACGCGATCAATGTAAGGAATAATGACATGAAAGCCCGCCCCTAGGCTCTTATTATACTTACCTAGACGTTCTACAATCGCGACGTCTTGCTGTCGCACTACCTTGGCACCCGCAATGATCGTTGCTAGCACCAAAATTATAATTACTATAGCCAGTTCCATTTTTACCTTTCTGTATTATGTTTACAATAATAGTATACAGTGCTTAGCCATAAAAATAAAGAGTTGGCTATAACCACGTAGCCACTTCTAGTCTTAACCTCGCCCCGGCACAAGCGCCCCTCTCCGTCAAAGAGAAGGAATTAAATATTATAATAATTTCATGCCAGACAGCCGATAAGCCGGGTTCTGTCGTGAATGATCATCTATCTACTCGCGGCGTTGCCACCGCGCTCTAGCGGTTCAATCGGCCAGCGGACGGGTCGCCCGTAACCTGGCCTCCTTGCAGCCAACAGGGTTTACCCCTGCTATATGTCACCATATAGCACTGTAGGCTCTTGCCCTACTCTTTTCACCCTTACCTAGCGGCGACGCCAAAACGTCACGGATAATAACTAGGCGGTATAAGTTTCTGTGGCACTTTCCCTAAGGTCACCCTCGGTCGCCGTTAGCGACTGTTGTTGCCCTATGCTGCCCGGACTTTCCTCTCGCGGGGCCATACCCCACCAGCGATCATTTAGCCATCTGGCAGTTAGTATTATAACACAGGATCAGCACGCCGCTGCCAAACCTACCATTTGCACCATTGTGCGACATTAGCCCTTCCAGTCGCGGGCGGCATTGCTACCCTCGTTTTCGTCCAAAATACGGTTAACTAGGCTGTCGGCAATGCGGTTATACTCGCGATGAACGTGGGTAAACTTGACCCTACGGAAGTTAAATAGCAATTTCATGATACGGTCATGCACATCCTTAAATTCCGGATTTTTAACTTGGAACAGTCCGTTGATTTGATTGACCACCATTAGACTATCGCTATAGTATTCGACTACCTCCGCCTTCAGCTCCGCCGCCTTCTTTAACGCTAGCTCAACCGCAATATATTCCGCCATGCCGCTATCATTCCAACCCAAGAAGCGGCCGCCCTGCGCCACCAACTTGCCATCAGTATCCATAATCACATAGGCACTAGCACTCGGCCCCGGATTGCCGCGACTACCGCCATCCGAATGAATCACCAGGGTCTTTAGATTCTGCTCGTCCTCACCCCGTACCTTCACGAAATCTGGGTCAGCAATGGCATCCGTACCGATGTTTAGAATAATTTTAGTGGAGTTGGTCAGTAGCCCGCCATTGACCGTCTTGACGTCAGCCCACATGTAATTATGGTATTCGTCATCTAAGGTAACACGCGAACCCCGCCCCTTCGGTAAGACCACATCATATACGATGAAAGTATACTGCAAATCGCGACGATCGGGGTCAAGAAAACTTACCACATCTCGCAGAGCATATGACTCCGGCTCAATACCGGCATGAATCTGTAGGCTGCGCTTTAACGCGTCCACAGGTTGCTCATTCAGATGTAGTGACCCGCCCGGCAACTCATACTTACCGGCAATCGATGGCCGGCCGCCGTGACGTCGAAGCAGTAGCACCTTGCCGTGCTGATGTACAACTGCCCTAATTACAACTTTCTGACGCAAATCCCACCCCTATAATAATCTCAAGAACCCCAGCTACACGTCTTAGATCCCCCGGTAATCCAGGTGGGTGTCCGCAATATATTACCACGGTAACATACCATTAAGACTCCCGTATCTAATGATGTTAGGAAATAATTGTGCTGCCTGGGGCTAACTGTATTATATCAAACTATACCCAATGGTGATAGTATAAAGTTAAATCCAGCCAGTACGCCTTGCATAATCCACTGCATCAGTTGGCCAATAATCGGACTGGCAAACAGCACAATTAAGAAAATTACAATCAAGCCCAAGCTCTGTTCCATCATATCCATGAAGCGCTGTACCGGTTCAGGCGCCACGGCGTACAGCAAGCGCGAGCCGTCAAGTGGCGGCACCGGCAAGATATTGAAAGCAAAGAAGCCTAGATTTACCTGTACACCATATAGACAAAACAGGTAAACAATTTCACCGACGGGATTTTGCACGATCGCCGCCGGCAGCAGCGCCGTGACGACATAAAAGATAAAGGCCAGAACTAGATTCGTCAGTGGCCCGGCAATTCCCACCAGTGCCGCGCCCCACTCACCGCCGCGGACACGACTAGGGTTAAAGGGCACTGGTTTAGCGCCACCAAAAATCGGACCACCAGTTGCCGCCATGATTAGTGGCAGCAGTATCGTCAGAAACGGATCGATGTGTTTGAGCGGATTAAGGGTCAACCGCCCCTCTTCTTTCGCTGTATCATCGCCCAACCAATACGCGGTCAAGCCGTGCATTAGCTCGTGTAGAATCATCGACAATAGCGTCACCACAAATACTACCGCCAGAATAATAATGGTCGATTTCGAATCCGCTCCACTCATGGTTATATTATAGCAGACTGAGGCTGAACGCCGCCTCAATACAAAAATCCAGAGGATACGGCTGATTGCCTCCACCGACCCTGTATTACAGGACGGCAAATCCTCTGGATTTTGTATCTCTGCCAACGACAGAGATGGTGTTAATTATTCAGCGGTTGGCTGAGTGGTAAAGCCCTTCTTACGCAAGGTCTTAATGGTGCTGGCGGCCACTAGCAGTTTAACCTTCTGACCGTTCACGTAGAAGGTCTTCTTCTGTAGATTTGGCTTGAAGGTACGCTTGGTGTGGCGCATCGAGAAGCTGACGTTATTGCCAGTCATCGCACCCTTGCCAGTGATTTGACATCGTGCCATATTAAAATATCTCCTTTATAAGTTACTCTGGTTCATTTTACCGCATATCGGGCGACCCTGTCAAGTTTAGCGGCGTCCAAAATTAAGGTGTCTACTTACTGACCGTCAGTTCAACTACCGTAGTCTTGTCGGCGGGCAGTTTGCTAACATCCTTTAGCTTCAGCACCGTCTGCTTCTCGACGTTGCCACCCCACTCTTTCTCAAAGTCCGCTAGACCGTCCTGTGTTACCTCATATTTAGTGACGCCATCGTCATAGTGCGTCGGAATCACGATTTTCGGGGCCGGGTTAATCTTGCGCACAATGGCCGCTGCATCTCGCGCGTCCAGGGTATAGCCGTTGCCACCCACCGGAATAATGGCAATATCGATTAGCCCCAACTCCTCTAGGTCATCATCCTCAATCGGCGCTACCGTATGACCAAATACGGCAATGCGTAGTCCGTCGGCGTGAATACTGTATATCGTAGCACCCTGTGCACTCTCGTCGCTGGCTAGATGCGCCTTGACCGGAATACCACGCACGCTAATGTCCTTATGTTCATACTCGCCCGGCATATCGATAATAAAGCTCTTAACACTGTCCTCCATCGGCGCAAAATCGGTTTGCGTGGCCAGTACCACCGCCGTTGGGTCGTTTAGCTCTTTTTTAACATTCACATTAGGGGTTGGATCGGTTACAACCGTAGCGTTCTTTAGCTTAATCACCACGCAGTTCGCGCCCTTATAGTCAATCTCCATTAGTTGTCATCCTCCTTCTCTGGACCATCATCCTTATCTGCCGCATCGTCCACCCCGGGGAACTCACTCAACACCCCTGCTTCATCCAGCACGTTTATATGTTTAGATTCTAGCACATCTAGCACAAATTTGTCTCGTATACTCAGGCGATAATAGAAATCATCATAGCTTAGGATTGAATAATTTAGCGAAGTACCATTTTCACGCTCCAGCTGCTTGATCAAATTTTTTAGCTTAGCTTGGCTCATGGTGCGGTCGCCAGCGATTAGTAGGTCGATTGGTGACTTTGATTCGTACACCATGCATCCAGCAAAGATAACCTCTTTGATGCCCTCGATACTACGGAATTTATCCGCCCAAGCAGTTTCCGAGACCTTCGCACCCGACACCACATCGTCAGCATCCGCAAACATCTCGCGCAGTGGTTTATAAAACTTGAATTCCGTGTCCACCTCATAATACAAACGATTGTCCACTGAACGCGATTTAATAATGCCGATTTCCACCAGATTCGCCAGCTCGCGCCGCACACTGTTAATTTGTTCGCCGATGTTGCGCGTTATTTCCCGTACGTAAAACGACCGCCCCGGATTGTTCATAAACAATCCGAGTAGCTTTACCCTGGTACGTGAACCAAACAGCGAATCAATCATTTCTATTTTTACTCCTGATAGTAGGATACCACACTGCCTATAATTGTTCAATATTATCCAAGTACATGCGCATTAGTTCACTACAGTTATACGTTGTTAGCTCTGCAACACTTTGCAGGGGTAGCCACCAAATATCCTTAGCTCGTGCCGCCCCGCGCCAATACGTCAACTGTTTGCGCGCTAGATGGTAGTCGACCTTCGTTATTTCATCGGAAATTTGTTCATAGTCAATTTCACCACGTAAATATTTTTTAACCACGCCATAGATATTGCGCTTCAATGGCTCCACGTCGCCATAGTGTCGATTTAATGTTGTAACTTCGTCAACCAACCCCTGCCGCAGCATAGTTTCACCACGTCCAGCAATCCGTTGCTTTAGCGTCACTAAATCCGTTTTAATTCCCACCACAATAGCATCGTGGCGTCGTGGTGACCGAGTGTGGTTAATTCTACCAAGCTCCAGCGCTCGCACCAGGCGCCGTTTGTTGTGAATATCACGAGGCAGCTCCAGGCCTTTTTGTTGTATTTTTTGTACTAGTTCCTCGTTGGACATCCGTTCTAGCTCAGCTCGACGTCTAAGATCCACTTCGTTATTAGTCAACTCATAGTTGTATAAAGTACAATCAATATATAGGCCGCTACCACCCACCAACATCGGCACATGGCCGCGCGATCGAATTTCATTAATCTTCTGCCAGGTATATCGTTGAAAATCATACAACGTAAACCGCTGATTCGGCTCGATTAAGTCTAGTGCCCAATGCGGCACACCCTGCATTTCCTCGGCGGTCGGTTTGGCTGTGCCAATATTCATACCTTTATAAACCGTACGACTATCTGCACAAATAATTTCGCCGCCCAGTGTTTGCGCCAATTTAATCGCTACCGCCGACTTACCACTGGCCGTCGGCCCCAATATTACAATTAGCGGCAAGACCGAATTTTCTTCCATATCCCTATTATATCAGCTCTCAAGAACGAAACTTCCGGATGCTTTGGGTGGCTTCCGGAAGTTTTATCTATTGACATATTACGCTAGTGTTTGACACATTAAAAGTGTTCGAAGTATTTAGCCAACCAATTTTTGGTAGCAATTTTTAGGGATTTTAACATTTAAGCTAAGCATTGGGCATCGCAGCTCCAATATTAGCTTTAGTGCTAATCTACTAGAGACAAGTTGACTACAAAGGACTTCGAACACCCTGCTGCGGTGTCCATTTTTTGTTTAGTACGTTTTAAATGAAGCCATAGTCCCGCCCAAGGGGAGGGCAGATTGCCGTAGGCAATCGGGAGGGTTACAAAAAATAATGGGCTCGAACAGGAACAGTAATATAAATACAAAGGAGTGGTGAGATATGAGACACAAAAAGCTCAATGACATTGGTTCTATAGCTAAAGATTATAGGACCGTAAATAAGTATCGGAAATTATCTATCGGGATTAAACGTAAAGTTAGATATGGGCTGAGCGTTGCCGGTCTAGCAGCTACTGCTGGCATCATTTGCTTAAGCCAGAGCTTCAGTGGTGTCTCTTCTGCTCTGTCCATCTCATCGCTATCACAAACCAGTGGGTCAATTAATGGCAGAAAATACCCTTACCATTAAGGGTGAAGGATTTACTAAGCAGAAAAAGATTAAACAATTCGCCCATAACGGCATCGATGTGGTTGCCCTATCTGAGGACGACCATGTCTATATATGGGGCGATGCCGCCGCCATTTATACTCCCAACAACGAAGGTATAACCTACCCAAACGATCAATGTACACCCGATAGGCTAGAACAGTGCGCATATTATCTAAGTCCCGTTGATATCACTGACCAATTTGGCGGCGACACCGTAGACAAACTATACGCCACATCAGTCAACTCCTTCTTCGCCACTACTAGCAATGGACACATTTGGGCATGGGGACAGAACTATTCCGGCCAACTCGCCACGGGCGACACCACCTGGTCACGCAAACCTATTAATATTACAGATAAGTTTGATAGTAGAATTAGACAACTTTATGTTGGCTCCACCATGGTTGCCATAACCGATAGAGGTTCTGTATATACATGGGGCTCTGACTACTACGGGGTCGACGGACGCACTGGCGATAATAAAACACCAGCAACCATAAATAACCAGCTAAAGGACAATGAGCAAATTGCTTCTGCATGCAGCGGAGACTGTGGGCTAATAATTACCACTACCAAAGGCCGCGTTTTAGTGGCGGGCGCTAATAATAGCAATCGGTATGGCAATCTAGTTCCAAGCTGGGGTTCGCAAAACACGCTAACAGACATATCTAGCTATTTTGCAAATGATAAGATAATGAGCACCGCAGCAAGCTGGGACAGCACCTACTTTATTGACGAGAACGGTAGACTCTATAGTCTAGGTAATCCGACCAGCCTAGGACTCACTGCTGACGATAAAGCGCCCAATACGCCAATTGAATTGAATAGTCTATTTGATAATGCAACAATTAGGCATATTCATGTCGGTAATGGTTATTATGTCGCTGAAACTAGCGACGGCCGCTATTTAGCTTGGGGCGATAACACCTATGGTCAATATGGAATATCTACGTCCAGCACTACTACAGCCAATCCGGTCGATGTTACGACAGCCTGGAAAAACTCAGGCTTGCAAACCGATTCAAGTTCAAGGGCAACAATGGCTCTGGCAACCAACGGTAGCATCATTAGTGCCGGCAATAATGATTGGTATCTATTAAACGCCAATGACGACAAAGCCAGCGTATTCAACCCAACCAACGTTAGCAATCGTATCACCCACCTCAATTACGACGATATCACTGCAATTAAATTCGGTATTAATAAAGCCAACTACACCATCAAAGACAGCAATACTATCGAGGTCACCGTTCCTGCTCACGCTGCCGGCAAGGTTGACGTAACCATTACCGATAGCGAAGGGCATAAGACTGTATTAAAAGATGGTTATGAGTATATCGATAAGACCTCATTACCAGAACCCAAGCCAGCGACTAATAGTGTAGATTCGAAGCCAACTATTGCTGCGCCGAATACTGGAATTTAGCATAGTACATTCACAGCTCATACCTCCTCCTTAAAGAGGAGGTGGACCCAACTGGCGATAGTGTAAATACTCTAACCCCCTGTAGGGGGCGCTAAAGCAACCGCCTCACCCGGCGTAAACGCCTACCCTCCACACCAAGGAGAAAGAAATAGAAGTTACAGCGTCGAGACTTTTAACCGCTCGTCGTGCTCACGCTGGATGGCGGCGACTAGTTCGGCCGGCGTAAAGGTAGCTTTTTCATCCGTGCCTTCGCCAATTAAGTCTTGGCGGATACGGACGCCGACCTTGCCGGATTCCGCTTCGCGCTCACCCAAGACCACCACGTAGGGCACCTTGTAGGCCACGGCACTACGAATTTTCTTACCCAAGGTACTATTGCTATCATCCACTGTAAAGCGCACGCGCGCCTTATGGGCGGCCGATTTGAGCTCGTCTAGTAGTTTATCGATCTCTGGGTCATCCTTCACCTTGACGATACGTAGCTGTTCCGGTGCATTCCAGACCGGGAACTTGCCAGCGGTGTGCTCAATATAGACTGACAAGAAGCGCTCGATTGAGCCCAGTAGCGCACAGTGAATCATCACTGGCTGCTCCGTACCGCCATCCTCTGTCGTGTACTCTAGATGGAAGCGCTCCGGCTGCACAAAGTCCAGCTGGGCGGTCGCTAGCTGGTGCTCACGACCCAGGGCGTCGGTCGCCATAAAGTCGATCTTCGGACCATAGAAAGCTGCCTCGCCCTCCTGCTCGTAATAATCTAGACCTAGCTTCAGCACCGCCGCCTTTAGCTGCTGCTGTGCTGATTCCCATAGCTCGTCTGAACCTAGGTAGTGGTCGGAATCATCACGATAGCTTAGGCGCACCCTTAGCTTCATATCTACTAATGAATATAGTTTCTGTACGCAGTCTAGCAAGTTAGCAATTTCCGACTCAATCTGATCTGGACGTACAAAATCGTGCGAGTCATCCTGAGTAAGAGCGCGGACGCGGCTCAAACCGCCTAGCTCACCCGACTTTTCGTCGCGATAGTCAGTCGTGGTCTCTAGATAGCGCTGCGGCATGTCACGATAAGAACGAGTGCGACTAGCAAAAATACGTGTATGGTGTGGGCAGTTCATCGGTTTAAGCACAAAATTATCACTGGTCTCCTGTGACTTTACCAAGAAAAGTTCATCACCAAACTTAGCCCAGTGGCCAGAGGCCTCGTACAATTCTTTCTTAGTCATGTTAGGTGTCCAGACCTTTTGAAAACCAATATCTTCACGCAGCTCGTTGGATACCTTGGCTAGCTCTTCGCGCAAGACCGTACCGCGCGGGGTAAAGATCGGCAAGCCTGCGCCAACCATATCGCTAGTAACATACAGATCAAGCTCTTTGCCTAATTTGCGATGGTCGCGTTGCTTGGCCTCCTCTTGGCGCTTTAGATAATCGTCTAGCTCAGCCTTGGTTGCAAAGGCGACGCCATACACCCGCTGCATCATTGGGCGAGTCTCGTCACCACGCCAATAAGCACCGGCAATCCGGGTTAGCTTAAAGCCGTCCGCCGGAATCTCACTGGTATTAACCACGTGACCACCCCGACAGAGGTCAGTAAATTCGCCATTAGTATAGAAGGTCATATGATCGTGGTCAGTCGACTCTTCCTTACCCGACACACGCGTGGTGCCGTTCTGTTTAAAATCTTCAATCAGCTCTAGCTTATACGGCTGGTCGTTGTCTTTCGCCCACTGCTCTGCCTCTTCGGCAGTCTTAGTGGCCACAGTAAAGTCCTGCTTCTCAGCAATGATTTTGCGCATTTCCGCTTCAATCTTCGGCAGGTCCTCGTTGACTAGATGCCTATCGCCCAGGTCCATGTCGTAATAAAAGCCGTTTTCAATGGCCGGCCCGACACCCAGTTTTACGCCGTTACCATATAGGCGCTTCACCGCCGCCGCCAGTACGTGTGCGAGACTGTGACGCACTTTGTTCATATCATCTTGATTCATGGTTATATTATAGCACTAAAAGACGCCCGTGCGGGCGTCGATAATATCTCTGGTGGGTCGAAAGAGTCTCGAACTCCTGACCTCGTCCACGTCAAGGACGCGCTCTAGCCAACTGAGCTACCGACCCATGAGACTAGTTATATACTAGCAAAAATCTGTTTGTAGCGCAAGATTGAAGGTCGAACCCACCGACCGAGCTAAAGCTCGCCCACCTCCCTTTGCGAAAGGGAGGTAATTATTTTAATTTCAGTAGATCTTCCCACTGATACAGGTCATCACGGGGATTGGTGATGTCCAGGCGGCGGCGAATGTAGTTTAACTCTTTAGCCGGCGAATCAGTATGACTGATCGCCTCTAGTAAGGTAACTTTATTGGGATTGTGGCCCACTTTGCTGCTCATGTAACCGCCGGCAGTGTGCGCCATATCAAGTAGCTGGTGATTGGTCAGCCGTCGCGCCGCGTCCACGATATCTTTATAGTATCCGTCCATCTTAATCGTATAGCTCAGCCTCTAATTCTCGCCTACACTCTGACAGTAGCCCTGAGCTTTGCCATCGGTTGGATCCTGGTTAGCATCACCTGATTCAAGGCGAGTCAAGACAGCGGCCGAACGCTCGCCAGATTCTTCAAGCATATCCTTTGAGTCGTCAGATGAACCATTCACCTGGGTAACCCCATCTGATTTACAGCGATAGCCACTACACACTAGAATCTGATTATAGACAAGTTGACCGCCGTGCATTAGTCCAGTAGCAGATGTAGCACATGCATTTAATACTGACAATGAACTATCGCTAGAAAAATCGCTAAGATATTTGTCTAGATCACTCGCGTTACTCAGGATGTTTGACGGATCATTCGCGTAGAACTTTGATATTGCATTAGCCACCGACGTTACATCGTCCTTACGGGCATTATCTCGTGCATTGCGCTGGAAGGCTGGAATAACCAAGAATACTGACAGAAAAATCAGTGCCGCAATGGCCAGTACCAGCCCCACCTCGACAATAGTAAAGCCCGCCGACTTGTTAATATTTTTGTTTCGCTTTTGGCTAGTCATAATACCCCACATTTTAACACAATCAGGTTTTTCACACAGAGTTTTCCACAGATATTTTACCCTGTTTTACACCATATTATGCATATTATGATATAACGCTAATTCATTTTGGTTATTGACATTACATCACGCTTTTGTTATGATAAGTAAGCTTATGAAAAAGCAACCACAGTCCAGAGTTAAGAACTCTCGACTAGCACAGTTCCACATTTACTTTGAAGGCTTGTAGAAGAGCTTAAAATGAACCATAGCAACTGCGAGAGCCATGGTTTAGCCTAATCCTCTTTCCCCATCAATCGATTAGGAAGTATCTCAGGAACGTCAAAAAACTAGAAGATAAAGTTTACCCGCCCCAGCAGGAGAGATCCTAAAGTGGCGGGTTTTAACTATACAACTATGCGCCTCCCTTTGGCTAACAGTTACATCTATTTTACTTTCTTCACCGCTTTTTCAGTGACATCAAACTTGGCTAGATAATGGCCAGTCAACAGCTTCCACTGCGCTACATAGGCCGATAATGAGGTATAGACAATGGCGGTTACCGGCATCAGTACCCACTGCAAAATCATAAATATATTACGTGTCTTCTTATACCGCTTCGGCCGCGGCGGCAGTAACGAAAGCGAGGTAATTACCGTAATAAACAGCCCAATTACGGCAATTTTCTGCACGTACGAGACGATTAGTGGCAAATCGTTGGCAATAATGCTACTGTGTGCGGCAATCGGATTAAGAAAGATTGGTGCAAAAGCACCGAAACCCACAATCGGCGCCATACAGGCCTGCGACACATGGCCCTCAAGCAGCCGCCCAAACCTACCTAGCAGGTCTCCCTTAGGACATTTACAGTCTTTTCTAAGTCCCATGGTCGCCACGTAGGCTACATCCGAGGCTCCATAGGCCCAACGACGCAATTGGATAAACTGTGCCTTCAGTGTCTTCTTGTACGTATCCGATAGCACCGCATCCTGGCCAATACCAATTCGTAGCGGTACCACCCGATATTTTCCATCAAAGAAGAAGTAACTACGCCAGTACTGATGACCATCCTCGACAATGGTGCGCCGCGACCAGAAGCCCATCTGCTCTAGCGCCCATAACCCCTGAGCGTGCGAAGCAAAGTTGCGCAAGATATTTGGCCGCATCGAAGAAATCACGTTCCAGAAGGAGTTCGAGGTCGCCACTACCCGCATCGGTGCCGGTACGTCCCACAGGTTGTTATTAAATAGGCAAATCGGCTGGAAGGCCGCCTGCTGGCGATCCGGCGTGATAATCCATTCGTAAGTCAGGTAGGCAAAATATTTCGGATCGGGACGGTTATCCGAATCCATGCTGGTTACAATAACATTTTTCGGATCAATATGATGGCGTCGTACCCACTTAGATAGCTCGTGACCAGCGTAAACCAAATTAGCGCCCTTGCCCACCACTTCATCGGGCAAATTCGCTGGGTGCTCGACAAAGATTAAATCACGGAAGATTCCGGTCCAGTTCTTCTTAATCTGCTCTACTGTTTTTAACGCTGCCTCACCACCCCGCTGTTCATAGGCGATCACCACCACTAGGTTGTGAGCGATATCATAATCCGCTTCAGATAAGTTTTTCAGTGTCGGTCCCAACACCTCGTAACTCTCGTTATAGAAGGCGATCATACAAGCGTTAATCGTCTGCTTAGCCGTCGGAAAATCACTTTTATGCTCAGTAAAACGTTTTAACACCTTTAGGTGTTCAGATAGCTTGTAGTCCGCTTTTTTCGTCTTAGCATCCAACTGCTCATATTCCTTTAGCGCTTGGGTTGGATGGTCGAGGTCCGCTAGCCGCCTTGCCCAATCGATTCTCTCTGTCTTCAGCAACCGATGTCGACCCTGAATCGTCCGATAAGCCGTACCAAAAGCGCGTACAAACATAATAATGACTAGAATTAAGATGTAAATTGCCGCAACAGTCGGACTAATAAAACTTAGTACTATCAGTAGCACCATCGCCCCAATCGACAAAGCACCTGGCAGAATCTCAAAGAAGCGGTATAGCTTAGTACGCTTGCCGAGCGGTATTTCGATGTCAGTCATACACTCAAACTCCTTAAGCGGCGGCTGCCTTTAAGATAAAGGCACTGCTTAGTACTACCACCACCAGTCCCACTAGCACCATCAGCCATAACCAACAGAGTGCCAGCTGGCGACCACGCGCCATTAGTAGTTTCAAGGCTACTGCCACATTGATCATAAAGAACACAATCGGTAAGGCCACAAAATTGAACACGTAGTACCAAGGCTGCTCAAACTGGCCAATCGGATCAGCCGCACCGATCAAGTCCCAGTGAGTCTTGATGGTTAGCCCTGGCTGGATATGGGTAACCGTAATGATTAGCAAAATCAGCATCTGAATAAAGCTAATCAGCACCAGGCACACAAAGAATCGACTGTGTACAGCATCTTTTACGGCCGCCACAATAGCAGCTAAGTGCTTAGTCGGTTTACCTGGCGTGCTCGGCACCTTTTTCTCAGTAACTTTAGTACTTGTCATAATCAATAAGTTTTGGTGCGGGTGCGGAGAGTCGAACTCCGATCTCAACCTTGGGAAGGTTATATACTACCGCTGTACTACACCCGCATATTACCTATATAATCTGGAGCCACCTTGGGGATTCGAACCCCAGACCCCCGCTTTACGAAAGCGATGCTCTAGCCAACTGAGCTAAGGTGGCAATATGTTATATTATAGCATAAATAAATACGCCCGCCATAGGCGGGCTATATAATTTCCTGGCGCGCTCGACCAGACTCGAACTGGCGGTCTTCGCCGTGACAGGGCGACGTGTTAACCAACTGCACCACGAGCGCATCAACTAGTATTAATATACCAAATAACTAGCAGTTTTGCAATAGCTACGCAAAATTATCGTCGCTTAAGCTGGCGACAAGGCCAATTCTAGCCCTGTCGTGCTTGCTCTACATCGTGTTCACTTGGCACAGATATAAACTCTTTAATCTTGCCTTCCTTTTGGAGCTTCTCAAAATCCGAAGTGAATTGCTTTAGCTTGATGGTAATCAGCAGGTAATTCATTTGTTCGCCCTCGTCCGACTGAGTAATTCCAATCCGCTTAGCGATGTAGTAATAATAATCACCGTTATCTACCTTTACCTTAATCGGCTGAGTAATATGACCATCCTTCACCTGCTTAACCGCATCCAGCACTTTCGTGGGGTCAGTACTATTAGCACTCACGACTGTAGGAGTTGCTTCGGCCTTGGCTTCATCATCACTATATTTAGCTGCTACCGCCACAAAGTCTTCCTTCTTTAGTGCCTGTTGCACCTGCTCTAGCTTCTCCTTGGCAGCCGTATCAGCCCGATAGGCTACCTTCTTCTCTAGCATCTGGTCCCTCAGAACGGCTTCGTACTCGTCACGCGTCCAACCGTAATAGTTCTTTAAGGTAGACAGTAGATCCTCATCGCTAGACTTCTCGGCCTTTAGCTGTTGCGCAATTTCTTTGTTCACCTCGTCGTCGGTGATCGTTAGATTGTGCTGCTTAGCTAACTTTGCCGCATAAGCCTCGCGCTCCACTGATTTTAGTTCGCTACGCTTGTAATAATTTAGCTCATTACGGCCTTCGTTGGTGTTAAAGTCACGGCGCTCTTGAGCAGTGTAATAATGCACGATTGAGCGGATCCGCCTGAGGTAGCTATCGTAACGCACGCTATAGCCATCTACCTGAGCTACCGGCAGCGGCACAATCCGAGTAACACTATAGTTCAAATCGTTCATGGATTGCGAACGGTATAGCTGCAATCCCACAAAGCCGCCAAAAGCCACCACAGCTACTAGCAAGATAATCAAGGCGCGCACTATCAGCTTCTTACGCGACACTTGTACTGGGTACTTGAACTTTTTACCTTGCGCCAAGATCTTAGCGCGGTGTTCGGAAATATTGTCGTTGGTAATGCGGATAGACTGCGCCTTGCGCTGGGCGTTCTGAATAATTTTATCCGACTTCTTTGACTTGTCAGTCAGCGCCGCTGTTTTTTCCGCTATCTTATCCTTAATTGACATTCTTGCTAGCTACTCCTTATTATCAATATCCGTCATACCGCCGGCCGCACGCACTGCATCGGATAGGTCGTTGTAAACCCGCTCACAGTGTGCCGCTTTTTCTATCACCATATTGCCGACCATAGTTTGCAGCACCAAAGTACCAAAGCCAAAGATGCTGCCAGTCATACCAGGTATATTATAACTGATATTTTGAACTTTATTCAAATTCAAGTCAATCACCGTCTTGTTAAACAGCCCCTTCTGGGTAATTTGCCGAATGCGCTCGTTAGTCACAATGAACAACGAGAAATGCCAGCCGATCCAATAGTGAAAGAATACCAAAATACCCAGCGCCATACCGATCAGCGGACCCCATAGCAACTGAATATCGTCCTGCCAAATCATAAACGGCACTGAGCCCAGCAGAAACAATAACAGAATTGCGTAAAAGCCCTTTCGCATCACAATGATGTGCTGGCGAAAAGTAAACAACACCTGTTCATCGGGATGCTGCCCCTGAAACATTAAGCCCTGATTGTTTTTGCTTGACTGTTTATTTCTGGTCATTTGTCCATATTTTAGCACAACGCTCATATTCATTTCGATAGCCAACAGCGCCAATTTACCCACAATACATCGATAGTTTTCCACAGATTATTATTTTTGAGTCACCTCTATTACTTACGTCGTAAAACGTTAAAAAGTCGTTATTGCGCGACAATAGCAATTGTGCTACAATATGCTTATGGATACAAATAAAAAGCAATTAGACAAAGCAGCTGGCACCGACTATATTAAACCGACTTCATCGACCGATTATTACCTATCGGACCTAATCATGGACTTCGTCGAGGACGTTGAAGTCGGCCGTGGCCGCTCACTGCGTACCGCCGAAAACTATCATTTGTACATGGATCGCTTTGCTGAATTCGTGGGTGATATCACGGTTGACCAAATTACCGATGAAACTGTACGCAAGTATCGACTATGGTTAGCTCGCTACGTGGACGAACAAGGTCGCGAGTTGTCCACCATCACCCAGAGTTATCACTTGATCGCCCTACGTAGCTTCCTAAAATATTGTGCTCAGCGTGACATCCCTACACTCGATGCCGTCAAAATTAATTTACCAAAAGTACACAAAAAACAGGTTTCATTTTTATTGGCCGAAGAAGTTGCACGCTTGTTTGCCGAAATTGACACCACCACCGAGAATGGTCTACGCGATAAAGCCATCATGGAACTACTATTTTCCGGCGGCATGCGGGTCAGTGAGTTGTGCAGCCTAGACCGTGACCGCATCAATACTGAACGACGCGAGTTTGTCATTCGTGGTAAAGGCGGCAAAGACCGACCAATCTTCATTAGCCCTACCGCTGCTACTGCCGTTGAACAATATCTTGATTCACGGGTAGACAACCTAAAACCGCTGTTTCTAAACAACTCGCGCAATGTTGGCAAAGATAATCACGCCGAGACCGTAGCCGAGTCTGAATCTCGTCGCCTAACGCCTCGCTCTGTCCAGCGCATCGTTAAGAGTTACGCCATGAAGGCTGGCATCACCAAGCATGTATCACCCCATACTCTGCGTCATTCCTTTGCCACCGACCTACTGATGAACGGGGCTGATTTGCGCTCGGTTCAATCTATGCTGGGGCATGCCAATATTGCTACTACCCAGATCTATACTCACGTCACCGATCCACATCTGCGTGAAGTGCACGAAAAGTTTCAGAGCCAGCTATAGAAAATACCCCCCTTTCACAAAGGGAGGTGACAGGCATTAGCCTGACGGTGGGTTCGAGTAGCGGCAGCCTAATCGCAGTTATCGTCGCCGTTATTCCAACGTACGGTCATATCTTTACAGACCTTACCAGCAGTATCAATGGCGTAGTCCGGCCACCAGTTTCCCAGATTATCGTTATTATCCATCATCGGTTCTAGACGAGCTTTAATGCGGCTATACGAACTTGCTGACTTGCCGGTTACGTCAACCTCCGGCTGGATACCATCAAAATACAGAACATTGTTTGAGCTGCAATTGCTCTCATCTGCTTTACATGCAGTTATACGAAAATGCGTATTCTTGTAAACTGCGTTTATACGTAAGTACCAGTCTGCTGTGCTTGTGTTTATTGCTCCATCATTGTTAAATGACACACTACAGGCATACTGATCACTACTACTACAATTCCGTAAGCCAACTATACTTGGATGTGCTGTTGCATTTGGCTCGTCCGATACAGTGTAGTCTTGGAGGTTGATTTTACCGCGTAAAGCATACACTCTATAGCCATCAGTCCCCCATGATTCACCAGTTGCTCCATCCGTAGTTGGCCGTACAGTTACAGCACGACTATCCGCCGATAGCTTCTGGACCGAAATATCACCATTCGTCACTGGAATAAACTGCGCTCTCAGAACAGCTGGTACATTCGAGTCACTAAGGCTGCGGCCAGCAGTTTTCCACTCGGACTTCTTTGGCAGTGTTTTACCGCTAGGTGCGTCCGTAGCAGGCTTGTCGCCAACGCTTGACGAACTATTATTATGCCACTGTATAGTTATACGCTGCGCATCAGCTCGGTTACCATCCTTATCTACTAGACGCAATGGAATAATTGAAGATTGACCTTCAGCAGTCAGAGCGCCAGTATAGTCCTCAGTACGCGTGGCAAGCTTTAGACACTGATAGTACTCGATCGCTTTGCTGTTCTTATTAGAGCCAGTTGTATCGTAAACACGGATTCGCTTGCCGCCATGGGATTCCTCCAGAGCTGGGCTCAAGCCAAATTGAGTCTTCGCTTCGGTTGAGTCAGTCATAGCAGAGATTGCCGTATCGCAAGTCTGATCAGCATATGATTTATTAATTACTTTGCTGCATATAGCATTAGACGAATCAGAGTTAAAGTTTCCGTAATTATCCATATGTGAATAGCAGTATTTTAATAGACGTTTAGCGTCCTCGACTCCTGACTCAGCCGCCGCACGTGCACTATAACTGGTACTATCATTAGTTGTATCCTTAACTGTTGACGTCATGACATATGCAAAGCCCACCACTAGCACAGCAAAGACTGCCATGAAAATCGATACCGTTAAAATCGCTACTTGGCCACGTTCACCTGACCGTGCAAAATATTTATTCTTTATCACTTGTCTACTCCCCTTTCGTAAATCTGCATACCGATATCAGCCTTGGCACAGAACGAGCCTTTACTCGGTGTAAATTCACCAGTATCCTTTCTATCATTGCCATTACTGTCAACCCAGTCACCACACTGCCAGGTTCCACTATTATCATTATAGTTCACAAATTTATAGTCATTGCCGACCAACTTAACCTTAGATGGAGCATTTGAGCCTTCAGTTGACACTACGCCATTAACCGATAGCAGCGGGATACTTTGAGTACTATTTATACCCTGTACCACATTGAATTCCTGCAAAATGGCACCTTTGCCGAGTAGAACCCTCGTATTGCTGTCACGTGGAATGAAGTCATCACTGCCACTATTACAATACGAGCTAGATTTATCTTCGATGCGGACTAAACGCAATGATGAAGTACTAGAGCTGCGCTCGTTATCGAACCTGTTTCGCGGGTGTCCCTCGTCGATCCAGCTTTGTAAATTCCAGGCGTAAGTTACACCATTGGCACATAGCCGCGTAGCTTCACCGTCAACCATCTTAACCTTAGGCGAAGCACTATACTTAACTGTGTCAACAATATCTGCATTCATCTGACGCAATGCCTGGTTAACCTGGCTTAGCCAAACGCCTTTATTATAAGTACTAACAATACTCAGCATACTAGCCGTTAAGAATAGAATAATAAATGCGATAAAAGTCAGCGATAGCGACACCTCAATAATTGTAAAGCCTGCTGACACCTTACGCTCCCTTGTCCTATGCGTCCTAATCATTAGTAGTCCTCCGAAAGCTCATTCTTATGCATGCGATATGTCTGTAAAATACGCGCCTCACCATCACTCTTGGCGCCAAACGGCGTCCAACAAGCCTTAACTACCACATCAATATATGGTTCATCAGCCCGTATTCCATAACTAGCTCCTGACGCCCCCGGCTGAGCTGCGCCCACGTCGACCCAAATGCCATAGCCTGGCTGTGGGTCAGTAATCGATACGGTAGACACACCAGAACGGCCATCGAAGGCATAATCCCTATTTTGCACTGATCCCCAGTATTTAGCAGCAGTAGAGCGATTTGAACTATCGGTGCCCATTGCGGTTGCTAGGCTATAGACCCTAACTGGATGTGTGCTATCCTCGGGATGGTATTCCAGCCATACGCTGCCAAGGCTCCGTGCATCAGTACTACTCTCGTAAGTAGACGGCATTAGCGCACCATTGCTATTATAACTACTCATTTGGCATTTATACGAATCGTTGTTTAATTGCCCGTAGTTAGCGCCGAAGGCCGAGTCCGTAAATACCTTCCACTGGGCTGGATCGTTATTCCGTATATAGTTAATCATCTCGATTTGTGAATTCACCTTCTGCTGCACAGATGTACGCTGGGTTGAATTCATGATCGATACCAAGCTGCTATTCATAGTAGTGAAAGTTAGTAACGCAACAGAGCCTAGCACCGCCATGGCAATTGCCACTTCAATCAAAGTGTCGCCATGTTCTGACGCACTATGTAAACCGTCTTTCTCGTGGCAGATACTATGCCAAATTTGTTCAATTATCTTCATCAGTCTATCTCCTCACTACATACATTAAACAGCGCCTTACGATCACTAATAGATGACCCGCTCAAGCCATCAGCTGGCGACGCCGTCTGAATGCCCGATGATGTTGACGATACTGGGACACACAGCGCTCCAGTTCTAACACCAGAACTACCAGACTGCATAGCCAGCACCAGTCCTGTGTATGAATTATCGCCAATGTTAATTACTTTACTCAACCCACCATACTCGCTAGACTCACCGTCTAATTTAGTATAAGAAAATGTCAAAATCGAGTTATCTAGCGGACTATGTAGAATTAGCACGCTAGCATCATCCCCAGGCGCCTGAGATCTAGAATCGTCGCATTCCTTGCCGTCACACACAAGCGTAGCAATCGCCTCGTTACCATTAGAGTATAGCTTTTCTGTCGGGCGTATGCCTCGGCCAGCACTAGAACTAGTTACTGCATACAACCGCATACTCTGTATATTCTGCACCGCTGTTTTGTTTGTATCAGGCCAATCATTCGTCGGCTGCACGCCAATCACATAGCTAGACTTCATGCGGTCGTTTTTAAATTGAATAATTTTGCCCATCAGTAGACAGTTCTTGCTATTGCCCGCAGACTTGTCCTTCGCCGAATCACGCGAATCAACTGGACACAATGAAGATAGGCTCTCATCACCGCCTACACGTTGACTAATGTTAGAACGCACATCGTTATACTGTTGTTCAATAAATGTACGGATGGTCTGCAACGAATCAGTAAAACGCTGATTGCCTGACATCACATACAGGCTGCCCGCAATCAGCAGTAGCCCGGCCGATACCGCCATCACCAGGCCAATTTCCACTAATGTGTAGCCACCCTCTCGTTTCATTACTTAAATTATAGCACAAGCTATTTAAACTCCATAGATTAACGAATTGCAGCGATTAACCAATCATACAGATAATTGCCGAACAAGACCATAGCAAATAATACTACAATCAAAAATGGGCCAAATGCTATCTGACTATTAGGACTCAATTTCTTTGTGATGAGCAATGGTATTACCGACAGTGAAGCAATAGTATTTGAGATTGCGAGCACTGCTAGCGCCAGCTGCCAATCGAGACATAGCCCCACGACAACACCCAGCTTTACATCACCCAGGCCAATCCAACGGCCACCGCTAAATATCCATAGTACACCGTAAAGACCTGCAACTGGCAGCATGGCTAGTAATGTATCGCCCAGCCAAGTCATAAACTCCATATGGTTGACAGTAAAGCTAGCAATCAACGTATAAATTAGCGTTACAGCAATGAGAGGATACATAATTTTATTAGGCAGCAAATGCCATTTGGCGTCGTAAACAAATAGTGCCGCTAGCATTACTAACATCACTAGCCAGATTACCAATAGCAGAATTAGCCATAGATGCTGCCCAGCCACCAATTGCGCCGGTGTCGAGCCGAAAGCAATCGGCAAAAAATAGAATGACAATGTAAAAGCAGCACCTAGACAAAGCTCTAGCAGTAAGGTTGTCCAGCCGATCGGCTTCTTGCAGTATCGGCATTTACCGCCTAAACTTAGCCAGCTGATAACTGGGATTAGATCCAGCGGTGTTAATTTGTGGTGACAGTGTTCGCACTCACTCCGTCCCTTTACCCAATCTTTATGATATCTAAGCCGCCAAGTGAAAGCACCAACGAATGAGCCAAACACTGCGCCTAATATGAATAAGAATACTGCACAAATAATTACCATAAGTAAATTATAACATATTTACAAACCCCACCCAGCGGCGCTTCGCGCCAGCTTGCCCGCCCCTGATGGGGCGGGACGTTAGATGTCGCAGGGCATCGATGCGCCAGCTTGCCCGCCCCTGATGGGGCGGGACGTTAGATGTTACGGGATCAATGTGTCAGCTTGCCCGCCCCTGATGGGGGCGGGACTGCAGCATAGCTACAAAAAAGAGGGTCAATGCCCTCTTTTTATGGTATTGTGCCTAGCTAATACTAGTTAACTGACTGACAAGCAGCTGACACACCACCTGCGGTTTCGTTAAAGTAAACCACTGCGGCCTGCTTCTTGGATCCAGCCTTTAGAGTATTAGCGCCAGTATCGCACTGTGTAGAAGGTACTACATATAGCCTGTTCTTCTTGTCTGACTCCGAAGAATCACCTACGCTGTTGATGTCTGTAGTAGCGGCACTCCATAGGACCTGATCCGTGTTATTGGAAAGCGTATCAATAAATTGGCCAATACCTGCCTTCTTGCTTTCTTCTCCAGCCACGTATATTTTTCCATCACCCTTTTCGGCATCTACGGCCTTTGATGGATTTGCTGACGTGTAACTAGTAATAGCCTCAGCTACAGAGCTTGCATCGCGCTTCCTAGCGTCGTTACGCTGGTTACGCTGTAGTGCAGGCACAGCTAGGAACACCACTAGGAAGATAAGTGCACCAACGGCCAAAACTAGAGCAACCTCAATAATGGTAAAACCCTTTTGAGATTTCTGATTTTTAATCATATAAGTTCCCTACCCTTTCTTTTATTTTAGTTAACTTACATTCATTAATATATACCAGTTCATTTAAAAACGCAAGCATTATTCCAACGAACTTGATAGCGTGTAAATCGGTAGTAGCACAGCTAGTACGATGAAGCCAATCATACCGGCCATCAGAACCATTAGAATTGGCTCAATTAAAGTTGAAATACTGTTGATTGCATTGTCCACCTCTTTATCGTAATAGTCTGCCACCTTGGCCAACATCGTATCAATACCACCTGACGTTTCACCGATCTTAATCATCTGCGGTACGAACGGCAGAATATAGTCTTGGTTAGATAGCGATTCTGATAGCGACTTACCATTTTTTACTTTACTCGTCGCACCCATAATTTCATCTTTGACGACTACATTGTTAACAGCATCGGCCGAAATCTTTAGTGACTCCAGCATAGACACACCTGCCTTAGTTAGCGTCTCCATCGTACGCGAGAAGCGCGCCATGTATAACTTACGCAGCAGTGTGGCAAACAGCGGCACATTAAGCTTCATAGTATCAATCGCCTTGCGGCCGCCATCTGTCTTCTTCCAACGATTAATAAAGATAATCAAACCAACAACCACTAGCAATGTTAGCCACCAGTATTTGATAATGAAATCAGCAACAGCTTGCAAGATCAAGGTCTGTAGCGGCAGAGTCTTACCCATATCGTCATAAAGGCTCTTAACCTGCGGCACTAGCGACACTAGCATAAACACCACCACGCCGATAATAACTGCTAGCACGATAGCCGGGTACATCATAGCACCCTTGATTTTGCCCAACATATCGGAGTCATGTTCTAGCTGGTTAGCTAGTCGATTCAGCGCCTCATCCATAGTACCAGAGGTCTCACCTGCCTCCACCAGAGCTACATAGACATTGTTGAATACATCTGGATATTTCTTAATCGACGATGATAGCGAAGCACCACCGTTAATGTTAGCGACAATATCACCAGCGATGTTTTTTAATGCGGCACTGCTAGTCTGCTCCTGCACAGTTGTTAGTGACTGTGCTAACGGCAAGCCAGCGTTCAGCATAGTCGAAAGCTGACGTGTAAAAATAACTAGTTGCTTAGTACTAACTTTATTGGTCAATTTAGCAAGCAAACCACTCTGATCAACTGGCTTAATTTCTAGAGGCACAATATGCTGCGCCATCAATAGACGTGCCGCAGCCGACTCAGAACTCGCTTGGATAGTCGAACTGACAATTTTATTGCTAGCAGTATCGCGAGCTTTGTACTTATATGATAACATTTACTACTACCCCCTCATTATTCTCTCAAATTCCTCTATATCTACAGCGTAATTCTTAGCCTCGTCGAAGGTAATTTGACCGCTGTGCACTAGCTCGGCTAGCGTACGGTCCATCGACTGCATACCCTCGCGAGCCGAGGTCTGAATCACCGCATCCAACTGATGCGTCTTGCCTTCGCGAATAATGTTACGCACCGCCGCGTTAGCGATCAGAATTTCCGCCGCCACCACACGACCGCCGCCGATGGCCGGAATCAGGCGCTGTGAACAAATAGCCTGCAAAATATTGCCCAACTGTGCCTTAATCTGTGGCTGCTGATGTGGTGGAAAGACATTTACCATACGGTCTATCGACTGTGATGCACTGTTAGTGTGTAGGGTTGCGAACACCAAGTGACCTGTTTCAGCAATGGTTATAGCTGCTGAAATCGTTTCAAGGTCACGCATCTCACCAATCAGGACGATATCAGGATCCTCGCGCAAGGCACTACGAAGAGCTGCATTAAATGAATAGGTATCATAGTGTACTTCGCGCTGCACAACGACTGAACGTTTCGACTTGTGCGTAAACTCGATTGGATCCTCGATAGTGATGATATGCTCAGCCTTTTCGGTGTTGATTTTATCAATCAGGGCGGCAAGCGTAGTTGACTTACCGGAACCGGTTGGACCCGTCACCAAAACTAAGCCGCGCGGAAAGTTCGCAAAAGTTGATACCACGTTTGGCAAGCCCAGCTCCTCGATGGTTGGCATCTCGTTAGGAATAAGACGAAAGGCCCCTGCTATATTGCCTCGCTCGTGAAAGGCATTAACACGAAAACGCCCTAAGTCACCAAATGAGAACGAGAAGTCAAATTCCTTATCCTTCAACAGAATCTGCTGCTGATCAGCGTCCAAAATACTAAAAATTAGATTTTCCGTCATCTCGGGAGTTAATGTTGGCGTATTGGCAATTGGTGCCAATGCCCCATCAACCCTTAGCATTGGCGGTAAGCCAACCTGAATATGCAGATCCGAGGCATGCTGATTAATCACCTCTTGTAGCAACATCTCAATTCTTATACTATCCATATACCCTCCCTATTTTGTCTCTATTGTATCATCACACTTATGCTTTATGCTATACCACCAGCTACGCGGTTTACTTCTTCAATGGTAGTTTTGCCAGTCAAAGCCTTTAGATAGCCATCCATTTGCATCGGGATCATCCCCTGTGCCACCGCCAGACGCTGAATTTGACTAGAGGTCGCGTGTTTAATAATTAGCTGTTGAATTTCTTCAGAGATCTCAATCACCTCGTATAGACCCATACGTCCTTTATAGCCACCCGGCTGGCTCTTACTATCTATACCTTTGGTTAACTTATATGATCCTTGCCCAGATAGCGGCAATCCTTTGTAGCCTAAATCTTCCTCAACTGCAGCAACCTCGCTACTATTCTTAGGTAGTAGATAGCCCACTTTGTCGTTAATCTGTTCGGTCTCAACTTTACTGCTAGTATAGGTCTCACGATCTGTACCATTGCGACGCACCAAGCGCTGACCAATCACCGTATTAATGGTCGAGGCGATCAAGAACGGCTCAATGCCCATATCTAGAAGACGTGGCAAAATACCTGCAGCTGAGTTAGTGTGAAGCGTCGAGAAGACCAAGTGTCCCGTCAAAGCCGCTTGCACCGCCAAATTAGCAGTCTCAGCATCACGAATTTCACCCACTAGAATCACATCTGGGTCCAAACGCAGAATCGAACGCAAACCAGACGAGAACGTCAAACCAGCAGCTGGGTTCACCTGAATCTGGTTGACACCGTTCATCTTATATTCGACTGGGTCCTCTAGGGTTATAATGTTAATTTGTTCGCTATAAATCTCCTGCACCAAGGCATACAAAGAAGTAGACTTACCTGAACCAGTCGGACCAGAGGTTAGAACCATACCGTTCGGTCTCTTAATACCCCGACGAATCGCCCTTAATGCCCGTCCAGCGTAGCCCATGTCCTCTAGCTTAAAGCTCGAGCCTGACTTATCTAGCAAACGAATCACCACCTGCTCACCCCAAATCACCGGCGAAATAGCAATACGAAGGTCCACCTCTTTATCACCGACCATTACCGTAAACTCACCATCCTGAGGCTTGCGGTGCTCGTCGATTTTTAGGTTAGACAAAATCTTAATACGCGAAATTAACGCTGCCTCGACCGACTTTGGTAATTCCATTACCACACGCAATACACCATCGATACGCATACGAATGACTAATTTGGTCTCGGTTGGCTCAATATGAATATCAGATGCGCGCGAGCGCTGAGCATATTCTAGTAACTGCGTCAAAATGCGTGAAATCGGCGAATCCTGCACAATCGTACGTACGTTAGCAAGCTTAGCCTTAGCCTCCGCCGTTGCATCATTCTGCAACGTCGGGTCAACATCCATGTGATACTGCGCAAGGACGTTATTTATACCCGATTCCGAAGCCAGATAAACTTTAATTGGTCGGCCAATGGTGTTCGATAGGAAGTCCACCGCCTGAACGTTGTTAGCATCCAGCATGGCCACGGCCAACCGCTTAGCTCCACCCTCAGCTGTTTCTCCAAGCGGCACTGCCATGAAGCGTTGTGCTGTCTCCATCGGCAGCAGATTTAAAATTTTCGTATCGATAACTGCCCGCGATAGGTTGACATAAGGTACACCTGTGACATGCGAGGTAGCCTCGGTTAACTGCTCGTCATTAATAACCCGCTCATTAATCATTAAGGTAATGAGCGGCTCATCAGCGTCTCTTGCGCGCTTCTTTAATTCTTCTAGCTGGTCCTCAGTTAGCTCACCATTCTCAACGAAGTACTGCTCGATCTTCTGTCGAGATTCATCCGTTAAGATCGCCACAGCTATTCATCTCCCGTTTTAAATACCTGAGTACTAGAGCCGTCACTACCGATAGTCGACTCAACTGTCGGATTAATACCATTTTCGTTGAACACTGATTTATCAGGATCAACAATAGATGTACTAAAGGCGTCAGCCTTAGGCACCGACTGTAAAGACTTACTGACTGGTGGTAGCACCATATCAATTGCATAATAAGCAATAAACCCAACGATACCGACGATCAAGACAATTAATGCAATATCTGATTTCTTCATATTAATCCTCCTTCACCTCAGTTGTCGACGTCTTATAGTTAATCTTTGGCGTATAATAGGTTGTAGCCACAATTTTAGCCGATAGCTTATCGTCTGTACCATCAATCGTCATACTATTAATAATAATTGTACGAATTGACCGTTCCATATCTTCAACCGTCTTCTGAATCGAATTATAGTCTCCAGATAGTTCAACGGAGAATTCGATCGGCACTGCCGCAACATTCAAGCTAGACCCGCCAGTGGAAGAGCTAGAGGAAGAGTCACTAGACGTCGTAGTATCCGTAGATGACGATGAGGTATCGTCGGAAACTACCGTCAAACTCTGAATAGTTGCACCGTGCAGCGATAGAACCTTATCCTGCAAAGCTGAGCCAAGTGCTACGCGGTTATCCTGAGTTGGCATAGCATCCAAAACTACCTGCAGTGGCGACTGGTCGTCAGATTTTAATTGCGATAGGTTTAGCTGTTCATTTGACTTTAGAGCGTCAACATTAGTACGAATTAAATCTATTGCAGAAACGTTAGACTTTAGAGTCTTCTCAGCTGTTTGCAGCTGACTATTAACCTTGTTCTGGTACTGAATCTTTTGCCACAGACGCACGCCAGCAATCAGTGCAATTACAACGCAGCAACCAGCCGCAGCAACCCAAAATACTACCTGCTTACGAGTGCTATCGATCTGTTGACGCTTACGTACGCCAGTTAATGACTTGCCATCACTACTCATTCGACCCCTCCTTGCTATTATCCTTACCATCCTGAGATGTACCGTTAAATAGTGGCTTACTGCTATTTGCACTATTATCTACGCCAGGAGTATTCTCGCGGGAGTCAGAAATAGTTTCCTTTGGCACAACAACCTTCGCATTCTTGGTTGTATAAGCTAAAGATACTGGGTTATACGTTAAAGTCAGGGTAAAGCCAACTCTACCACCCTGATCACCTGAATCACCAGACATAGTAACACCACTTAATTGTACATTCGTGAAGAGTTTAGCTGTTTTAGTACTATTACTCGAGCCGTCTGAATTTTCGCTCGAGTTACTCGAGTCACCGTCGGCTGAGCTATCATCACCCTCCGTATACTCAATCTTAGCTCGTTGCATAGTCAGCTTGATTACATCTAGTGCTGCGTAATCTACAGTACGACCCTCAACTACAATCGTACCTGTCTGACTTGTATCTGTATCAGACGTCGCCGCCGCACTGCCGCTAACCTTCATTGAGCTAATCGTCATGTAGTTACGCCCTGCAGGACTAACCGACAGGATATATTGAAAGATCCGTGACATTTGCTCCTGCTGGCTCTTCACGCTGGCTATTTGACTAAGGTCGTTCTGAATCGTTAGATATTCATTGAGACTCTTGTTCTTATCGTTCTGAGCGCTCTTAATCTGGTTTTCGTACTTCTTGATATTACCTTCAGAAACAGCCTTCAAGCCAACAGATACGCCCCACCAGCTCAGCATCAGAAATATAATGCCGCCAGCCACGCAGACTATAATAAAGCTAACACTAACCGTCAGATTACGGAGAATCTGCGCTTTGATTAGATCTTTTTTTACGTCAGGTAATAAATTTAATTGTGGAACTGACATTTTATAGACCCGTCCTTTCTGCTAGACCAACCGCCACTGCTAGTTGCGAGCTAATTGGCGCCAAACCAGCCTGTGCCGAAGCTGGTACGTTAACATGCTGCCATGGGGTGGCAATCTGTACCTGCGTATTAGTAGAACCGGCAATTATATCTGAGAATCCCGGCAGGACAGATACGTAACCACTAATAAGCGTGCCACCAATAGATGACTTGGGGTACTTAGCCGTAAAGTACTTTAAGGACTTTACAAGCTCCGACTTGAGTTGATCAACCGCTGGCTGAACCGCCCGCACAATCTGCCCCTCCAAGTTATTGGGATTGAGGCCGAATTTCAATATAAGTTGACGTGCTTGCTGCATCTCGATGTTCAGATTCTGTTTAGCCATACGTACAAAGGTGCTAAAGCCAATTGGCACCGAACGAATTAGGCGTGGCGCCGATCCAATAGTCAAAATAATATCAGTAGCTCGATCGCCCATATCGATAATCATACGTCCGTCAGTTACACCATCTGGTAGCAAGGAACGAACAATTGCCAGTGATTCAGGTTCAATTGCGATTACATCTAGTCCGAGACCTTCAATTAGATCTAATCGCGATTCTGTATAGCTATTTTGTACAGCTGCAATCAGCACTTCAGTATTCTGTGGGTCATTAACTGATTGGCCAATTATAGCCCAGTCAATTTTAGCTTCATCAGCACGCATTGGTACGTAGTTTTCTGCCTGGTATTTAATCGTAGCATTCATTTCCTGGCGCGAGACTGTAGGAATCTCTACTACCGATGAAAACATCTTATTTGAGGGAACACCGATTGCGACCTTCTTACTCTTGATGCCAGCCTGCGAAATCACATCGGTAATCGCAATGCCCAGCGCACGCCGATCCGCGTCGGCTGTCGACTCACTTAGCCGCACATCTATTGGCTTAACGCCATAATGCAGTAGGTTCCAACCGCTATTAGAGTGAGCCAACTCGATCGCACGAACCGCGGCTGTTCCGATATCGAGGCTAAAGAAGCTACCCACCGACTTCCCAAAATTCATATCTCAATTATACATAAACGCATTAAATTATTCAACATAGCGCATTTTTATACCCGCCTGGATTTTTGTATCTCCACCGGCAATAAGATAGCACTTAGGTGCTATAATTAAGTCATGTTAAAGATTGC
The DNA here is from genome assembly GCA_002313515.1 of Candidatus Saccharibacteria bacterium UBA1103. GTDB lineage: Bacteria > Patescibacteriota > Saccharimonadia > Saccharimonadales > Saccharimonadaceae > Nanoperiomorbus. Next base: position 47,698 of record DCBQ01000005.1, on the reverse strand, counting down.
AATCGTCGGACTGCCCAACGTCGGTAAGTCCACCTTATTCAATGCCCTCACCAACTCTGAGGTACTGGCGGCCAATTACCCTTTTGCCACCATCGAGCCCAACACTGGTATCGTGCCAGTGCCGGACAAGCGCCTAGATGTCCTAGCCAAAATGTATCAGACTGATAAAATCATCCCAGCTACTGTCGAATTTGTAGATGTGGCGGGACTGGTCGCTGGCGCCAGCAAGGGCGAAGGCCTGGGCAACAAGTTCCTGGCCAATATCCGCGAATGTGACGCCATCTGCCACGTGGTACGCGCTTTCGAGAGTGACTCAATTCAGCGTGCCGATGGCACTACTAAGATTGATCCCCAGGGCGACATTGAGGTTATTAATACTGAGTTAGCCCTAGCTGATGTCGCAACCATTGAAAAGCACTTGCCAAAACTACAGAAAGAAGCCAAGTCCAACCCGAAGCTACGCGAGAAAGTCGCTTTCTTTGAAGCCGTACAAGGCCAATTGCTAGAAGGTAAGCGCCCAGTTGAGTTCAACGAATTCAACCGCGAGGAGTTAAAAGAAAAATTAGATGGCCTCGCCCTGCTCTCTGCCCTGCCGGTAATCTACGCCTTTAACGTGGATGAGAACGGCTTAACCGATACTGATCGCCAGAACGAGCTAAAAAATCTGGCCGCCAAGGCTACTGGTGAGACACCCGACCAGATTAAAGCCATTTTCGTTAGCGCTGAGCTAGAGAGTGAAATTAGAGAGCTGTCTGAGGTCGAGGCTAGTGAGCTGCTAGCCGATTACGGCGTCAAGGAATCTGGTTTGACTCAGCTAATTCGTGCCGCCTATGACACCCTGGGATTGCAATCCTATCTAACCGCCGGTCCAAAAGAGGTCCGCGCCTGGACCATCCACAAGGGCTGGACCGCGCCACAGGCCGCTGGTGTCATCCATACCGATTTCGAGCGTGGTTTTATTGCCGCCCAGGTGGTATCCTATCGCGATCTAGTCGCCGCTGGTTCCGAGGCCGCTGCTCGCGCCGCTGGTAAAGTCCGCACCGAAGGCAAGACCTATGTCATGCAACCTGACGACGTGGTCGAATTTAGGTTTAATGTTTAAGAAGTGAATAAAACCCACCCAGCGGCGCTATCACGCCTGCTTGCCCGCCCTTTATAGGGCGGGACTTTATTTAATTTTATTTAATAGATAAAACCGCTCTCGGTTGCCCTTGGCGCCAGGGATGTCGCTATCGGCCTTATTACGAATTAAGAAATATCGCCGCGACCATTGCTCAAAATCACGCAAGATCTGGCGCCGCTCGGCGTCATTCTTAATCACACCATGCGCTTTCATCTTCTCACCTACCTCGAACTGCGGCTTCACCATGGCCACGATCTGTGTATCACTACTTGCCAAATACTTAGCTAAATACGGCAGGATTTCCCTTAGACTAATAAAGGAAACGTCAATTACAATAATATCTATATGCTGATCCGTGCGAAAATCACGTATATCGGTCTTTTCGTGCAGTTCCACTCTAGAATCGGCTCGTAATTTTGGATGTAGCTGATCGGTACCCACGTCCACACAAATTGACTTCACCGCCCCACGACTGAGTGCAAAATCAGTAAAGCCACCAGTGCTTGAACCCACGTCCAACACCACCTTATCTTTAAAATTCAATTTTAGCTTCTGCGCCACCGATTTTAATTTCAGTCCCGCGCGCGAAACGAACTGCTCGTCCTGATTCAGCCGCACCTGCGATGGCTCTTTCACGAAGAACCCTGGTTTACTAATTACCCTACCACCGACCGTCACGCGACCTAAGCGAATATAGCTTTCGGCTTGAGAACGCGAAGAGACTAGACCTAGTGCCGTTAACACTCGGTCTAGTCTCTCGCCTTTTACCTTAGTTTCTGACAAGGCTACTCCTTGACGCGCTCAACATAGTGACCGTCGCGGGTATCAACCTTGATAACGTCACCTTCCTTAATGAAGGCTGGAGTCTTGACCTTTAGGCCAGTTTCTGTAGTCGCTTCCTTCTGTACGCTGCTGGTTGTGTCGCCCTTCACAACGTCCGGTGCATCCACCACCTTTAGCGGCACAGTGGTCGGCAGATCCACGGCGATTACCTTGCCGTCAAAGAACTGTAGCTGCACCTCAGCACCTTCGCGCATATACTGCGGCACATCCTCAGCGTCCTCGAGTGGTAGCTCGAACTGATCGTATGTCTCAGGGTTCATAAAGTAAACCGTATCATTGTCGCTATATAGGTACTGCGCCGGCTGCGTTTCCACGCTCGCCGCCTCAATCTTCTGATCGCCCTTATAGGTCTTAGTTAGGACATTACCACTAACTAGACTCTTGATCTTGACGGTCACGATAGAGCCACCACGGCCCATCACCTTCTGGCCATAATCGACGACGCGATATGGCTCGTTATTCAAATTAATTAGACGACCCTTCTTTAGGTCAGTTGGACTATACATGCTGTTCCCCTTTCCAGAAAACAGCAGAGGCATAAACCCAAAAAAATTTAGTTTACCTTCTGCCGTTTAACTGATTAATTATTAACTAGTTTGCCACAAATGGTAGTAGTGCGATGTGGCGCGCACGCTTGATAGCGACCGCTAGGTTGCGCTGTGAATTGGCGCTCAAGCCAGTCTTACTGCGTGGTTCGATCTGGCCGTAACTGTCGGTATAGCGACGTAGGTTATCGGCATCCTTGTAATCGAAATACTTTGGTGATTGCTTCTTAAACTTCTTCATAATTCTCCTTGAACATTAGTTATTAGAAAGGAATATCGTCGATTTTAATACCATCGTCTAGGCTGCCACTGTCAATTGGTGCAGCATTGGCGTCAGACGCAGCTGGAGCTGGTGCGGCACCGTTAGCAGCTTCAGCATCGCGCTGCGAACCAACAAAGCCAAAATTATCAACGTTAACGTCCAGGCTTGTACGCTGCGAGCCGTCGCGACCCGTATAGGTATGGGTAGACAAGCTGCCGCTTACGATAATCGGTCGACCTTTTGTAAAGTATTTTGCGATTAATCCGCCACGGCGTTCATCCCAGCAGGTACAATTGTAATAGTCGGTTGACTCATTATTGCCTGTGCGGCTATTAACAGCTACACTAAAACTAGTTAGCGCCCGACCACTTGGCGTGGTGCGCTGATCTGGATCAGCAGTTAAATTGCCCTGAATCACAATGTTGCTAAATGCCATATTCCCTTCTTTCCATTCGGACTAATCCGAAATATTACCCTCGTTTAGTTATTGAGCAACTATTTATCGTCACGCTCAGCCTTAGCAGCTTCACGCGCCGCACGACGAGCCTTATCCTCAGCGATTGCTGCTTCAGCCTTAGCATCAACCTTAGTTAACAGGTGACGAATAACATCGTTGTTGATATTTAAGCTAGCCTCAATCTTAGCTGGCGCAGTTGCCGGTAGCTCTAGGCGATACAAATGATAAATCGCATGAGTTTCACCCTCAATCTTGTATGCCAACTCCTTACGGCCCCAGTTATCGTCACTGACAATTTTACCGCCATTAGCCGCAACTAGATCCGCCACGGTCTTTAGTGGGGCGTCCATTTTAGCTTCTAGCTCGGCGCGGAATAACACGACTAGCTCATAGCTCTTTGTAGATTCTGACACATGTCCTCCTCTGGATTAAGCCGCAGCCAACATGTCGATCGCCGCAGCAGGTTAATATTACAGTAGTAATATTACCACATTAGTAGCGTGCTGGCAAGGAACTAACAGATATCACGCGGTAAGTATTAATAGTCCTGTCATTACTATATTTAATATATGGAACCAAGAAGGCATTCGGCGACAGGTTAATAACTTCGGACGGTAACCAAGCGCTATTACTGTCCGACAATGCATAAATGGCATCATAATTATTGCCTCCACCAAATGTGCGCTGAAATAGCAGGCTATTGCCAGTACCAGTTGAGATGACAGAACCATTAATTTTTAGCTGAACATTACATCTATCGTAACCATGTGCAATACCCCAGTCGTAGCTATGCGAAGCACAAGTCATTAACTTATTTGTAATCAGGGTTGCGTCGATCCGGGTGACTGGGCTACTAACTATTAAGCTCCCTGTAACATATAGTGTCAGATTAGGTACATCCTCTAGATTAGCATACACCTGATCACTTCCGATATTACTATTTATATAAGCATTACCATTGACCTTGACGATCGCATTTACACCTTGTCGCAATGAACCGCTGATATTTGCGACGCCATCGACCTTGTATAACCCACTGTTTAAGCTAGACAGATCTATCTCTCCATTTATAGTAGTAGCCTTACTATCGTCAATCGTTGGCATTCCTGGTGTATACGACCCTGATCCATTATCGAAGTTGCCGATGCCGCCACAAGCAGATCCTATACCACCAGTGCTCGATGCATTAGCATATATTAGTTTACACCAATTATTAATAAACGCAGTATCGCTGCCACTAGCCGACACATAGCCAGCCGAGCCAAAATTGCTAACAGAATTATTTAGCGATATCAGTCCATATTGGCTAAATGAGCCACGCTTTTTGTTGCTTGGGTTTATATTAGTTGATTTGAACGTTGAACCCTCGAACCCATCCTGCGACTTTGAATCACCACCACGAATCTGTAGCTGCGGCTTCTTGCCCACATCATAACAAGATACTTTAGACAGGCGCACGCGGTTATCATCCACATTATTCGTCACCGCCCATTGGTCAACCGCGATGTAAGTACATACGCGATCGCCTGGCTGCGTGTCCCTCCATGCGTTATCTGTGCGCAACTGAACAGTCGCATCGAGAGTTTGTGAGCTATTAGGATTGATATTGTTCGTATTGCCAGACTTTTGAACAGTCCAGTATCTAACATTACTGCCAAAACGCTTGTCAGGTGTTGCATTACCAAAATGGTCACTTCCCGATCGATCAACTAAACAGCCTGGATCTTCGTCACCTCCACCCACAGGTGAACAACCAATAGTTGTATCATTTGGGATGTCCCCAGCTTTATCCTTCAAAGTAAAAGTATAAATACGGTATGGCATGTTTTTGGTCTTGGTGTCGGACTTGGCGCGATTCACAACATGATACTTGAAGGGTACATCATCACCCATAAATACATCACCATTACCACTGGACGTCGCATAAACGCCAGACTTTTTATTGTTTGGTGGATTATCTGGTGGTTCATAATTATATGGTACATCCGCACACGCATACCGTGCGAGACCCCAGCCGCTATTACTAGATGACGCGGCGGCCCACGCTACACGTTGGCAAACTTTGTTGCCCACCTCATTTTGCGTCACCGTCATATCTGTACCCCTATCGTAGAACAATTGGTTTACATTACCCCCGTGCCTCTCATTTTTCGGATCAGAATAAAGCGCCGACCACTGATTGGTAATCAAGTTTTTATTCTGATGGTCTATATTTACAATAATCTCGTTACTTCTCATGTTATCGTGGCCAACATTGCGTAAATCGTGATCCCAGTGTAGTTTTTGGCCAGGGCGTACATTGGATATAGCATTTTCACCCTGTTTGCGGTTGATTACATGACCAGTAGAGTCTCGTCCACTCTCATTTCCTGCGGATACACCAATGTATGATTGCCCATTAATCGACCACACAGCTCGACGAGATACATTGCCGGTTCCTATAGGTAGAGGGTCAGATGATATAGAACAGATATGCCTTCTGTCGTTAGTAGTATCAACTCCATTGAGTGAAACAGTATAATTTACATTTGGCGCAAGACTATAGATGCTTATAGTATTGTATTCGGCAATACGTTTTGTATTGCCATTCTGATTAAGGCGCCATCCCGATGGGTGATTACCCTCTACAGGTGTCATCCAAACAGTAGGGTGTCCTGGTGCAGTTAGCGCAATATTATGCAACGTATATATCAAATAGCCTTGTCCGTATCTATTGAGATAACAACCAAGACTTTTACCGTAGACCCCTTCTACTCTGTACTCCGCCCGAGCCCTCACTCGATCGCCCTCAACCCACGCGCTGACATACAACCGAACCTGAGACCAACCATTGGGTCCTCCACCCCGTTCACATCTACCATCTTCTGGACACCATAATGCGGCCGCACGATCAGAAGAAAGCAGTGGTATGAGCACCATAGCTAGTAAAAACGATATAATCCCTAAAAATTTACCTGCAAAATTCTTCATCACACACTCCTGGCATATTTATATTTACTATGCTATCATAAGCACAATGATCAATCAATGGAAAGTGTTTATCGGTAAACACCGCAACAAGATAATTGTAGCAGTAGTAATAGCCGTTCTAATTGCTATTTTAGCGTTATTTACAATAGCTACACTTAATAAAATTAGAAGCGATGATTATGCGAAAAGCATATCAGAAATAAAGAGTATCAAAGTACCGCTTGATGAATACATAGAAGCTGAAAAAACTGGCAGTATAAAAACATCAAGCACCGCACTAAATAATATACTAGATAAAATGGCGAAAGCTAACGATTTAATAGATGCAGCTACACAAAAATTTGGCAATGATTCAGCAATAAAAGATGTAAGCAATAAATTCAATAGCTTAGAAAAATGGACGACAAAGTTACAAGATGTTAAGGATGCCTATGATATACAGGCTGCTACAGTTCTATACACAGATTATAATAAATCGCTAGATGAATTATCAAAAATTCATGCTAATAGTAGCAAGAGTAAACAAATTGTCTCTGATCTCAAGTCTGCGTATCAAACATATGTCAATGATCCACCCGAGACCATTGACGATATGGATAAAAAGTCAGTCATCAGCGCAATCAAGAATATTATCAACGCACGCGAAGAGCTAAACAAGATTATCAATAATTTCAACGAACAATCTAGCTTAGACGAGCTATCTACAGACTATAAAGCATACCGCGATAGCGTCAGTAAGCTACAATAAGACACGCAATAACCAGTCGGCCTTGATTGCTTATAGTTAATATAGTTGCATAGTCAATATTTACTGTTTTAACTATAAAATCAAGGCTAGCCTGCTACGCCTCATCGGCCGATTGGATCAGCACCTGGCGCGCCTTACTACCGTCGGATGGACCAATGACACCGTGCTCCTCCAGTTCGTCCATGATGCGCGAAGCTTTACCGTAACCAATGCGCATGCGGCGCTGCAACAGCGAGGTCGAAGCCTTACCTTCGTTAATCACCACCTGTACGGCGCGATTATAGTCCTCGTCTTCACCCATACTGAACTCGCCCGACATGCCACTAGCCGACGCCGTTTCCGATAGCTTGGCCATCAAGTCATCACTGTACTGCGCTGGCGACTGTATACGCAGATCCGCCACAATGCGATCGATTTCCTCGTCCTCCACATTAACCGCCTGCACGCGCCGCGGCTCCTTAATCTCGTTAGTCACCATCAGCATGTCGCCCTTGCCCATCAAGGTTTCGGCGCCCGAGGCGTTAATGATCTGTTGTGATTCCATCTTGCTACGCACAGCAAAGGCAAATCCAGCTGGCACATTGGCCTTCAGTGGACCCTGAATATACTTCGCCCGCGGCGCCTGCATCATGATGATTTCATGGATACCAGCGGCCCGGCCTTTCTGGGCAATACGCTGCACTACCGTCTGCACCGTCTCACGTTCGGTCGACTTTAATGAATCAATCAGGTCGGTATACTCATCAATAATCAGCACAATATTCGGGATTTTCTCATCCGGAAAGCGCTTATTAAAGTCCTTGATTTTCTTCACGCCACCCCGCTCCGCAAACAGCTTATAACGCCGCTCCATCTCGTCGGCCAGCCAAATTAAAGTCTTCGCTAACTTGTGCATCGCCTCGCTACTTGTACCACCCACAATCGGTGCTAGTAAGTGCGGCATATCCTTATACTGCACCATCTCATTACCCTTTGGATCCACTAGAACGAATTTCAAATCATCTGGCGTGTTGCGATATAGTAGGGACACAATAATAGCATTCATCATCACCGACTTACCCGAACCAGTAGTACCAGCAATCAATAGATGCGGCAGAGACGCCAGGTCCATCACGATTGGATTGCCTGTCACATTGAGACCCACCGCAAAGGTCAGCGGCGCCTTTGACTTCTGCCAGGCCTCAGTCTCGAGAATCTGGCGAATACCCACGAAGGCCGAGCGCTTATTCGGAATCTCAATACCCACGTACGGCTGACCCGGAATTGGGGTCTCCATGCGGATGCTGGTAGCCTTTAGATTGGCCAGTAGATTATCCTGCAATTCGGAAATGCGCGACAGCTTAATACCACGCTGCGGCCGCAGGCAGTACTGCGTCACGCGCGGGCCAATATTAACCTTCTCGACCGTGCCGCTAATATTAAACTGCTGTAGGGTGTCTTCGATAATCTGAATATTACGTTTAAAGTCGCCCGGATCGGGATCACCGTGCTTCTTTGATAGTAATTTAATATCTGGGAACTTCCAGTTGGCATTGTTGATTACTGGCGCAGAAGCAGTAACAGGCGTTGCCGCGACTGTAGCCGTCTTGCTAACATCTACGGCGTGCGACAACTTGGCCTCAGGTTCCTTCGGCTTGTCCACAGCCGACGCTTCTTCTGGCTCTGGCTTCTTGCGACGTAGGCGTGCCAATCCGCGTGGGGCCTTACCCTTGTCCTCGTCGCTTGCTTCATCGGTCAAGCCGCTGACCTCTGGTGATTTCCTTGGCTCTTCATCAGCCTTAGCCACCTTGCGCGCCACCTCAGCATTAGCCTCAGCATTAGTATCGGACTCAGTACCAAACATATTCTTCAATGTTTCAAACACCGCTTTTGGCGATACCGAGAAGACAAACATCGCAAGGACTAGCAGGGTTACGATATAGATAACCGCAGCCACGGGAACGTTAACGAAGCCAAGAGTAAAGTCCGCCACTAGCCAGCCAATCATGCCACCTCCATCCACTGGGTCAGCCTGACTCATTTTAGCTGGATCGGGCAGCATCAACTGGAAGGTAGCGGCTAAGATGATGCAAAACAAGATTGCAGTCACAATAACCACAGGCGAAGGACGCTTGGACTCGTCCCGAAAGGCCTGCACCGCCAAGTAGATCATCAGTAACGGGAACAGATAGCCAAACCAGCCCATAGCGTAGCGTACAAACTTCGCCACGGCTGCTGGCACTTCACCGCCCCAGCCCGACATCCCGACTAGAATCAGCACCGATAGAATAATAACAAAGATAGCACCAACCTGCGCCCAAAATCCCGACGGCACAGTGTGCGACGGTGCGGCCGCCTTAGCCTTTGCTGCGGCAGCTTTTTTGTTTTTTGGTGGCCTACCCGGACCACGCTTCTTAGCTGACATATTTCTTATATTATAATATCCTTACGGTTTTTTCAAATATTGTGTATTAGCTGATATATCTCCTTGCAGAGAAAAACTATTAGTTATATAATCTTATCGGGATTTAGCAATAGATTCTGGGAGCTAGCGCCCTCCGGCTAGTGTTCGTCGCTAAGCGACACTTCTCAAAGAGATTATTATGGTCAACAAAGAATTCGACCATCTCGAAATCAGCATTCCCCACACCAGCAAGAATGATTCACGTCTGCACGTGACATCCCAGCCGATGAACTCGCAAGGGAAAGCCATTGGACCAGCTACACACAGCAGCAGCCTGGGTGCAATCGCAATAGGATATGCGGTACACCAAGACTACTACGACTCAAAGAAGTGATCTGCGAGTCCTTGTCTATACGACAAGGACTCTTTAACAAATTGACAAGGAGTACTAAAATGTCCAAAGAGAACACAGACGGATATTATAAGGTCATCGTAGATAAAGCAGCCGAGAATTCAGCCGACAAGACAAGAGCTATCATAGATAGTGTTGGAGGGTATATGAAATCACAGCTAAAAACCAGCTTAAGTAGGACTGCGCTAATTCAGATTATTTCTAACACAGATGCTCCTGGATGGGAACTAGAGAAAGTATGTAAACTACTGGGGATATCGAGCTTGGGCACGGCCGTATATACATGGGATACAATGCCTAACCTTAGCTAAGCCATGCGATCCTTGCTGCTTAGTTGTACATAAAATTAAATCGCCTCTCAATAGAGGCGATTTTCTTATTATTCCTTCCACATCTTCATGGGGTTGGGACCATCGGGGGTACGCTTGAAGGAGATGACACGCTTGGCAGCTGGGCGACGCGTCGTATCAATATTGCCCGCCTCGCGCTTCTCGGCTAGCGCCCGTGGCACGATGGTCTGGTTCTGGCCAATATGACGACGTGGCGTAAAGTGCATAGCATGCGTCTGCACATGTACCCGTGGCGTTACTTTGGCCGTCCGACTGGGGCGACTCGAACCGCCGCGAATGCGCTCTAGCTCTTGCTCTTCAAACTCGGCTTTGCGACGCTCTTGCTCTTTCTCGCGACGACGCGCTTCGGCACTAGCCTTACCACTGCCATTCACCTCATTCACCACTGGGATGACGATCGGCGTGCGATGCGTCTGATCGTACAAAATCTGCGTAATCTCATCACGCAAATCGTGCTTAAAGCTCTCCATATCAATTCGCTTACCGCTATATACCTTAGCCACCTTCTGGCGTAGATACTGACGAATTGAATTAATCAGCTCTTCGCTATCGCGCAGGTAAATGAAACCGCGCGACACAATGTCAGGGCTGGTCAAAATCTTGCCCGTGCCTTTCTGCACTGTCAGCACCACCACAAAGATACCCTCGGTTGACATATGGATGCGGTCTTTCAGTACTACCTCACTAACCTCTTCACCGTTATCGTCGTACATTACACCACCTACTGGCACGCGACCAGTCTTCATGGCGCTACCATCAGGGTAGAACTCTACTACGTCGCCAGCGTCACAGACAAAGATATGATCGCGTGGGATGCCACAATCGTTCTCGGCAATCTCAGCATTACGCACCAGCATGTGGAACTCACCGTGATTCGGTAGGTAATAGGTCGGATTCAGAGCGTTAATTAGCTTGATATGATCCTCGCGCTTGCCGTGGCCCGATAGGTGCAGTGGCCCGATACCATAACGCGCAGTCTTGCGGTTCTGTAGCACCTCTGAACCTTCACGCATTAAGCCGTCCACCGTATGAGTTACGTGGTTCTCGTTACCTGGAATTGGATTAGATGAGAAGACAATAATGTCACTACTCTTGATCTTTACAAAACGGTGCGCGCCCGAGGCCATGCGGTTTAGAACCGCATTAAACTCGCCCTGCGAACCCGTACAAACAATACAAACTTGTGAATCCGGTAGTTTTACCACGTCTTCCATGGTCATCACAGTGTCCTTTGGCAGATTCAGAATGCCGGTCTTTAGGCCAATCTCCACGTTCTGCACCATCGAGAAGCCAGCAAAAGCCACCTTGCGCCCGTGCTGCGCTGCACTCATCACAATATTCTGCATACGGTGCACCTGCGAGCTAAAGCAGGAAATAATCATGCGGCTATTCGGATGCTGATCCATAATGGTATCAAAGCTCTGCTTGATGTCTTTTTCGCCATAGGCTGTTACCGTGCCATCATCCTCACAGTTGGTCGACTCATTCATGAACAATAAGACGCCTTCCTTAGCCGCAATCTCGCTCATGCGATTCAAGTCAAACTTCTTGCCGTCCACCGGATCGTTCTCAAAGCGCCAGTCGCCCGAGCTAATAATCACACCCAGTGGCGTACGCAGAACAACTGCAGCTGCATCTGGGATAGAGTGGTTCACGCGCACCAGCTCGACGCTAAAGTGCTCACTAACCTGCACCCGGTCATGGTTTTCTGGGTTCAGCTCGTGGAACTCAGGTTTGAAGTCAGTGTCCTCTTCCTCCATATTCTTAGCCAGCATGCCAATAGTAAATTTAGTGGCGTAAACTGGCGCCGGAATCTTTGGTATTAGGTGATGGAAGGCACCAATGTGATCCAGGTGTCCATGGGTAATAATAACCGCCTTTACCTTCTCTTTATTTTTCTCTAGATAGGTAATATCTGGCACAATGTAGTTAATGCCCGGATAGTCGTCACCTGGGAATAGAAAGCCCATATCGATTACGATAATCTCGTTACCGTATTCGATAGCTGTCATGTTCTTACCAATGCCCATTTCACCAACGCCACCGATCGGAATGACCTTCAAGGCGCCTTGCTCACTCTTACTATGGCGATGTTTACGTGCTAACGATGGCGTATACTGCTCGCCGTTATAACCGTTGTAAATCGAGCGGTTTACTGGTGCGTCCATGCGATGCAAGGAAGCTTGCGCATTTACATTGTCACTGATGCGACGCTTGGCGCGCTCTACCTCACCCCGCCGAGTGTGTGTAGCGTCTAATATAGTATTGCCAGTTTTACGTCTAGTAGTTCTAGCTACCGCAGGCCGCTTGGATACATCGTCGGCCTGCATTTCTTTGGTGCGTTGTTGCCCCATAAAAATTCTCCTTCGTCTAAAAATTTATCTGAATATTAGTCGATTTATTTCGCTTCTTGAATAAAATGGTTAAGTCAGAGAGAGCGTTCAATCGCTTAAGTATTAATATACTAGCATATATGGTCGTTTAGAGCAAGAGGCCGCATTCAGCTGTCATTCCGCTAGTGGTATAATTAATATTGGGCGAGGATAATAATTAGAGCCTCGCTGATCCCTAATAATACAGAAAGGAGGAGCGATGCGACGTGTTACGTTCATTCTCGTATTCAATAGAGTGCGAGTGCGCATTACTGTTACCCCGATGTAACATTAGGATCAGCCCACAGATCACAAAGATCTAAGCCCACAATCACCCCGAGCGGACACTCGGGGTGATTTTTACGTGGGTTACGTTCAACTGTTCTTATTGTAGCAAACTTTTGCTTTAAGTCAACACGTTAACGACGATACTCCTGCTGGCACCGCGGGCAGATGTGGGTGCCGCGGCCAGCTACGCGGGTCTTGACGATTTCCGTGCCGCAGCGTTCGCAAGGTTGGCCGGTCCGATTAAAAACTTTGGCAAAGTTATCCAGGTAATCGCCCCGGCTGCCGTCAGCCTTTACGTAATTTTTCATTGAGGAACCACCTGATTCAATCGATTTAGTCATCACCTGCCCCGCCGCATGATAGATGGCAGTCAATTGCGCGTCGGATAAATCTTTTACCCTGGTAGCTGGGTGGATTTTTGCTAGCCACAGCGCCTCGTCGGCGTAGATATTGCCGATACCTGCCACCACCGACTGATCCAAGATTACCGCCTTAATCGGGGCGTTTTGGTGTCGTTTAGCGCGCTTTAGAAATTCCGTTAGGCCATCGTCGTTAAATGGCTCTGGGCCGAGCTTTTTAATGAAAGGAAAGTTATTTACGTCATCAGTCGGCCAGAACAGGATGCGGCCAAATTTACGCTGGTCATTGAAGAATAGTTTGGAGCCGTCATCGAAGGTAAAGATTACGCGGGTGGAACGGTCCGGCAGCTCGCCCACGAAGGACTCGTTCGGATGTCCCGCGCCCCAGCTGTCTTCACCCCGATATACCATTTGGCCAGTCATTTTCAGATGGCAAAGCAGAGAAACCCACCCAGCGGCGACTAAGTCGCCTGCTTGCCCGCCCTTGGCGGGGCGGGACTCAGCTTCGCCTGTCAAGTACTCGGCCTCCTGCATCTTCATTGAATCAGGGCGGGGCTCAGAATTTTTGTCCTCCCCTGTCAGGGGGAGGTGGGTCGGCGTAGCCGAGCCGGTGGGGTTATTGAGATCAATAATCAGCAGCTTACCCCGCCGTCGCACGCCCACAACCCTGGCGCCAATTAACGCCGCCCGATCGCTAGCGCTAGCGTCAAACGACTTTTCATTTAGTACTGTAATATCCCTAATCGTTCGGCCAACAATAAACTTATTCAGGCCCCGTCGCACCGTTTCGACTTCGGGCAGTTCTGGCACCTAGTCCTCCTGCTCTAACTTCGCTAGATCCGCCTTGAACTGTTCAAAATCGCGGTACTGGATTCCCTTCATGCCGGCCGTCACCGCACCATCGACATTACTTTGCCGGTCGTCGATAAAGACGCATTCGTCAGGCTGTACACCTAGCCGCTCCGCCGCCAAACGGTAAATCTCCGGCTCCGGCTTAATTTCCTTCACCTGATACGACCAAATCACTTGATCAAAATATTTATTCAGGTCGACGCCCTTATATAGCTCCAGTACGTTAGCCGAGGCGTTTGACACAATCGCCATTTTATACTGCTTGCGGTGCGCCTCTATAAACTCAAATAATTTCTGGTTGCGCTTTGATCGGCCCATCGCCGCCTCAATCTCTTGTGCAGCGTCTCGGCCTAATGGCTGTAGAATCGCCCGCATCAGCAAGTTGCGCTCGTCATTAGTAATCTTCCCAGCATCCGACAGCCGTCCCGCCGCCACAATCTGGTCAAAGACATCCTTCGGAACGGTCTCGCAAAAAGTATCATAAACCGGATCCATCAGTACGCCAAAGTTATCGAATAGTAAAGCTTTAATTTTCATATACCCTCCTGTCTATTTTCTATTTCTATTTTAGCAAATCCTTAATCACACTATCCAGCTCATCGGTCTGCTTTAACTTCTCAATGCGCTTCTTGCCCGCCCGCGAAGCATCCATCTCTAGCTGGTTGCGCAAGGCAATCTCGGTAAACTTGGATAACGTTTCGCCAGTATCTAGGATATGCTTCTTAACTTCTAGGCGTAAATTGTCCGGTAGATAAACCGTGGTTTTAGTAGTCTTAGGGGTTTCTTCTTTCATTTATTTCTCCTTAGAAGGTTAGCGATAGCACGCCATCCTCTTGCTTATTAATCTTATCTAATGCTTTATCGATCTGCTGTTTGCCATCAGGGAACTGATCTAGAATCAAGGCAATCACACGGCTACGATTACCGCCAAAGTCACCCGCCGTATTACCACACGAAGTAGTCCAGCTATTCAACACCTGTTTATCCTTGGTCTCGAATAGGCCAAAGTTGATCAGCTGACCAGTCGAGCATAGGCCATTATTCTGTTTTACATCCGACTTAATGGTCGATGCATAACCGTTGTCTGATAAGGCCAGTAGGAAGTTCTTGAATGAATCCCGATTGTTGTCTAGCTCAATCTTGACAAGCTCCGCGCCGCCGTATGCTTTGTTGACGTATAATTTGCGCGATGCACCACTGATGTCAATGCTAATTGTATAGCTATTCTCTTTGGCTACCACCGGACCACGCACGCTTAAGGTCACCCGCGTGTCATCCTTCGGCTCACGCAGAACCCTATTGTTTTTGCCTTGTTCAGTTGCCTTGTGCTGACTGCCCGACGTCAATACATTCGAGCCCAGCCAAAATATTGCGCCCACCATCACCATTAACACTACCGCTATCAGTAGTATTAGTCCAAATCTTCCGCGCCTCATAATACTCCACATCATACCACCATGACGTCACGGTGTCAAAAGCGCGCCTACCGACAGAGCTCCAGCGTAGTGTCATGCTATGACAGTATCATAGATTTCCCCAGCTGGGACCCCACTGAGCATCGACAAGTAGGCGGACGCCGAGGGCTGGATAGATATTTTCCATGATTTGCTTCATCTGGGCGGCGATTTCTGGCGCGTCCACTTCGTCACATTCCACCATGATGGAATCGTGCACCTGCATGACCTGCAGGGCTGTATCTGGTAGGGCCGCCTCAACCCTTAGCATCGCCATTTTCATTAGATCGGCCTCGGTGCCCTGAATCGGCATGTTGGCCGCCGCCCGCTTGGCCGCCTCGCGTACCATGAAGTTGCTCGATTTCACATCGGGGGTTGGACGGCGCCGGCCAAACAGCGTCTCCACGCAGCCCTGCTCCGCCGCCATTTCAAGGGTCTGATCCAGGTAGTCCCGAATCGGTTGACGCACAGCGAAGTAGCGGTCAATAAATTTTTTAGCCGCACCAAAATCCATACCGGTCGCCTCGGCCAGGCCGTGCGGACTCATGCCGTATAGCACACCAAAGTTAATCACCTTAGCATGGCGCCGCTGCTCATCCGTCACCTGGTCCACCGGAATACCGTATGCCTCGGCGGCAGTCATACGGTGAATATCGTTACGGTCATCGCTGAACATCTCGATCATGCGTTGATCATGTGCCAGTGCGGTTGCGAGCCGTAGCTCGAACTGGGCATAATCGGCATTTACGATTACCCGCCCCGCCGGCGCTACAAAGCATTTTTTAATTTCCTTACCCTCGGCGGTACGACTGGGGATATTTTGTAGATTTGGATTAGAGGACGACAACCGTCCCGTCGCCGTCACGTCCTGACTAAAGGTGGTATGAATCCGCCCGTCAAGGCCGACCGCTTTCGGTAATGTGTCGATATAGGTGGACTTTAGTTTGGTTAGCATCCGGTACTGCTCAATCAGTTCAATTACCGGATTAGCACCGTGCAACTTAGCCAGCTCCTTGGCGCCCGTGGGGTAGAAGCCACTCTTATTGCGCTTCTTAGTGGCCGGTAGACCGAGCTTATCAAAGAGCGCCTCGGATAGCTGCTTCGGGCTGCCAATATTAAATTCATAACCCACGCCCTGCCATATCTGTGACTGCAGATCATTAATCCGCCCGTCCAAGTCGTCCGACATTTTAGCCAGCTGCGCCGTGTCCACTAACATCCCCCGCGCCTCAATTTTCGCCAGCAGTAGCTGCAGCGGAAAATCCACATTATGCGCCAGGTCATTTAATTTAGTTAGTTTGGCTAGTTCGGGTGACAGCTCGTTATATAGCATCCATACGGTAGCTAGCTGGTCAGTCGTGGTAGCGGAGGTTGGCTTTAGATCGGCCACGATTTCACTAAGTTCCCGGCTGCCGTTCAAGGAATTAATCAAAAACTGAGCATGCTTGGTGTCAAATTCTACCGTCCAATTAACATCAAGGTTGCGAGACAGAAATTGTTCAGCTAATTTCTTAGCGTCATGGGTAATTACCCGCTTGCCTTTTAACAGTTCCGCCGTCCGCTGCCAACTAGCCTTATAGGCCCGTTCCTTATCGGGACTGAGGTACAGCTGGTCATCTACTGCCTGCACCATCACCACTTCGCTGAGCGGCAATTCACTATCTATAATTTTAGTATTCGGTAGCGTATGGCCAGTGGTCACCATCTCACCGCTGTCATCCTGCATGACGTCGGGCAGTTTCTTAATTAGGCTAGTAAACTCGAGGTCCAATAGCATCTTATGTAGTTTGGCCCGGTCCAAGTTGCGCATATCCATGGCTTTCAAATCTAAGGTCAGTGGCGCATCGCACATAATCAACCCCAGTTCCCGCGACATGTAGGCCGAATTGCGACCGTTAATCAATTTATCGTGTAAGCTGCCCTTGACTTCATCCACATGTTCATAAACGCCATCCAGCGTGCCATAGTCTTGTAGCAGCTTAATGCCCGTTTTTTCACCCACGCCGGGTACGCCGGGGATATTATCAGAGTTATCTCCCTTCAGGGCCTTCAGATCCAAAAATTGTTCAACCTTAATGCCGTATTTTTCCTCAAAGGCGTGGCGATCAAACTTCTCAATATTAGCCAACCCTTTCTTCATGGCGAACAGCTCAGTATCGTCATCAATTAGCTGCAACATATCTAGATCCGAGGTGATCATAACCGTAAAAATACCCTGCTCGTTGGCCTGTTTACTTAGCGTGCCCATAATGTCATCGGCCTCGTAATCGTCCAGCTCGTATAACGGCCAGCCCAGCGCCGCCAGTAATTTATGCAGAATCGGAATCTGCTGATAAAAGTCTGGCGGGGCTGGCTTACGTCCAGCCTTGTAGCCCGAATAAATTTTTAGACGGCGACGGATATTAGTATGTGGCTTGTCCCACGCCACCGCCACGTAATCTGGTTTAATCTGATTGATTAGTTGCAAAGCCAGCATGGCAAAACCGTACACTCCACCAGTCGGCGTGCCATCCTTGGTGCTAAGGTGCGGCATACCATAATAGCCCCGATAAAAGACGGACTTACCATCAATCAGGGCTAAAATT
This sequence comes from Candidatus Saccharibacteria bacterium UBA1103, assembly GCA_002313515.1. Classification (GTDB taxonomy): domain Bacteria; phylum Patescibacteriota; class Saccharimonadia; order Saccharimonadales; family Saccharimonadaceae; genus Nanoperiomorbus. The sequence continues at coordinate 29,695 of DCBQ01000005.1, read as the reverse complement.
TTCTTATTACCGGCGAGGGTTGGGTTACTCATAGGTATATTGTAGCACCATATACAGCCAAACCCACCCAGCGGCGCTAAAGCGCCAGCTTGCCCGCCCTCACTAGGGCGGGACACTAAAGTTATTACTGTTCTAGATAGTCGTGCAGACGGTCGGTTTCCTTGTTCTTGCGCAACTTAGCCAGGGCTTTCGCCTCAATTTGGCGAATACGCTCACGGGTCACTGCAAATTCTGCGCCCACTTCCTCGAGGGTATGCGGACGACCGCCATCCAGGCCAAAGCGGAGTTTTATAATCTTCTGCTCGCGATCCGATAGCGTACCAACTACTTCCATTACCTGCTCTTTCAATAGATGATTACTCGCAGCGTCCTCCGGGCTAGCGGTCGTATCATCCTCAACAAAGTTACCTAGTTCGGACGAATCGTCGTCATCGCTACCGCCGATGGTGGCATCCAGTGACTGGATGTCTTGCTTGATCTTGAACACATATTTAATTTTTTCTGGCGTCTCATCCATCGCTTTAGCTAACTCCTCGACAGTCGGTTCACGGTTCAAGTCCTGGGTCAGTTTGCGCTGAGTACGTAATAGTTTATTGATAGTTTCCACCATGTGTACTGGAATGCGAATAGTGCGAGCCTGGTCGGCGATAGCTCGGGTAATAGCCTGACGAATCCACCAGGTGGCATAGGTCGAGAACTTAAAGCCCTTATCCGGATCGAATTTCTCTACCGCACGCAACAAGCCCGTATTGCCCTCTTGAATTAGGTCAAGAAAGTCCAGCCCACGACCAGAATAACGCTTAGCAATACTAACCACTAGGCGCATATTGGCCTCGGCCATTTTATCTTTCGGCCGCTTCAATCGCTTGATTTTTAGATTCAGCTTGCTCTGCTGTCTGCGCAGCTTAGCCTTAGTGCTCTGATCCAAATTTTTGTCCGCTAGCTGTTTCTTAACTTCCTCTAGTTCCTGCTCGGCTTGTTTTAGCGGCTCGACATTTTTAATAATTTCCTGCGCCAGTTCTGCCTCTTCCTCAGGCTTCAATAGCGGAATACGACCGATTTCCCGTAGGTACACCCGCACTGAGTCATCTGAAATCTCATCAATATCGGTCGGCTCGATAACCGTATCATCGTCGATATCAACGGCCTCTAGATCCTCTGGCATGTCACCGTCAGTTAAATCAGCACTCTCATTTAGCAAAATGTCTTCGTCAATCGACGGCTTCTGCTTTTTCTTCGCCACGCAAAACTCCCTTCTTAGCAACTTAGCTGTTTATTTTATAGTGTTGGAATTTTCATCAGCGCTTCTTCATGCGCGCAAGCTAAAATAAGCCCATACTCATAGTAAATATTACCACAGCCACATCGGCTATGCAATAGCTAATCCTTGATTTGCCAAATTGTCCTTAGCCCAGCAAAGTCGTTACTAGCATTACTACGTTCAATGTTATTCAATTGCCCACGCACCACATTCATTTCCCGATTAATATCGCTCGCTACCCCATCATTTCCCTGTTCAAAAGCTTCGTTGAACTGTGCCTGTAGTTGATCTAGTCGAGTAGCAGTTTTTAAGCGTTCTAGCTGCGTAAAATTCTCCAGAATCATCAGTCGGTTATTTTTAGCAGCCGCCAGTTCTTGATCGTAGAACATGGTTAACTCAGCCAGTTTGTCCGATAAGTCGCTAGTCAGCTTGACTGGCTGCCCTTCCAGGGGCTGATTAAGTAACAGATATTTTAAGCGTTGAAATACGTCATTCAGAGCGTCATCCGGCAGATGCACCAGCAGACCGCGGCAAGTCTGATCTTGGCTAGCAATAGCAAAGATGGCGTTTAAACAGTACTGGCTATTGCGTTTGCCCAATTCGTCTAGCTTAGTCTTGGCAGGCTTTAAGTGTACTGGTCTAGCCGCAGCTTTAGTAGCCTCACCTTTTAGCTTAGCCTTGACACTATCAAGGCTAACCCCTGTAACATCCGCAATCTTCTTTAAGTAGAACTCCACTTCCACAGGATCGCTCAGGCCGCGCACTACGTTCAAGGCTTTAGTGGTCACCTCCTTCTTACCCTCAGCTGTAGTAAGGTCGTTGGTCGCCACGTATTTATTGATCACCCAGTCCACCGCTGGCACGTTGGTACTAGCTAGCTTCTTCCAAGCTTCAACATCCTTTTTTATTAGCTCGTCTGGGTCCTTTACGCCTGCCGAGGAATAATCGATTACCGATAGCTTCAAGTCCAATGGTTCAGCAAGTTTAATTGCCCGCTCAGTGGCTGCTACGCCCGCCCGGTCACTATCAAAGCAGAATCGGATGTCGTTAGTTAAGCGTCCTAGCGATTTTAGATGGTACTCGGTTAGTGCCGTGCCCGCCACTGCCACAATATTTTTTACCCCTGCTTGACTAGATGTCATCACATCCATATTGCCCTCCACCACAATTACAAAGTCCTGCTCACGAATTGCTTTTTTGGCAAAGCTCAACCCAAACAACTGCCGACCCTTGTCGTACACCAGGGTGGCTGGCGTGTTGATGTACTTCGGTTGGTGATTATCTAAGATACGCGCAGTAAAACCAACCACCTGACCCTGACTATCCCTTAATGGTATCATTAGGCGATTACCACCATGGTAACCTTCACCTTCGCCACGAAAATTATAGTCCTCGAACAGATTCAGTCCCGCCGATTTTATCTCTTCGCGACTATAACCCTTATCCATTAATAACTGTTTTAGATTATGACGACTGGGAGCATAGCCAATACCCCAATCCAGGATAGTTTGCTTGGTGAGCTGTCGCTTATCGCGAGCGTAGGACATAGCTGGTTTTGAGTCAATTAAGCAATGCTGGAAATAGTTAACTGCCAGTATATTCATATCTAAAATGCGCTCTTTTTTCTGACCTTGCCCTTGCGGTCGACGGCGGTCATATTGTGACAAGTCCACCCCAGCCTTCTTGGCTAATATTTCCATGGCGCCCATGAAGTCTACGCCTTCCGCTAACATAATAAAGCTAAAGATATCGCCACCCTGACCAGAGGAGAAGTCGTGCCAGATGTCACGTTCTGGCGTCACAATAAAGGATGGCGTGCGTTCGTTAGTGAAAGGACTAAGGCCCTTCCAGTACCGCCCTGCTCGCTTCAGCTGCACATACTGGCCAATCACATCCTCGATGGCCAGCTTCGACCGAATTTCTTCCTTGGCGTCATTCAAATCGCTCATTGACTATATTATATATTAGATTGAGAATCAGTGCCGCTTGTGTTAATATTTTAAGTATGAGTAGAGGTGGGGATTCTGGAGCTTCCAACCGGACTTTTAGCCCGAATATAGTGCAGTATCAAGCACCGTCCTTTAACGACCCCCATCACCCGCTGAATTCAGCGCCCGTCGTTGACAACTCCGCCGTAGCTGGCAATAACAATAGCCTGCTCGGCGGAAATATGCCAACTGGCAATGCCAATATATTACCCGGTGCTCCCGCCACCCATCACAATAAACATAGTAACCCCGTCAATGGTGCTGGTAGTAGCACTGTTATTGCATCTAACTACTATTCAGGCTATGCCCCAAGCTTGCGCAAAGAGAAGCGTCTCAATATTGACCCAAGCAGTTTCGTTCTCAATTCCCAGCAAGCGCAAGGACAATATAACAACAATAACCAGATGCCTCAAGGATATAATTATAGTGGCTCTTATCCACCACAGAGCAATCAGCCCAACGGTTATCCGTATGGCACGCCGCCGCAGCCTAGCAGCTCAAATTACAACCAGGCCTATATGGCACCACCAGCCATGCCCGCTATTCCTGGTCAGCCCACACCCAACCAAGCCTACAGTCAACAGACCACTGCTCCTAATGGTGGCCCAGGGCAATTACCAATTGATCAGCCGCCTCAGCCAACCTACGGCAATATTGACTACTTGAATTACATCGCACCCGACACTCCGCGCAAGAGCGGATTTGGGGCTCTATCCGCTAATCCCCTGTCAAGCAAACTCTTTATGGCAATTGGCGGAGGTGTAATTGCTCTAGTCATCATTGTGTCGGTTATTGCGGCAGTTGGCGGTAGCAAGCAAAACGGCCCATCCGCTGCCAGCTTAACTCAGCTAGGCCAAGATATCGCCAATCTACAAGGTGTTACTCAGTACGGTGAAGATGCCGCCGAAGACTTTAATACCAACATCTCCAATGTCAATGCGGAAATTAGCTTAACATCAAAGTCGCAGTTCAAAATCTTATCAGGCAAAATTGACATTGCCGCTACCGACAAGGATGGCAACACTGTCGAGCCCACCGCCAGCGAAGACATCAAGAATAATCTAGACAAAGCTAAATCACAAGGTGTACTAGATAGCTCGTTTAAGAAGGAGTTGCAGAGTGCCACCGATAAGGTAGTCAGCGATATCAAGGAAATCTACAACAGCACCGACAACGAGGAGACCAAGAAGCTACTAGAAACCGCCTATAATGATTATTCCGAGCTAAGCAATCGCATTAAGAGTGTTAATTAGCCAGTTATTCTAGCTAGAGACTATCTTCTTTATCGATCAACCTTATCGTTTCCTCATAAGCGTGACGAATTTGGTCGTGTACGTCCTGGTCAGATAGCTGTTCAGTTAATAAAATAGTTATCCAATGTTTCTTATTTAGGTGTTGTCCTTCTAGCACCGACTCGTATTGGTCGCGCAATAATTTACCGAGATTGTAATCACAGCGTAGCGATAACTGTAGCGGATTCGAATTCTTTCTAATCACCGCCATCATTTCGCCCTGCACTGCGTAAATATCGTTTTCGGCAGTGGAGCGCTCGCGGTCAATCACCGCCCCCAACGCTTCAATCTGACCACGGATATCCGATTCAGATAGCGCCATTAGAATTTTACCCTTTCTAGATAATACTTTAGCTCTTCCATCGAGCCTTCAATATCGCTCATGGCCCGGTGAGCTTCTGGCTTATTAAACACTACGCCCCGGTTTTCAAAAATAATCTTCCAGGCGCTAACGTCCAGCTGGCGATAATTAAATAGCTTGTTCAGCTCTACCCACTCCCGCTCGATGAACTTCTGATCCTGGTGAATCGAATTGCCGGCTAAGTAAATCGGATTAGTAGTATCAAAATTAGTGTTCACAAAGTCAATTAGCTCTTTCTCGACTTGCGCCGCCGTCTTAGCGTCCGCCGACGTGGAATTCTTAATTAAATTGTCGTGACTCGCCTGATTCTTCTGCCAGAACTCGCCCGTCATGCGGGTTTCCATAAACTCGCGATCCACCTTTACCGCTGATTCGTAGCGCGCTACTTCATTGAACTGCCAATCAGTCGCAATCACGCCAACCTCACAGATTTTATCAATATCCGGTTCTAGCCCGGTCATCTCTAGGTCCACCCAGAATAAACTTGCCTTTTTGTCCATTTTCTACATCCTTTCCGGAATCTCAATTCCCAAAATTCCTAAACCATGTTTGAACACATATTCTACGTGCTGCATTAGATGCAAGCGCGCCGCCTTCTCCACCTCATTCACCTGCTCGGTGGCAATCGGTGTGTGTTCGTAGTAGCGGTTTAGCTCCTTTGCTAGCTCATAAATATAGGTCGCAATGCGGTGCGGCTCTAGGTTATCGGCCGCCAGCTTCACAATATTTGGATAATCCAGCAGCTTCAAAATCACCGCCTTCTCAGGCTCGTAGTCATAACCACTATAATCAACCTCCGGAATCGGATTGTCGCACAGAATCTTATTCACCCGCACGGCGGCATACTGCACGTACGGCCCCGAATATCCGGTCAAGCTAAACATGGTGTTCCAATCAAACAGCATGCCGGTACGACGGTCGTTGGCAAAATCACTAAACTTAATCGCCCCCACCGCAATCTTTTTAATGTCACTATCAGATAGATCCGGCGTCTTAGCATTGGCGCGCGCCCGCTCTTCGGCCTTATCTAATAGCTCCTCTAGCAGTACCACGCCCTTGCGGCTGGACATCTTCTCGCGCGTGCCATCCTCGTTCAGCTGATCAATCATGCCATACCACATGTGAATCATTTCGGTTTTCAGCCCAATTTTCTTTGCCATGGCAAACAGCTGCTGGAAGTAAAACTTTTGTTCGCTACCAACGCAGAAAATTACCCGGTCAACATGAAAAGTCTGGTCGCGGTACAGCATGGTGGCCAGGTCGGTCGTAGCGTAGAGTGCCGCACCATTAGATTTCAGTACCAGCATTGGGGTCTTAATACCATAATCATTCAGGTCTACAATTACCGAGCCGTCTGGGTTCTGAATGGCCAAGCCCTTGTTTAGCAAGTCCTGCACCGCCGCTTTGCCCTTCTCAGCAAAGAACTTTTCACCCAGCTCGTAATCTGTACTGATGCCCAGCCGCTTCATGACATCATGAATGTGATCCAGCGATATTTTATTAAAACGCTCAGAATAGCCGACCGCCTCGGGGTCATGTTGTTCCAGCTTTAATAGCCACCCCTGCGCCGCATCCGCTAGGTCGTGTTTACCTGCCTCCGCTTCTTCTTTCATGGCCGCCTTGGTCTTGATATAGATATCGCCCAGCTCGTAGACCCCACGCTGTTTTAGCGCTTCCTCGCTACTGAACTTCTTAAATCCAACCACCCAGATACCAAATGGCGATCCGTAGTCGCCCAGGTGATTGTCTGTAATCACGTCCCAGCCGGTCACTTTCATTAGATTACGTGCCGCCCAACCCTGATTGGCCGGTCGTAAATGCCCAATAGAAAACGGCTTTGCCATGTTGGTCGAGGGATATTCTACCAACACTTTCTTGCCCGCCCCGTCCTGGTTATTGCCAAACGGAATCTGGCTGTTAAATTTATTCTCCAAATCTTGATTCAGGGCTTTAGCTGACAAACGTAAGTTAATAAAGCCTGGCCCCGCAATTGAAACCTCACTATAGGTACCACTCTGGTCTAGCTCGTTCTTGATCTGTTCGGCAATCGCCCGGGGTGCTTGATGTAGTCGACCGGCCAGCTGCATCGCCACATTGGTGGCATAGTCTCCAAATTGCGGGTCCGGCCGACTCAACTCCACCTTCACATCCACATCGAACAGCTTTTTTACTGTTCGCCTTACTTCATCCGCATACTGATTCATTAGTTATATTATACAACAGAAAGGCGGTAGAGCCCCATGGTCGTATTAGCTACGATAGGCAATCCACAACCAATGGAGGCCAAATTAATAAAAATATGTCATTATTTTTAATAAAAATGGGCTATCCATGAAGGATAGCCCATTAAGGTGATCGATGGCTACTTAGTTTGAATCATAGGAACTGATCCGTTCGGCACTACAGTGAGATTATCGGCGTTTTTCAGCGCATCAATATACTTCTGCGTCAGTACCTTATCAGTCAGTGAATTATTCAGCACTGCGTTAGCATCCGCTTCGCCCTGCGCCTCGATCTTCTTGGTCTCGGCCTGAACCTTAGCAGTTTCCTGCTCGTTCTTAGCCTTTTGCTTGTTAACCTCAGCCGCCTGCGCCGCCGAATAAGCCTCTGTAATTGACGATGGATAGCGCACATCCTGCACGCTTACCTGCTCGACAACCAAACCAATCTTGTTCCACTTGGTCTCCAGTGCCTTCTGCACAGCCTTAGTAAACTGACTACGGTTAGTCAGCATAGTAATCGTGTCAAACTGACCCGACACTTCACGTGTAACCGAACGCAGATCATTGCCGACATACTTCTCTGTCATACTTTTCTGCGTGCCATAGTTCAGATACAGATCATCGGCTGCATCAGGGTTAAGCGAATAGTTTACCTGAATGTCAACGTTAGCACTGGCGCCAGACTTATCATTAATCGAAACCTGCTTACCTTCGTAGCTACCGCCATCTGCCTTGTACTCAGTGTCGGCACCATAGAAGTTAATCAGATTGTTGCGCGCATCGTAGGTTATAACAGTCTGCCATGGCGCTTTAGTGTGCAAACCAGCATCCTTTGAAACGCCGGCAATCGAACCACCAAAGTTACGCAGTACGACTACGTTGCCCGCATCCTGCGTATAGAATACGCAGAATAGCATCATGATTCCGCCAATAATGGCCGTAACACATGCTACAACGGCGCCTTTTATTCGTTGGCCCTGCCGATACGCTAATGTATGCCTGGCCTTTTTTAGACTGTGAGATTCGCTATCGTCGTAGTCATCCTTGGTGGCTTTTTTAGCTTCGGCCACTTCTGACTTAGCCGCCGCTATTCCACGACGCCTAGTCACCGCATAAAGCACAGCGGCAACAGCAATCACCAAAAAGACCACACTAATGATGAATAAAACCATCTTTCCATCTTTCTAAAGAGCTAGCCCAAGCGAGCTATGGATGCAATTTGCATCTATATATAGAATACATGATTTAGCGTTTTTGTCAAGCTCGACGTATTCACGAAATAGCCCTGCTATATCTGCAGGGCTGTCTATGTGTAATTGCTACTCTACGTTTTATTCGTAGTTAGTGGCCTCGCCACTAACTACCTGAACGGTTTTCTCTTCGTCCTCATTTAAGTTCGGTGTACCGTCGTAACGGTCGGCACGTGTAGCTTGGCGTTGCTCGTAGTCTTCGTGACTGCCAAAGGGGGCATTCTCTACCTCCTGAGCATATTCTTTCTGCGCACCGGCTTCGTTGGCCGCCTGATCCAGTGCGCGCTTTTCGTTAGCCTTTCGGTGCGTCATAAAGTTAATGCCCTTAACGTCGTCCAGATTAGCTAAAGCCATTTCCGATGTAGCCACGATCGCTAGATCGCGCGTTAAACCAGCATTACGACGCTCGCGCTCGCTCATGTTGTCAATTGCCTCTTGATTTTTGGCACTATTAATAGAGTTTAGGTTTTTAACCATTATCTTCCTTTCTGTTTTTATCTATCTTCTTTGTCAACCGTTTCTATCTTCGTTCGACATTATTAATACTATCACGTTTATGTTTTATTGTCAAGCACTAGGAAATAATGGTGTTAGTTGTCAATAACAAAAGTCCTTCCCCATCAGGGGAAGGTGGCACGACGTAGTCGTGACGGAAGGGGTTTGTAGTATTAGTTAGTTTAACTAGAGTTTACAAACCCCACCCAGCGGTGCTACGCACCAGCTTGCCCGCCCCTGATGGGGCGGGACTTAAGTTTTACGCGTAGTGCATGTCACAGCTTACGCCCCTGATGGGGCGGGACTTTAAATCTGAGCATAGGCCGCAGACACTATTAGAATCTGTTTCTCGCCCCTGATGGGGGGCGGGCTTCTCTATACAGCTAAATCGCTTTATACTCCTTTAGCAGCTTCTCGATATCAGTATCCTTAACGGCTTGGATAACCTTCTCTAGCACTAGCTTCTGTGTAAACGGCAGATCCATATCAGTCAACTTACGGCCATCACGCAGGGCAACCGAGGCATTAACCAGATCGCGCACGTCATAGGTGCTATTCCAGACCTCCGGCACGCCGCGCTCAACATTGAATAGTGTATACACTGCTTCCATAGCTGTACGCACTGAGTATTCCGTAGTAAAGATTACATCACGCGGTTCCTCGGCGAACTGACCCAGGAAGGCAAAGTTCACTGCCCCATCAGGCACGACATCCGGACGATCGCCCGCTTCACGCGGCATAAAGAAGGCATCGATATACGGCATCATCACTGGCACCGAGTTAGCGTGATTAGTCGCTAGTTCTTCAATGCGGTCAACTGGCACACCTAGATGATACAGCCATTCTTCACAAATCTCTTTACCAGTACATTCACGCATTGGTTTCTTGACGTAATTGCCTGGCTGATCAGGAAATAGACCGTAGACCCATACGCTCAATTGGTTCTTCGGCTGATCCTTAAACTGCTGCTGGCGATTTAGCGTCCAGCTCATTAGCCAATTCGAATCCTTGACTGATACTATACCGCCAGTAACCGTGCGGCCGCTAAACGGATCGCGGCGGCAAATATTCTGAATATACGGCGGAATCTCGTTGTCCAAGGTCGTCACCGTGGCACTCATCCACTTACTGGCTTCTGGGTCGTAGCAGAACTTATCTGGATGACCAAAGGATTTATCTTGCTTGGCAATGCGGCGCCACATGTCCCAGCCACCGCCCTGCTTTAGATCCGGGTTCCAGGCTGCTGGCTCGTTCTGCGAACCAATAGTAGCGTTCTCCACACAACCACCCGGTGTAATAAACAGGTAGTCGTCCTCGGTTAGGTCAATAGTATGCTCGCCACCTGCATCGGCGATGACAATGGCTTTAGCTACCTTCTTGATGTCCGTGCTATACGGATTACGCGGGAACTGCTCTTGTTGAATACGCAAAATAGTATCCTCACCAACACTCGAGCGTGGACGCTTAGCTACACGCTGACCGCCAACTTCAATCTTGACGTCGTTAACCTTGGTGTTGTAGTGGAACTGTACACCCGCCTTCTCTAGGTATTTGACCATCGGCAGAATGAATGATTCGTACTGGTTATAACGGCTAAAGCGTAGTGCTGTAAAGTCCGGTAGACCCGATACATGGTGAATAAACCTTTTAATATACAGCTTCATCTCGAGCGCAGAGTGCCAGTTCTCAAAGGCGAACATGGTACGCCAGTATAGCCAGAAGTTGGATTTAAAGACCTCATCGTCAAAGACTTCATCAATGCGCTTGTTGTACAGCTTTTCATTTGGCGTAAAGAAGAGTGCCATGATTTCCATAGCCGCCTTATCACTCAGGCCAAATTTACCATCAACAGCCGGCTTGCCCTGCTCTTCAGTGGCGCGACACATGGTGAAGTTGGGATCTTCGCGGTTCAGCCAATATAACTCATCCAGCACGCTGGCGTTCTTGCGTTCTAGTGACGGAATGGAATGAAGGATATCATATAGCACCTCATAGTGGTTATCTAGCTCGCGACCACCACGCATGACATAACCAATGCCTTGAATTTCCCGACCGTCACAAGCACCGCCTGGTAGTTCATCCTTCTCAAAAATGTGAATGTTCTTGCCCGGCATCTGCGCGTCACGCACCAGTACTACTGCCGCGGCCAAGGCTGCTAGACCAGTACCTATAATATAAGCATGTTTATTATCGACACCCTCTGGCTTCTTTGGTCGCACAAAGGCGTCGTAATTACCACTTGCGTAGTACATATTTTTCAGTTCCCTCCTTTTTGTTTCTTAATCAATCATGGATATTGTAGCACTATGATTAAACATGAGCAAGATCAGAGTTCATGCCAGCTAGCGCATTCCGCTCCTCAGGATACGGCTGACTGCCTCCCGCCTCTCCTGTGCTACAGGGAGGCGAGTCCTTCGTAGCAGAAGTGCACTAGCTGACTTTCTCTTTTGCTATAATTAACATATGAAAAGTGCAGCCAAATTCTTTAATTCGAAATGGGGTAGCCTAACGGCACTGGCGGTTGCGATCGGCGGATTTCTCGCCCTTACCCTGACCCGCTTAACCGCCAGCTCCATCTGGTTTGACGAGGCCTTTAGCGCCTACATCACCAAATATAATTTATCCGAGATCACCCACTACACCGCCTTGGACGTTCACCCGCCACTGTATTATTGGTTGCTAAAGGGCTGGACTAGCTTATTCGGCACATCGGCGATTGCTTTTCGCTCTATGTCGGTTTTCTTTGGCGTAATTACCCTAATTCTGCTATTTTTCCTAATAAAAAAGTTATTTAATCGCAAAACCGCTGCTTTATCGGTATTTTTGGTGGCTATTTCTCCATTATTTGTACGGTTTGGCATTGAAGCGCGCATGTACACCGTTGTCACCACTATCGTTCTAGCCGCCACTTTAATGTTGTGGCACGGTCTAAGGTCACATAAATTACGCGATTATGCTATTTATGGCGTGCTAGTTTACCTAGGCATGCTAACGCACTACTTCACCGCCGTGATTTGGTTGAGCCACTGGGTCTATCGCCTGATTTACCTACGAATTCAAGATCTAAAAGGCCAGAAGCTTGCTAAAAATTATTTCAGTAAGGAGTGGGTTATTGCCCATGTGGTGGCGGTCGGACTATACCTGCCCTGGGTACCAACCGTAATATCGCAGTTCCGTACGGTTAGTAGTGGCTTCTGGATTCCCGCTGTCACCCCGAGTACACCTAGCGACTACCTGTCCGAGTTATTCTTCTACTTACAAGGCAATCAGGCGAGCGGTTGGCTACCGGTACTGTTCTTTACTGCAATCATCTTAGTTGGCGTATTAGTTTATCGCTACCTACACCAAATCCGCTACGATCGTGCCGAGCGACGGAGCTTTTACCTGGTTCTAACTATGGCAATAGCACCAGTAATTTTCCTGATGTTACTATCGCTGCCACCTCTAACCTCATCTTTCGTTGATCGATATGTCTTATCTGCCGCTATCTTTACGGCGGTACTAATTGCCGTACTGATTACCAACTACAAATCCGATAAACATAGTTGGTGGATAGCTCCCGCCACCCTAGTTCTAATTATCGCCTGCTTCAGCTACGGTATATACCAGGTCTACCACCAGGGCAATTACAACAAATTCAACGGCAGTAGTGTTTTAACTGGCGAAGTAATTCAGCAGATTCAAGCCACCGACCATAGCAATACCCCGATAATTTCTAATAGCCCCTACGGCTTTTACGAAGCCAGCTTCTACGACAGCAAGGAGCATCCAACCTATTTCCTGTGGGATAGCGTTAAAAACGACCCCACTGGGTCACTTGCCATGTTACGCGATAATCAGTTCAACCGCGCCATAAAGGATATGAATCGGTTCGCCAAAGAACATCACCAGATTTGGGTCACCGGTACCACTAATACCGACACAATTTATGCGCCCACTAAGCTAAATACGTCGGAGTGGAAAGCCGTCCGCACTATCACCGTCCGAGACCCGGTCACTGGCAGTGAACAGTACAAGGCGACGCTATATGGCATAGAATAATTTTATTCCCTCCCCTTGACGGGGAGGGCAGGCGTCTACGCCGGGTGAGGTGAAATTTGATTTTAAGAGAAGCGAATAAAACCACCCCAGCGTGGCTGTTGCCACTGCTTGCCCCACCTTTATAGGTGGGGACTCTAGTTAATTAAATAATATCTCTGGTCGGGATGACAAGACTCGAACTTGCGACCTCACGGCCCCCAGCCGTACGCGCTACCAACTGCGCTACACCCCGACGTTAATCTGGCGGAGGGATGGGGATTCGAACCCCAGATAACGGTTGCCCGCTATACGCACTTTCCAGGCGCGCTCCTTCAACCACTCGGACACCCCTCCGTACAGAATTATTTTATCACATTAGCTCTTGCTTACCGCAATAATGCCCTTCAAGGCGTAAACCGTATCCTGCCACTTAGTAACGGTTAGCGTATCAATACCCATTTGCATCACTGGATAATCGTTGCCACCCGGCTGGGTCATGTCGCCAAAATAGAGAATATCTGATTTCTTCAGATTCAGATGGTCCATCAGTTGTTGCATACCAAAAGTTTTATTCATGCCTGGCAGAAAGATGTTAATGCTGGTAGTGCCACCAATTTCGTAATCAAATTCGGGCGCTAGCTCGCGTGCTCGTTTCACGATCGCCTCGCGCTTATGATGATCCGGATCCCACTTGTATTTATCCTCTGGCGTGGCTGCCTGGCCCAGTGCACTAAAAGTCACCTGGGAAATCCGGTCTTCATTTACCTCGCCTGCCGGATGCTCACACCAGTAGCCCAGTTCCTTCGCCGCCTGCTCTACTGAACTATCAATTTTTTGCACCTGCTCAGATGTCAGCGGATAGGAATAGACTTGACGCCAATTTTTAGGGTTCAGCGGCTCATTGTTCTCTAGACCCGACCAAGTGTAGTACTGGGTCCCCTGCGCCACCATTAAGTGTAAATTGCGCAGTCGCTCAACTGTCGCGTGCTCATGCATCGGTTCAATAATCTGCCTTAAAAACTGTTCAAATTTTTGACCCGAAATTACACACACCGCGTAATAGTCCAGCAGATGCGCAAATATTAGACCCATTTCATCAGTCATGGGAGTCTTAGCGACATTTAGCGTGTCGTCAATATCAAACGCCATTAATTTTTTCATGTTTAAATCTTCCTTTTTGTTTTATTCTTGTAGGTAATTATACCACTATTTCTTAATAATCTTCTTCTCGACCAGTTCATCGTGGAGAGACTTAGCCTCGTCGGTATCAGCTTTGTCTAACACCTTCAGAATGGCATAGCGCGCCACCAGTGCTTCGTTCCATGGCTCATCAGCATTAGCTCTAGCAATAGTCTTTTCGTGACCCTTGCCCATTAGTACTACCATATCGCCCTTGTTAGCTAACTCCATTGCTTTTTCAATTGCAGCTACACGGTCGTCGATAAATAATAGGTCTTTATTGTCCTTTTTGCCGGCTTTGCGAGCTCCCTTAGCCAATTTCTCGCTCTGTGCACGAACGTTGCCACGTGGATCATCTTCGGTCAAAATCACGATATCCGAATTCTCGGCGGCAATCTTGCCCATTAGCGGCAGCTTTTCCTGATCGCGCTCGCCTGCACCACCAAACAAAGTAATCACCTTGCCCTTAGCTAGTTTAGTTAAACCTGGCAATAATTTCTCGTAGGCGTCCGGCGTGTGGGCAAAGTCAATAATGACGTCAAAGTCTTGTCCCTCGTCAATCCGGTTCATGCGCCCCTCGACGCTAGCTAGCGAATAAATACCGTCCTCGATTTGCTGCTTATCTAGTCCCAGTTGAATCCCCACACTGGCCGCCGCGAGCGAATTATATACATTAAACTCGCCCGGAATCTGCGTCTTGATGTGATAGGTAGTTTTATCGTGTTTCAGATAGTACTCCACGCCCTTGGCGGTCAGTTTAACCTGACGCGCCCGCATCTGACCGGCGTTAATACCATAGGTGATTGGCGTTGGTACTTCGCGTACAAAGTAACCTACCGACGGATCGTCAGCGTTAGCAATACCCACTCCACGACCGCCTCGCTTGGCGTTATTAGCGCACAGCTTGAATAATTTCATCTTAGCCTCGCGGTAGCGTTTGAAAGTACGATGGTAGTCCAAATGCTCTTCCGTTACATTAGTCTCAACCACGATATCAAACGGGATGCCGAAGACCCGGTGTTGCGCCAGCGCATGGCTAGACACCTCAATCACCAAATATTGCACACCCGCGTCACGCATCTTGGCTAAGCGCTTGTTCATCGTACCAGCATCAGCTGTGGTCATATGCGCTGACTGCGCCGTCATCTGGTCGCCAATAGCGTTAGCTACGGTTGACATCAGGCCGACCTTATAGCCCGCCTTCAATAGCATGTTGTAAATCATAAAACAAGTAGTGGTCTTGCCATTCGTACCTGTTACACCAATCACCGTCATTGAGCTGGCGGGATAATCGTATTTATTGGCCTTCATAAAGGCCCGCACCGCATGCACCGGCACCATCACCGAGTTGCGGATATCTGTTGGAGTCAGTTTCATGATTCTAATTATACCACCCCGCCGCCCCTGTGCTAAAATATAGACAATGAATGTGTTAGGTATCGAGAGCTCGTGCGACGAGACCGCGGCCGCCGTGGTGCGCGACGGGCGTGAAATAATCAGTAACGTAGTAAATACTCAGATTGATATTCACAAGGCCTATGGCGGAGTAGTGCCAGAGGTCGCCGCTCGCTCACACCTCGAAGTTGTACTACCAGTAATCGATAAGGCCGTGCAGGACGCTGGCGGATGGGACGAGGTTGACGCCATCGCCGCCACCATGATGCCGGGGTTGATTGGATCACTACTAATCGGTTCACTATCAGCTCGCACCTTGGCGCTAATTAAACACAAGCCTTTCTACCCCGTCCATCACGTAGAGGGACACGTCTACGCTAACTTTCTAATGGACACCCCACCCGAGTTCCCCTTCCTCGCCCTAATTGTCAGTGGCGGACACTCGCAGATTGTACTATTCCGTAACCACGGCGATTACGAGCTACTCGGTCAAACCGCCGACGATGCGGTAGGCGAAGCTTTTGACAAGGTGGCAAAAATTATTGGTTTGCCCTACCCCGGTGGCCCGTCAATTGCCCAGGCAGCACTATCGGGCGATCCGCACAAGTATCACCTGCCCAAGGCCCACATGCACAGTAAGTATGACTTTAGCTTTAGTGGACTGAAGACCGCCGTACTCCGTGCCGTTCAGGATGCGGTCGGCGTGGATCACACTTTTCCGTCACACGAACTAGCTGCTAAGTTAACCAAACAACAGGTCGCCGACTTTGCCGCCAGCTTCCAATACACCGCTGCAGAGACCTTGGTTGAAAAGTTAGTTAAAGCTACTCGTGAATACCAGCCGAAGTCGGTAGTTATTGCCGGCGGCGTGGCTGCTAATCAGGAATTGCGCCGCCAATTAAAAGAGAAGTTACCGATTCCGATCAACTTCCCTTCACCCGCATTATGCACCGATAACGGCGCTATGATTGCCACACTCGGATATTATAAGACCCAGATTCTACCACCGACCGATCCTCGCCGCCTCGACGTCATCCCATCTATCAGCATGACCAAGACCGCGTGGAATTTATAGATCAAACAGAACTACTTATCAGAGTTCTGAAATGTTGGCTTCAAAGAAATAAGAAGGCAAACTATAGCCGTTGAAAACATTATATACGACGCAAGTGTAGCACTAGAGTAGGACTCTGTCATATTATAATTGTTCATTAATTGACAGTACCTAGTGTCGTTGGTTCTATCGCAAGACTTACTCATTCTGCTTTGATCTGAGTTGCGCTGCAAAATAATCGTAGCTCCTGTAAAAATAAACAGTATCGATATTAGCACTCCTAATGCCCTATAAATCAGCACCTTGCGATTGATCGATTTTTTACCTTATTCATAATGCTAGATTATATCATACGTATCCTAGCTACCAAAACCGCCATAGACAAGAATACTGGTTAAATGTTACACTGTACCACGTGGGGAACCCAAGTACTTAAAGGAGATTTTATGTACACTTCGATTAGGCGAAAGCTATTAGCCGTATTAGCCGTATTTGCCGTTATATCAACACTAACATTTTTTGCCGTACAAAAATACAGCCTATGCATCTGATGATGCTTCAACGTATGCAGCACCCCAGTGCAGTGGAGCTCCCAACTACACACATGTAGTCCACGGCTCATATCAGACTGTCATAGGAAGCAGAGTGCACAATCGCTGGGCATGTCTATACACGTATGGCGGAAGTGTAACTAGAGTTGATGTCCGCATGCTTGGACGCACCGGAAACGTCGTATGGGAAGAGAAAGATGCCATGCCGACTTACGGAAAGCGAAACTTCTGGTGCGGAGACAATGTTTATGCATTGCAAGTCAAAGCTGTACGCGAGAGTGGTATATATCCAGCGCCACCCACTCTAACTGTCAACACTGAATACTAATAACCAAGGATCGTATCATAGTCTCCCACAGCCGACTCTTTATGAGTCGGCTTATTATTTTAGTGCAGATTATACAAGTTACTTCGTTGACGCAAAAGCAGCTAAGCTAGCATCTATTATCTAAATCTATAGATCAAACAGCCAGGCGTTTTCCTGTTTGTCATCGATTACATACTCAACGACAACCTTGTTGTCATCGATACGAAAGATCGCGGCGCAGCGATTATGATAGAACCAAGCCTTACGCAGCTCACCCATGGTCTCATCATCAGCGTAAACCCGCGAGTATCGACGCGGAAGCGTTACTAAGCCATCTACAGCTGCATAAAACGCTTCCTTGAATTTTTGTGGCGAGCCATCATTAAAATCAGCTAGATAGTCCGCATGTGTCTCCATCATTTCAGCAGCTAGATTCGTAATTTCCACCCTAAATTTATCCATTTCTAAGCCTCTGTCGGCTGATTATTATTTTTCTTTTGGCTGCGCTCTAGCATGTCAACGTGCTTATCAAAGCGTTTCTTAAATTCGTCCATCGTCAGATTCGGATGTCCAGCCTCGCACCAGGCTCGACCGCGTAGGATCTCATCCTTTAGCCACGCCTTCTTGTGCTCGAGCTCGCGCTGCGCCGCCTCTTGTTGACGCGTAAAGACATCAATGTTGCAGACCACCAAGTCCCCCTCTCCATTTTTAGTTAGGTAAATTGGCTCGCCAGTCTCGCGGGCGAGGTCGGAAATCTCGTTATAATTGTTGCGAATAGCAGTTGATGGCTTAATTATCATAGTATTCTCCTATTAGGATTAATTATTCTACGATTATTGTAGCACAGGAAGATTAGTAGAGTTAATGAATTCTACCATTTTAGTAGCCGCTAGCTGGTGTCCCCTCTTATTGGGATGCAGCTCATCCTCCACCCAAGTGTCAGTGGTATCAGATAACCAACCTGTCGCATCAGCCGCCTCTACGCCCAAATCCTGCACGGTTTTAATTAGTAGTTTAGAGGCGAAGCTCAGACCAGCTAGCTCCTTTAGGTTGCGCGGTGAAGGTGGCATGACCTGGGTCACCCAGATAATCTGCGCATCCGGATTTTCGACCTTTGCCCTTTTTAATAGTCTGGTCATTGCCATAACCACTTGTTCGGGCGCAAATTTGTTCCAGAAATCGTTCGCAACACCTGAGAAGATAATTCGCCGAATCCGCGCATGGTCATGCATAGCCATAGCATCATCGTATTGCTTAGCATAATTATAATTCGCTAGCCATCCGGCACTAGCCCGAGCATGATTAGCTTGGATGGCGTGATCAGCCGCACAAAACAACTTTGCCCAGGTCGGCAATTTCTGAATGTTTACATAATCGTGGTTGTCAGTATATTCGGGAAATTTATAACCATCCACCGTGCTGTCACCAATAAAGATGTCGATATTTCTATCTGTTATCATAGCTTTATTTTAGCATAAACCACCCAACGGCGCGGCCGTGACGATAGGTTCGATTTACGGCTGTGCTAGAATAGAATTATGTTTAGTGAGGAAAAGAGTTTTCTACAGAGCTCTATTTGGGGTGATTTTCAGAAGTCGATTAAGAATAGCGTTGTACATGAGACAACGCCGGATTATTCATACCTAGGTATTATTGAGCATGGTCAGATGAGCAATCGACTATATTGTCCATTTGGTCCAGTAATTAAGGACGCCAATAGCCTAAAGGACGCTACTGACGACCTAGTTAAAATCGCCAAACAGAAGAAGCTAGATTTTATTCGCATTGAGCCCACCTGCCCCACCATTACTGAGGCAAATTTAAAGAAACTGGGCTATCGCCATAGTCACCGCGAGGTACAACCGCCCGCCACCGTAGTTAACGACGTATCAGTGGATGAGGACAAGCTAATGGCCGAGCTGTCACAAACCGCCCGCCGCTACGCAAGAAAGTGCGACAAGGCCGGCATCACCTACTCCGTCAGCTATAAACCCACCGATATTAAATACTTTATCGAGATGATTCACGAGGTAGCCAAGCGCACTGGCATGCGCCCGCACGATGATCTGTATTTTCAGCAGCTCGCCGCCTTCCTGTTTCCTAAAAAAGCGGCTGGTCTAATGTTCGCCGAGCTAGGTGGCACTAAAATCGCTAGCATCATCTTCTATACCGACGGCACAACCATGAGTTACGCCCACGCTGCCAACCGCACTGAGTATCGCAAGTACTCCCCTGCTACTGGTTTAGGATTATTCGCTTTGAAGTACGCCCATCAGCAAGGTTGTCACTGGTTTGACTGGTACGGCATCGCTCCGCAGCACGACTCTGAGAATCCGCGTTATCAACACTGGAAAGGCTTTACGCAGTTCAAATTATCCTTTGGTGGCCAACGGATTGAGCGGCTAGGTACCTGGGAGAAGCCCCTACATCCTCTGCGCTACCAGATATATCGACTGTTACTAAAAATTACCAACCGATAACTAAAGTGTTTTAGCCACCTGTAGTTCCAACATATTTAATTCAGATAATGCAGCTAGCTGTCGCCCGCCTCGCCTGTACTACAAAGGGATGAGTCCTCTAATTTTTTGTATCTCCACCGGCGAGCCTAAGTCTACCTCACCCTACTCTTTTATGGTATAATAGTTGCAACACAAAAATGAGGTCAAAACAAAGTGGTGCAGACGTTTAACATCGCACAATATTTCACATTTCATATGTGGTAATTGGATGCGAACGTTAACTTTCCGACAACTAGGTTGAGGTGGGCTCGAGAGACATTTCGAGATTGTTAAAGTGGCCTCATTTCACGTTCACAATAGATAACACAGCAAAGGTTTTAATTCATGAATTTACCAAAAACGTACAATCCTAACGATTACGAAACGCCCATTTACGCAATGTGGGAGACCAGCGGAGCATTTGCGCCAACTGGAGAAGGCGACCCCTATTCTATAGTCATGCCACCTCCGAATGCTAATGGCAATCTGCACGTTGGGCACGCTTACATGCTGCCAATTGAAGATATCTTAATCCGCTATTACCGCATGCAGGGTAGAGATACTATCTGGATTCCAGGGGCAGATCACGCTGGCTTTGAAACCTGGGTGGTATTTGAGCGCGCCTTAAATAAGCAAGGGAAATCTCGCTTCGACTTTAGTCGTGAAGAGCTCTATCGTCAGACCTGGGATTTTGTTGAGAAAAATCGCGGCAATATGGAGCTACAAGTCAGGGCACTGGGCGCTAGCTGCGACTGGTTCTCAACTGTGTTTACCTTGGATAAGAAGGTAATCGACACGATTTATGCAACGTTCAAAAAGCTATGGGATGACGGCTTAATTTACCGAGGTAATCGCATTGTAAACTACTGTCCAAAGCATCAAACTTCGTTTGCCGATATTGAGGTTGAATTCAAGTCTGAGAAATCTCACCTCTGGCACATCGTTTACAAAACACCAGACGGGAAGGGGAGTATCGAGGTAGCTACTACTCGACCCGAAACCATGCTCGGTGATACCGCAATTGCTGTACACCCGGATGACCCCAAATACAAGAATTTGGTAGGCGAGAAGGTCATTGTACCTCTGGTAGGACGCGAGATTCCAGTGGTTGCCGACGAGGGCGTCGAGCTAGGTTTTGGGACTGGTGCCGTAAAAATTACACCAGCACACGACCCGTTAGACTTCGAGATCGGCCAGCGTCACAACCTACCAATGATTCAAATTATCGGCACCGATGGCAAGATTACTGATAACGCACCCGAGAAGTATCGCGGCATGACCGCCGATGATGCTCGCGACGCCGTGGTCGAGGATCTAAAAAAGTGCGGGGCACTGACTAAAATCGAAGATTTCACTCATGATGTGCCACATTGCTATAAGTGCGGCACCACTATTCAGCCACTACTGATGAAACAGTGGTTCATCAAAGTACAACCGCTGGCCCAACGCGCCAAGCAGGCGGTCGAAGCCGGCGAGATTCACTTTGTGCCAGAGCAGAAGGGTAGGGAGCTAGCGCGTTATTACGACGAGCTACGCGATTGGAACATCAGCCGCCAAATCCCGTGGGGCATTCCAATCCCCGCCTTCCACGCGGCCAACGATCCCGACGACTGGATTTTTGATACTCGCGTTGACCAAACCGAGATTGAAGTCAATGGTAAATCGTACGTTCGTGACGAGGACACCTTTGACACCTGGTTCAGCAGTGGTCAGTGGCCATTTGTTACCACTGATTACACCACTGGCGGTCGATTGAGTCGCTTCTATCCCAACTCAGTAATGGAAACTGGCGTAGATATTCTGCGTGCCTGGGTCAGCCGCATGATCATGCTAGGCTTATACGTAACAGGAAAGGTGCCATTCAAGGACGTCTTCCTGCACGGCCTAATCCTAGATGGACATGGCCAGAAAATGAGCAAGAGTAAGGGCAATGTCGTTAATCCGATGGATATTATTGCCAAGTATGGTAGTGACGCCCTCCGCATCGGTATCGTCATGAACCGTAGCGCTGGACAGGCTCAGGCTTTCTCAGAAGCCTCCGTGGTGGCCGGGCGCAACTTCTGCAACAAGCTATGGAACATTGCTCGCTTTATCGAGGCTAAAGCTGACGAGGCCGGGGTAACCGATAGCGAGGCCGATCGCGCCAAGCCGGAAACTATCGCCGACCACTGGATTTACAGTCGACTGGAGCAGGCACGCACGACCCTAGATAGTCATATCAAGAATTACCGCTTCGCCGAGGCTGTCGAGACTATTTATCACGTGATCTGGGACGAACTAGCCGACTGGTACGTTGAGGCCAGTAAAACTGGTAGCAATCCCGCCTTTATGCGCCACGTGCTGAATATTTCATTGCGGCTAGCCCATCCATTTGCGCCATTCGTAACCGAAACCATCTGGACCACGCTTCGCAATGACAACACCTTGCTAATTCGCCAAAAATGGCCCAAGAAATTAGACTTTTCCGTACGAAAAGCTGCTGAATTCGATAAAGTCGCCGAATTAGTGACTGCGATTCGCAATATTACCGCACAACTGCCAAACGGTAAGTACAATTTGATCTATAATACAGACGAATTATTAGCAGAGCAGGGCGATCTAGTAAAATCACTAGCCAAGCTAAATAAAGTCCGCCATGACAGTACGCCGCATGGATTGCGTGTCGTCTGTAAGAATTCAGAGTCCTGGCTAGAGCTAACCGATCAGCAGATTGCCGATTACAAGCATCACCTAGCTAGCCAATTAGAGCAGACTAAGAACGAGATTGCTAACCTAGAACGACGACTCGCCAACAAGGGTTACGTCGAGAAAGCGCCAGCTAAGCTAGTTGCCGAAACTAAGCAGAGCCTAGCCGAAAAGAAGCGCCAGGCCACACATCTAGCTGACACTATTAACTCGATTAGCTAAAGACAGTAAGCGTAGTAATCGCGATAGAGCAGCCCTGCAATAGGGCTGTTCTTGCTAGCACCGAAGAATGATCGGGGTTCACTGACTACAAAATTAGCCTCCACATGGAGGCTAACAATATACTCATAGCTAAGCACATCTAGTATATACAATCACTGGCGTTATATTTCCCAGCGGGTCAAGCCAGTTTCATCGTCGGATACTAGAGGACATGACGATGCTTACTCCTGTAGCTGTTCCTGTAGCTGTTGTTGTTGCAAAGTCTGCATATAATAGGTTGTCATAAACTGCTGGAGCACATCAGTCACTGGAGTAGCATTGCTTGACAACTCGATTGAAGGCTTACCGCCCTTACTCTTAGCAGTAAAGTCGACGCTAATTGTACTACCGCCCGAATTGCCCGACAGCGAGAAAGCCGCCTTTACTGGTTGATGACCCCAAGTAGTCGCCCAGAAGGTTAGTTTTGGTTTAGCTTCCTTCACAAAGCTCTTTAACGAATCCACTAATTCGTCAGTTGAATCACTTAGCTCACTACTACTAATATCCTGACCAGAGGCCTTTGCAAACTTGGTAGCGCAATCAGTTACCACCTTTACGTACTGTGATTTCTTTATATTATCGGCCAGTGTTTTAATCTTACTAGAGTCAACGGTTATTTCAAATTTTTGACCGTCCGAATCGCTAGAACGCTCAATCTTGAAGGCCTTAGTATCCTGTATGGCCTTCAATAGGTCAGCGCGCACTGCTTTGTCGTCACGCAGCTTTTTACTATTATCAGCTATACACTTCTGATAATCATTAAGGGCATCGGTCATCTTGCTGTACTCCGAGGTATCAGCACCCATATCCTTCATCATATCATTGATGTCGCTATTCTTAAATGACAGCCACTTATCCGTTGCTTGTGTGAGCAAGGTCTTAGCCGTACCAGTCTGATCGGAAGAAGCTATCATCTGGTCAATAGTGTCGGGAGTGCGAATACGGAAGTAGAGTTCACTACCATCGGCCTTTGCAGCTAGGTCCAAGCCTGCCTTTAGAGAGACGCTAGTACCGCTTGATTGACCTTCTACTTCGCCGTCAACCGTTATATAAGCCTTGTCCTCGTCATATTTCGATGAACCATTGACGCTAATTTTGTTGCTGTTGCTATCAGTTGTAGCTGAGCCGCTAAATTCAATATTATCAGCTGCGCGGGTTGCAATGTTGTTAAATGCGTCACGCAGTACAACACCGTTACTGTTGTAATAGGCGAAATACCAAATTAGAAAACCAATACCAGTCAGCAGTAAAATGCCTACAATCACCAGAGTAACGATTAAGCTCGTTCGCTTAGGCTTAGGTGTCTGGTGTAAACTTGGCGTTGATACAGCACCAGTGCTTAATAAATTACTAACTAGTAGAGCGCATAATGCCTTTTAGCATGCGTAGCGAGCGTGCATCTGCCACGATACTATCTGACGGAACGCCTGAATCCATATGGGTATGCAAGTCCGAATGTACCTTGGCGCTGAATTCACTGGCCGATAGAGTATCGTCGGTAGGGTAAAAGGCGCCGTGCGTGGCCGTTAGTGCCACACCTAAGCCAGCTATTGCAAAGACTAAGCGCACTAGATGTGGTTTGCGCTTGCCGTTTAGAATATTATGTTTCCGATCGTCAATAATACAGGAAGATTTTTTGACTTGACTTTCTGTTTTATTTTTCATAATAGTGCTATATTAGCACAAGCTTGATGTTTTGTCAATTATTCATGGTGGTATGGATGGTGGTTGGCGATTGCCTGTGCGCGATAAATTTGTTCAATCAACACTAAGCGTACAATCTGATGGGGCATCACCATTTTAGATAGCGATAGCATAACGTCAGACCTACGACGCAATTCATCGTTTACACCGTATGCGCCACCGATAATAATGGTTACTGAACCTTTTTGTAGCTCCGCCGAGAACTGCGGGCTGGTCATTTGGCTTCCGCGTTCGTCTAATAGAATAACTTTTTCGTTGTTCGATAGGTGCTTCATGATGGCCGCCGACTCTTCATCGCGTGCCCGATTGCCATCATGAGCAGAGTAGGGTAGTAGCAGCCACTGCGCCTCAAAGGGTGGGCGCAAGCGCTGCTGATAGCGCCCAATAGCGTCGGCTAACTCCTTGTCATGTTTCTTGCCAATCGCAATAATTTTGATCATATGAATATAGTAACACCTGCAACTTCACTTCATTCGTCGAGCCACCGACTCTCACTTTGCGAAAGGTAGGTTTATTTCTTGCCGCCGGTGGAGATACAAAAATTCAGAGGACTCGCCTCCCTGTAGCACAGGAGAGGCGGAAGGCAGCCAGCCGTATCCTCTGAATTTTTCGTATCGGAACTAAAGGCGGCTAGATTTAATTTAGCTAAAATTTCAATTCATCCGCCAGCTTTTGCATGTTTTCCGGTGACTTATCGACCGGATAACCATGATGCAGCCTCAGTACTTCACCGTCATACATCGGCACTACATGTACGTGAGCATGCGGTACTTCTAGTCCCTCAATTACGATACCAGCGCGCACACCTAGAACCTGCTCAATCCGCTTGGCTACCTTTTTGACTGTGGCAAATAGTGCCGTATAGTCTTCATCTGACAGGTCATAGAATTTGTTCACTTGATGCTTAGTAGTTACTAGAACGTGGCCATCGCTCAGTGGATTGATATCCAGAAACGCAAAAGTCTTATCATCCTCATATACTTTATAGCAGGGAATGTCACCCCGAATAATCTTAGTAAATATACTCTCTTCCATAAAAATAGTATATAATAAAATCAATGAAAAAGTGGTGGGCGATATCATTGTCAGCCTTGCTAGTATTAGCAGACTATATTTCGTACACTCTAATACGTCCCGTAAAGCTTGATCAACCTAAAGTAGCGATTACTACTAGCATCTCGCCCAAAGAGTTGTCGTCTACTAAGCTTAACATTGCCCGTAGTGCCATCGGTTACATCGACTCAACCACCGACCAGCCGCAGTGTCGCAACGTTGGACAAGCCTCGTCTGACACACAGCCCGTTGCCACAGCCAGTATTGCTAAAACCATAACCGTTCAAGTGGTCCTAGATAAATACCCCCTAAAAAATGACGAATCGGGGCCCCTAATTACACTAGGAGCACAGGACATCGCTAATTATCAGAAAGCCGTACGCGAGGGTGGTAGCCGCATTCAAGTAGTAGCAGGCGAACAGTTAACCGAACGCCAGATGATCGAGGGAATTATGATGCGGAGCGCTAACAACCTGGCTGATTCATTGGCTACCTGGGCATTTGGATCGCACGAGAATTATCGCACAGCTGCAACCAAATGGCTCAAAGAACACCAGCTGAACCACACTACCATTGGTAGCGACGCTAGCGGTTTCGAGCCCAATACTACCTCCACTCCAACCGATCTATGTAGGATTATGCTGCTAGCTACTCAGAACAAAGCATTAGCCAAGATTCTATCAACCACCGAAACTGATTTCCCGATAGCGGGACACATCAAATCAACCAATCGCTTACTGGGCCAGTACGGCGTTTTTGCCGGCAAGACGGGCTACAACGAAGAAGCTGGGCGGGGTGTAATATTAGCCAGCAAGATGAATATCAATGGTGAGGAAATTACTACTGCCGTCGCCTCTCTTAGCCAGCCTAGCTATGACGCAGCATTCCAAACAGCCACTGGCTTATTGCAGTCTATACCGGCGGATATTGGAGTTTACCGCCTGAATCGCGGCAAAGTAGTAGGGCTAATTAGTAGTAAGTGGGGCGGCAGCAGTCGACTAGTCGTTAACCGTAGCGCCACCATACCGTATTTCGTGGATCAACCGCCAACCTTCAAGCTTAGCCTGACAGACAAGAGAGAGGACAGCTTAGCTGCTCAATCCGTAGCAGGCAATTTATCCGTCAACGGCCAGAACATTGGTATTGCCACCCAGTCAGCTATTGACGCTCCACATCTGAGTTGGCGCTTAACTCACCCATTTTAGCCATAAACTAAAAAACAGCACCGCTATAACTGCGATGCTGTTCGTATAATATCCTGGCGGAGGAGGGGAGATTCGAACTCCCGCGCCAGCTCGCGCCGACCTAACGATTTAGCAAACCGTCCCCTTCAGCCACTTGGGTACTCCTCCAGGCTAATATATATAATATCAGATAAAATAAAAATATGCTATAATTAGCCATGGAAAGGTGACCGAGTGGTTTAAGGAGCCGGTCTTGAAAACCGGTGTGGAGCAATCCACCGAGGGTTCGAATCCCTCTCTTTCCGCCAAGCTAGAACTTAACTGAATAAAATTGGCACTCGCGGGTTGCAAGTGCCAATTTTTTGCGCTACACTATAATCGTAATTAAGGAGGATATCAATGAGTAATGTTCCACTAATACCGCTAGGTGACCGCATCGTCGCCGAACGCGAAGAGGCTGCCGCCAAGACTGCCGCTGGCCTATATCTACCGGATAACGCCAAAGAGAAGTCACAGATTGCCAAGGTACTAGCCACTGGTAAGGACTGTAAAGAAATCAAGACAGGTGACCGCATCGTGGTTCGCGAATACAGCACTACCGACGTGAAGGTTGATGGGCAGAAATATTTCATCGTTAAAGAAGAGGATGTGCTAGCTAAGCTAGCCGCCTAGAAAGGGGAGAATCAATGGCAAAGAAAGTATTTTACGCAGACGAGGCCCGCGACAAGGTGCTAACTGGTGCTAAGACTTTGGCCGACGCCGTCCGTACCACCATGGGTCCAAAGGGTCGCAATGTAGTTGTTAACAAAAGCTATGGTGCGCCAACCGTTACTCACGACGGTGTAACCGTAGCCGAAGCAGTTGATCTACCAGAAACCGACGAGAACTTGGGCGAGAAAGTAGGGGCCGAGTTAATTAAGTCCGCCGCTAAGAAGATGAACAAGGTTGCCGGTGATGGCACTACTACCGTAACCGTCCTGACCTACGAAATCCTGCGCGAGGCTAACCGCCTAATCGCCGCCGGCCACAACCCCATGGAACTACGCAAGGGTGTAGAGAAGGCTGGCCAGGAAATCCTAGCTGAGCTAGACAAAATCGCCGAGCCAGTAAACGGCAAGAACGACCTCGTGGCCGAGGTCGCTAGCATTTCCGCCGGCGATACCGAGATTGGTAAACTAATCGCCGACGTGATGAGTAAGATTGGTCGCGACGGCGTGGTCAGCGTCGAGGCAGGCCAGGGCATGAACATGGAGTCCGAGATTGTCGAGGGCTTTACCTTTGACCGTGGCTACATCAGCCCATACATGGCCACCGATGCCACCCGCATGGAGGCCGCTTACGACAAGCCAGCTATCATTATTACTGACAAGAAAATTAGTAGCGCCCAGGAATTCCTGCCACTACTAGAAAAGCTAGCTACCGCAGGTAAAAAAGATATTGTCCTAATTGCCGAGGACGTGGATGGTGAAGCGCTAGGCGTGCTAATCCTAAATAAGTTGAAGGGTGTACTAAACACCCTAGCCATCAAGGCGCCATCCTTTGGCGATCGCCGCAAGGAAGTCCTAAACGACATTGCCATCCTGACTGGTGCGACCGTGATCTCGGCCGACCAGGGCATGACCTTTGATAATGTCGGTCTAGAAGTTGTTGGTTCTGCTCGCAAGGTAATTACCACTAAAGACAACACTACTATTATCGAGGGCGCCGGCAATAAGGATCAGATTCATGATCGTATCCTACAGATTAACGCCCAGGAAGAAACTGCGCCGAGCGATTACGACCGCGAGCAATTGCAAAAGCGTGCCGCTGCCCTAAGTGGTAAGGTTGCCGTAATCAAGGTTGGTGGTGCCACCGAAACCGAGATTGACGAGAAGAAGTATCGCGTTGATGACGCCGTTGCTGCTGTTAAGGCCGCACTGGCAGGCGGTATTGTACCTGGTGGTGGTGTAACCTTGGTTAACCTATCCGCCAAGATCAGCGAGACCGATGCTGGTGCCGAGATTCTAAAGAACGCACTATTAATGCCGTTCCGCCAGATTACTGCCAATGCTGGTCTAAACAGCGAGGCCCTGTTAGCCCAAGTTCAGGCCGCCAAGGACGGTCAAGGCGTCAACATCATGAACTACGATGGCAAACTAGTTGACCTAAAGAAGGCCGGCGTAGTCGATCCAGCTCGCGTTACCCACGAAGCCATTCAGAATGCCGTGAGTATCGCCGCCACCGCCATGACCATGGGCGCCCTAATAGTCGACATCCCTGAGGACAAGGCCGCTGCCGCCCCAGCCGGTGGTATGGGTTACTAAATCTAGCTACCGCAATCAAACCCGCCTTTGGATAAAGGCGGGCAAGCAGTGGTGTTTAGCCACGCTGGGTATATTGTCCATTAGAGCGGCAAATCCCTCCGCTTCGCTACGCTCAGCACCTCCCTTTACCAAAGGGGAGGCTTTTGATTAATTTCATTCCCTCTCCTTTACGGAGAAGGCGAGGCATTTACGCTGGGTGAGGTAATTGCCATTACACCACCGTCGTTAATTTTGACCGTAAGCACTTTTCGTGGTATGATAGTAATCTACTACTTTGTGGAAGGCAAGCGTGTAAAAGAGGGAGTGGATCAAAAAATGAAATTACATCGAATTATTGCCACGCTAACTACTAAGCCAGTAATAGCAGCACTAGCCATAGTAGCCTTACTCGCTACTACTACATCCGCTATAGCCATGGTGTTAGTATTGCAGCAGGTTACCGAGATACAGCCAGAAACGGCCAATAGCGGAGCAGTACAACCTCCACACGGTACTACTTCGTCCTCGGTAACTGCTGCAAGCAATAATTCACTATCTACCAAGTCCCGCCCTAGTGAGGGCGGGCAAGCAGACGCTACAGCGTCGCTGGGTGGGTTTGCTAATGGCAAGCTTAATTCATCTAATCTCGTTAA
>DCBQ01000008.1:65752-109675 GCA_002313515.1 Candidatus Saccharibacteria bacterium UBA1103 | reverse complement strand
CCCTGATGGGGCGGGACTTAAGCCTTTATCTCCTGTACAATCTGGTCGATTTGGCTGCGCAGGGCCGACTCGCGCTCGACAACGTCAGCTAGCTGGCGATTTAGCTCGTCAATGTCTACCTTCTCGCGCGTGTCTTCCTTCTCGACGTAGCTACTGACCGCCATGCTGTAATCGTTGTTAGCAATGTCAGCATTACTGACCAGCTTAGACTCATATTCGATATTGGCACGCTGTTTGTAGATGTCTAGGATATGGGCGATGTTCTCGTCGCTTAATTTGTTTTTGTTGCCTTCGTGAATGAACTGCTTACTAGCGTCAATAAATAGCACATTGTTATCAGACTTGCTCTTCTTTAGCGTCATGATACAGGTGGCAATTGAAGTGCCGAAGAACAGGTTTTCGGGCAGTTGAATCACGCAGTCGACAAAGTTGTTATCGACCAGGTACTTGCGAATCTTGGCCTCTGTCCCGCCGCGGTAAAATACACCTGGAAATTCAACGATGGCGGCGGTGCCAGTGGTGGATAGCCACGACAGAATATGCATGGTAAAGGCTAGGTCGGCTTTTGACTTCGGTGCCAAGACGCCCGCTGGCGCAAAGCGTGGATCATTAATTAGTACCGGGTTATCGTCGCCTTCCCAGTGTAAGGCATACGGCGGATTAGATACGATGGCATCAAACGGCTCGTCATCCCAATGCCGTGGATTCAATAGTGTATCACCGCGGGCAATATCAAACTTTTCAAAGTTGATGTTGTGCAGGAACATATTGTAGCGCGCTAGGTTGTAAGTAGTCAGGTTAATTTCCTGGCCGTAGAAGCCATCAATCACGTTATCTTTGCCGAGAATCTTAGCGAACTTTAGTAACAGTGAGCCCGAGCCACAGGCGGGGTCATAGACCTTGTTCAGTTGTGCACGACCGTCAATAGCTAGCTTGGCAACTAGCTCACTAACCTCTTGTGGAGTGAAGAACTCGCCGCCGCTCTTACCGGCGTTAGACGCATACATATTAATTAGGTATTCGTAGGCATCGCCGAAAGCATCAATCTGGTTGTCCTGATAATTTCCTAACGGCAAATCGCCAATGGTATTCAGGATTTTAACCAGACGCTTGTTGCGGTCCTCGACTGAACTGCCTAGGCGGCTACTGTTGACATCAATATCGTCGAATAGCCCTTTAAAGTCCTCTTCGCTCTTACTGCCCTTAGCGGAGGCCTCGATATTATTTAGAATCTTGCTGACCGTGATATTTAGGTCAGGATCGTCGGCGGCGCGCTTGCGCACGTTGACGAATAAGTTGCTAGGTAGGATATAGAAGCCCTTTTCCTGTACCACCATACCGCGGGCGTTCTCGGCCATCTCGTCCGAAATGTTGGCGTAGTTGAAATCGGGTTTGCCAGCCTTGGCTTGCTGGGCATTAATAAATTGCGTTAAGTTTTCGGATATAAACCGATAAAACAGGAATCCTAGCATGTACTGCTTAAAATCCCAGCCATCCACGGCGCCGCGCAATTCGTTGGCGGCTCGCCAGATGGTCTTGTGCAGTTCTGCTCGCTGTTCGTTGCCGTTCATAGTTATATTATACCGCAAATACTCGAGCTTCACCTAGCTCGGTCAGTAGGTTCGTTAGGCTAAATGCTATTTAGCGGTTGTTTTTCTTGGTGGTGGTCTTCTTGGCTGTCGACTTCTTAGCGGTGGTTTTCTTGGTTGTCGATTTCTTAGTGGTAGTTTTCTTAGCGGATGCCTTACGGCCGCGGGTGGTGCGGGTGCGGACTGGAGCTTTTTCTAACAGTTCCTTCGCCTGCTCCTCGGTTACGGCCTTGGGCTCGGTGCCCTTCGGGACTTTGACGTTCTTAGTGCCGTCGGTAATGTAAGGGCCATAGCGACCATTTAGAACCTCAATACCGCTAGCTTCAAACCTCTTAATATGGCGCTCGGCCTCGGCCTTTTGCTTGTCTGCCCACATCTCGCGAGCCTGGTCGAGGGTAATCTCAAAGGGTGAGAGCGGCTTGATGCTGACATAACTGCTGCCGACCTTGATGTAGGGGCCGAAGCGGCCGATATTGGCCAGGATTTCCTCACCATCCTCAGTGCGCCCGACGATGCGTGGTAGGCTGAACATTTTTAGTGCCTGCTCAATCGTAACGTTTTTGATGGTGGCGCCAGCGGGCATGTTAGCAAAGGTAACCTCTTTGGCGCCCGGGCCATCCTCGCGCAGTAGCATAGGGCCAAAGCGACCTAATCGCGCATAGATGTTGCGCCCCTGGGCGTCCTGACCGACCAAGCGCTGACCGGCGACCTTGCTGCGGTCGATGGTGTCGCTATCTAGGATTTTGTCATGGAACGGGCCATAGAATTTGCGTAGCATCTCGACCTTATCCAGTTTCTCCTCGGCGATGTCGTCTAGCTCCTTCTCTACCCCAGCGGTGAATTTATAGTCCACGATGTCGTTAAAATGATCGTTTAGGAAGTCCGCCACTACCTCGCCACTAGTGGTCGGGATTAGTTTGCCCTTGTCGGCACCGGACTTCTCCTGAACAACACGGCGGCTAACCTGATTATCCGCCAGCACGAATTCAATGACGTCGCGCTCCTTGCCTTCAGACTGCCCCTTCTCCACATAGCCACGGTCCTGAATAGTGCCGATGATGGTGGCGTAGGTGGACGGTCGGCCGATTTCCAGCTCTTCCAATTTTTTAACCAGCGAGCCCTCGGTGTAACGGGCGGGCGGCCGAGCGAAAGTCTGCCGGGCGACAATTTCCTTCGGCGATAGCGTGTCACCTACCTGCATGGCGGGTAGTAGCTCGTCCTTGCTAGCGCCGTAGACCTTTAAAAAGCCGTCAAAGGCCACCACTTCGCCCTTGGCGATGAACTTCTCATCGTGGTCGTTGATATCGATGGTGGCGGTAGTGCGATTAATTTTGGCGTCCGCCATCTGGGTGGCCAGGGTGCGGTTGCGAATTAGAGTATAAAGTTTCTGAGCGCGGGCGTCACCTGGCACGTGCTCTCGACGCATATCGGTCGGGCGAATGGCTTCGTGAGCTTCCTGTGCGCCAGCGGTCTTGGTCTTAAAATTGCGCGCCTGATGATACTCTTCGCCGTAATTAGATTTAATGTATTCGCCGGCGGCAGCAATGGCCTGGCTCGACAGATTGACGCTGTCGGTACGCATGTAGGTGATTAGACCGTTTTGGTACAGTCCCTGAGCAATGCTCATGGTACTGCGGCTACTGTAACCTAATTTCGCGTTGGCGTCCTGTTGCATAGTGGAAGTAGTAAACGGCGGTAGCGGCCGACGCGTACCGGTAGTTTGCTTGATGTCCCCAACTGTGAAGGTCTGATTCTCTAGCCCTTCCATAAAGCTTTTCGCGGCGGCTTCGTCGGGCTGCTCCTTATCCAGCGCCGCCTTAACCTCGTGGCCATCCTTATTAAATAGACCGGTAACCTTGAAAGTAAAGTTGCCCTTGAAGTTCTCAATCTCTCGCTCGCGCTCCACTACTAATTTGACGGCTGGTGATTGTACGCGACCAGCAGACTTACCGCCGGGCACTTTCTTCCACACTACTGGACTGAGCTCAAAACCGACTAAGCGGTCTAGGATCTGGCGTGCCTGCTGGGCGTGAACTAAGTCCATGTCCACCGTACGGGGATTCTTGATGGCGTTTTCAATAGCGCTTTTAGTGATTTCGTGAAAGACGATGCGTCGGGTGTTCTTTGGTAGGTGTAAGGTTTCGACCAGATGCCACGCAATAGCCTCTCCCTCGCGGTCCTCATCGGTTGCGAGCCAGACGGTGTCGGCAGCCCTGACAGCCTTACGTAGTTCAGCCACCGTTTTCTTCTTCTCTGGATCAACTTCGTAGATGGTTTCAAAGTTGTGGGCGGTGTCGATGGGCTTTTGTCCATCCTTGGTGGCATGCTTAATGATACTGCGGATGTGGCCGACACTGGCCATCACGGTATAGTCCTTGCCTAGGTAACCTTCAATGGTATGCGCCTTGGCTGGCGACTCAACAATCACTAGATTTTTTATTGTTTTTTCACTCATTGCTACATAGTATAGCATATTAAAACCCCGGCGAGATGCCGGGGTTGAGCTAGGGGCAGCTAGGCTGCAGTGAGGATGGCGACTGGCCGATGGGTATCAGTGCGAATGGCTTTGTTCGGCTTGGCCTTGACGTCCCTGATGAAGCCGAAATCGGCGTTTGGATACAGCCTGACACTGAAGCGCTTAGTAGGTTGGAGCTGGTCGTTCTCGTCAGGCACCACTTCCATATTGGTCAGAATGATGCATTCGGTGCGCTTAGCGGTATTGGAACGCTCCTTGACGGATGCAGTACTGTCTGCGGTGGTGCGGATCTTCAGATGATCCTTGACTTGAACTTTATTACGCACAACGCGCCCGACAATCAGTCGCAGCTCCTTGCCCATACTCTGGCAGGTGCCGATCTCGGCGTTCAGCTCCTTGCAGGCTTTCGGAAGGTCGTTATCGACAAACTTGGACAACAGCTTCTTAACCTGCTCTGCTTTAGAATCCTTATCCAACCTCACCATGTAGCCGACCTGTATACAGACTAGGCGCTCGCCACCTTGTGGGTCAAATGTAGTGGAATATCCCATAAATTCCTCCTTAATGTACGTAGCGATTTTCGCTAAATGGCCTCACCTTGAGGTGAATACTACTGTACCAAGTAATGTCAATAAGGTCAAGTGTAAAGTAAAGCCACCCGGAGCGAATCGCAGGTGGCGAGAGGACTAGTTGACAAAGCCGATTGGCATTAAGCGGTTTTCACCGCGGTCAATAATCTGTATCGGCACAAGGCGCCATTCGTAATAACCAGTTTTGTGATTTCGAGTTCCGATAAACCAATTTACGAGACAAACATTGCACCGACCAAAGCTGTCGAGCATGACTTTGGCGTATATACCAGTGCGCGAGTCTTTCCCGGTGGGATCGGTGCGCGAAAGGTAAATTGTCTCATTAGCCTTCTCGAGTACAATGGAGTCGCAGTCTTCGGCAGTGGGCTGCTTTAGGGTAAACCTAAATGCCTGAAGGTTGTTTTGCTCTTGGTAAGTTTGTAAATCGCGAGTTTTTTGTGCTGCGGTGACGCGCATTTGAGCTGGAGGAATAAGATTCTCCTCCTGGAAATCCAGTGCCTTGGCGACGTTTAGACAACCAGTTTGGTAATATGTCGCGCTCATCTCAATGTGCTTTGTGGATTTTGTCACTATATTCTCCTTAAGGATCGAACTACTGATCGTCAGTAGTAACCGGTTGATTAACAACTGCAGTTTATTCTACACTATTATTGCGGTAATGTCAATATCAATGTTAATGCAGTTAGCCTAGTCGCCCGTAGTTCCGATACGAAAAATCCAGAGGATACGGCTGGCTGCCTCCCGCCTCTCCTGTGCTACAGGGAGGCGAGTCCTCTGGATCTTTGTATCTCCACCGGCGACAAAATTAAGATTGCTACTTTAGTCCCCACTGGTTGCCACCGAGGGGTTGAATGTAAGCGTTGAGTTCTAGCATGGTGAGGGCGGTAGTGAATTCAGCCGGATCAAGGCCGGATAGCTCGACTAAGCGGTCGCCGTCGTGCTCGCCACTGAGGATTAGGTCGTAAACTTTCTGTGACTCAGGCGAATCAAAGCGGATCTTGCTAGTCTTCTGCTCTTCTAATTCGTGGCGAATACCCAGATGGTCTAGGACGTCTTGACTAGACAGAATAGGAGCGGCACCCTGGGCGATTAGGCGGTTGCAGCCGACGGATAGCGGCGAGGTGACGTTGCCAGGCACAGCCATGACCTCTTTGCCCTGCTCGATGGCGTGGCTGGCGGTATTCAGGGTGCCACTGTGCTCTCCTGCCTCAATTACGATAACGATATCGGCTAGGGCGCTGATTAAGCGGTTGCGCTGCAGAAAGTTTTCCTTGTATACCGGTGCGTCGGGCTCGTACTCGCTGATGATAGCGCCACCCCGCTCAACAATGCGCTCAGCTAAGGCGTGATTGGTGCGAGGGTGAGGATTCTCGAGGCCGTTACCGATGACGGCTACCGTTGTGCCGCCGGCTTCTAGACAGGTGCGATGAGCCAAGGCGTCGTGGCCGATGGCTAGGCCGCTGACGATGATGACACCATGCTTGGCTAGCTCGTACACTAAGCGGCTACTGACTTCGCGGCCATAGCTGGTGGGTTTCCTAGAACCGACGATGGCGACTGTGGGCGCTGGCTTAGGAATGGTACCTACGTACCATAAGCATTTAGCAGGATTGTCAATAACAGTGGTACGCTGTAGGAACTTGTCTTCCAGTGGTGATATACGCTTGATATTTTTCATGTTTTCTTGTAAAAGTGTTGACAATAAATGAAAGGTGTGCTAATATTAACATTGTTATCGAGTTAGTGCAATAGCTAACCACGACAAGCACCTTATACCCCCTATTTTAACACGAATGTGTTAGGCTACGCGCAGATGAAGTATCTACCCTCCACTTTACGCTACTTGCTCTATGCAGTGGCAAATCGGCGCGTATCTAACCCTCTTGACCGGCGGACCCCATGTTGTGAGGTGGGTCACGCTTGCTAGGAAATAGCTACCGTATGGGGTGTCGAGAGGTCAAATAGCCCGCTGAATGTAACGATGCCCACCCTTGTTACATCAGCGGGCTTTTTGTATCTCTGCCGGCGACATTTTAATCGTTGTCTCCTTGAATCTATTTGACAGAAATTCCTCAACTAGCCGTTGAACTGTTGGTAGTTCAGACGTAAACAATTGCTGGTCGTGCTGATTTAGGCGGCTGAGGACGTAATCGGCGCGATTATGGGTCGGTTGAGCATCGCCGTCGTGGACTGGTGTTTGACCAGAGCCAATACGAATGCGGGCAAAGTTACTACCGATGGTGGCGATGATATTCTTGATGCCGTTATTGCCAGCGTCACTACCATTTAGGCGACTGCGAATAGTGCCGAGGGGCAAGGCCATCTCGTCGTGGATGACTAGGATATCAGTGTTGTCGAGCTTGTAAAATTGCTTGACTTTCTGAACGGCGTTGCCAACTAGATTGTAGTAAGTAGTTGGCTTTAGTAGTAGAGCCTTCTCGCCATCGACCGTGGCAGTGGCAATGGAGCCACTGAACTTGCCCTGCTCTGACCAAGGTTGAGAGCCATACTGGCGCATCAAATAGTCTAACGCCATAAAGCCAAAGTTATGACGTGTGCCAGCATATTCGGTGCCGGGGTTGCCTAAGCCAACGATTAGTTTCATATAGCTATTGTAGCACTAAGCAAATATATCTACGGATAGCCCGCTTTACCTGAGCTAGATCCTCCGTGAGCGATACTGGCGATACGGTGTAAGTATTGATCTACGGCAGCGTTGCTACTGCTACCACCCTTGGCAATAAAGGCTGCAGCTTTGGGTGCCATGGCTTGATCGAAGTTGTTCGCTAGAATTTGCTGCTTGGCGCTACGTTGAATCGGATCTGTCTCACTAGACGCAAAGCCAAACTTAGTGTATTGCTTGCGTAATTCTAGGACATTGTTGCTGCTAGCGCCAGTGGTCGTATGATGCTTCGTGTCTTCTGGTGTAGCTGCTCTAGTCTCTGTTTCAACAGGTGTAGGCGTGTCACCGATATGGTCGTCTCCAATATTGGTGGCATTGACACTCTTAATTTTGTTATTCACTGAACGCTCAAATGATTCTTTTATCACCTTATCGGCACCAGATTTCTTGCTTGGATCGGCTATAGTCTGGTCGATATAGTTTTCGTTCTGGGATTCCATCTTGCCGTCAAAGGTATCTTGATCGCGTCCGCGCTGGGCTTTAATTTCGGCAATATGTACTACCTTGCTGTCGTCATTTGGATCAGGATGATAGTCGCCAGTGTATGTGTCTTTGACTCGTTTGTATTCTTTCTCGCTCATGCTTTCCAGTGGATTATCTCCTTGCTCTTGCTGCTTTATGATGCTGTCGACTTGCCTATTGCCACCATCAATAGCGATGTGAGCGAGCTCGTTCTTAGTGTTGCCACTAATCATTGACATACCCATGTTGGTAGCGTTGCTATATTCCAAGTCTCCAAGAGTCTTAGTGGCGGCGTTAGCCCACTGTTCGTTAACTTGGCTTTCAGCCTCGGTGATATCAGGAGTAGTAACATCGTACTTGGTGCCGAACTGCTTATGAATGTCTGCGTTTCCACGGCTAGACACGCCCAGAATATCGGCGGCAGTCACCTGCTGGTCGCCTGTTAGACCTTGATCGCTATTATACTGATCGGCTTTAGCTTGGGCAGCCATAATAGTCGCGCTCTCGGTGCGATAACTAGCAATCTGCGGCTGTGACATGCCAGCTAGCTTTCCGGCGTTGGTACTCTTGACTGCACCCAAAATCTTCTGATCTATCTCTGCTTGGCTCAGCACCACAGAACTCTTACTGCCAATGCCCAATATCTCATTGAGTGCCTTGCCTCCGGCCAGAGCATTTTTGGACTTAGACATAGCAGCAACGCCAGTACTAGCTAAGGTATTCCAGCTTTGGCGCTGCTGAAAGTTAGCTGCTCCTATTATGCCACCACGCTGCAGCTGCCGTCCGCGTTCGGCAAGGTTGACTAATAATTCGTAATTCTGGGCATGAGTCATGTTGATGGCATTCATCTCGATTAGTGCTGCCCAGGTGTCATTATCCATTTGCTGACCTGACTCGTAGCGGCCGGTGGTTAGCATCTTCATGCGCCTATCCATTGGCGTGGCAGACCAGATGGCTGCGGCGTTCTTACGGGCAGCATTCTTCTGACGGCCTACCATCGCTTGATATTCATTAGCGCGACGAGCAGTGCGTGCTCGACCGGCCGAGCTGCCAAGGGCTATGTTGCTGGCGGCTCCTAGTGCATTTCGCGCAGCTTTAGCGCCTAGGCTAGAGCCGGTAGCATGTTGCGCGCTAAAGTTCTGAATCCGTTGACTAATACCTCGCCGGATATTTTGTTGGCCGCGCGCCAAAGCGCCTCTTCCGCGAACCATAGCGTGATGCCCCATAGAGTGCTGGTAGGCATTGCTCATCCTGGCGCCGGCCTTTTGCTGCATGCCTTTGGTCAGGCTTCCACCTGTCTTGCTCAGGGCGTTGCCTATTCCGGGCACACCCTTTAGCACCTTAAACAATATGACCGGTGCCATAATTAACGGCACGCCTAATACCCCGATTGATACGATATTGAGCAGTATATCGTTTTTGCCTCCTGCTGCTATAACTGACGAGGCTAATTGACTAGCCCCGAATAGGGCACTTATTAGTGGGTAGGCTATAAGCATAGATACAAAGAGATTTTTCCACTTAACGAATATCTTATTGGTACCTGGTAGAATGGCCATAGCTATGGCGATAGGTGCGACTACGCACAGCATAATGACGAGGGCTTGGCGCACTATCATAATAATTAGCACTAGGCCTAATGCTAAAATGACAAAACCAAGCACTGGCAACAAGCCGGCGGTTGCTCCAAAGGCAATGGCTGCACCAGTTGCCGTCGTAGCTACAAGCGCTTGGCTAGCAAGGTCGGCAAACCCGGGGCTATATGTTCCGTCGATAGTTTTGGATGCCCCTACGAAGAAGCTGTTCAGATTGGCACCTAGGATGTTGCTGATGTCAACAGCAACGGCACATAGCCACCACGATAGATTGATTAGAATGGCGAAGATTACTACTTTAGGCAGAAGCTTTTTGATACTGTAATTTGACAGTGCACCAAAGCCATTACCTGTAGCCTCGGAGTAGATAATGACTAGAAATATAATAGCCAGAACAACATTGGCAATTGGCAGGAAAGTCTGAAAGGCCTTGAAGGCGCTACCGCTGGTGCTGAATAGCTGATTGGAGTCAATTTCCATAAGGTTCTGTAGAACGCTAAACATACCGTCGCTAAGTAGTCCCATGAATTTAGTTACAGGACACAAAATCCAACCAATGAAGGTTATGCTACAAAAATCAGTGTAATTCTTCTCTGTCACACTAGTGTCGTTGATGGTGTTGACACATTCGCCGTTGTAATAGAGTTTGCCCTGCTTGGTGCAATTGTCGGCAGTGTTGACAGTCTGATTAGCGGCTATTGCAGCATTTTGCAAATTAGCTAGCTGTTGTGCATCGGTGAGACCAGCTAGGTCGTATTTGCCTTTATA
Source organism: Candidatus Saccharibacteria bacterium UBA1103 (assembly GCA_002313515.1). Classification (GTDB taxonomy): domain Bacteria; phylum Patescibacteriota; class Saccharimonadia; order Saccharimonadales; family Saccharimonadaceae; genus Nanoperiomorbus. Next base: position 99,512 of record DCBQ01000008.1, on the reverse strand, counting down.
CTTATCGAAGACGCATTTTGCCATGGCATTAGAGTCGCCTTTGTGGTCAGTGATACATTTTTGAACACTAGGAGTTACTGCGGATGAGCAGGTATTGACAGCTTCAGTACTGTTCATGCCACGATCGTTGTCGCCTTGGTGTGCACAGATAGCGCTGACGAATTGATTGATGGCGCCGTTCATAGCTTGGCTATTGCTACCAGTATTCGACTCTGCGATTGATTTTGATGGCTTACAGCTAACGCTGACAGTGTCAGTAGAGGTCCCCATCAGGTCTGTCTTATTAGTCACCCTGATTGTACATTCGCGCTGCTCTTTTGTCCCGGCGCACTTAATCGCTAGATCTGTGTCTTCTGCAAGTGAGTCTACCGCGTCATTCACGTTGCCTGGATGATCTTTCGGCTGGCATTTAGTAAACCCTTTGGCCTTGAGATGCTTATTAAATATGCTTATCCATGCTTTTGCGCTACTATTGTCACATTGACGATTTGCGCCACTGACCGAACACACTTCGCCTGTTGCGGTCCAAGTATCATCTGCGAGGGCAGGTCGAGAACTAATCGCCGATATCCCAATTATCGATATAGCTGCTGCTAGTGCAAATAAAAATACCCTACCTCGTTTAAACATATGCTTGATTATATGTTATCAGTTCGTAGGGTATTCTTCAACTAGTTGTGCTTGGTGGATCGGACGGATTTACGGGCGGCCTTATCGCGATTAGCCTTAATTTGCTTCTCGTCACGGAAGCTAAACTTGATCGGCGTGCCGATATATCCGCCAAAACTCTCGCGCCACTGCGATTCCAAAAATCGCTTGTATGACCAGTGCAGATACTTTAGATTGGCGCCGTAAATCACGAACCATGGCGGACAGACGTCGGTCTGGACCACGTAACGTAACTTTGGGTGTGTGTTCTTTAGCCCGGCCGGCGGGTGCTTTAATAGGCACTTTCTTAGACAGTCGTTGAGCTTACTGGTGCTAAAGGTCTGATGTCGGGTTTCCTCGATTTGCATAATCAAGTCAAAGATTTTGGTGACGTTCTGACCGGTCACAGATGAAGTAAAAATCAGTGGTGCCCAAGGGGCGAAGTCAAAGGTGCGGGAAATTTTCGGTGCCAAGGCGTCACGAGTGTAAGCGTCTTTGCCCATCACGCTATCCCATTTACTGACAACAATAATCAAGCCCTTGCCGGCATCAATAATCTGCCCGGCCAGCTTGGCATCCAAATTAGTGTTTAACTCGTTCACGTCCATTAGTAGTAGACAAATATCGGCTTCTTCAATCGCACTAACGGTACGTAGGACGCTGAACTTCTCAATTCCCCGCTCAATCTTGCCGCTGCGACGCACGCCAGCGGTATCCAGTAGCTGAATAGTCTTGCCGTGATATCGAATATCGATGCGGTTGATATCACGTGTAGTGCCAGCAACCGGCGCTACCACAGCTTGTTGCTTATTTGCTAGAGTATTAAACAAATAAGATTTGCCGGCATTCGGGCGACCAATCAAAGCAACCTTGATGGTCTCGTCGACGTCCTTGCCGTGTACATGTGGAATGCGCTGCATGATCTCGCGGCTCAGACGCTCGATGCCTTGGTTATGCTCGGCTGAGGTCAATACTATGTCCGACTGCTTAATGCCTAGACGCAGATAATTTTCCAGTGGAAAATGCTCCTTGATATCAACCTTATTCAGTACCAGTAGCACTGGCTTTTTATGACGTAGAATAGCCTTGGCGAGGTCTCGGTCGTCCTGTGCGGCGTCCTCGGTGCAATCCTTCATGAATAAGATTAGGTCAGCACTATCGATGGCGTCGTTGACCTGGTCTTGAATGGTGGTCTCGAATTCGTCCTGCGGATCATCTTTTAGACCGGCGGTATCAATCAGGATATACGAGCCGTCTTGGTTGTTAATACGACGATAAATGGAGTCGCGAGTGGTGCCGGCTTCGCGCGCGACGATGGCATCCATCGATCCGACCAGGCGGTTAAAAATGGAGGACTTGCCAGCGTTGGTCCGTCCGACGATGGCGACTAAGGGTAGCTTTCTATTTGACATGATAGTTAGATTATATCATACAAATTACCTGGCTGGCGTCTTTGTTGTGACATATGTTATGCAAATTAAAAAGCCCCAGCTGTAATAGCTGGGGCTGATTCTAGTGATATCTCATTTTAGTAAGTGATCTCAGGCGTGCAGCCAGTGACGTCGTAATAAGAATAAGCGTCGTGCTCGGATGGCCACCGATTAAGATAGCGAGTGTTGAGCTGCCAGTTTGCGAGGCTAGCGCCTTGGTTACGGTAGTCTCCAAAGTCACCCCGCAGGTACACATTCCCGTTTTCAACTGTGTCTACGAGGTACAACCTACACTTGCCAAACTTAGCCGTGTAACCGCCATCGTCGTTCTTCTTGGCGTCGGTAAAGCCGCGCTTTTCAATCTCGCGAATCACGGGATCAGAGGACTTGGTCTTGGCAGGCTTGGTCTTGGTCGGCTTGGTCTGATTTAGTGCCTCCTTCCAAGTTGGCAGAACGTAGGGCTGAACCCCATTAATCGATTTGCCGTCTTGTTCAATTGTTGCCATCTTGATTGTCTGACTGTTCTGACTATAGGACAATACCAGCTGGCCGAATTGCGCCCGACCATCCTTCTGCCAACTAACATCTATACTAGTCGGTTGAGATAGTTTGGCCTGGTCAGTTTCCTTAATGTATGCAGCGAGGGCGTAAGCGACCTTGTCGGCAGCAGAGAGCTGATCATAAGCCTTGCTCTGCTCAGCGTTTGGCTCGTCTTTTTTCTGAGCAGCGTTTGCGCTGTCGGTATTTAATAGGCTACTGATAATAAAGTAGCCTAGAACACCGTGCCAAATCGGCGAAGCGATTAGCGGCTGGTGCTCCTTGTCGGTAAAGTATTTAGATGAGGCCTTGTTGTATGGCCGTCCACCATGAGCTAGACGCCCCTGCTTTGCCATGTTATTTGCACGACTACGCGATACGCGGCTGGCCTGGTTAGTCCGTGAACTGCTCTTTGATGATTTACTGCTATGGCTAGCACTGGATTTACTGCTATGGCTAGCACTGGACTTACTGCTATGGCTAGCACTGGACTTACTGCTACCACTGTGACTGGTGCCAGATCGGCCGCTACTGTGTCCACCTGTGTGTCCACCGCTGTGTCCGCTGCGTACCAGCAGAACATTGTTGCCGTCCGACTGGTAAACTGCCGGCTTGGTTGTGGTGGAAGTAGTATCGCTGGACAGTTTGCTATTAGCGCTAGCCTGGCTAGCGTATTCTAGCTGATCGATTTCGTAGTGCGCAATCAGACCGTTGTAGGCATTTGAGGCGACCGCCTGATCGTTTGCGTCCACTGTCTTCTCGGCCGCGTTTGCTGGCGCAATAAATGTCACTGTGAAAATCATTACTACTATAGCAATGATTGCAGCTATAGTCGACCGATATGATCGAGTCATACTTACTCCTTACTAGAAGGTAACATCACATTGAAATGTACGTTACATATGTGTAATACGTATTATATTAAAGCACAAATTCCGAAATAGGTCAATGGCATCGCGTGCGCTCCTGACGTCCATATATACTGTGTAGCCAGCACGACAACGTCCCCACCTTTCGCTGTGCTACAGCTCATCCCGTTTGGCGGACATGAAGTTGCCCCAGCGGCGGAAGAAGGCAATGATGGTCTTCATGGGTAGCTCGACAAACATGTCCAGGAAGCGCGAAACGATATTAATCTTTGAATAAGTTTCGCTAATGTAGCGCCCGACGGCGACGAACGGCATGTACAGGAAATCGCGAATGACGGTGGCAGTAGTCTGTGCCTCATCCCCAACCTCGATCTCGCGAATGCGACGACTGAGGCGGAAGCCAAGGAAGCTAGCAGTTGAGATAAAGACGAAGAATATTAGCAGGTGAATCCACTCGAAGCCCGCGAAGTGCATCAGTAGCCATGATACACCGGCGAATACCCCGACTACGACCAGGAAATATAAGAAATTATAGATTTTCGAAAAATGACGTTGCTGACCTGTGATAAACGGTCGCTTGGGCACGGGTGAATACAGAATCCGAGTCATCTCGCGAGTTAAGGCCTTAGTATTGCGCTGATCCGGCATCATCAGGGTGGCGCGTAGTAAGATCATGTACAGAGGCGGTAACAATAGATTAACACCCAGCGCCAACCAGATCACCGAGCCGTGCACCATTAGGTCGTATGGTACCTCAATGGCGATGCCGATGATAAATTTAGTAATAATCAAGAAGGCTACGCTGCGGATAATGCCACGATTAACTTCGCGATTGACGTCCAGATAGGTCTTGCTAATGGCGGCAGTGAATGGTCCGAGAAAGGCTTTTTCGGTCAGGAGGTGCTGATCGAGGCCCTCGTCGTCAGATAGTGTACGTCCTAAAATGCGAAACGGTGCTCCGTTGCGATCAACAATGCGTACTAGTTTGTCGTGGAGATCGGACTCGAAGATACCGTCTAGCTGCTGGTTAAAGCTGGCGTAAGCTACGGCGTCGGTTGGGCTAATCTGGTAGCGCTCTAGCATATTCAGGCGGATGGCTTCCTCAGCACTCTTTAGTAGTGCTTTTTGGCTGGCCACAAATAAGGTTGCCTCGTAATTAGCCGGCTTCTCGCCACCGCCTAACTTCTCGGTGTCGATGGCGGTTAGAAAATAGTTATAAGCTACGTCGGCGAGGGCTAGCTGTTCGCGGTGGTCGCGCAGCTGTGCTTCGATGGCGGCAGATAAGGGTTTGACCACCCAGCGTTCAATTTGAGCGTGGCTGTAGCTATCGGATAGCTTATCCTTTAGTCTAACGGCGCCCTTCATGCGCTCGGTAATCTGATCGATTTTGGTTAGGCTGATCGAGTCATTTTGTAGATAGCCTGCTAGAGTCAATTCAATAATTAGGTTCTCGCCGCAGCGTTTCAGAGCGCGACTGTTACTGACCCAGAAATATTTATCGATAAAGCGCGCGATAGCATGCATTAACAGCAGGTTTTCCTGGGCATTTTGACTAGCGTTGCGAATGCTTTCGTATAACTCTGTCAGAGCAGCGCCAGTCTCTTGAACGTGCAGAGTATCCTCTTCCCCGTCTTTATCGCTATCATGAATTAGCTTCTGCTGCTGATTAGCAAGTTGAATCGAGCTCAGCTCGTTTGCAAAAGCCAAGGCTAGCTGATTCGGTTGTTTCATGTAGTATATATTAGCACATTAACCATTATCGCATGTAGTATGCTAATGTATTTTTATGAATAACGTAAAAATAACCCCAGAACTCATCGAAAAATTGGACAGATCGGTCAAACGCGACGGAAAGTACTGTTTGGCGCAGAATATTTTGGTAAAAAGTGACTTGCGCATCGCCGCCCGCAATTATGAATTAATCAATCAAGTGCCACAATATTTTGAAATCGACCTCGAGCCATCGAGCCCGACTGACCAGAAAAATTCGGGTCGGTGTTGGCTATTTGGAACCCTGAACAGCCTGCGCCATCAGGCAGAGAAAAAGCTAAAGACCGAACGTGTGGAGTTTAGTGAAAGCTATCTATTTTTCTATGACCAGCTAGAAAAGGCTAATCTATTCCTAGAGAACACTATTAAGTATGCCGGTCGTAAATGGACCGATCGTCTGGTCAAGCGCTATTTTTATTATCCGGTTTCGGATGGCGGCTGGGATGTCTGGGCGGGCAACCTGGTGGACAAATATGGCCTGGTGCCGCGTGAAGTCATGCCAGATCATAAAAATGTCAGCAATACCTACGCCTCGTACAGTAATCTGATTTGTCGGTTACTACGCCGGCATGGTCTGAAGCTGCGTGATCTAGCAGCTAAAGACAAGGATCGGGCGCGTGAATACAAAGAGGTGGCACTCGCGGATGCTTATCGCCTGCTCTGCCTGACCTTTGGCGAGCCGCCGAAGCAGTTTAGCTGGACCTACCGGGACAAGAAGAAAAAGTTACACACCTTTGACAATATTACGCCACTAGAGTTCAAGCGCAAACTGGTCGGTCGGCAGAAATACCTGACCCTAATTAATAACCCGGCTTATGCATACGGTAAGACTTATCGCTATCGGTCAATTGGTCAGGGCATGGTCGGCAAACACATCCTGTATCTAAACCTACCATTTGACCAGATACGGTCGGTGGTAGTGAGCGAGCTAGAGAGTAAGCGCGCGGTGGTTTTCTCGGCTAACGTGCTGCCCTATAACCTGATGAACAATAAGGATGATAAGCAAGGCGTGATGTCGACGCGGCTATATGATTGGTCAAATCTGCTGGACATTGATACTGACATCACCAAGGAGGGCTCGGTCAAGTCGATGGAGGGGCTGGCTAACCACGAGATGCTGATTGTAGGTCTGCAGAAGCAGAATGACAAGCCGGCCTGGTGGAAGGTCGAGAATTCCTGGGGTAACGAGGCGGGTGCCAAGGGATTCTTTGCCATGGATGACGACTGGTTCGAGCGTTATACTGAAAGTATTGCGATTTTTGAACGTAACCTGCCCGAGGATTTGCAAAAACTAGCTAAGCAGAAGCCGATCGTCTTGGGTACAGACGAAGAGCTGTAAATTAATATTCCCTCCCCTTGGTGGGGAGGGCGGCGCTTGTGCCAAGTGAGGCGAAAACTATACGCTCTTGGCGATTGTGCTGATCTGCTCGTTAGTTAAGCGGTCATTAGTGTCAATAGTATAGACCATGCCGTCTTTAACCCAAGTTGCCTTGTCGTCGTAACGGTATATGTTGGTGCTACCAGCACTAATTTCCTCGTAAGTCATGTTGCTGCTGCCGCGACTGCTGGCGGCGGTACGCAGTGATTTATCGGTTTCGGCGGCCTTGCGTTGATTGACGCTGTAGGTTGAACCGTTGCCGTCGCGATAGTTGACGGTGATTTCACCATTGGCATAGGCCACTGGACCGCTAATGTGGTAGCCGCTAAGGGCAACGGTTGGCCGCGCGTTGATGCCCGCCTTGCTAGCGGCGACTCGCACCTGGACATTAGGATAGGCGGCATAGACACCGTAACCGGCTAGAATAGCAACAGCTGCAGCGGCGGTAGCGATGGCGGGCATGCGGAAGGCACGCTTTTGTCGGCGTACTGACCGCTTGGCGGCCCTTAGCTCTTCCTCGACCCTGTTTGGCTCATTAGTAGCGCTCTGCTTATTAGCCCTACGCTCGTCATTCTGGATCAGAGCATCGGTTACGGCATTGGCTAGCTGATCAATCTTCTCTGGCGACAAGATTGGGCTGGCGGGTGCCTTGGTGGCACTAGACGTGCTAATGCTACTCTGTTCTGGCTGATGCTGGACGATGGGCTCGGCTGGTTTAATGGACGAAATCGCAGTGCCACGATTAGTCGATAAAGCCTGGTTGTATACATTCTTCACTTTGTGGGTAGAAACGGCTAGATCAGGCTGAGCCGTTCGGCTGCTACGCTTAGTGGTAGCCTGTGTGGGCATGAAGTTATCGATAGCACGCCCTCGGCCAGATCTAATTTGACGATTGGCTCTTAGTTCAGCGGCTTGACGCTTGGTTAGAATCGGATGTACTGGTGCATCAGGTGTTTCTGTGGCCTTAGTAGCTGCGGCTACGGCTGTCGTTGCTTTGGGTGTGGCTACTAATGCCTGCCTAACGATGCTTGGTGCAGCGTGATGGCGTGGCGAAAAAACGCCGCGCACTGGATTAGTGGTTGGATTGCTAGCGTGCTGGGCGCGACTCTCGGCATCCTGTCGAATCTGCTTAATGCGACGATTGCGGTCCTCGCTGAGCGCCAAAGGCTCGGCATAGGTCTTATTGACCAACTCACTGCTAGGTTTTTTGACGTAGCGGCGATTCAGAGTTACTGACCCACTAGCCTTACGGCGTGCACTAGTGTCGCTGTTACCGCGAATACGCTGTCTGAACTGACGCTCAGCTTCGGTTAGTGGTTTAATTTCGCGCGGTGCACCCCCATCAACGTAGTTGGTAATCCAGCTAGGCAAGTGGCCACTGGCTACGGCCTTGGCGGCACGCTTGATCTCTTTAACGTCTTTCTTGACCGGCTGCACGGTGGCATCGGCCACTGCATCGCCCAAGATAGCAGCACGCTCGGCGGCGATCTTAACCTGCTCTTCCCTTCGACTATCGGCTGCGACCGATGGACGTAGGTCGGCAAAATCGCTAGTTACCTGACTATCCGATGAGCTCTTGACTCTCAGACCAGTGGCAGCGTCATACCGCTGACCGTTGATAATTACAATCCCCATTAATCCTCTCTTTCTCTTTTGCTCTATTTTAGCGGTTATGTTTCGTTTGTGCAAGTGCTTGAATGGCGGTCTGATTTAGTTTATTATAAACACTAGTAAATAATTAGATAGATAGGAAAATATGGTAGAAGATACTAAACGGCGGCGCAGAGAGCTAGCAATGCGTTTCTTTACTTATGGCGTTATGACAATTGCGGTTATTGTGGGTGTGGTATTTTGCGTAGCTTGGGCTATGGGTTATCGCTTTGATCTGCGTTCTGGTCAGCTGTCGCAGGTGGCGCTACTGCAGTTCAATACCTACCCTACTGGTGCAACAGTAAGCGTAGGTAAAACTACTTTAACTAGCCGGACTCCAACGCGCGCTAATGTTCGAACAGGCAGTTTAAATGTTACTATGCGTCGTGATGGTTATCGCACGTGGGCTAAGCAGGTCACAACACAGCCGAGTACTGTGCAATGGCTGGATTATGTGCGCCTAATACCTGAGAAGATTTCGACTAAGTCGGTCAAATCATTTAACAATATATCGGATATCAAGGCGTCACCGAGCCGCAAATGGCTAGCTATTGTTACTGATCAAAATTCGCACGTTCTGACGCTGCTAGATATCTCTAACCCGGAAAAGGTTAAGGACAGTGAAATTAAATATAGTGATGACGTGGTCAGTGCAGCGCCAGAGGGTGCTAGCGAGCAGTTCTCGATTATTGAGTGGGATAGCGGCTCGCGCTATGTCTTGATGAGACACGATTATGGTGATAGCACCGAGTACCTAAAAGTTGACCGTCAGAATAAGGATAAAATCCAAAACTTGACACGTGATTTTGCTATGAACATCGTGGACCCTCATTTCTCAGGCAATAGTGGCGATGTGTTCTATGCACTGACTGACGGCAGCATTCGTAAACTAGATTATGGTAATAAGTCGGTCTCATCTCCACTAGCTACAGATGTTACAGAATATAGGCTATATGGTACCAGTCGTCTGGTCTATGCAACCAAAACGGGCGAAGGCGATCAGCTGAAGCAGAGTGTGGCAATCTACAACGACGGCAAGGTGCAGCAGCTGAGGCAATTTAAGGATGATAAGCCAGTTCATGTAGCCTTTACGGAATACAACAACGAGGATTATTTGGCTTGGTCGCATGACGGGAAAGTAACCATGCTATCGAATCCACTAGACGAAAGTGGGCTGTTTAGTGGTGGCGATGAGCACGCTGATGGCAGCAAGAGCGATACGGTTACACTGAATATGAATGCTGATTGGGTACAGTTTAATAATAGCGGTCGTCTACTGCTGGCAGGTAAAGACAAGGATGTGCTAGTTTACGACCCAGAGACCGAGAGCCAATACAACTTAACCTTAAGTCAATCGGGCAAGCCGTTCTTTATCGACGACTACCATATCCTAGACCAAAATGATGATGGAATCGCCATTATGGACTTCGACGGTACTAATCGCCAGCATGTGGTATCGGGCCGCCTGCCCGCCGTCTTATCTAGCGACAATAAGTATTTGTTTAGCCTAGATAACATTAGCGGTGGCGTAGTGCTTCAGCGCAGCAATATGACGGTAGAGTAACTAACATCATCTACATGTAACTTCGTCGTCGAATAATTGACCAGATACGAAGTAGTGGACGTAAGATTGCTAAATGGTAATATTTGATATAAGCAGCCGACCAGGCGTTTGGGGCAAATATCACGTTGCGTAGTGTAGCCCGAGGGTGTCTAATTGTTCTCTTCCAGAAAGTAGCTAAGCTGTAGCTGGTGTTGACAAGTGTTATTCGCCCTTCGTCAACGAAGCCGAAGTCGAAATTGATGCTGCCCAAGATTTCCACTTCCTTGCGCGTCGGATGTGATACCAACTTCTTTAGGTGTTGGCTGGTAACCTTTAGAAAATCATAGTTAGGGTTGGCTATGGTCGATTTGAAGAGTTTGGCGCCTTCTTCAAAGCCCTCTCCGATTAATGAGAGGTGTGATTGATCCTCGGGAAATTGAATCTTATTGGTGTAGGCATATTCCCAAATCACGGCGTTCCATATCGGATGATATTTCTTGCTAAAAACGTTTGGCATTAGATAACCAACTGCCTTAATGGGTTCAATGCCATGTCGATCTACATGGTGTGTACCAATATATAGCCCTTCCACCGAGCAGGCAATGCCCTCTAGTCGCAGAATTTCGCGTAACATAACTTGAATGGTACCGCCCCATCCTACATCAACAATGACTAATTGGTCGTTAGGCTTAGGATAAAACTCTCTAGTGTATTCATAAGCCTTGCGTAATCGGTTGACTTGTTCTGGTGTAGCTTTCTTAATATCATTTACAAACGCCTTATAGAAATCCTTATCACTGCGAGTGTTGAGGTTTAGCTCACTGTAGGGATAATCTTTATCGAAGAAAAACTCGTATAATTCGCGCCGCTGCCCTTTCATCTCGCCCATACAAATGGACTCAAAAATTGACTCTGCATTATAGTCGAGGTTGTGATCGGTGGCTAGCAGATAAGCGAAAGCACGGAACACGCAGCGCCGATTTAGCTTTTTAGCGACTCGTATGTTCGGCGCACTAAATAGGCTCGGAAATATCACTGTCCCCTTGCGATAAAATTCCTTGGCTTCTGAACTAACCATTAAAAATGTGGTATCTGGACATGTTTTAGCGGCAATGCCAACGTGCATTATAAAGTTATAGAATGGCTGCGAGAATAGGACACCAAACTTGCGCCATAAGTCAGCTGGAGTGCGATTGTCTGCACTAAGGTATTGGTCGTATAGTTCGCTGTCGTGCCTAACCATTTTTCGATTTATGTTATGAACGTATAGACCACCCAGTGTAGTACGCAGGCGACGCAAACGTGGAGTATGATAAAGTAGGCTGGCGCTACCAGCGGTGCGAGCCTGATTGACGTCGGAATTCTGGTTATCACCGATGTGTAGGTTGCGGGCAATATCAAAATCATTGCCAAAGACGTGCTTGTTGTGAATAACGCTATAGGCGCGGCTGTCAAATTTGCCATAGCCCAAGTCTACCGACGAAATGCCGTCATCAAAAATATTAATACGGAAGTGATTTAGTAAATGCTTAATTTGTGCGGTAGTTAAGTACATGTCTGAAATGAAATATACTTTCAGCTTGGGATGTAGCTTTTTTACATATTGAATTGTCCGTATCAGGCGTTGATTTGGATCGAGGTTATTTTGCTCTGTCGCTAGCTCTATTTCAATCAGCTTCTTAGTCGTAGTCTGCACTTGACTACTGGTAAGTTTAGTATCATGCTTCTCGGCAAGTAGTTGTAGCATTCCACTAAACCAGATTTCTAGTGTTATATCATGATGAACGGGATTCTTATCATCTTTGTCTATGACTCGGTAATGATTCTTAGCTCCTAGCCACTCTTGCCTTGCGTAGATGCGCCACTGCAGAATTTCGGAAGCTGATATATTGCTACTTAGAAGTTTGGATATGATTGGCTGCCATTGTTTCGCGACAGTATAAAATTGCTTCTCTTCTGGCCAGACTCTGCGCATCAGTACGGTGTCAAATATATCTAATGTTATGCTATCTATTTTACACTCGTCTACTAGATGTAAAATTTGGCGACTAAATCTATCGCCTAAAGCTCTTGGGGTATTAACGGAATTTGTCATATAAATTTATCCTCAGTTGCGACTGTTATACCATAAATGGCATGTTAACTCAACTACCCTAGAATCCAAATATCTTTTCGAGCAGTGTCTTGGGCTTGCCGGTGATAGAAGTGGCAGTGGTCTTCACCTCCACATTGTCGTTGGTGTTCTCGCTATCGTCCGGATCGGGATAGACCTGTTCGCCAATAACTAGTAATCGATTGCGCGTAGTACCAGGCGGGTCGCAGGTAATAAGGGTGGCATAAGGTTTGTCGCTGCCCAGGTTTAGCTGGTCCAGTTGTGTCGGCGTGATTACCTTGGTTTGAGTAACCTTATAGGTATAGCGCTTGCCACCGTAGTCTAGATAGAACAGGTCGCCGTTGGTCATGCGATTAAGCTGTACAAACACGAACTTATAGTTACCAGGCTCAAAGAAGTCGGCGCTACTGTGCCCTAAAATTACCGTATTGCCCTTCTGACCTGGCAAAGCCGCTGCATTAGCGCTGGCAATCGGATAGTGGATCGGCCCGTTTTGCAGGGCGCGCTGTGAACTATCCTCGCTGAGGTCGGTCATACCGTAGGTCACCGGTGCATTAACATTGATCTTCGGAATGATCACGCGCGGCTCGGTGCTGACTGGCTGCCCTTCCCCAGTGCCAACAATAATAGTTTGATTGGACGAAGTACCGGGGCTAACAAAGCTAGCGATGCTAGCAAACCATTGCCCGTTGAACTGTAAAAATGACACGATAAGCAGGGCTAAGACGCCGACCGCTGCCGGCCAAAACCACGGTCGCTTGCGGATCTGCTTGGCGCTAGCTTTGACCTTGTCGGTAATCTCTTTGCGCAACGCAGCCTGCACTTCGCTCTGGTCTAGCTTGCCATCTTCTTCTTTCTTGTCCTCTACGCTGGCCATCTGCTTGGCAAACTTCTTGTATTGTTGTTGCAAGGCAGCTACATAGTAACTCTCGTAATATTTCTGATAATACTGCTGCCACGCCGTATGGTAGCGCCGCTGAGCTTCGGCAATGGCAGATTCCTCGGCAGCTCTCGCGGCAATCTGATGAGCCGCTTGTTTAATCTCGGGCGACAGTGCACGGTTCAAGCGCTCAGTGTAAGATGTCGCGGCGTGTGTGCGGGTGTACTGACTATTGTCTGGTAAATTTGTTGAAGGCGGTTGTACATTGTGATTGAGTGAGCTAGTGCCACGATTGTCACTAGTAAAAGTAATCGTAGGATTACTGGCACTACCCCGACTATTCATAATTGCGCCATTCGGAGTAGGCGGCTGTACGGGTGGCAAGCTGGGCTGCTTAATAGATTGCGGTACGGGCGTAGGCCGTGTTAAACGTTCATGTCCTTTAGGCAGCACTAAACGACGTGAATCGTGATAAATATTGATGACGTGATCATTGCGTCGCTGCCCTCCCTGATTATTCATTAACTATAATATTAGCACAATCTATGGTACAATCGATAGAGTTATATTTTAATTGGAAAAAGGATGGGAACAGAAATAGATGCCTAATAATAGGAATAGGAGCAGCGCTAAGAAAGCCGTCAGCAAAGACGAGCTAGAGCGTGATATTGAGGAGTCGCTTAAGGCAGTTGGTGTGGCCGATTTAGGCGAGGTGCCTGAGATGACCATTGGTCGAAACCCACGTCAGGTTAATCGTCGTGCTGTTGGTGACATGTCTGGCCGGTCTAGTGGGGCGCATAAAGCCGGTAAGGCCAAGCGTCCACATAAAAAGTGGTCGACTAAGAAAAAGGTCATCGTTACCATTGTGGTGATTATCCTGTTGATTATCGCCGCGCTTGCTATTTATGCCACAACGGCGCTAAACAAGGTTTCGACGATTTTTAAGGGCAACGCTGCGGATATCCTGCATCCAGTCGAGCTAAAAGCCGATTCTAACGGTCGCAGTAACGTGCTAGTTTTTGGTACGTCGGAAGATGACGAGGGTCATAAGGGTGCCAAACTAGCCGACTCTATCATGGTGATTTCTACAGATCAGAAGACCAAGGATGCCGCTATGTTCAGTGTCCCGCGCGACCTGTGGGTTAGCTATGGCATGAGCTGCAGCGTCGGTAGCTCTGGCAAGATTAACGCTGGTTACCTGTGCTCTCTGGCTGCTAACAATAACGACGAGGACAAGGCGGCATTAGGTTTTGCTAAGATGGTCGGCGATGTATTTGGTATGGATATCCCCTATTACGTCAAGGTGGATTACGGTGCTATTAGCGGTATTGTCGACGCACTAGGCGGCGTGGACGTGAATGTTTATTCGGCCGATAGCCGCGGCATTTACGATAAGCAGACTAAGCTAAAGTTGCCGGCTGGCGTCAGCCACCTGGACGGCCAAACGGCTCTAACTCTGTCGCGAGCTCGTAACTCGCACGGTGGCTATGGCTTACCACGCAGCAACTTTGACCGCGAGAAGAACCAGCAGCGCATCATCCAGGCGATCCAAAAGAAGGCTCTGAGCGCTGGCGTGCTAGCCAACCCGCAACAGGCGCTGAGCATTCTGAATACTCTGGGCGACAACGTCAAAACTAATATCTCGATGTCGGAACTACGCACGGTGCTAGATATTGCTCTGGGCATGGGTGATAAGGAGGTTAAGAGTATCGATATCTCGGATCAGGTTAAGACCGGTCGGGTCGGTGCGGCCAGTGCGGTGATTCCGAAGGCGGGCGCCGGTAACTATACGCAACTACAAGAGTACGTCAAGCAGCAACTAACGGGCGCTGGCTCGTCAGACGGTAACGGTAACACAGATGGGACGGCTAACTGATCGAATACTAACCGAGGATAACCTGTCATCACTGTTTGTGACGATGGCGCGGATTCCCTATTTCTTCCTGAAGCTACTACCTGCTCGTAACAAGGTAGTACTAATCAGTCGCCAAAATAGTCAAACTTCGATTGACTTTCAACTGCTAGAAAAAGAAATCAAGTGTCAGTATCCTGAAACTAAGGTGGTAATTCTAAACCATTTCATGAGCAGCAAGCTGGCCCACATCCGTGACATCCTGATTGAGGAATATCACCTGGCGACCAGTCGCGCCTGTATTATCGATAGCTATGTGATTGCGGTTAGCATCCTTCGCCACAAGAAGGAGCTAACGGTGGTGCAGATTTGGCACGCCCTGGGTGCGATTAAGCAGTTTGGCTATATGACGCTGGACAAGAAGGCTGGCCACAGCAGCCGCGTGGCACACGTCATGAACATGCACGGCAACTATGACTATATCTGTTGCGGTGGTGCGGCAACTATCCCGATTTACGCCCAGACTTTTGGCGCTGATCCTAAAATTATTAAGCCGATTGGCATGCCACGGGTAGATTACTTAGTTGACGCCAAGCAGACGGCGCGTAATCAAAGGATGCTGTACAAAAAGTATCCGCAACTGCGGGACAAAAAGGTGATCCTCTATGCCCCGACCTTCCGTCGTAATGGTCGCATTAGTCCGCAGGCCTTGATCGACCACATTGATCTAAATAAATATGCCCTGATTATCAAGCAGCACCGCTTGGACAAGACTAAACTGCCCGCCCACGATAGTATTATCCAGATTAAGGACGAGTTCGATAGCCTGCAGCTACTAAGCGTGGCCGACTATGTCATAACCGATTACTCGGCGGTTACCTTTGAAGCCGCGGCCATGAATAAGCCCCTATTTTTCTGGGACTACGACCATGACAAGTATGTGGCCGACTGCGGCCTGGCTATGGATTATCTGCATGACATGCCCGGACTAATTAGCGAGGACCCGGCGGAAATCGCTGGCGCTATCAAGCACCGCAAATTTAGTCTAAAGCGCGTGTGCGACTTTGCCGACAAATGGGTCACTGTCCGCGATGGCACCTGCACCCACCAGATTGTTCAATTGTTGGGGTTATAAATACCTCCCCTTCAACAGGAGTATTCCAACTTCCCTTTGGCTAAAGGGAGGCAGATGAAATGCGATAGCATTTCAATCGGTGGGATCGTTGTCTGGCGCTCGCGCCGGGTGAGGTGAATGAAAAAGAAGCCCCTGCTGCTACAGGGCTTTATTTTATTGGTGGTTTATGGCTTTACACGCTAAACCGGTTTGTGCTAATATGTATGTAAGTTAACTTAGCGATAACTGTTAAACCCCTGCTGGAACAGGGGTTTTATTAGTGGCTTACTGCAGGCTGTAACTTTTTTCAAGCTGAGTCTATAAGCGGTAATTAACTACTTAACTGTGATAGTCACAGTGAGCTTACTAAACTTCAGTGTCAACTTAGCGATCATAAGCTTCTCCTTTCCGTCAAATTATTGGTTAACAATAATTGCCACTAACGAAAATTTGTTACTTATGTAGCCTGCAATCTAATTATAGCACTAGCGTAATTTTTTATTGTATTTCACTGTATTTTGCGGTATAATAACACCTACGTAATTTAATTAAATCTGCCAATGAGTATTAAACGTGCCGCTAAACGAACCATTCGCCGCATCCTAATTGCGGCGGTCAAACCCTTTCCGGGTCCGCGCAATGCGGCTCGGCAATTATTATGTCACCATCGTACCAAGATCTACCTGAAGATTCGCCGCAACCACCCGACTGAGCCAAAAACCATTATCTTTGAATCCTTCATGGGGCGCAGCTATTCGGATAGCCCGAAAGCGATCTATCAGCAGATGCTAAAGGACTCAAAATTCGATGACTACCACTTTATCTGGGCGTTTAAGCCGGAAAAATTGGTGCAGCTGGCGGATAACCCTAATCCAGAACTAGCGCACGCCGAACTAATCCAGACCGGTACCCCGGAATACTACGCCGCCTATGCCCGCGCCGCCATTTGGCTAACCAATTCGCGCCTGCCGGATTACCTGGTACCACGTAAGAATCAGAAATATATCCAGACCTGGCACGGTACCGCCTTGAAGCGCCTAGGCCACGACATTGAATTGGACGGCGGCAACGCCATGTACACGCACCAACAAATTTTGGATAAGAACGACCAGGATGCTAAACGCTATTATGCCATGATTAGCCCTTCGCCCTTTATGACCAAGGTGCTGAATTCATCCTTTGCCCTACCGACCGTCAATCCGAGATGTCAGATATGGGAAACAGGCTATCCCCGCAATGACCGCCTAGTTAAACCAACTAAGCGCGAGATTGCGCAGCTGAAGAAACGGCTGAACCTGCCGAAGGATAAGCAAATTATCCTTTATGCCCCGACCTGGCGCGATAACCAGCACAAGGCTGGCGTCGGTTATACTTATCAGAACGAGCTGGATTTCGACCGGCTGCAGGAAAAGTTTGGTAAAACTCACATTATTCTATTCCGGGCGCACTACTTTATCGCCAACAGCTTTGATTTTAGCAAATACGACGGCTTCGTTCGTGACGCCTCGAAAATTGACGACGTCAATGACCTGTACCTGGTTAGTGATCTGCTGATTACGGATTACAGCAGCGTTTTCTTTGACTACGCCCTACTGCACCGCCCTATCGTTTTCTATATGTACGACCTGGCTGAATATCGGGACAAGCTGCACGGCTTCTATATGCCGCTGTCCACCCTGCCCGGTCCGCGTGTAGAAACGATGGACGATTTGATTAAGCTAATTGCTAAGCCACCCAAGGTCGGCGCCCGCTACGACAAGTTTGTCGCTAAATACGCCCCGTGGGATGATGGGAAAGCCGCTAAACGGGTGGCAGATGAAATTGCTGCTATTAACGTGAACAGCAATTTTGGCTGTCCGGTGACGATAATGCTGCGACCGCATTTACGGCGTAGTGGTGGCAGCGTCGTGTTTAGTGGTAATTGTGCTGTTAAGTTATACGGCTATAAAGAATTTAACTGGGGTGACTTGGCTTTGCGTGTTGGTGAAAAATTCTATCCAATCAGTTTTGTCTATAAAAAAGGGCTAAGGCTGCCGCGGGATTACCGGCTTAATCGTATGTCTGTCGATGTTCCAATTGATGACCTTATGTTGGCTGATATCCAAAACAAGCTTCAGGTTACCAGCGGTGGCGATATTGACCATATGGGGCGAATTATCTATCGTTGGTTGGATCATAAACGTGGCCATTCGCGCCATTCTAAAATCGTGTTTACCGATGACGGTATGTCAATTTATTTACGACAGACAATTGGCAATTCATCCTATCTAACTGTGCGACCGTCGAATTACCTAGATACTAATCCCGGTGTAGCGAAGGTTTTGATGGCGTGGTTATTAGCCAAACTATCCTTACCAACTAATAGGGTTCTGCTATACGAAAAAGAGTGTGAACGCTACGAGGAGAGCGCCTCGGTGCTGTATGAGGCATTGCGGCGCAAGGGATACAACAACATTTATTACGTTATTGACCGTGAGTCGCCAGAATATACCAATATCCCCGATGCGCTGCGTGATAACGTAATAAATAAGCATAGTTTTAAACATCTATATTATTTCTTCCATCTGCATAAATTTATTGGTACGGAAACAATTGGGCATTCTATCCAACTGCGTACAGCCAATCGCTTGATTATTCAAAAAGAACACTCAAAGAAGCTTGAATACGTCTTTTTGCAGCATGGTGTTATGTACATGGTGTCGCTAGATTCGCCACTGCGGACCGGCTTTCGCAATCGATATGGCTACAGTAAGTATCGTGTAGTGGTATCGTCGCAAGCGGAAAAGCGACATTTTGTCGAACTGGGCGGTCTGGATAATGATGATATCTATGTGACTGGCCTGCCTAAATTCGATAAGGCCAAGCGCAATAAGGATGCCGACAAAATCATTATTATGCCAACCTGGCGTCGCTGGGAGGCCAACCAAGCCAAGACGGATTACGAGTCAACTGACTACTACCGGATGATTCGTCGGATAATGGTGGCAGTACCAGACGAGCTGAGCAACAAGGTAGTCATTCTGCCTCATCCCCTAATGGCCGATGCGTTACGCACTAACAAGCGGTATCAAAAATATCTACCCGACCCTACTCTGTCGTATGACCAGATTTTGCGTAACTGTAAGCTATTAATTACCGACTATTCATCTATTGCCTATGATGCTTTCTATCGTGGTGCCAACGTACTATTTGATTGGAGCGAAAAGGATGAGTGTATGGTAATGTATGGCGGTGAGACCCACCTAATGATTGATAGCGATACCGCATTCGGACCTTCTCTGTATAGTGAGGGCGATAGGATGACGCGACAAATCAAGCGTCTATACAATTCCGACCAGTCGCCCGACTACGTTAAGAAATATCGTCGGATCGTATCATTCCACGATAACTATAATACTAAGCGTCTAATCAGTAAACTTCTGGAGGATGAGATAATATGAACAGTACAAAGGCCAAAGCAAAAGCCAAGGCGATATCTAAGAAAAAGTCGATAAATCAGAAATCGGATCAATCAAAGATAACCGTTGTCGATCAAACCGATAAACAACGTGAATTTCTATTCACAGTAATTATCCCAGTATACAATTGTGCCCAGTATTTGCCCGAGGCTATTGATTCGGTGGTGGCGCAGACTATTGGTTTTGATAAAATCCAGGTGATCCTAGTGAACGACGGATCACCCGACAACAGTGACGAGGTATGCCGTGTGTATCAGGCGAAATATCCCGATAATATTATTTACCTAAAGCAACCAAACTCTGGTGTATCTGCGGCGCGCAACTTGGGTATGAAATATATGTCCGGTCAATACGTCAACTTCCTTGATTCTGATGACAAATGGCAGAACGACGTATTCGAGAAGGCTGCACGCATGTTCAAGAAGCATCCTGAAATGGATGTGATTGGCGTACGCCAGCATTTTTTTGAGGCACTAGATACCTATCCCTCGCTAGACTATAAATTTAATCGCGATAAAGTAGTTGACATATTTAATGAATATGATCATATCCAACTTAGCGTAACATCGGGATTTTTTAGGACATCTGCTATTGGCGACATACAGTATGACACAACCATTAAATATAGTGAGGACTCAAAGTTTATATTAGAGGTTATCACAAAGCAAGGCAAGTTGGGCATAATATCTTCGTCAGAGCATATGTATAGAAGGCGTGCGATAGGTGGCTCTGCGATTCAGAGCAAAAACGCTGACGTAGATTGGTACACTATTACACCTGAAAAGTGCTATCAATGGGCAATAGACTTTTCGATTAAGAGGTACGGCTTTGTTATACCGTATGTTCAATACTATATTGCCTACGACTATCAGTACCGAGCAAAGGAGCATATACCTCATACGATTCCACAGGATATAATTGATAACTACATGGAAAAGACAAAACAGCTACTATCATACGTTGATGATTATATTATTTTAGATCAACACAATATCTGGTCAGAATATAAACTGGAGTTTCTAAAGTTTAAGTATGGCGATAAAGTTTGGGAAGATATCTCGTATCGTAAGCATGGTATATATTATAAGGGTAGACACCTAACTAACTTGCGTGGGCGTAGCGTGCTGTGCATAAATACCTTTAATGTAAATAGAGACAATATCGTCGTAACAGGAACTTTGAATTGCAGCTTGCCGCCTAAAGATTACCAGTTATATGCCGTTGTTAATGGTGCTGATTTACCGATAAAGGTTGTTAAGACGGATATATACGAGAGGTGCTTCTTTAATAAGCCGTTCTTGTCGAACTACGGTGTGAAGGTTGAGGTTCCGCGCAAGGGTTTTAAGGCATTGGCGTTCAAGCTGGTGTATCGCAAGTATTTCGCGTCTAACCTGCCATTCTCAACAGGTCCGCAATCTAAGATTGCCATGGATACAGGGTTATATTACACGAAGTATGGGTCAATATACACCTGCCGTAAACTAAAAATTGTCGCACGCAAGAGAACCACTAAGGCTATTGTTCGATCCTTTGCTCGCTGTGCTAGATGGCTGTTGAGAGAGCATCGTGGTGATATTCTACGCCTACGCATTGTTACTATATTGCATCGTCGCTGGCTTCGTCTGCGGAATGAACAGATTTGGCTGATATCTGATCGCCCGAATGTGGCTAATGATAATGGGGCTGCATTATTTGAATATATATGTAAGCATAAGCTGTCCAATGTTGCCCCGTACTTTGTCGTAGATAAGAATTCCGGTAGCTACAATAAAATGAGGAAAATTGGTAAGGTTGTAAACTATAGCTCAAATAAATATAAACGATTGTTCTTACTGGCCAGTAGGAATATTTCATCACAGGCCGATGAATGGGTTGTAAATCCGTTTAGTAAGGACTCTATTTACATTAAAGATATGTATCGATCGGACTTTGTATTTCTACAACACGGTGTAACCAAAGATGATATATCAAGTTGGCTGAATGTTTATACGAAGGATATCAAAGGCTTTGTATGTGCATCTAGGGCAGAATGCGAATCTATAAAGCGTAGTATCTATGGATACGACGACAGTTGTGTGTGGATGACTGGATTTCCTCGATATGACAAGCTACTGCCAGATGCAGACAAAAGAATTATTTTAATTGCGCCAACGTGGCGTGCGAATTTGGCGAGTTCTATTGATGATGACGGCCTTCGCGCCTATAGTTCGGCGCTAAGGACTAGTGAATACTTTAGGTTTTATAGAGATTTAACTAGCGATGGTCGTATTGTATCGTGCGCCAGATTGAATGGCTATAAAATCGAGTTTATTCTACATTCAGCACTATCCGCTAATCTATCGGATTTTGAATTTGTTCAAAACGATACGGTTAGCGTTACCACTAACCCTAATTATAACAAGTTGATTTGCGAAAGTAGCCTGATGGTATCGGACTATTCCAGTGTAGTCTTTGACGCTGCTAGCATGAAGAAGCCCGTGATTTATGCGCAGTTCGACAAGGATGAGTTTTTTGCAACACATTTATACAAGCCTGGCTACTTCTCTTACGAAAAAGATGGCTTTGGCCCAGTTTGCTACGACTATGAATCGACTGTTAAGGCGATATGCGACGTCGTTGAAAATGGCTGTAAGATGTCAAAGAAGTATCAGGAGCGGGTTGATCGAACATTTGCCTATCAGGATCACAATAACTGTAAACGCGTGCTGGATAAAATCCTGGCGATGAAGTGATATAATATAGTAAGTATAAGAAGATAGATTGGATAAATATGAACGTAAATATAACCGGCGGAACGTTTTACATAAACGGTAACCAAGATGATATAACTAAGGCGATTCAGGCTAAGTTGAATGATACGTCAAAGGTTTTACAAAAGGAGCAGTTGGACGGCAAGATTGCAGCGGCCAATATTGACCCGTCGGAACCACGGGTGCACCGTGTGCTAACCTATGGTACCTATGACCTGCTGCACTGGGGTCATATTAACCTGCTCCGTCGGGCTAAGGCGCTGGGCGACTACCTAATTGTTGCTCTGTCGACGGATGAGTTTAATAAAATGAAGGCGGGCAAGAAGCAATCTTATCATGACTATGCGCATCGCAAGATGATGCTAGAGGCAATTCGTTATGTTGATCTAGTGATCCCGGAAAAGTGTTGGGAACAAAAGCGCGACGACGTTAAAAACTATCACGTTGATACGGTGGTGATGGGTTCGGACTGGGAGGGCGACGAGCATTTTGAACAGCTGCGCGACTTGTGCGACGTGGTTTACCTGCCCCGCACCGAGGGCGTGTCGACCAGTAAGATTAAGGCGGACTTAGGCGAGGATGCCAGCTAAAAAATCCGCCAAATCACCCAAACAACCAGTAGATAAGTCCCTGACTACTGCCGGTATCTTGGGTGAGCTCCATGACTTTGCGCCCCAGATTATGCAAATGGCGTGGGTAGACATCCAGAAGGAATACAAGGGCGCTATCTTTAACTGGCTATGGGCGATCGCCCGACCGCTGATTTACCTATTGGTTTATTGGTTTGTCCTACGCTTTGGCCTGAGGGCTAACGCTATGGCTGGTAAGGACATCGACCTGTTCCCGTGGCTAGTGGCGGGCCTGGTGGCGTGGTTCTTTTGCTCTGATGTGATTAGCGCTGGCATGGGCTCGATCAAGAAATATAGCTACCTGGTGACTAAGATGAAGTTTCCAGTCGTAGCAATCCCGATTTTTGTGGTGCTATCTAATCTATTCATGCACGTGGTGCTGCTGGGTATTTGCTTGGTATACTTCTTGATGCGCGGCGATACCTTTGATATCACTTGGATTCAGCTACCGATTTACACGCTACTAATGGCGCTATTCTTCATGATGTGGTCAATTTTTTCGGCGCCACTAGAGGTGATTAGTAAGGACTTTAAGCAGTTAGTCAAATCCATTGTACGTATCCTCTTCTGGGTTTCGGGTGTGATATGGAATGTTCGCGGCACCTCTATGGGCTGGATTAGCGACATTGCTATGTTTAACCCAATTACTTTCTTTGTCGAGGGCTATCGTGATGCCCTGCTCTATCATCAATGGATATGGGAGCGGCCAAAGCAGCTGATTGTATTCCTAATAATTTTCGTGGTAATGACACTGTTGGCGTTTCGGGTATATAAGCGTACGCGCAAGGAGATTGCGGATCTATTATGAGCAGGAAGGATGCGAAAGTAGCAAAGAAGACGGAGCTAGTCAAAAGCCTCGACGACGTGGCGATTGAGTTTAAGAACGTGACCAAGGAATACCGCCTGTATTCTAGCGAGCATCAGCGCCTGTTGGCATACGTATTTAAGCACGGCAATTATAAGATTAAGAAGGCCAATAACAACCTGTCGTTCAAGATTAAGCGTGGAGAATCGGTGGCAATCCTGGGCAACAATGGTGCCGGTAAATCCACCATGCTAAAGATGATTACTGGTGTAGTCTTCCCGTCGCGCGGCGAAGTCATCGTGAATGGCCGCGTGAGCGCCCTGCTCGAACTGTCCGCCGGTTTTGATAACTATTTTACCGGTCGCGAGAACATTTATCTAAAGGGTATGCTGCTGGGTCTGGATAAGCCAGAGATTAAAGAGCTAGAAAAAAAGATTGTTAATTTTGCCGATATTGGCGAATATATTGACCAGCAAGTTCGTACCTATTCCAGTGGCATGCGGGCGCGCCTAGGTTTTGCCATTAACGCCCATATAGACCCGGATATCCTGGTGGTCGACGAGGCGTTGAGTGTTGGTGACCGCGCCTTCCAGCAAAAGTGCCGCAAAAAGGTTCACGAAATCTGTAGTAAGAAGGATATAACTTTCCTACTGGTCACTCACTCCGGCGGCTCTGCCATCGATTTCTGTCAGCGTGGTTTGGTGCTGGACAAAGGTAAACTAACCTTTGACGGTAAAATTCGTGATGCGGTAAAGTTCTATGAAAGGTAGGCGCTATGAAAGGTAGACGTAACAATATAAGTACTAGCAGGGTTAGCCAAAGTGTGCTAATCCAAAGGATTAAAACCTTATCGGGGGGGGGTATTTTGTTGGTGGAATAAGCGGTCAGGTTGGATGCGCTTTATTGTCACGTATACGCTACTGTTCGTCTTTGTTTCCACTGTCATATTTTGGGGTTATTTTACAGATGGCAATACGTTTATCCATCAAGGAGATAGCATTCGGCAACATTTTCGTGCACTTCAATATGTAGGCGTGTATATTCGCAACTGTGTTTCGAGTGTTATTTCCGGTGATTGGTCTTTGCCTCTGTGGGATTTCAATATTGGAATGGGTGGTGATGTACTAACAACTCTTCATTACTACGGCCTTACTGACCCAACGAGCTGGCTATCGGCATTTGTTCCAAGTAAGTATACATATATCTTATATGGCTTCCTTGTCGTTGCTAAAATGTATCTTGCTGGTTTATCGTTTGCGTTTATGTGTAAAGCACTAGGCGTAAGACGGTGTACCTCAATTTTAATCGGTGCTATATCGTATACCTTCTGTGCCTGGTCCATTGTATACGGTACGTGGCAAATTATGTTCGAACTACCGATGATATATTTGCCGCTTATAGTAACCGGAACCTACCGTGTACTCCAGAATAAGAGTGGCATTGCACTGACTGTGTCTGTGTTTTTGCTATCGATAAGCAATATATATTTCATGGGTATATGTGCAATACTGGACGCATCGTTTGTTATTTTATGGCTTGTATTGTCGTACAAAAAAGAGATGCATCGATATATCAAGCCGCTGTTGAAGATATTTGCTTATTCGTTGGCGGGTGTATCATTGGCAGCTGTAGTGCTACTACCCGTTGGTTATGCAATGTTTTCTGGCGGACGCCTTGACAGTGGTGTTGTAGATTCGACATTGTGGCCCTGGTCTTATTATAGCAATCTGCCGGCTGCATTTGTCTCAGTTGAAAATTTTGATGGAAATTTAATACTTGCTATGTCGCCGATAGCTGTCTTGTCTGTTGGATGCCTATTCTTAACTAAGGGTCACAGTTTGTTAAAGGCTATGGTTATGGGTGCTTTGACTATACTCTTACTGCCATTGCTGGCAAAGGCCATTAATGGGTTCTTGTATGCAGATAATAGATGGGCATTTGCGTTACCGCTTATCTTTTCATACATACTTGTAATTAAATGGCAGGATATGCGCGATGCCGATACTGTAGGTATTCGGCGTATGGCCTTGGCGGTTGCTGGGTATGCAACCTTGTGCTTTTTGTTCGATCGGTCGAGGCTAGAGAGTACTTTGGCGGCCGTCGTAGTGGCCCTTGTGTTTGTTTTATTCCTAGCGATAACAAGAGGCAGTGACTATATAGCCAGAATAATGCGCGAATCTAGTATGGTAGTTATATCTTTATTGGGCGTTATTGTTCTTGGATGTTATATAAATGGATTCTCTGAGGGTGCATTTGCCTATAAAACTTTATCGTCTGAAGATATGAGGTATATTAAAAACGATGATGCGCGTGCGGTAAAGAAGCTTAATAGTAGAGACATCAAACGTAATGAATTCTATCGATATTCAGGTAGATCTGTCACTACTAATAGCGGTTTTACTAACTCTGTTCCGTCGACATCTTATTACTGGTCTACTGCTAACCCTTATATGCATGAATTTTATAGCAAATTGGGGCTGGGGGACAACCATACGCATTGGTATGACGAACTTGACGACAGGTCTACTCTGCTCTCTTTGGCGTCCGTAAAGTATTACACAATACCAGTGAGTGATAATGGTCCTGTGCCCAATGGCTTCAAGTATCTCAAAACGACAACGGCTAACTCGACGGAAGCAAAAAGCCTTAGGGCGTCGTTGTCTAAATGGTATGGTAGTGTAAACCTGGAGCAGCAAAAATACATTAATAAATCGATTTCTAATAGATATAAGATCTATGAGAATAAGTATGTACTACCTATGGGATATACATACAAAGATACGATATCTACGTGCGAATGGCAAATGGCGGATATAGTTGGTCGTGAACAGTTAATGAGAAAATATCTTGTCCTGAACAATAGTCAGTCATGCAGTAGACACACCAATAAAGGCAAACAGAATACTAAAGAGCACAACCTGAGCTACGCAATTAAGTATGGTCGAACTAGCAGAGCAACTGGCATAACTGTAAAGGATCATAAGATTATTGTTACAGACGCCGGAGCTACAGTTAGATTGATCGTTAAGAATAATCAGCCTGGCAATATGTTTGTTCAGCTGAGTGGCCTGAGATATGACAGTACGTCGCCAAAACAGTTGTATAGCGATGACACTTCTGTTGATCCTAACAATTTATACAATTTAAATCGCCTTAACCGGGAAAAACAATATAATAAAATTGGTGTAATGCACAGTGCAAGATTCTGGAAGCCTATAGAAAAAACTACTATTCGATTGTCGACGGATAGTCACAAGGGATTCTATCGCACTATTCTGTATAAAACGCCTACCTATAACTGGTATGCTAATCGGCATGACTTTGCAATAAATATGGGAGCCAATAATGGCCATGACGACGTAATTACACTGTCTTTCTCTGTCCCGGGGGTGTATAGTTTTGATTCATTGGATGTTACCGTGCAGTCTAATAAGGATTACGCCAAAGACATGGAACGCCTTGCGGCTGAAAGTCTGAAGGGCATTAAAATTACAGGCAATTCAGTTGAGGGTAATATTAAGGTTGGCACATGTAAGTGGCTTGCTCTGTCTATTCCCTACTCTGAGGGTTGGATGGCTTACGTTGACGGTAAAGAAGTGAATCTTCGTCGCGCTAACATAATGTATATGGCCTTGCGGCTATCTCCTGGTGAGCATAGGGTCAAGCTCATCTATCGCACGCCATTGCTACAAGAAGGCGCTATAATTAGTTCCTCAACCGTAATTGTTCTTGCGATATTCCTGTGTGTTAGAACTATCACTAGGCGTCATGTTATGAATTAACAGATTTCATTGCTATATTACCCCAAAATCCTGGTGAGGGGTAGTGGCGATATACGATTACACGTCAATTGTTGTCGCTTAATTGGCTGTACCATTCGAAGAATTCCATAATGTCTTTGGCGTGTGCCTCGCCTTTGTGCTTCTTTGCTATAGATTTGCACGCTTTCATGTGTGTATCTATAGCATGTGATAGTGTTGATTGTGCGTTTGGGCTGCTCTTGAGCTTAAGTGTGATAGCTTGGCATATTATATCTATGATTATTAGTGTATCTTGTATGAAATCTAGACTTTGCCTCTGCGTGGCTAGCTGTGGCGACATTGACGCTTCGTATAGTCTCAATCGTAGATATAGGAATCTATCGTACGTGTCGTTTAGATATAGTTGCCTTATGCTTCGTTTGTCAATATTTCTAATGTAGGATGATAACTCGTTGCCTATTGCCGAGAAATTACCTGCCATCTGCTTCCCTGTAAGGATGTCAAATTGCCTGAAGAATGCGTCATTTATCTCAATTTCGCTCGATGCGCCATAGTGACCATTCCATAGTACTACCCATAGTTTGTATGTTTTTAAACTTGACATAGTTCTATGTAACACGCCTAGTCTATACGAATCTGCTATATAGAACTGATTCAGATTATCCTTATCCGCGTTATCCATATCAAATAATGTTTGGTCGTTGAGCCAGTATATTGTACGGATATATCGATCAATCGAGAACATGACAGTAATTATAGATATAACCAATGAGATTATATTGAGTTGCTCGTTATCAGCCACTAATATTGCGATGCTGCTTATTAGTATAAGAGCTGACAGAGGTTTTATTTTTAATACTGCATTTAGAACAATGTATCTCTGTAGTGTATTACTCTTGGCTGTTTCTATTGTAACAATGCATATAGGTATCAAGAGTGCTGTTAGTATGGTTATTGATTCACCAATGTTTCTACTGGTATCGTAAACAAAGGTTTTCGAATTAAGACAAGATACGGGAATAATAATGTCTAATATTACGGATATGTAACCGAGTAGAATAAACCATAGTCTGAAATGACGTTTTTCGCCGACCCTATACGAAAATACGTCATAGACATCCTGCTGGAATTCGTATTTACTTGGCCATACTCTCCGTATCCGGTTTATTACACTAGACATCTTTGTTGTCATTGGAACGCGTGTCCCGCCTCTGAATTTTAGGCGTATAAAATAGTTCAGGATCAATATCTCTTAGTGTTGCGATTATTCTCGATATAGACTCGCAGTATACATTGCTACTATTGTAATTATGCAAGATATCCTTGAGATCAGTTATGCTACTGAAGCCATCTTCGACTCCTGAATCAGCATAGGTGCTACCGCCCAGTATCTTGGCAGCTCGAACTATGCTATCTGCATCGGAAAGCGGCTTATCTGATCTTACTTGCGCGATCCCCACTGTTAGTTTTACTGGAAATGTTTTTACAATTAAATTCTCTATATAGCGTATGATTTTTGGCCGGTTTATATCCTCGTATATTAATATTGCATAGAGTATTCTTGGTGAGCACATATTCTCGTTGCACGCTCTATCTACTACGTCGCTATATTTATGGCGAAGCGCCATGTAAGCGTCGGTTACAATGCCTGAGAAATAGACCTTGTCTTTATGGCTATCGAATTGTTTGTCCTGACTTTTTCTGCCTAATCTAGATAGTTTGTAGTATGCGATTGCTAGCAATGCGACGGACAATGTACCCCATGCATTATTTATTAAATCCTTTAAGTCGGGAACGATGAAGGTAAAATCTATGTAACTTGAAACAGTACCAACCATTATGGATATTGCTACGATCATTACTATGTTTATTGCGGCTAACGTTCGCTCTCTTATGCAATGTTTTCGTCCTAATAGATATGGTATATCACGTGGAGTCAGAGATAATAGTGCACATAATAATACAAATCTAGTTGGAGCGATGTCAGGGTATTTTTCTTGAATTAGTCCACATAGTAGTATAAAGGCGACTACTGGTGGAAGGTATCTGTATATAGAGTACCCTATATAAGGCATGTATTTAGATAGAGTGTTATTATGGGCAATGTGTATGTTAATTAGATAATCCTTTATGCTTATGTATTGCATTGACGCTGCAACTTGATACTGCTGATACTTTCCGTCTGATACCCTGGTAACATCGCGCAATTTAAGCAATTCGAAGAATAATAATATCATTGCGGCTGTTGCAATAGACAAAATAAACATCTGAACTTCGGGGCTCATAGTATATATTATAGACTATTTTTTAGATATTACAGATTG
Organism: Candidatus Saccharibacteria bacterium UBA1103; assembly: GCA_002313515.1. Classification (GTDB taxonomy): domain Bacteria; phylum Patescibacteriota; class Saccharimonadia; order Saccharimonadales; family Saccharimonadaceae; genus Nanoperiomorbus. Next base: position 70,001 of record DCBQ01000008.1, on the reverse strand, counting down.
CCTTTGCGCCAATTATATGGATATTGCCGTTTGATAATACCGTTAGGCTATTGGCTCGCCTTTTGTTGGGTTAGTCAGAGCTAGCTAGCGCAGTTGGAGCTACTGACGTTTATTGTCGTGTTTGTCTATCTCTGAATTTCTCTGGGTTGGAATGCCCACGATGTACGATATTATCGGTGCCAGTGCCACCAAAAATGCGTAACCTGGCTTGTCGAATATTAACAATATAAATGCTAGTATTAGCAGTAGATATCCCAATCCCTTGTCGGCTAGCATTGATATGCCAACTAATTTGTATTTCCGACGTTCTAGCTCGATATCAGCATCCATGCTCTTCTCGGCCATCTTAATTATGCGATCTGCCGATCCTGGCACTACCTGCTCGTACTTGGCAAATTCGCTGGCTGGTGGCAACGGACCTTGATAGGCTGTCATAACCGAGGCTGATAATGGGTGTATCATTGCCTCGCCTTTACTGTTTTCTCTATTGATTGGCTGTTGTTCGGATCTTATCTTGGCTATTTTTGCTGTTTGCCCTGCGCTGCCTTTGCTCGTTGCCTTCATTTTTGTATCCTTTTTCATAGTTAAACAATGCCCTTCTAATGCTATTGCCTGTTTTAGTCCATGCTCTAGCAAGCGTGGTGTGGCTATTTTGTATTTTTGATGGATTCATGCCTAGACGCTTGATTTGTATATACTCTCTTAGAACATCTTCCATTTAGCTGTTTCCTTTCTTGACTATATTATACACCATAGCTGCGAATTATACTGAATTACGTTAGTTGCAATGCGAGCCGGTCTAGCCGCTTATTGTCAAGTTATCATCCTTGTGTGCCGTGCTCTAATACGTCCACGTGCTGACACCACCGTGGTGTGAACAGGCGCCGCGGCCGGTGGCGGAACTCACCCAGCCATCGCGACAGATAGCGCCGGTGCGGATGCGATAGTCGGTGTATGTTGGCGTATAGGTTTGTGGCACGTAGGTGCTGGGTGTGTAAGTTCTGGGCCGGTAGGTTGTTGTGGGCTTTGTGTAGTATGTCCAGTGGACATAGGTTCCGGGGTATTTACTCGGTTTCGGTGGGGTAGCTAATTGGTTCGGTTGCCTGCTCGGTCTTGACGATTGGTCGATATAAATAGAGCAGTGCGCCAGCCAAGGCTACAACTAGTGCGGTCACGGCAACTCGCCGGACGGTAATTATTTTCTTAAATCTCTCCCACGCTGTCATAATGTCTATAAATTAAAAATAGAGGGATTAATTCCCTCTCTAGACCGTAGATCATATTACTACGACATAAGCTTGACCTATGGCTACATTGTGCTATATACTAATAATGTATTAAGACGCGGGCGATCCGAACGGAGAAATACCTAAGGAGGACCCGTTTTTAATTTAGTCTTATCTCCTGCCTATTTTATTGCGTAAACTTGGCGTGTTTAGAGTCGCATAGTACTTTGGGCTTAGCTGCCTGTAATACAGTGAAGATGCAAACTTGAAGTTTGGAAACAGCACCTTCTCTAACCTGTCTTTATCTACTAAATACTTAACCGTCCGGTAATAGTCACCGTCACCCGATACCAATACAACCTTATCAAAATCGTCGTTGTCGGCAATACTGCGCATAATGCCGAATACGATATCTGTATCGACATTGCCTTTCTTATTGGTAATCATTTCTTCTACCCGCTCGCGAAAACGTAGAATAAACCCTGCCCTCTGTAAATTGTCGTATAGTGATTCATTGGAGCTACTGTAATAGCCGATGTAATAATAGGCTTCATCAACCTTGTATTTTTCGCGCAGGTAGCGTCGGAATCTTGCGTAATCCAATTGCCATTCAGGCGCAGTTGCCGATACTCCGCGATATAAATTTTGCCCATCGATAAACGCTCTATTCATGCAAATATTGTATCACGCTTAAGCTAGTCCGACTGTGCTAGGTGACAAACGAATACCCCCAGCCACTGGATTGTGGCCGGGGCGATTGGTTGGACGTCGTATTCTTTAGCTTGACATTTTGGTAAAGATGTTGAGATGTGATATCATAAATATGTGATAACGGCAAAGCGTCGTTATTCGTACTATTGAAAGGATGTGATAACGATGAGTAAGTCTCGTCACGGTAAAAAGAAGCATTCGGTTCAAAGCATTCCGAAGGACTACCGGCCGACGGTGGAGTTCACGGTTAATCTGAAAAAAGATCTTAATCTAAAAAAAGATCTTCAGTGGCTGTATTGGCAGTTTACCGAATTGATAATTGTGTACGTTTGGAGCCTTAGCGAGGAGGTTTGGCGTGCCGATCAGGTGATTGGCGTGACCATGGAGAATACCAAGCATGGTGATCATAAGCACAGCAAGCGCATACCGATGGCTAGTTTCCGCGAGCGCGATGGTCGCGATGTCAAGCTGAACCAAAGCCTGGCATTACACAAGGGCGCAACAGACTCGACTAACACTTCAGGCATTCGCACAGAGCTTGACTCTTCCCAGAAGATTGCTCCGACGACTGAGTCGGGCGTCGGCGTCGGCGATACGGTTCGCTCGATTATCGAGAAGTATCGCGGACTGTGTGGCGATCCGGCGGAGGCCGAGCTGAAGGAAGTTGAGCTCCCCTGCTATAGCGGCCAACCGGGCCTAATTACCGACAAGAAGTACGCCCATGCAGTTGCGTTGGGCCAAACGTTGGTGGCTGCTGGTTATCGCTGATTACATCTATATCTATATCAAGGCGCTATGGCGTCCGTACCTTAAAGGGCTGGCCACTTCGGTCAGCCCTTTTACATCTATGTAAATCAGCTATTTATTGTTCTTGCCGTCGCCGATTTCAATCTTGCGGCTGTCCGGTAGCTGTGCCATTGGAATGGTTACGACTAGTTTACCATTGACTAGGTCAGCCTTGATGTCTTCCTTCTTGGCACGAGTCGGCAAGCTAATCGAGCGATAGAAGCTGTCGCTACTCTCGCGAATGACGTACTTCTTCTCCTTGTCCTCTTCCTTCTCATGGCGTTCAGCGCTGATGACTAGGTTGTCGCCGTTAACCTGAATATCGACGTCCTTGCGATCAAAGTTCGGTAGGTGTGCCTCGACGACTAGATTGTTGCCCTGTTCGTACACGTCAGTGGTGGGAATGTTACTGGTGGTATTTGGCACGAATAGATCGTCGCCGAAGAACTGCCTTTGTAATGCGTTTAATTCCTCAAAGGGATCATATTTAACAATATTGCTCATATTCCTCCTTTTTTAAGATTCCGATTGCTCGGTGGTTTGGCGGTCATCGTAGTTATATCTGATTGGCTCGCTCTCAAACCATCTATTGTGAGTATAGTCCATTGGCACTCTCGTGTCAAGAGTGCCAAGTGTAAGCGGAATAAGAATCAAACAGAGAAGTAGATAAACCCACCCAGCGTGGCTACGTCACTGCTTGCCCGCCGCTTTACAGGGCGGGACTAAATTTATATAATAATGATGTTACCAATTGGGCGAATGGCGGAATTGGTAGACGCTGCAGACTTAAAATCTGCTGGCATTATATGCCGTGAGGGTTCAAGTCCCTCTTCGCCCACCAACGAGATTTTATTATGGCTAAGATTTTTACGCCAGTAAAAGACTGGACATTAGATATTACAAAAATGAAGCCGGCAACGCGCTGGTTATTTGCGGCGGCACTAATTATTGTTCCTATTATGGGGCTGTTCCTAATCGGCCTGGGTATTGATTGGCTGCTACAGGAATACGCTAAGTTTGCCTACGTTGGCATGGGTCTAGGTGTTGTCTGTTCACTAGCGCTACTAGTCTGGCAAGGTCGCAAGATGTTGTATGCCGATGACAACAACGCAACTAGACAGATAGATAAAGCTAAAACTATTAAGAAAGCAAAGTCGGCCAATACTGCCAAAAAATAAATAAAACAGCCAAGTAAGCGAGGTCGTTTGGCAGTATAATACATTTACACTAAAGTAAAATAAAAAAAGAGTCCATACTCTATGATATGCTAAGCTCGAAAAGAGAGTACATTCGAACGGAACATTGTTCAATCATAGAAGCATGAACTCATGCAGAGTTAGTCAGAAAGACTATAGCCGAACAGATCGGACGGGAAGCCCGACTCAAAACGCTAACGCCATTGTTAGCATCTCGAGCCAGAGGCCTACCTGCCGCGTCAGCTACATCATGTTACTACATTCGAAACACTTGACTCTGTCAGTGATACGAATGGATTTCTGCTAACACAGCTATAGCCGTGCTAGTGC
>DCBQ01000008.1:0-65638 GCA_002313515.1 Candidatus Saccharibacteria bacterium UBA1103 | reverse complement strand
GACCTCCTCAGTGGACAGTATACATGGATGAATTCTGAATAACCTCAATTAAGGTTCGTTAAGAAATACTTTACGTTTTAATTTCTCAACTGTCTAGTATATTATCATACTAAATCTATAATGTCAACAGTTTTACTAGCTTTATTATAAATTTGCAACCCCACCGTAATACTCGGCATTTTTTGGCGTGGTATGGTTTAGCTATTACGTAAATTGTAAAAACTACATATCGCCCTTTTGGCGCATTGTGCTAGGATATTGGCCGCCTCTTCCATAAGGAGGCTTAGGGGTTCTTGGGGTCTTTTAGTATGTCGATGCTAAATGCGACGTTACCGTGATTAGTCCACGGGTCAATGACTATGGTACGAATTGGTTGCTGCTTTTTAATACGCTCAGCTTCCATTTTCTTCTCGTGCGTGGTGGCATTGGGCGCGGCTGTGGCGTTAAAGCGCTCGTCGTCACTTTCCATAAGTTGCCATAGATAGCCGCTGCGGACGGGCATGACGCCGCTACAGGGGTACTTGTTGTTCTGAGCATCCATAACAGTCTGCTGACTACTAAAAACTGGCATGGCTTTATTCTTGCCAATGGTGATTGCTGGTCCAACATTCATAACATCGCCAGTTGAAGTAGTATAGGACAAGCCGTTCGGTAGCTTGTGGTCTGTAAATATTACTGGTATCAGAAAACCCTGCTCTAGCATCGATTGGCGAATGCCGTCAATAATAATGGGATTGTCTGAGCCTTCGACTAATAGCTTGTTCAAGCGGAAGAGTGCGGGGTTGCTGAAAGGCGCAGCGTCCCCTGACAACTGATTAATCATAACTATATTATACTACAGGGCATTGGCCCCTAGGTGCGCAAAAATAGACGGCCGTTACTGCCGTCTATTTCGCTTTGTTTTATCTAGCGACGACCCTTCTTGCGATTCTGACGCTGCTGCTTCTTGGCTTTCTGGGCTAGGCGACGCTTGCGATTCTTCTCTTGGTCGTCGGTGTCTTTGCGGACCTTGAAGTCGTCACTACTGAGGTGCTCGGTTGGCTGGGCGGCTTCGTTGACGCCCTTCTCGACTGCAGATTCAGCAGCACGAGTTAGATCACTATCGTAGTTGTCGTCGGTTACTTGATCTTCGTTGACCTGTGCCTTCTTTAGATGAAAGATGACGCTTAGGACTTCGTCCTGTAGATTGCGCTGCAAGGACTCAAACAGCTTCTGGGACTCCATGCGGTATTCGACCAGTGGATCGCGCTGACCGACACTGCGCCAGTGAATGCCCTCGCGGAGATGTTGCATGTTCTCTAGGTGCTGCATCCACAGCACATCTAGTACCTGCATGTAGACTTCGCGCTCGGCGCCACGTAGCAACTCATCACCCAGCTCTTCTTGCTTAGCGTCGTATAGTTTTAGTACGGCTTTACGAGCGGCGATTAGGCGCTTTTTGTCGTTCTTGATGAAGGCAATCTTCTTAGCTTCGCTCTCGTCAATGCCAAAGGTCTCGGTTAAAGCTTCAGCTTGTTTGGTATCGCCCTTCTTGGCGCGGTGTGCTAGGATATCGGTTAACCGAGCGTCAGCCAAGCGCAAAATTTCTGGCGAGATATCGTCACCCTTTAGGATCTTACGGCGGACGCTATAGACGACCTTGCGGTGACGGTTAATGACATTATCGTACTGCACCACGTTCTTGCGGGTGTCAAAGTTATAGCCCTCGACACGTTTCTGAGCAGCCTCTAGGGTCTTGGTTATCACACGATTCTGCAGTGGCACATTATCGGGGAAGTTGAACTTTTCCATTATCTGGTGGATGCGATCACCCTGATAGATGCGCATCAGGTCGTCCTGAGTCGAGACGTAGAAGTAGGTGTCACCTGGGTCACCCTGACGGCCACCACGACCACGCAACTGATTATCGATACGGCGGGATTCGTGACGCTCGGAACCAATAACCACTAGACCACCCTTCTCAGCCACGCCGTCGCCCAGCATGATATCGGTACCACGACCGGCGATGTTGGTAGCTAGAGTAATGGCACCTGGCTGACCGGCCTTCGCCACAATTTCGGCCTCGCGCTCGTTATTCTTAGCATTCAAGGTTTCGTGCGGCAAGCCGGCTTTATCTAGGGCATCAGATAGTTTCTCGTTATTGGCGATAGAAGCAGAACCGATCAGCACTGGTCGACCTTCCTCGTGGAACTCCTCGACAGCCTTAACGATGGCGTTAATCTTGCCCTTCTCGGTCTTGTAGATGCGGTCGTTATGGTCGCGCCGACGAATTGGCTTGTTGGTCGGAATCTGGATAACGTCCAGACCATAGATCTGCTGAAACTCCTCGACCTCGGTGTAAGCGGTACCAGTCATACCGGATAGCTTGTCGTACAGGCGGAAATAGTTCTGGAAGGAAATGGTGGCGAGAGTCTGTGATTCCTGACGAACGGGAACGTGCTCCTTGGCTTCAATGGCCTGGTGAAGACCTTCACTATAGCGGCGACCCTTCATTAGACGGCCGGTGAATTCGTCCACAATAACCACTTCGCCATCGGATGTTACGACGTAGTCCTTGTCACGTTTGAAGAGGGCGCGGGCTTTTAGCGCCTGGTCTAAGTGATAGACGCTGCGGATATGCTCGGGGCTAAATAGATTCTTAATGCCCAGTAGCTTCTCGACCTTCTCGACACCCTGGTCAGTCAAGGCTACGGTATGGCGTTTCTCGTCTACTTCGTAATCGCCATCAGGCTCGTCGTCTTCGTCGGGGTCAATTGGCTTACCAGTTAGTGGATTCATTAGGCCTTTCTTGGTAATTACCTTGGTTGGAGCTTCTAGCTGATCTACCAGAGCGGCGAACTTGATATATAGATCTGGGTTGTCGGCGGCGGGTGCGCTGATGATCAGCGGAGTACGGGCTTCGTCAATTAGAATGGAGTCCACCTCGTCCACAATGGCGAAATTCAGCTCGCGCTGGCGCAGCAAGTTCGGGTCGCTAACCATGTTGTCGCGCAGATAGTCAAAGCCGAACTCGTTATTGGTGCCATAGGTGATGTCGGCAGCGTAGGCTTCCTTGCGTGAACACGGCTTTAGGTGCGACATACGCTTGTCATAGTGATCCTTATTCTCGTATTCTGGGTCGTAAATAAAGCTGGCATCGTTAATAATCACACCGGTGCTCATGCCTAGGGCGTGGTACAGCTTGCCCATCCAACCGCCATGTAGCTGGGCCAGGTAGTCGTTTACGGTAACCATGTGCACCCCGCGACCAGTTAGGGCGTTCAGATAAATCGGTGCGGTGGCGACTAGGGTCTTGCCTTCACCGGTCTTCATCTCGGCGATGTTACCTTCGTGTAGAACGATACCACCCATTAGCTGGACGTCGTAATGACGTTGGCCGAGGACGCGGCTAGCCATTTCGCGACAGACGGCGAAGGCGTCAGGTAGGATTTCCTCTAGCGCATCGCTACGACGTTGAGCGGCGCGACGGGCGCGAATGGCGTCGAGCGCATTAAAGTCGTCGATGGTGCCGGTGCCAGCTTTGGCATACTTCTCGCGGTCTTCGTCGGACAGCTTGTTGACCAGCTTGCGCTCTTCGGCGGTTTCTAGGACGTCATCCTTATTCACCTTGGCGGCGGCGTTCTTCTTAGTCTTCTTGCTCTTACTGGCGGTGACGCCGTGCTTCTTCTCGATCTCGGCGAGGCGCTTCTTTAGAATATCGGTCTGCTTCGCCAACTCTTCGTCGGTCATCTGAGCGTACTTGTCGCTCAGGGCATTAATCTCATCAACTCGTTTGCGTAAGCGGCGGACGATCTTTTTCTGTGGGTCGCCGAATACTTTTCCGAGTACTTTTTCCTTGCTAGGCATTAATATTTCTCCCTCACTTATTGTGATACAGAATACATTATATCAGATATAGGGGTGAAGCGGTAGAGGTATGGAAATCCCCGGCTACTGGCTGTGGCCGGGGCTGGTGGATTAGTTGTCCCAATCGAGGTCGGGATGCTTGCCACGCATGTAACCGTAGTACAAGGTTCCAGCATATATTATTACTAGTCCCGTATGTACATTATAGCGGGTTGATGGGCTGAGTGATAGATGTTTGACGCTAGTTAGAGTGTAAATTAAAGCCTCCTCTATCTTGAGAGGAGGCTGGTTCTATCGGTGCTGAATGTTTTGGCTAATTACCCCGACCAGATTTGCCTAGGCGGATCTGGTTATTGCGCCCCGCCTCGGCCGATTTGTTCACGCGCACAGCGCCCTCTAAGGTAGTGATTAACGCCTCATCGACCTTGAGCTTCTCGCGTGTTTCATTGCGTTCCTCGGTTAGTTTACTGACAATTTGCTTAAGTCGTTCAACCTCGGACTCTAGCTTGGTTTTCTGGTATAGGAGGCGATGCATCTCGTCTGTGTTGTCGATTTCCTTGACAGCTTGGTACAGCTGGACGGCGCGAGCGTCGCGAATGACCCTAGTATCGATTAGTTGCTGTAGTTCGTTGTCGTTAACCCATGCGTACTGAATATGCTCGTCATCATCCAGCTGCTGCGCTGTTACGTCGTAGCTGCCAAGTTTGATGGCGTACAGATGGGTTAGCTCGTTAGTCATGCCTTCGGACGAAGTGGCCTCAGCCTGGTATGTAACTTGATAGCCGATACTATTGGAAACATACACCCCCGTCTCTTCTTTCAGCTCGCGCCACATGGCTTCAAGCGAGGGCTCGCCTTCTTTGATACACCCTGCAGGTAAGCCCACCGACACCATGTCTATGCCAGCGCGATACTCGCGTGTAATTAAGTACTGATGTTGGCCAGCCATGCAGGTGTAGATTAGCGCCATGGTTGTCGGAACATGATATACGATATCACGATCAATCTCTTGATTGTTGCTGAGGCGAATGTGACGCGACAGAAACGTCATAATGGGATTGCTGCGAATCTGCACCGCTTCCACTGCTACTGGCGTTGGTGTCTGGTCGCCAAACCATTCTATGGAATTGATGAGGCTTGACTGCTCATCGCTATATTCGGTCATCGTTCACCCTTTCGCTATAGATGATTAAATATCTAAAATATTATAACACATATGAAGCTAGGGACTGTCAAATTGGGCAGTGAAAAGCCCCGGATCAACCGGGGCTGACATTTTATTGTGGCGGCTAGTTAGTTATTGCTAGAAAACACTTTCTCGGTCAAGACCTCAGTCTTTTCATTTTGTAATTCGCCGTTATCATTAACCTTAATGCGATAAAGTCCAGCTTTGGCCAGTGATACATCTGCTAATATGCTGCCGCTCTGGTCACGGCTGGTGATTAGAGCGTGCAGATTGCGTACATCTAGCGGTTGACCAATGCTCTGCTCGTACTGATCCAGTAAATCATTGGCGATCATCGACAAGCGCTCAGCGTCTTGTGCCATGTTGCCGTGTTTAACGCGCAAACTTGACGTAGCTATCACAGCTACCATCGCTATTGTAAGTACCCATTCTGAGATATTTACACCTAATACGGTGTGCTGGCAGCCAGGATGAAAGATCAGCGATGTTAGTATAAACACAAGGAACGCAACAATCACCATAATGAAGGCGCCAATTTGAAGGCGATCCTTCAGCTGTGAGTCGATCTCTGGCGATAGCTTTACTATGATAGCGGCCAGTATCATTACGACTACTGCCACAATGCAAACTACCCAATTCATAATTTCCCTTCCGTAGTTCGAATGAATTGTAATCGTACAATAACACAAAATAGTCAAAATGTTAATACTAAAATAGCCCTTAGTTTCATTTTTTGACTAAGGGCTATTTCAGCTAATGGGCTAGTATGCTACCTGCGGCGCAGGCTACGCTTTAGCTTAGCGACCCAACCGCCAGTGCGGACACCGTCGTTGCGGCGCTCGGTCTTATAGCGGCGGATCTGACCGCGTAGCTTTTCCTCAACAATGTCGACAGCGGCTAGCGCATTCGGGGCGGTCTCAGATGCCGATAAGGTTTTATCCGGTAAGGTCAGGACGACATCTACCTGATACTTGTTGTCATTCTTCTGATTGATCATGGTGGACTTCGCCGCGGCAAAGGCGGACTCGCGACCATGCCGTGGAATGTAATCAATTAGCTTCTCGCACTTCTTGGCGATGTAGTTCTGTTCTCGGTCGGTAATCTCGTAATTAGTACCAGAAACCTCGACATTTAGGCGTTTATCACTCATGGAATCCTCCTATCTTTATAATCCTATTGTACTATAATTCGGTCCTACCGCCTAGATATGGGCGTAGTACCTCGGGCACAGCTAATTTACCGCCTTCGGTGGCGTAGTTTTCAATCACGGCCACTAGGGTGCGAGCTAGGCTGATCGCCGTACCATTTAGCGTGTGGACATTCTCGATGGTGCCATCGGCCAGGCGTACGCGGGTGTTGACGGTGTTGGCCTGGAAGTCAGTACAGTTGCTACAGCTGGTTAGCTCGCGGTAAGTCTGGTCGTGTGGGCTCCAGTACTCGATGTCGTATTTCTTAGCGGCGGGTGCGCCCAGGTCGCCAGCGGCGATGTTGATCACGCGGTACGGGATATTTAGCTCTTGCCAAATCTCCTCCTCGATGCCACGAATCTTCTCGTGTACTTCCTTACTTTGTTCTGGCAAGGTAAAGGCATACATTTCGAGTTTGTTAAACTGGTGCACGCGGAATAGGCCACGGGTGTGCTTTCCGGCAGCGCCAGCTTCCTTGCGGTAGCATGGGCTGTAACCAGCGTAGAACATCGGCAGATCCTTGGCGTCCAGGATTTCATCCATGTGATAGCCAGTAATCGACATCTCGGCGGTGGCGATTAGACCTAGGTCCTCGTTCTCGATAAAGTATTCATCGGACTGGTCGGACGTGCGTGGGGCAAAGCCGGTGCCAGTGAGCACGCGACCATTCACCATGTGGGGCACGGTCATGTAGGCGAAACCCTTCTCGGTCACCTTCTGAATACCGAATTGTAACAGTGCGTTTTCTAGTAATGCTAGCTCGTTCTTTAGATAATAGAACTTGGCGCCGGCGACTTTCGCGCCGCGCTCGAAGTCGACCCAGCCGCGACTGACGGCGTAATCTAGGTGGTCGACGCCGCTAGCCTTCTTCTCGCCCCAGAATTTGACTGGTACACTGTCTTCTTCGCCACCCATCGGGACGTCGTCAAAAATAACGTTTGGTACGTGGCTGATTAGCTCGGTTAGTTCACTGTCGATATCCTTTAGTTTGGCCTCGTCATCGGCTAGCTCGGTCTTAATGGCCTTGCCCTGCTCGATTAGCTCGGGCGCCGGTTTACCGCCCTTCATCTGAGCGGCGATATCATTGCGCTGCTTTCGCTTTTGATCAACTGTCTGTCCTAGCTCGCGTTTCTGCTGATCTAATTCTAGAATACGCGCTAGATTAATCTTATACCCCTTCGCGTCGGCCGAGCGTTGAACGTCGTCGGCATGCTCGCGAATAAATTTCATCGTTAACATGTTTCTATCTTAGCACATTCGGGTGTATAATTAGCACGTTAATCGTACTTTGAAAGGTGTGAAATATGGAATCATATATGCTGTTGCCTATTGCGATATTTACAATTATGATGATTGTGATAGTGGTCTCCTGTATATTAAGAGATCGCCGTTATAATGCATCTGATAAGAAGCGTAAGGGCGAAGTAGTCACGCCAAATGGCGATGCCAATGATACACCACAAGACATATAAGTTATGCCTCCTAGCCCCAGCTATCTGGGGCTTTTTCTGTATTCTTGCTGCCTGCTCCAGTTGACTTGATAGTTACGTCTTCTATACTGGTTATAGATAAAAAGGAGGAAAGTGGGAGTTATTGATTCACTAAGTAAACGTCGTAGTATCTATCAGCTAAATAAGGAGCTGCCAGTGTCAGAGGACGAAGTGGTAAAGACGATTGAGCGCGCCACTGAACTAGTACCGGACGCCTTTAATATGAAGAGCCAGCGTGTGGCAGTTGTTATGGACGAGCAGAACAAAAAATTATGGGACGTGATTTACAATGCCTTTGGTGGTAAAGTGGCGCGCGAGAAGATTGATAGTCTTACGGCTGCTGGTACTGTGCTATATTTCTATGACAAATCCGCATTTATAGAATTACAGAAAAAGTTCGCACTATACGCAGAGCACTTCCCGACCTGGGCGCAGCAGTCTAATGGTATGTTGCAGCTTGCTATTTGGACAGCACTACGTGATTTAAATATTGGCGCTAATTTGCAGCATTACAACCCAATAATCGACGACGCTGTGCGTAAGATGTTGGATCTGCCAGATAGCTGGGTACTAGTAGGACAGATGCCGTTTGGTGGTATTGTTGCCGAACCTGAAGCGAAGCCTGCTGAAGATATCGCCAAGCGTGTGAAGATTTATCGGTAAGTATTGAAGTCAGAGCAAGAAATGGAGTCTCCTCGTAGGCTCTATTTTTGACAATTGCGCTATTGACAAAATATGCTTATGGATGCAAAGTATACAGTTATGAAGCCCAAAGTCTGGGTGGATTTGGACATTGAAAGGGAGACTATGAACACTAAGAATGTGGCTGGCGATTACATTGCTGATGACGGTGTGGTGTACGTGATGCCAACAGACTCGCTGGTTGGTAATGTGGCTGTTCGCAAGCGTGCGGTTATGGACATCAAGAGTGCCATGGGCATGATTGAGCCGGGCGACCTGGATAGTATGCAGCCGATATTTAAGGCGGCACTGCTATATTTGTCCACTTGCGACAAGTCAATTGATACGGCAACCGTTATGTCGATGTCGCAACAAGAAATCGACGACAGTATGTTTTTACGGTCAAGGTAAGCGCTTGATGCAGCTATGGCTGACTTTGTCGATTGGTGTATGCTGCAACGTCCTGAACTTCACGGATGCTCATGAGCAAATTGCCCAGTCGATTGTCGACTATTTGGCACAGCAAATAGAGATTCGTTTGACTAAGCATTCCTCATCGGATATGCTGACGATACATCAACTAGCCAATGTTGAGTTGCCGGAGGTTCTGGTGAAGAACCTGTGTCGTCAGTCAGTCAAGGACGCTGAGAATGTTAAGAACGGGGAGGAGATTTCAAACTCTCTGAAGTTTCCGATTTTCTCGGATAACGACGAAACGAGTCGCCCGGTAATCGATCCGAGCGTCAAGGCCTAGCTAGCTTAGGGCTCATATTCGCATAAGGACCGGGAGGTTAACTCTCGGTCCTATTTTTCCTGATCTAATTTATTCAGTTTGGAATTATGCGCCAGTTCTTTTAGATAGCTGATGGTTGATTTAGCGCCCAGTAAGAATGACGCAGCGGTGGCGATATAGCCAACACGCTTGACGGTACGTCCAGCTGGCCGATATCCGCCCTGCTCAAGCATGCGCCCGCCTGCTAGTGTTGCCATAGCTAGCCAGCGGCTGGCTTCGGCGACCTTGCCTTCATTGGTTGTTTTGGTTTCGTTGTGCAGGATAAACTGTGATAGACCATTAATGGCCCAGTTGGCGACCTTGGGACCGTAGATTAAAGCCAACTCAGAACGTTTAACTAAGCCACGCGTACATGCAGCTTCACTAACTAGTGCGGCCTTGATGCCATCAGCGGCGATATCCGCCCAGCGCCCCACTCTATAATTAGCGACACGAGTGTGCCGAGCGGTATAACCGTCGACGAAGTCGCAGACGGCGCCGACGGCAATAGTCCCTAGTCCGCGCAAGTTATGTCCGCGCTTGATTTCCTGGCAACCTACCGCAGTGCCTACTAGTCCGACGGCGGTAATGGCGTTGGGCAGCGTTGCAATACCGTGAGTGTCTTCAGCTAACTGTTGCGCTGGCGTTAGCTCCTTCCCCTCAGCTAGGTCCTGCTGTGGCATCGGAACGATATCGCGATCACTTGGTAATTGATGATTTCTGGACATTGGTCGCCTCTGCTTTCTGCTTGCTAATATGGTTAGTCGACTCGCGGTTACTCTCGCTATCCGACTTTGCTTTGTCGTTGTGCCGATAGTCGTCGATTAGTGCTTGTAGTAAGGGTTTGATGCCTGGCACGCCAGTGACGTCCAGATCTTGAAAAGCGTTAATCATGATAGCGATCATCTCTGGCGTATAGATTGGCTGAATCCAGACGCGATTGGTCAGGGCGTAGCGCATTAGATCGGCGGCTAGGAACTGGATGTCTTTAATGCCGGATAGCAGTGCTGGAAAATAATTAGCCCAACCGCTAGCTAGCATGTATTTGCTTACAATGTCATGAAACTTGCTGTAGCCATCAATTGCATTGAGCTCCTGCGTGTCGTTGCTAATGGCAGCTAGCACCTGGCTAGCGTTTACAGTGATTGAAGATTTATCGCTAAATAGTGTTTTGATCTCGGCGGAGGTCGATTGATTGCACAGCTTGGCTAGTCTAGTCATAAATTCGTCGGCGGGTTTCGGGTCGTCCAGAGTAGCAAGGTCATAGATAATTAGCTTGCCGCGAGCCTTGACTGGGCGAATGATGGACAGAAAACTTTCGCGCGGATGTCGCTGACGGCGTCGCTGGCCTTCGCCTAAGGCCTTGGCGTCAGTGCGGAGAATTTCGTATTTACCGTCCGAATTGGCGGCGCCCAGGATCTGATCCATGCGTAGCTCGCAAATTATGCGGCTGATATTCATCGCGTCATTCTCGCGGTTACCGGTGTTGTATAGCTTTATCAATAACTCGTCAGAGGCCTCACCTAAGATATCAATTGCTTTAATGACGTTATCCATACTAAAGTTTTGGTGGCCAATAATCTGGGCTAACTCGACCGACTGATCGACGGTTAAATATGGTTGGCGATTGTTGGCTGTAGCGTCTTTGACTGGTTCATTTGGTTGAACATCATTCTTAATTTGCTTGATGTAGCTGAATATGTCAGCTGTAGAGGACTTTAGCTGGAAGTGGTCGTCGTAAATCAGACTACTGTAACCTAATGTAATTTTAGGGTTAGTACTGATGTAAACCTTAACCCTGTCGTAGATGCCGCGTGGAAAATGATCGGCGCTAGACTCTAGTCGGGCATAGACGCTGTTTAGAAATTTAGTTCGCTTTTCGCCCGCAAACAAGATGTCCTTATAAGTAACCACCTGATCTTGATCAGATAGATAAAACATAATGTGATGTGGCTGCTTTTTATCGTCCAACTCGACCTCGGCGTATAGAATTTGCTTAGCATCGATGGCTGGCAGTGTTGCATCGGTGGGCTTAGGCTCTGAACTTTTTTGTTCTTGATTGGTCTGCGGATCAGTCGCCTGCTCACTCCTCTTGGGCTCGTTAGCGGCAGGTTTATCTAGACTATTTTTGCGATTGCGACGACGATTCTTACGATGGTCGGTTTTAGCAACCTCGGTCTCCTCTTTAGCACGCATTAGTTCGCGTAAGCCTTTTAAATTCCCGATCAACTCGCCAGTCTCCGGATCCTTCTGAATATTGCCCTCATTATTGGTTTGCTTATTGTCTTGCACTCTAAAATCCCTCTCGTTATAAGCCCACCAAATTGTCAACCTTATTATATAATATTAATATGAAAGAGTCCATCATAAGTTTTCTATTCCATTATGTGGTGCGATTTGGCTATAAGATTTTATGGTGGCCGATTCCCTGTGGACTAGATAATATAAAGGAGCTTCCGGCTGACGGGGCGATCCTGGCGGGTAACCACTTTAGTCATTACGATCCGATTACAGTGGGAATCTACCCTGCGCGCTTCCCCCACTTTATGGCTAAGCGCGAACTATTTACGGGTAAGTTTGGCTGGTTTTTTAAAATAATTGATTTAATCCCAGTGGATCGCTCCAAGCATGATTCAGGCTTAGATGGGGCTAAAGAGCATCTAGGAAAAGGACACCTAGTAGTCTTGTTCCCTGAGGGAACAACCAAATGGAAGCAACCGAACCAACTATTACCCTTCAAACTGGGTGCTGTGCGATTAGCGGCGTCGACTGGTCGGCCAATTATACCCTTTGCGGTCGTTGGCAAACCAAAATTATTCCATTATGGATGCGCGAAAGTAGTATTCGGACAACCGATGTGGATTAGCTCTAAGCGGGAATTATTAGGCGAGAACGAGCGGGTACGCAAGGCGGTAGCGGAGCTAATGAAAGAGCTGGGCTGCAACAATGTTCAGCTTATTCCAGGTGCACCGGCGCATAATCCATCGAAAGAGCCGCCACTAGGTTTGGCGAAGATAAATAAAACTAGCCCGCTATAATTGGGCTAGCCGGTTAGTGAGGGCTCTAGTTCTAGCCCTCCTTCTCTAACTCGGTGTAAGCCACCTTTCCGACCTTGGTCTTTGGTAGGCTCTCACGGAACTCAATTTGGCGTGGTAGCTCGAACTTAGCTAGATGCTCGCGACAGTGCGTCATGATTTTGTCGCGCAGTTCACCATTTGGCTTCACGCCGTCCTTTGGCACTACGAAAGCTTTGGCGATTTGTCCGCGATATTTGTCGGGAATACCGACTACGGTAGCTAGTAATACCTCGGGGATTTCGCATATCACCTTCTCTACTTGGGATGGATAGATGTTATAGCCGCTACTGATAATGATGCGCTTGATACGTTGCTTAAAATAGATGTAGCCGTCGCTGTCCATGTAACCAATGTCGCCGGTATGTAACCAAATATGGCCATCTTTATGACGTCGAAGGGCCTCGTTAGTTTCTTTCTCGTTGTTAACATAGCCCATCATTAAATTTGGTCCAGTTAAGATAATTTCGCCTAACTCGCCAAAAGGCTTCTCTTCTTCAGTGCCAGGCTCAACAATCTTATAAAAAGCGTCTTGTACCGGGATGCCCACGGTATCTGGACGGTATTGACCGGCCGGTGTAACGCAGGATACTGATAGACACTCCGCCAGTCCGTACCCTTGGATAAGGGAAGCTTCGCTGCCACAATGGCGCAGTAGCTTGATTGCATCCTCGTGTAATGAATCGTCCATCAGGTCGCCACCAGAAATCGCTAGTTTGATACAGGATAAGTCAAGCTTTCGAATCTTGCGGTTACGCAACAGCGCCTCGTAGAGCGTCGGCACGCCAATAAACAGATTAGGTTGGGCATTCTTTAGAATTTTATCGAAGCCTTTAATATCGAACTTTGGATACATTTTGATTTCCATACCATTAACTAGCATGGCGTGAATGCCAACAGCTAGGCCGAAGCCGTGGAATATTGGCATAATGCCTAGCAAGCTATTGCCAGGTACGGCGTACTCAGGAAACATTGCTTTGACCTGCATAGCCATACAGTTGAACGATAGGTTGGACAAGGCTACGCCTTTTGGTGTACCAGTGGTGCCACCGCTATAGATGATGACGGCGAGATCCTTGCTCTTAGTGTGGACATTAACGTCACCATAATAGCGAGCCCCCTTAGCTAGTAGCTCTGGCCATAGCATAACCTTTTCACCCGATGGTCGCTCTTGCTTTTTATGCAATAGCGGTAGGAATGAGGCAATCTTCATGCTGGCGCGCGGAACAAACGGTAGTGACGCTGTCGGACTGATGACAACGACCTTCTGCACGTTCGTGCCGTCTAAGGCGGGCTTAATGGCGGGCCAGGCCACGTCAATTGCTACCAGGTATTTGCTGTCAGTTAGATTTAGGTAGTGCTTAATTTCGGCGGTTGCTGACAGTGGGTGAAAGATATTGGCTACTGCTCCGATCTTATTGATGGCATAAATGGTGTAGATGGCTTCAGGAATGTTAGCGCTACAGACCGACACTACGTCACCCTTTTTTACACCTAAGGCCAAGAACCCGCGTGCCGCCATGTCGACCTGTCGCATCAAATCCTCGTAGCTTATTTGGCTACCAAAGTAGTCAATAGCAATATCGAGTGGATGCTTCTCGGCATTTTGCTCGACAAAGTCGTACATTGAAATGTTGGGATAGCGGAGAGAACGCTTTAAGCTACCGTAAGATTTGAGCCACGGTGCTTTAATTCTGGCCATCGTAATAGCCCTCAATATCTTCGCGGGTTTGCTCTAGCTCATTTAGTTCGTTCTGTCGAACAGTGCGCTCTTGCTCAAGTGTATCTATTTCACTAGATAAGTTGGTGTCGGGCCAGTAATTATTGTGATCGTCATTTTGATCCATGGCTTCGCGAATCTGTCTTAACTGATAGGCAATGCGGCCTATTTCCTTCTTGATGCTGTCAATTCTGCTATTAACCTTTTCTAACTTCTGGCGTTTCAGCATTGCATCGACCGTATCAACGCTCTCAGCGTCTTCGGGTATGTCGTCAGGTGGTATGACGTCGTTGCCGTTCCATGCTGTGTTCTCGTCAATCAGTTCATAATTCTTGCTATATTCCTCTGACATGTCTCTCCCTCTTTATGCTATATACTACATATATTAGCACAAATTTAATGGGGCGACAGTATAAACTGTCGCCCCAGAGGTGCGTATTTGACTAATCGGTCTTTTTTCGGACTCGCTGCAGTACAGTGCCAACTTCTAGACTCTCAGCTTGGATGCGCGGGCGCGAATCGACATAGGTCGACGCGCTAAAGATGGCGCCAGGGAGCAGAACTAGTAGCCCGCGGTCGTCGCAAAGTTCATTGTCAACAGCTTTTGGACTTAGATTATTGGCCAGGTGTTTGGCGCTCATAATGCGATGCCTAAGAGCTTCGTATTTATTATTTAACAGGTTGCAGTTAAAACGCCAATTATTGCATGCAGCTCTAAAGCCATTGATATCATCGCGAGAAATTGCGGTAAATTCCAGTGGCTTATCAGATGCTTCGTTGATGTGCAGATATCGTCCGATACCATTGCGGCCGTGCATTTCAGTCAGCAAGTCATTTATGGTCTCCACCAAGTCGCTAATGTCTGTGCTTTCACGAAGAACGTTGCTGTCTGTAACTCGTGCCAAATGGTTGCGGTTGGCGTCGACAGATTTCGTTATATCCGCCAATGCTTTACTACGCAATAGGCGATCAACGATGGCATAGGAGCGAACCAGCCAATAGTCGAACTTGTGTTCGTCGCGAGCGTTCTCGTCAAATTTGCACCTGGCTGAACTTTTGGTGCCTTCTGCGATCGGTCTTCCGCTCGTTACGCCTACTCCACAAACGAATGGCGTCAGTGGATTTTTGCTCATGATAAGCCCTTTCTGATGGAAACGTACAAATACGGTGCTATTATGTCACATAATGTCTACCGTGTCAAAAAAGTCCCGCCGAAGCGGAACTCTTGTGAAGTAATAAAGGTAAACATATAAAATGCAGGTTATATGGTGCGCGAGAGAGGACTTGAACCTCCACGCCCGAAGGCATATGCTCCTAAGGCATACGTGTATACCAATTTCACCACTCGCGCAAATTGGTTACTTTCTAAATATACATGATCTGAAATTAAAAATCAATAGCCATGGCTACGATTAGTGAGTATACACCTTTATGGTGGATGGTGCCGATTGGTGGCTTAGATGGAGCCAAACTTAGTTCATACAACCGCCAGCATTTGTGATAAAATGGTAACGTTAAGAGCGAGAATAAGTGAGGGAAGAATAGAATACTATGATGAAACGTACTAAGTCTAGCGACCTGACTAGCAGCGGTCGCAAGTATACAACGTACTCCAATCTAGCTAGAGACAGGGGTAAGAGTAAGCGTGAGCTAAAGAAAGAACATAAAGCACGCGCCAAAGCCGAATATTTAGCTACATTGCCAAAGAATCCAGTTAAGCGCTTCTTTGCACGATTGCATCCGAAACGAGTCTTTAAATACTGGTTCAGCATGGATGGTCTAAAGATGCTGGGCAAGATTTTAGGCGTTCTATTGATCGTTGTCTTTATTCTCGCAATCATCACTTATTTATACTTCCGCAATGAGCTAAAGTCACTCGAACCCTCAGAGCTAGCTAAACGGGTGCAGACTACTGTAACTAAATATTACGATCGCAATGGTCAGCTGTTATGGGAAGATACAGGTTCAGGCGAATATCGTCTAGTGGTTGATTCTAACAACATTAGCAAGTATATGAAGGATGCTACGGTTGCCATCGAGGATAAGAACTTCTATAAGCACGGTGGTGTTTCGCTGACTGGTACTCTGCGTGCCGTGGTCAATAACGTCCTTGGCAGCGGTGGCACTCAAGGTGGTTCAACTCTAACGCAGCAGCTGGTAAAACAGGTCTTCTTCGAGGATGAGGCTAGTAACCGTGGTATTAGCGGTATTCCGCGTAAGATTAAGGAGGCGATTCTGTCGGTTGAAGCGGAACGCATCTACACCAAGGATCAAATTCTAACTATGTATCTAAATGAATCGCCGTATGGTGGGCGTCGCAATGGTGTAGAATCGGCTAGCCAAACCTACTTCGGTAAGTCAGCTAAGGATCTTACAATCGACGAGGCTGCCCTGCTTGCCTCTATTCCGCAATCGCCGACCTACTATAATCCATATAACACTGGAGGCAACGACGTACTGGTTGGTCGTCAGCATACAGTGATTGATTATATGGCTGAGCAAGGCATGATCACCAAAGATGAGGCTAAGGCGGCTAAGGAAGTATCAACTCTAGATAAGATCAAGCCTCAGACTCAACAGATGGCCGGTGCTAAAGCTCCGCACTTTATTCAGATGGTAAAGGACGAGCTGACTAAGAGGCTTGGCGCTAAGGTCATGGGTCAAGGTGGCTTAACTATCAAAACTACGTTGGATATTCGTATTCAGAACCAGCTAGAAACCTCTATGAACAACCTGTTCAATGGCAAGTACTCTTACATACAACGCCGTTTTGGCTTTGATAACTCTTCTATGACTATGATTGATAGTCAGACTGGTCAAATCTTAGGATTGCAAGGTAGTCGTGACTATAATTATCCGGGATATGGCGCTGTGAACAGTGCAACTTCGTTCATTCAGCCGGGCTCATCGATTAAGCCATTGGTTTATGCATCGTTAATTAACAACCAGAATAACGAGAACGGCACTTACGGCGCAGGCTCTATCATTCCAGATACACCGATTCCGCAGAGTATTTACCGTACAACCGATGGCAACTCTGTGAAAAATGCCGATGGTAAATTCAAGGGCAATATTCCAATCCGCAAGTCGCTAGGTGGCTCGCGTAACGTTCCAGCGATTAAGGCAATGGCGCTAAACGGCGTACAGACGACATGGGATACCATCCATGCCGCAGGTGATACTAGCTATTGTACTGATGGTGCAGATAAGAAATCAGGTTTGGCTTCTGCAATTGGTGGTTGTGGCGCTAAGCAGGTTGAGCATGCGAACGCCTTTGCTACCCTGGCCCGTGGCGGTGTATACAAGCCCTATACCACAGTTATAGAGGTGACAAATAGTCAGAAGGAAAAATTATACGACTACGATACCGAGTATGCTAAAGCCGAGAATCACAAGCAAGCTATCGATGCTCAGACGGCCTATATTATCAGTGACATCTTAAGTGATGATAACGCCCGTAAAGATACCTTTGGCTGGCGTCCGACTGGCTTCTACTTCTCGAATATTAAAACGGCTACTAAGACTGGTACGACTAACATCGGCACGAAGTCTAAGGACCTCTGGATGATGAGCTACACACCGAAGGCTGTGTTCTCAATTTGGGCTGGTAACCACACGCCGGCAGCCCTAAATGGTGCGGCTGATGGTATGTCTCTGGGCCCGGTTACAGCCGAAGTCACTAAGGCGGTTTACGCCATATTCAAGCAGGATGGCACCTATCATGATAACGACTGGTTCCAGCGTCCTAGTGGCATCCAAGAGTTGAAGGTTAACGGCCTAAAGGATATATATCCGTCCTGGTATAACAAGTCACAGAAGACTACGAAGACCAAGAAAGTTACCTTTGATAAAGTGACTAAGAAACTAGCTACTAAGTGTACGCCTGATGGAGCCAAGGAAAGTCTAGACGTAACGCTAACCACCGATTCGCTAACCAAGAAGACTACTGAGACGCCACCTGATGGCTATAACAACGAGGAATATGATGACTATCATCAGTGTTCCGATTCGGCGCCATTTATATCGGAAATTACCTTGAGCCAGCGTAAATCTGGCGACGATAAATACGTGACATTGTCGGTCATTGCCAAGCAAGGAACACATTCGATTACCAGTGTCAACTTGAATGTCAACGGTAAGAACTACCAGGCGAAGCTAAATGGCGGGTCGTGGGACGTAACACTGAAGCGTGATACGGACAGCTACGATGTGAAGGCAACGGTAACGGATGAAGGCTACTATACTGCGACCTACAATCGCTCACTAACAGCATCGGACGAATAAATAATCATAGGGGAGTATGTGAAGAAACATAGTAAAATCAATAAAGGATTAAAACGCTTTACCAAGTGGCTAAATCACCCCGGCAATAAGCTGCAGTTAGTTGTAAGTTTGGTCGCAGTGGCTCTGCTTCTGGGTAGTATATATATTTTCAAGAATCCTGTAACCGACGTGCGTCCGCTAGTGGATCATGTCTGGCCTAATATCTGGCGCACATTGCTAATATTAGCAGCGGTTATCATGATTGTCATTGCAACTAGACATTACCAGCAGCCAGCTGCAGTAGCTGATGATGGTGGCAATGAGTGGCTGCATCGACTGAGTGTTGCTCTGCCCGTGATAGCACTGATATTCATGCTGATTCAACTATTCTGGCCGGAGTTTGCAACGCTACTGGTGCGCAAGGAAACGTGGCCGTTCTTCCGCAACTCGATCTTTATTAAGTGCGCCTTTGAGGTTGTGGGCGTAATCTTTATGGTGATAATTGCCAAGCGATACTTTAAGCATGGCATGAAGCTGGCTGGCGTTATTGCCGTTATCGTCGCGCTAGTGCTGTTTGTGATGGCTGGCGAGGAGTTGTCGTGGGGGCAGCGCATATTCAAGTGGGATACGCCAGAGTCTATGATTAGCGCTAACGAGCAGAAGGAGACGAATCTTCACAACCTAGCAACTCAGCTATTCCAGAATACGCTGTACTTTGGTTGCTGGTTACTGCTAGTGGCAATGCCTTTCTTGAGGAAATTGTTACAGAAGATTCTAGAGAATATAAGGCCGTTGCGGTTTTTGGTGGACTGGCTGCCGCCGGTGCAATTCTTGCTAATGTTCGCAGTGGGCTTTGCCTTTTGCGACCCGCTGATTAGCAAGTCAGGCTCGCCAGAAACTGGCTTATACTATAATTCCAATTTATTTATTGTATTGGGCACCCTGACATTCTTAGTAGCAACTTTAGTCGGCCAGGTTATTGCACACTGTCAGCGTAAAGACATTCTGCACACTTCTATAGTCCTGCTGCTGTTTGTAGTGATTGCGGTATTCGAGCTATTCTTCAATCGGGTCTGGTCCTATAATGCTGGTGCGGTAACGGAGTATCTGGAACTGTTTGCTATATTCGGCGTGATGCTATGGACGGTGCAGATCAATCGTGTGACCAAGCGTAGTTTGTGCTAATGTGCTAATATATTAGTAGTAATGATGGACCAGATGTTCGATGAAGTTAGTCTAGAACGACGCATATACGCCTTGTTTAAGCTGGACGTTAGCATTAAGGCGGTTATTGCTGATAATATTCCAACTAGCCGCAGCGCCAATGCGGTGGTGTTTCTGACTAAGGATAATCTACTGTTCTGCTTCATCGATTCTAAGATGCATTTGACGCTAGGTGATATACGGAAGATGGTCATGCGGATGAACTTGCATATTGAAAAGCTATTGGCACCAGGTGCCGATGTAGACTATTTTGACACAATTGCGCGTGAGAAGTTTAATCAAACCTTCCCTGGGCGAATTGCCGTTAGCGAAAGCGATCTAGCCTTCTATCGTACACTAGTGCCCTATTGTCCGGCCTTAGTACAGATATCTGGTATTACAGGTGGCGTAATCCGTCAATACGATCCAACGGCAGTGGGCAATTGGCGTCCGTCTGTGCGCTTTAGTTACCGGCGCATGAAAACTAGCTAGTAATCCTAGCTAGCTTAATAGTCAAATTTACTGCTTCTCTGCCTTTTGGCTGTTCTCAACCTTAGTGATAATGTCGTCAGAGATTTCATCGGGATCGATGTCTCGCTTTGCTACCTTTAGGCCCAATACGCCAATAATGATAGGTATGATTCCAACGACAGCTGTCCCAATGGCGGACTGTAGTACGTCGGATAAAGTGCGATGTCTTGAGGTGACAGTATCATCGTGATAGCTACTGTTGCTAGGACGGTGCTTGTCGTATTCTACTTTGATGATCTGCCCTGCTGATAACTGACACTTCTCAATAGTAGGTGTGCCGTGATAGCCCATGGCGTCCGTATAGGTGCGGCCGTCGACAGTTATCTCGTAGTTGATCTGGCATTTTTGGTTATCTTGCCCCTTCTCGTTCTTACCGACGCCACTGACCTTGCTGACGCGTGTAACCTTGCCGTCGGTCTGCATGGTACGTCGCGTTAATGAATAGTGCTGCCAGATTGAAGTGCATGCCAGTAGTAAGGTAGCAATGCCGATTAGTATCAGTACTCGGCAGGTTGGTTTGTATAGCTGGCCGAGAATCTTAGCCTTCTCTTGGTGAGCTAGCTTATTGCTAACCGTAGTGTGTGGCTTCTTGTTTGTCTTAGCTTGGGTCTTATTGGTATGGATAGATTTCATGCTTATTCTCGCAACATAAGCCTAACATAGATGATTGCTATCTATGCCAGGCTTATATTATTATTTCCTATTTGGTCTTATGAGTGGTATTTGCGGCTTTCTTCTTCGCGGTTACGGTAGCGCGGCGCTTGGCGGCACGAATTTCAGCCTCTTCATCCTCTTCTTCGCCTTGTAGCTCAGACTTAACGGCCTTATGGATAGCAACCAGTCCAATGAAGCCGATGCCCAGTGGCACTAGACCAATTAGGGCGTAGCCAATTGCTAATAGCATTGCGACCTCGCGATCCTGGCTGTTGTCATTATATGAATTGTTGGCCGGATTGTCTTTCTGATAACGAATGGTAATTGTGGCATCCTTAGATAGCTGACAGTTCATTTGTGTTGGCAATAGTCGCCATGCGGTCTTACTAGTGTACTCTTTATTCCTAACGCTGAACTTGTAATCGACATAGCAATACTCTACGTCGTTGTACCTAGCGTCCTTTTCTGAAGTAATAGCCGTTACCTCGCCTACGGTCTTGGCGTTCCGACCCTTATAGTCGCGATAGTGATCAGATGCTGCAGACGCCATAAATAGACCCCAGACACCAAAGAAAATTAACGCTAGACAAATTACCCGATAAACAATGCGTGCTGCCAGGCTAGTGCGGACGTGGCGATGAAATCTTGATTCCCTCGTATTCATAATATCTGTATTCTATCACGCTAACGCCAGATTTGCTAGACGCAGTATCAGATCTGCGTTGGTCTGCGATTAAGCTGTTGGTTGATCATAGCAAATTGTCGTCGAACCTCACGCTTGTTTAGCCTGGCCTTCGGGTAATATACCTGACCAATTAAACGGTTGCCGAACTTTAATAGTGCTAGCTGCTCGGCTGTAGCCGATCCCCTATCGTCCATGTAGCCATCATAATCGGTATCAGACTTAAGGAACGATACTACGACTACTACTATTAAAATAATCGTGACTGATAACGTCAGGATGTTTTGCATAGCAAACATGATCCAGATCCAGCCTGAGGCAATCGTAACTAGTATGCCGATAGTAAGGAACTTAGTTCCGCGACTTTGGCCTAGAATTATATTTAGTACACTACGCAGCAACGACTGTAGCTGATCCAACGGCGATACTCTATGGTTTTTTGGCCGCCAGCGATGTCTGGTGGCATCGCTAATGTCGTAAATTTGATCAAGCAATTCACGCGCTTCAGCCAGTGTCATCCTACTTCCTGAAAAATCATAAGATAGGCCGAGGCTGCGAAAGCCACTATCGATTAGGCTAATCATAGTCGGGCTGGCTGGTAGTCGGTCTGCACTTCCTCCATCGCCGTTAACATCTGCAAAGCGTACAATTCGGCGTACCTTCAAAAACTTACGGAGTGAGGCAATTACGATGACTAGTCCCACAACGAAGACAACGCCGCATACGATGGGCTGAGAGTCCGGTAGGTTGTTTTGCCACTTTAAGAAATAGGCCGCTACAAACAATCCGCCAAATGTCATAGTAGCCAGACCGACAACAATGCCTACTATGCTTACGGCGTATTGCAGATAGTTTTCAATATTTCTGGCCAGCCCCATATTATATTGACGCTGACTCGGGTTTGTGCTTACGTCTGACGGTTGGTTGATCTGGCTTCGGCGCAGCTGTCTAGCAGCCTCATGGATGATCTCATCAGCTTCAGAGCTGGTTAATTTGCGCTGATCGAGAGGATAAAACTGGCCAATACTCTTAAATAGCTGATCGATCTGTGCCAGCTGATCGGTTGATGCGGGCTGGGTACGCTCAGTATCTGACTGCATAATTATGATTGTTATTTTAACCTAAGTACAATCAAGTTTTCAATATGCGGCGTACGTGGAAAGAAGTTATACGGCTGATTATAAGTAACATTGTAGCGTTCAGATAACAGTGCGATGTCGCGGGCTTGGGTGGCAGGATTGCAGGACAAATAGATAATCTGGTGGGGCTTAGCCGCCAATAAGCGCTCCACTACCTTATGATCCAGGCCGGCACGCGGTGGGTCTACAATGATGCTAGCGTCATTGGTGATATAGTCTAGTGCTTCTTCGGACTTGGCGTGAACGGCTGTGATGCTATTATGCTCGGCTGGCAAATTGTTTTCTAGCTCGCGATAAGCCGAATTATCGGTTTCAACCAGAGTTAGCTGGCGGTCGCGCGCTACAGATAGGCCAATCGTGCCGACGCCTGAATACATATCAACAACCTTAGTATCGTTGCTTAGGTGATTTTTGATGTCGGTTAATGCTAGCTCGTACACTGGCAAGTTGATTTGGAAGAAGCCGTTGGGCGAGTAGCTGTAGGCCTCGCCTAAAATTGTATCTGTTAAATTGGTCATCACGGGCCGGGGCTGGTAGTTTTCGAACAAACCACCACTCACCTGCCCGGCTTGATTGCAGCGAATCAGTAGTGAGCCGTACCTGCGCGCATCTTCGCCCTTCTGGTTTAGCTCATTAATTACTCTCTGAGCTTCAGCCCAAATCTCGGGTCTCTCGATGCTGCTAGATTTGACTAGGATTTTTTGGTGACTACCCCGGCGGTGAAAAGCTGGCCAAATTTTCGCAGTGTCATGATCGTACCATAGCGAATACTCCATCTTGTTGCGGTATTGCCAGAATTTGCCGTCGCCTCTTATTTCGATGTAAGGTAGCTCGATGTGTTCTTGACGGAAGGCCTCCAGCACTAGCTGCGATTTGTATTTGATCTCGGCGGCCTCGCTCATCATTTGCCATGGTGAAGTTGACAAATAACATTCGTCGCGTGGCTCGATGCGTTCTGGTGACGGACTTACGACGTCGATTGTAACTGCTTCGGCATAGTGCTTTTTAGACTTGGTTAGCTGAACTTTCACAGTCTCACCAGGTAGTGCACCCCAAATAAACACCTTGCGGCCATCTGCCAACTCGCCTAGCGCTTGTCCGCCTGGTACTAGTTTCTCGATCTTAACTTCCTCAATAATCGCCTGTTTCATGTCGTTATTATAGCGTAGTCTAGTATAATAAAGCTATGCAAATTCGCATTCAGGTAAAAACGGGCAGTAGTCGCGGTGATCAGATTGAGCAGCAGGCTGATGGCAATTATTTAGTGTATCTAAAGGCTAAACCAATTGATGGTGCGGCGAACGTGGCGTTAATAAGACTGCTGTCTAAACATTTTGGTGTGTCAAAGAGCCGGGTCAATATCAAAAACGGTGCCAGTTCGCATTATAAGACGATTGAACTGTGATATTATATTATTAGTCGTGGCCCAGTAACTCAATTGGATAGAGTAGCTCCGTCCTAAGGAGAAAGTTGTAGGTTCGATTCCTATCTGGGCTACCAGGAAATTGCTAGTTGGTACGGTGCCATTCGGTGCCGTTTTTAGCATCTTTGAGCGAAATATTCTGCTCTAACAACTGATCGCGGAGCTGGTCAGACATAGCCCAGTCTTTGTTGCGGCGAGCAGCTAGGCGCTCGGAGATGAGTTGTTTTTGCTCGGCGGTGATGTCGGGCGTAGAATTAGCTAACTTTAGCCCCAGATATTTATCAACAAAATTAATTACCGTATTAATGTCAGACTTGCTATTGGCCACATCAAAGGCTTGATCAATGAATTTCAAGGCATTTGGCGTGTCGAGGTCGTTTTGAAGGGCGTCGGCGGCGTTGGCTAATGCGTCATTAACCCCACCGGTAGCTTCGCTACCACCTCCCCTAATAGGAGAGGACTGAGAATTTACTGTGCTGTCACCTCCGCTAATAGGGGATGAGATATCGTCAGCCAGTTGCCAGCGCAGCTCCGCCACATGGCGCCAGTTGGCCAGGCGGTTTTTTGCGGCCGCTAGGTTACTCCAACTAAAGTTACTGGCACTACGATAGTGCGATTGTAGTATCAGCATACGAAAATCCAGGCCACTGTAACCGCGTTCATTGATATCTGGTAGGGTATAGAAATTATGAGCGGATTTGCTCATCTTCTTACCCTCGACTAGTAGGTGCTCGTTGTGAATAAAGAACTGAGCGTATTGTTCGGGCTGATCGCCAGCGGTACTCTGGGCAATCTCGTTCTCGTGGTGCGGAAAGATCAGGTCTACGCCGCCAGTATGAATATCAAAGGGCTGACCCAAGTTGTCGGTTGACATGACTGAACACTCAATGTGCCAACCAGGGCGACCGGCGTAACTAACTCCATTTACCTTAAACTCCCAGGCGGGTTCACCGGGCTTCTGTTTCTTCCATAGGGCGAAATCACGCACTTCACCCTTGTCGTACTCATCATTATCAATACGTTCGTGGCTAATGTCGGCTGGATTAATATAGCTGAGTTGGCCATATTTGCGCGTCTTAGTGTATTCGGAAATACTAAAGTATATTCCGTCTTCAGCCAAATAGGCAATGCCTTGCTCTAGTAAATGCATAATTAATTTCTGCATCTTGGCAATATTATCGGTCGCCTTTACAAAATGAATTGCCTCAACATCATTACCAACCAACTTCATCTCATCAAGAAAGATTTTTTCGTATTTGGCGGTTAGCTTTTGTAGTGCCCCCATCGGCTCGTCGTCGGGATAATCAACCTTAGAATCGCGGATGGTTTTGTCGTCCACGTCGGTAAAGTTCATGACGTGTTTGGTCTGGTAGCCAGCCAACTGAACCGTTCGGCGCAAGGTGTCGGCATAGATATAGGCACTGAGGTTGCCAATATGAGCGTGATTATAAACAGTTGGTCCGCAGGAATAAATCTTGGCTGTTACGCCATCAAGGGACTGAAACTCGTCAATCTGTTTGGTTAATGTATTATGTAGTCGCATTACTTTACCCTCACTTTAAATCCACCTAAATTAATACCGTCCTTTAGTTCGGCGTGCGGCGTATCCTTGCCCTTAGCTTCTGCCTTGGCCACCGCTGCTTCCGCGGCATCCACTGCTACATTGGCGGCCTGCTGCTCGTCGTATTCCTTGTATAGCTTATCCAACTCCTGAATTAGTTCCGGAATAAACGCGTCATAGTCCTCGTATACCCGGAAGCCCGCCGCATAAGGGTGTCCATCGCCACCAAAGGTCTTAGCTAGCAGATTGGAGATCGGGATGTTAGAGCGCACCTTGCCGGTCATTTTGCCATCAGGATAAGTTTTGATGCCGATGGCCAGATCTACGCCAATTACTAAGCGCATTTCATCCAGCACCAGCATGGTCGGGTTGTATTCGTTGCTGTATTCGTGAATCTCGTCGAATGGCACGTGGACAAAGGCGGTGCGGCCGTCATTATAATACTCAATTCGCTCAATCAGCTGTCCTTTGTACTCTAGAATCCGTGGCGACTTCTTCATTAACTCGCGCCGCTCCTCCTCTAGTTCAAATGGGTTCGCGCCGTGGCGCATCAGTTCGGCACAAGCCTCAAAGCTCTCGGGGGTAGTCGCTGGCGTGGTTAGTCCCAGTGAGTCGGCTTGAATTGATATATACATTTTGGCGGCGGCTTCTTTGTCGATTGACCAGTGTTCCTCTTGGCAAATGTCAAAAATCAGCTCGCCCGTCGAAACGGCGGTGTCGCTAATGTAATAATCACACGGGAATGGCAAGTCCATGTCTACACCCACGTGATGATCCCAGGCCATCACTGGATGGCTCATTAGCCAGTTCATGGTGGCGGGATCGTCGGTGGTTTTACTCATCAGTGAGGCGGCCGACGTGTCAACGATAATTGCCAGGTCGGCGTCATAAGGAAAATCAATACTAACGCGGTCCCAGCCCTCGATGTAACGCAGATAGGTTGGAATCTGTACGGGACAATGCAAGCTAACCGTTTTACCCATGTCGCCAAAGATCGCCTCTAGCGCTAAAGCTGAGCCGATTGAATCACCATCGGGATTCTCGGCCTGCAGTATCGCAATATGCTTCGAATTTTTAATTAATTCGCGCTGCTTCTCATTCAAAATCATTGCTTATATTATACATCACAATTTGCTATAATGTGGCTATGGTTAGTAAACAGGAAAAATTCAGCTTCAAAAAGTTTGCCCTGTCGGGTTGGGGCGCTTTTACCCTCGGCGCAGTATTGGGTATGCTGGTATTTGCTGCAATCTACGGCTGGTCGGTCATCTGGCCGTGGAATATTGACTGGATTTGGCATAGCGTAACACATGACACAGCACAACATTATCTGGGTTGGGCATTCTTTGCTGCAGATTCCCGCGGCGGTACTATTAACGGCCTAGCCTACCCCTACGGGCTTAGCCTGACCTTTATGGATGTGATACCGCTACTCGCCTTCCCGGCTAAGTGGCTCGGACTAGGTGCTGATATTCAATACTTTGGCCTATGGACGGTTGGCTGCTTTATGCTGATGGGTGGATTATCAGCCGTACTGCTAAGGCGTTTATGGCTTAGAGTGTTTAGGGATAGATATTCAGTAACTGGCCTGATCTTTTCCGGCATTGGCTCGCTGATATTTGTGTTTTCACCGATGCTGATTGCCCGCACACTGTATCATCCGGCCCTAGCGGCACAGTGGTTGATCCTGCTGGCCTTTATTGTGATTTGGGATAGCAACACTAAACGCATTACCGACCGTTTTGTTCTAGTCTGGTCGGGACTACTGGCGCTCAGCGTACTGATTCACCCCTACTTCCTGCCAATGATGGGCGCCATGATGCTAATTAGTCTAGTGCGCGCCTATCCGATAATTAAGCGCGAGGCGCATCAGTTGATTGATATTAAAATTGATACCAAACAGCGTAAGATTCGCTGGCACCGCGAGAGTCATCGAGTGATATTTACGCTAATTCTGTCGATAACTGTGCCAGTGGCGGTTGCCGGCGCATTGTTTTGGGCAATAGGTGGATTTAGCCTGGGTGGCGGTGCTGAAGTTTACGATTTACCGGAAAAAGGTTTTAATCTATTGAGTTTCATTAATTCGTTGGGCTATTCGGCATTAATTCCGGCGTTCTCCAATGCTTCCACATCGCCTGAAACCTTAATGTGG
The DNA here is from genome assembly GCA_002313515.1 of Candidatus Saccharibacteria bacterium UBA1103. GTDB lineage: Bacteria > Patescibacteriota > Saccharimonadia > Saccharimonadales > Saccharimonadaceae > Nanoperiomorbus. The sequence goes on along the minus strand of DCBQ01000008.1, from coordinate 38,074 downwards.
CTGGGGCTTGGCGTGCTAATTGCTTTGGCGGTTGCTATTATTTTGTGGTTTGGCAGCTACAAAGAATCCTGGGCTAACTTTGTCGGACGATTTAAGGCTCACAGAGGTCAGTACATACTATGTGGACTAATTGCACTAGCACTACTAATATTTGCTGTTGGCGTACGGGTAGATCTGGGCCCAATTACACTACTAAACTACGTCTCGCTCGTACCAGATAAAATCTACGACCTCTGGACTGCCTTCCGGGCGGCGGCGCGTGAGGCTTGGCCATTCTATTATATGGTGGTTCTAGCCATTGTTTACTGGTTAATGATGGGGCTGGCGAAGTATCAGAGTCGTATTGATAAAATGGATATGAATATTGATTTAAAGGTAAGCAAGAAAGGTGGTAGTAAACACTATCATGTGCCCGCCACGCCGATTGTTGCGACGTTGATTGTATTAGTTATTACAGTTATACAGGTTGTAGATATTGCAAATAGCCCAAGCGTTTCAGCTAAACGCGATGGCTTTAGGATTGCGCGTACCAGCAATCCGGAATTTCAGCCTATTGATCTATTAGGCGTAAAGAAAGCTAGCCAGAAACACGTAATCGCCCTCGATGAAGGATTTCGTGGTGACCAATCGGGATTTTATATTATGGGAAGAACCGCTCTGCAGAATCAGATGACACTAAACACCGGCTTCTTTGCCCGCGTACCCGAACAGGCCAAAACTGACCAGGCTAAGTGGCGCAACAAGGTTAAGCAGTGTCAGCTGAGCAGTAAAGAACTTAGAGAGAACTTATTCTTTACCAAGGATAAATCATGGCTTCCTGATTGCTATGATGTCGTAGACTATAACGGTATTTACATTCTGCGCTAAATATGCTATTATAATAAAGCTTTTCGGAGATAATCCAGAGAGTTGTTCTTTATTAGATTGGAGGAAGATTATTATGGGTAAGATGCTGCTCACTAGTCTGTTAGCTACGTGTATCTTTATTACGGCCTTCTCGCTGATTGTGCTGGTGCCAATCAACATTCCGCACAAGTACACGGCCCAACTGGTCATCAGAAAGCGTCGTGCTAAGAGCTACCTAGCGAAGGTCATGCGTATTCTGACGTATCTGTTCGTTGCTGATGCTGTCCTGGCTTGTCTGCTCTACTTCATGAAGCTGCTCGATCAGTCCATGATTCTCGGCCTGGCGTTTATTGCTATTCTGTTTAGTATCTGCCTGTTCTTGCGTGTTTTTGTGCAGCTGTGGGGTCTGGCCTCACTGGAGCGTGAACATGCTGATGACTATAAGACGGAGATCACCAAGATCCAACAGGAACAGGTTCAGAAGTCCCTGAAGGCTAAGCGGCCCAAGAAGACTAAGCCAGCTGAGTCGGTTAAGCCAGCGACCATGGCTGATTTTGATCTGAACCACGCTGGTTCTGACGCTAAAACTAGTAACTTTAATAAAGTGTGGAGCCTATAAGTCATTAATCTAATACACTAAGAGCCCGCATTCGTGCGGGCTCCGCCTTTTTATAAATAAGTCTTATTAACGCATGGTATTGCGGCCGCTAAGGGCGTGCGACAAGGTAATCTGATCGGCATATTCTAGGTCAACGCCAATCGGGATGCCCCGCGCCAAGCGGGTGATTTTAACATCAGATAGATCGTTCTGCTCTAACTGTTTCTGTATATATAGTGCTGTAGACTCGCCTTCTACGCTGGCGTTAGTGGCCAGAATGACCTCTTTCACATTATCCTTATTGATGCGTTCGACTAGTTCGGGTATATGCAATTCTTCGGGGCCAATACCGTCAATGGGCGAGATTACACCGCCTAAGACGTGATACGTTCCCCTGTATTGGCCAGTATTTTCTAGGGCTAATACGTCAAAAGGATCTTCCACGACGGCGATGGTCTGACGATCGCGATCGGGCGCACTATATAGCGGCGATACGGCATCGCTAGCGTCAATTAGCGCGAAAGTTACCGGGCAACGCTTTACGTCGTCATGCAGACGATAGAGCGCCTCGGCTAGCTTAGTTGATTTCTTGGGGTCGCTCTTTAGACAGGCATAGGCATAGCGTTCGGCGGTCTTGTTACCAACGCCAGGCAAGCTAGCAAAGGCGTCAATTAGATTAATTAACGCCCGTGGTAACGATCCGTTTGCTTTGCCTTGCTGCATCTAATGCTTGCCCTAGCCTACATTCCTAGGCCGCCCATAATGCCACCCATCATGGGTTGCATTTTCTCGGCGGCAACTTCCTGGGCGCCCTTTAGGCCGTCGCGGATGGCGGCCTTAATCCAGCCCTCTAATTCCTCTTTGTTGTCTAGGTCGATTAGATCGGGATTTACCTTAACATCTACTACCTTAAGCTCGCCGTTAAATTGAATAACGATCGCGCCGTCACCAGCCTCTACTTCGATAATCTCTTTTGCCAACTCTTTCTGGGCTTTGCGCACTTTCTGTAGCATTGCCATTTGGTCTTTGAATCCTGCCATAATAAATATCCTCCTTAATGTAACATGTAAATTATAACATATGATAGAATATAGTTAATGAAAAGAAAAAGCGCAATTCATGATAGCTGGCTCTACCGCTTTCGCTATCCGCTAGCTATTGGCATACTATCGCTACTGGCAATTTTTATGGTAGGATACCGATTCTGGTTTATGTCAAGTGGGCTTAGTCAGGCTGAGATTGAATCCGCTAAGGTTGCTGGTAATCTATCGCTATCTAATCTAATTTATGCACCACATGGGAATCCGTTGAATATTGTTGCTCTACCGTGGACGCTACTGCAGCATATTAGCGTTAATATATTTGGCCCCACACTCTTTGCAATGCGCTTACCTGCCGTAGTTCTAGCACTAGTGGTGGCTCTACTGGGAATTGTGTTGCTGCGTATGCTAACGCGTCCTAGTCTAGCTGTTATTGGGGGCTTTCTGATGGTTTCCAGCGCCTTCTATGTTGGTATGGGGCGGGCTGGTACGGCGGCTGTCATGACTACATTGCTGATCGAAATGGCGCTTATGTTGGCGTATCTGCTGATTAGTCGAGAGCATGCAACTCATATAACCATTCTCAATAAACTTGCGTTGGTGGTGGTATTGGCCACTCTATGCTATACGCCAGGAGGACTTTACTTGGTGCTCGCTTTAGGACTAGTAGGTTTGATGCACCCTCGTACGCGACTAGTACTCATGCGGGGCAAGTTCAAGAGTCTGCCATATTTGGTCTTGCTACTAGTGTTAATTGCGCCAATAATATATGTGGCGGTAGCAGTTTCGGGTGGACATGAGGCTCTAAGGAAGCTACTGCTACTAGATAGCCGTTGGTCGTTAGCTAACATATCAACCGCACTAGTTGGCTATGCTGGCACTGAGACCGGTATGATAGGTGCTTATATCGCACCCGTATTAACCATTGTTGACTTAATCCTAGTTGCAATGGGTCTTGTAGTGGTTGTTCGGGCAATGTCGTCTGTACGCGCCTTTCTAATATTGATATTTGGCTCAGTGTCCATACTAATGGTGTTTGCACAGCCAGAGCTAATCTTTGCATTATTTGTGCCGTCGGTTATTCTTGAAACTATTGGCGTAGGCTGGCTGGTGGATAAATGGTATTCACTATTTCCGCGCAATCCCTATGCTCGTACATTCGCCATTGTTCCGCTAGCTGTATTAATCGTTTCCATTGGCTGGCTAAATATTAATCGCTATTTCAACACCTTAAACTATAACCGTAAGGTGGCTTATAGCTTTAATTATGAATACCCTGCGGTAGTGCATGAGCTGGATAATAACAAATCGTCCAGAGACAAGGTAATAGTGGTTAATAACGACGATGTGAAGCTGTACCAAGTATTGTCTAAGCACTACGACGTTAAGATTGTGAGTAGTAGTAATTACGCTGATAGTGGCAGTAAAGGCGGTGTGGTGTATGTGGTGCAGTCCTGCGGCTTTAAGCCTAATAAGATGAAGCTACAGAAGATAGTAGCGGGCTGGACTAAGGATGACTCGGAATTATTAAGGATATATAGCAAATAGATCGTAAAATATCCCGTCTGTCTGGCGGGATATGTGCTTAGTTGTGCCTGTTTCTAGTGGTGCCGTTTCTCGAGTGACATAAACTTTAGTCGGTCTGGGTGGAAATACAGTTCTACATTGCCCGTTGGACCATTACGGTGCTTGGCGATGATTAGATCGGTTATGTGTTGCCGCTCGGTATCGGGATTATAGTAGTCCTCGCGGTACAGGAACATCACAATATCAGCATCCTGCTCGATGGAACCCGATTCGCGCAGATCCGATAGCATTGGGCGCTTATCTGGGCGTGCTTCCACGGAACGTGATAGCTGTGAGAGTGCTACTACTGGCACATTTAGCTCGCGGGCAATTAGCTTTAGTCCGCGTGAAATCTCTGAAATCTCCTGTACGCGGTTGTCGCCATAATTCTTACTACCGCTCATTAGCTGTAGATAATCCACCACGATCAGCCCTAGTGGTGTCTTGTGCGCCTGACGCTGGGCCATAGTTTTCATCTCTAGCACCGTCATAGACGGTTTGTCTGATAGAAATATCGGTGCCTCCGCCATCTCACCCATGGCCTCGGAAATCTTTGAGAAGTCCTCCTCGGTCAATTTACCGGTACGGATATTAAAGCTATCTACGCCCGAGGCCTCGGAGATCATGCGATCTACCGTCTGATCATTGCTCATCTCGAGGTTAAAAATCAGTACCGCCTTCTTTTCGCGGCTAGCTACGTTATAGGCTAGATTCTGAGCAAAGGTTGACTTACCCATGGCTGGGCGGGCGGCTAGAATAATCAAGTCAGACTTCTGTAGACCGGCGGTCAGACGGTCGAGGTCCTTAAATCCAGTACGCACGCCACGTAGCTGATCCTTGTTGCGATGCAGCATCTCCATGCGGTCAAACGACTGAGTTAGAATTGACTCCAGCGGTGCTAGGTCGCCCTTCTGCGAACTCTCACTAACGGCGTATAGGTCGGCTTCGGCCTGCGCTAGCGCCTTCTGTACATCGTCGGCCTGATCGAACCCTAGTCTAGTAATCTTAGCCCCCGCGCCAATCAGACGACGTCGCACGGCAGCGGCAGCGATAATATTAGCATATTCAACAGCATGAGCACTGCTCGGTACGATATTAGTCAGATTACCCAGGTATTCCGTGCCACCAACTGATTGTAGATTGCCACTGTTCTTTAGCTCGGTGCTAAGGGTTAGCATATCGATTGGAGCGTGACGTTCATATAGCTTCAGGATGGCGGTGAAAATTGTTGCATGGCGCTGGTCATAAAAATCATTGGCGTGAACCTTGTCGGCAATATCAACCAAGACTTCCTGGTCCATTAGAATGGCGCCAAGTAAAGATTGCTCCGCCTCAATGCTCTGTGGTGGCACCTTGCCCGAGGCATCGGTATAGCGTCCATCGTATTGGTCATTGTTAGATCTTGGCATTGGTTACAACCTCTCCCCCACCCATTAATTCCATTACCTTACTGGCATCACTGTCCGCCGGCGCGGCTTGCTTACTGATTATTATACTCGGTCGGAAATGGTATAGCGACTCAACCGCTGCTGCCATGGCGTCGCGAAACTTTGGCTCTTCGGCTTTAGTGCGATGAAACTTCTTGGCAAAAAACAGTGTTAGAGTATTTGATTTCTGGCTATAGCGCAGCTGCGCAAACTCCATCAGCGCAAAAGCCGATAACTCGTCCATATCCTTTAATTTTTCGTTAATGTCGTCCAATTTTATCTCGCCGTCAAAACTGTCGGGTGGAGTTGAAGTATCGATTTCCTCCTCCTCGCGGAGAGGGCGAGCAGGCGCATGTGTCTTGCTTTCATCTGTACCGCCCTGTAAAGGGTGAGCAAGCTGCGACGAAGGTTGCGCTGGGTGGGTTTTATTTGCTCCTCTTGAATCAGCTTCCTCAACCACCTTAATTGCTGGTAGCTCAACGGTAGCCGCTTCAACGCCCTCACCTTTCAAACTCGCCTCGACTAGCACGGCAATTAGCTTCTGACTCGGCATGGATGACTTCGGAGCCTCTAACAATTGGTCAATTAGCACATACAGCGACGGCGACTGGATCGCGCTCTCGGATAGTAAATCCACCAACTGACCAACCAGCGACTGTACGCTTGAGCCGTCCGCTAGCATATCCTGCACATCAGTAATAATGCCCTTGCTGTCATGGGTGGCAACTTTCTTGATTAAATTTGATAGGCGCTCGCCAGAGACTAGCCCCAGCACCTCCTCAACCGTAGCCTTGGTAATCTTGCTATTGCTACCTGATAGCTGATCTAAGATCGTGATGCTATCGCGAACCGAACCGCCGCCGCGTTTAGCTACCAACATTAGAGCGTCGTCGTCAATGTCGATCTTCTCTTTATCGGCAATCATGCGCAGGTGCTTAGTCAGCAACTCGACCGGTAGCGGGCGAAAATGATAGCGTTGCACCCGCGACAGGATGGTTGCTGGTACTTTCTGTAGCTCGGTGGTAGCTAGGATGAAAATCGCATGCTCAGGCGGTTCCTCGATGGTCTTGAGTAGTGCGTTGAATGCGGCCTTACTGAGCATATGGAACTCGTCGATGATGTAGACTTTGTATTTGGATTTCATCGGTGCCAAGTTGATGTTATCGCGCAGGTTGCGGATGTCGTCGACGCTATTATTGCTGGCTGCATCAATCTCGATGATGTCGATGTCACTACTAATAACATTATCGTCATACGGTAAATTATTGACCAAGTGCGCTAGGATGCGCGCCACGGTGGTCTTACCGGTGCCGCGTTGGCCGGTAAATAGGTAGGCGTGGGCGAAGTTGCCCGTCTTCGCCATAGCCGCCAGAATATCGGTAACCTGTGGTTGACCTACTACCTCACTAAGTTTGGTTGGTCGATACTTTCGGTACAGCGCCAACCGTGTATTTCTTTTTGTCTCCCTCTCTCTAGTCATAATTATATTATACTACATAAAGTTAAGCTGGTTTACTGCTGCCCCCATTCTCATCGCAGATGGTGGTGTGTAGTGCCAGTAAGCTGAAATGTTATATCGTTGTCAATACAACATGTGACGTTATAGCGCTTATAATCATAGCAGTAACATACTGCTGTAATTATTATCTTAATCTATTGCATCCTCGATAGCGCGCTTGACGGTACTGGCGTCATAGGACGCAACCATCTTGCCGTTTACGATGATGGTTGGCGTGCCCTGCACGTTGGAACTGCTACCTAGATTTTGGTCGCGCTGTATCTTGGTCTCAATGCCATTGCTAGTGTAGTTGTGATATGCATCGATAAATTTATTGGCATCGATGTTAGCCTCTTCGGCATAGTGTTTCAATTTACTCTCCAGAGTGTTGGTATCCATATACTCACTATTGGTCCAGGCGTCATCATTAAACAATCTTTCGTTAAATTTCCAATAAGCATTACTGCCACCGACTAGGTAGGCGGCTTCGGCGGCGCGCATGGCAATATCGGAATACGTGTGGCCGATATTGAAGTTTCGATAGATAAATAATACCTTATTCTGGTATTTTTTGCGCAGGTCCTGCATATCGTCGCTAATGTCCTGACAGTACGGGCAGGTAAAATCAGCATACTCAATTACAACTACTTTGGCGTCTTTCTTGCCTATGTAATGGTCGGGGATTTGACCGTTACTAGAGTCGATCAGTTTTAGGTTCTCGGCGGCGATAGGCTTGGCTGATTTGTCGTATATGCTCTCAGTAGCTTTCTGGCTGTCCTTACCCGATGACGCCTCGTTAGAGCTATTGCTTTGGCTGGTTGTTGTCGCTGGTTGATTGCTATTGTCATATAGTGAACAACATAGCATCATAATTCCTAGCAGCAGCAAGATGCCAATAAACACTAATATAATAGCAATGCTACGAAGAGCCTGGCGGTTTTTTACTTGGTCATCATGCGAGGTCGGGCAGTAACGCACCGCCCCTTCTGGTATGGTATCCCCGGAATCAATATCACGTTTGATATTATCATGAAGCGCCACCTCGCTAGACGACTCCGTCGGACTAGCCACACTGGGTTGAATGGCTGTCGAACCTGATTGCTTGCCCACCGCTTGCTTAGACATTATAAGATTGCCTCGACTGCTGCCCATTCGGCGTTACGATTGTCCTCTGGAACAATCACCGATACCTGATCACCCACATGTCCGCGGAAGAAGGTTACAGAGGCTAACAGCACTCGATATTCTTTGTCACCTGCCTCAACATAATACGCACCGTCGTGTTGTGTCAATGTGCCCACAAGCTGCTTGCGCGCAACTGGGCCAATCTGCTTATAGATAAACGAACCATCGCTGGCAATGGTTAGCTTTAGGATATCGCCCTCAACTAGCTTAGATTTGCTGGCATAGTTAGCCGGTACTGGATAGGATTTGCCGGCGTTATCGTGCATAGATTGTCCATCAAACACACCCTCAATTACCTTTCCGGTAACGTCACCGGCGGTACGATGTGGCATCTCATCGTCGCCAACTATTGAAAATAGTAGTTCTTTGGCGGCAGCCAAATTCTTCTCAGCTTCATTTAGTAGATTCCTTAGTCGCTTTACCTGCTTTTCAGGTAATGCAGACTCTTCGATATTCTCGCTCATCTCTGTAGTCTCTCTTTCTTTATCTTAAGTTCTCAAGCGCCATTATACCGCAGAAGTGTTATTCAGTCAAACAATTTTTGTCCACAGCTATAACACTGGTGATGTGTATAAACGTTGTCATATCTACTAGCTTACAATATCAATCTGAGTATTGTTTGGACACTGGACAAACAATGTCATAAGTGTCATAATTAAACCATTAACTAAACGGTTATGCCCTTTTTAATTAGGAGGAATATTATGGGACTAATTAGCTCGATTCTAGACGCCTTCTTAGGCTCGGGTAAGTCAAGTTCTGATAATGACTACAATGCCAAAGAGCAGAACAATCCTACGCGAACTGTGATCCATCCACTTACCTTGGATGATGATCGCGAGCAGCAGGCTGACGCCAACGGTGGCTACACCGACTCAACCTATGACCACGACTTCACTCATCCTATCACGCCGATGGATGGGCGCAACATGGCTATTGACGGCTCCAACTCGTTTCAAGATAATACCGACATCTCGCGTCCACTTGCGCTAGATGATGCGCCTCAGGTTCGTACACGTTTCACTGGCATCGATAATCCCTACGGATATAATCCGAACTACGATGACGACAGCTACACGCGCGATACTGACGGCGACGGCATCCCTGACGGCGAGGATGATGACGACGACAACGATGGCACTCCAGATGCTCTGGACACTGATACTGACGGCGACGGCATCCCTGACGGATTGGATGATGACTGATATATCATCTCAAATACCCTTCTAACTACAAATCCCCTGCCATATGACAGGGGATTTTTTCATAACAATTCGTTCGCAAGCAATTGACACTAGTGAACTAAGCTAGTTCAACCTTGGCACCAGCCTCTTCTAGAGCCTTCTTGGCAGCCTCAGCCTCGTCCTTAGAAACCTTCTCTAGGATTACAGCAGGAGCTTCTTCAACCAACTTCTTGGCGTCACCTAGACCCTTGCCAGTCAATTCCTTGACAGCCTTGATCACGGCGACCTTCTGACCACCAGCTTCGGTTAGTTTGACGTCAAATTCAGTCTTTTCCTCGGCGGCGGCAGCACCTTCAGCAGGACCAGCAGCTACGGCAACAGCGGCAGCGGCAGGTTCAATACCATACTCGTCCTTTAGGACGTTCTTTAGTTCGTTGACTTCTAGAACGGTCAACTGAGTTAGCTCTTCAGCTAATTTCTTTACATCAGCCATGTTATTTCTCCTTATTAAATATTAAGTGGTTGCATTACAAACGATTAAGCGGTTGCATGATCGGCAATACCATCCAATAGTGCGTGTAAATTGCCCGAAAGCGCATTGGTAACGTCGTTGACCGGCGATAGCAACTGCGCCACAGTTTGGGCGATAAGCTCGTTCTTGGTCGGTAGCTTGGATAGTGCGGTAACAGCAGCAGCGTCCATAGACTGGCCGTTGTTGTCAAAGGCACCAGCTAGCTTCATCTCGTCGTGATCCTTGGCAAAGTTGGCTAGCACCTTGGCTGGCATTACTTCGTCCTCAGCACTGATAGCATATAGAACCTGACCCTTCATGTTGGAAGTGTCAATGTCCTTAAATGCCTCGTGCTGCTGCATCGCCACGCGCATAAGGCGGTTCTTGACCACCTTAATCTGCACGTTGTTCTCGCGAGCGGCTCGACGTAGATCCTGTAGATCCTTGACCGTGATGCCAGCGTATTCAGCGTAGGCAACGGTCTTAGCGGTATCTAGAACATCGTTTAGTTCAGCAACCAAAGTTTCCTTTTTACTACGTGATATAGCCATAATTCTCCTTTGGTTTTAGATAGTTGATTTGTTGCGACCCGAATTGTTAAGGTGTCGTCATCAAGAGGAGTATTCTTATCTCGGTAGCATGATTAAGTCAGTTAATCTCGACCGCCACTGTCTCTGATAACGCTATGAACATATTAGCATAGCTAGCCCGACTATGCAAGCGCTATCAACAATCAGCTAGCGCACTTGCTGCCACCATACCGACTAATGGCGCCATCTCTCGTCCAGGATGAAGCAGATCGTTCAGACGCTCTCGTGCTTCGTGCTCGCTGGCGCCGATTTCTACTGTACCGTCGGCTTTAATATGCGAACCGACTAGCTTACTGGTGCTGATGCGGCGACGACGGGCGTGGATGTCCGGCAGAATAGCAACCAGTTTGTCAATGTCGGTCTCACTTACATTGCCACCAGCATTCTTGGCCTTGTAGATTATATGGGCCTTCTTGCCACAACGCATCTGGTGACGTTCGGACTCAGTAACCACTTGCACTTCCACTGGCACGCCAGCGTACATATAGGTAACCTTGGCTAGACATAGCCCATCACTGGTTGCGGCCGGCTTAGCGTCTATAACAAAGGGAAGCTGAAATTCCTCGCCATACTGGTTCGTCGCGGTATTATATAGTCCTCGCCATCCTAACTCGCGCTTGCTATCCAGTCCCGCCATCATGCGATCAATGTAGTCCGGCATCCCGGCGATATGGACAGGCGACAGCTTAGAGTTAGCGATCTGTGGCTGGATGGCGCGAGTACTATAAATACCATTAACTAGCTCCGCAAAGACTCGCGATTGTTCTTCTTCATCGTGGCAAATTAAGGTCAAGCCGATTAGGTCCATAGGAGCCTCTTGAATCTGCAGGTCATCCGCTACTTCCTCTGTCTCGACCTTTTCATCATGCAGGAGCTTCCAGGCCAGGGAGCCACGCGTCTTTAAGCGAAAGCGCCCCACTGTGCCATCGGAGCCCTCGGAAATATCCGAGCGACGATTCATATCGTAAATAGTACCAAAAACCGCTTCGTTAACACCGCTGTTCTCAACCGAAGCACTGGCTTCAAAGGCGTTCGGGGTGCCAAAGGCAGTGTTGAGCGTGCGCCCCACTAGCTGCTCCACGCTACTACGGCGGCTACAGTCACTGTCGTAACGGTCCACGCATTTTAAGATAGTATCGGCGCGGTGTAGTAAATCAGTGCGGCCAGCATTAGTTAAACGAATCTCTTTGGTACGCGAGCTTAGGGCCATAGCGAGGCTATCAAAGCCGATCATCTCTGCCATCGGCTCTAGTGTTTGCTCAACAAAGGCAATTTCGTGCAGAGTGCTAATATCGTTGCCATAGGTCGTATTTAGCCGTTGTAGCGACTCGGCTGAAGCAATCAGCAGCGATTCAATATTGACCGATTCAGCGGTTTGGCGTAGGACGTCTGGTTTGGCCATCGGCGCGATGCTTAGCCAGGTCTCGGCCGGGATTTCAGTGTTGCTATTGATATTAGAATAAGTGTTAGCCGCACTGGCCGCCCGCAAGTTATTAATCCGCGTGCGGTCGCCTAATAGGCCGGCAATGTATATTTTATGGCGATAATCTTCATCGGGGTCGTCGCTAAACTTGTTTTTGTTGAAATAGTCGCGCAGGATGCCGCGAGCCTTAGTGGAATCAACCATCCCATCTGGTGTGCGCACTTGATCATAGATAACGCCAAGGGCCGCCGCAACGTAGGCGCAATCATTAATCTCGCTACGAGCAAACTCGCGTACTAGACGGTGTTGCTCGTTGAGGGCGCGTAGCTCAGCGGGCTTATCAATTATCTCGTCGTCGGCCTGATTGGCGTTAGCCAAGTCAATAAACTGTTCGAGCGGCTGCCAGGTGGAGCGTGGCAAATCACGACAGTCGTAGCTGCCGTAATGCTCGGTGTTGTTGTGACTAGAATTATATGATCCAACCATATGCTATAGATATTTTACCACATCACTAGCCCAACATGTCAAATGTCGCTATCGGCGGTATACTACAATGGTCTGACGGTCGGCATCCAACTCGCAGTGTGCGCCAATGGGGATAGTCAGGGTCTGGACGGCATGCCCTACTGCCAAGCCCGCTAGTATTGGTACATGTGGTGCGTATTCCATTAGACGCTCAATCACTAGCTGTTCAGCCGTGAATGATTCGTAGCCTGTTAGGTCGCCATCGCTCGAGTTGGAACAATCCACAAAGTCGCCCAAAATTATCCCATTTACACCATCAAATAACCCTGCCAGTTTCATCTGAGTTAAATCTACATCCAGGTTAGTAGTCGCAACTTCCACGTCCTCTAAGAATAAGATTTTGTCGTGCAAGTCAATTTGATATGGCGTGCCGCATAGCCAATGGAGCTCTTCGAGATTGCCTCCCACGATATCACCACTGGCCTTGCCGCCAACAACGGTTTTTAGCGATCGTCCAACTGGATTTTTTAGCTCAACTTGTTGCCAATCGGTAAATAGAAATTTACGCCAATAGTCATAGCTATACTGGTTGGGCTGGCCGTTGGCATCTAGCATGCTAGGCTTGGTGAAATTCGGTGTTATCATCGGCGCATGGTAGGTAATTAGACTAGCTCTATCGTAAATTATGTTTATTAATGGCGTAATATCACTATAGCCACTGATGGCCGGTGCTCTTTTAACCAGTTCAGAAAAACGCTCGTCATTTAGTAGATGGGGTATGGTTTGTAGCGCTGTGTAGCCACCGCGTAAGCAAAATAACGCCGAACCTGTAGCCGACAATATATCGTCTGCGCGCTCCCTGGGGCTACCGGCGATGTAGCCGCAGTTATCGTAGGTTGGCAGGTCGGCTGCCTTGATTTGCCCTGCCTGTACACCGGTATACACATCGGTTGACCGTTGTAAGGTTCGACCGACTCGTGTGTCGAGACCTAGCTTAGTCAAAAATTCAACAACCTTGGTTAAACGACCTTGAGGTATTGGCGACGATGGTGCCACGATGTCAACTTGGTCGTGCTTGGAAATTGACCTAGGAAATATTTTGATTGGCATTAATTGCTCCTATCTAACTGGCCTGCTGAGGTAATCTAGCGAACACGTAATCAAAGTCTAACCATCTGATATTGCGATGTTTCCAATGGTCGCTTAGATTCGAATAGCGAATAATTGGAACGCAGGCGTTGATCATCGTGTTATTGCCCAAATATATGCCCACGTGTGACATTCGATTGGTATTCCAGGTACCACTAAAGAAGATTAGATCGCCCGGGCGAGCATCCTGCTCTTTGATTGGCTCACAATAGTCAAACACACCTTGAACCGTGACATGGTCAATTGGCCATCCCGCTTGGTTCATGCAGTACTCTGTAAATCCTGCGCAGTCAAAAGAGGTTTCGGGCTGGTGGCCACTCCAAACATACGGAAAGTTGATATACTGCTGGGCTGTTTTGATCAACTTGGTCAGCTGAGGCGAATCTTTGGTTAAGCTAAAATCAAAGTCATATTCTGGCGACTGTACTGGCTCGGAAGCATCAGGGTATTTGCTGACTGGAAACAAATCGGGACGCATGCCATGACTACGCAGATAGGCGGCATAGGCACACATTTCGTCGTAGCTCAATACGCTATCTACCACGCAGTTAAGATCGTAGTTGACCAATTTTACATCTAGCACATTACCATCACGCGGTGTGGTGGTCAAAGTATACTGTCGTCGCGGCTCGCGCAATGTTGCCATTAGCTCACGAATTTCAGGGTCTGACGCTTTAAAGTCTGGCTTGCGTGCACTGAGAATTGCAATTAGTACATAGGGATCATGCCAGATGCGTTGAATATCGTAGTTGTATTTAGCATAACCTGGCTTTGTGTATTCAACGTTGGCAATTCTATCGCGTAGCTGGTCTTCGAACGCTTGATATTCTGACTCGACTTCGAGCATTTCTTTGTCGTTAGCCACGAAACGAGCATTTGGCATTAGCGCCGTTAATTTTCTATCTTCAATCTCGCTCATTAGATACTATTTTACCATATAACCTAAAAATCCCCGCGGACGGGGATTTATTAACGAGCCAATTGCTAGCTAGCTAGATTAGAACGCTAGATCAACCTTGATACCAGGACCCATGGTAGTAGTAACAGTGGTTGATAGTAGATAGTTGCCCTTTAGCGAGCTTGGGCGTGCTGTCTTGACACTGGTGATTAGAGTGTTGGCGTTCTCTAATAGCTTGTCCGCGCCAAATGATACCTTACCGATACCCAAGTGGATGTTCCCCTGCTTGTCAACGCGGTACTCAACCTTACCAGTCTTAGCCTGCTTAACTGCTTCAACAGGGTTAGCGCTAACTGTGCCGGCTTTTGGATTTGGCATCAAGCCGCGCGGACCCAGCATGCGGGCGTAACGACCTAGCTTAGGCATGAACTGCGGAGTAGCTACTAGCACGTCGAAGTCCAGATTTTCTTTTTCTAGAAGGGCCTTAATCTCTTCCTCGCCAGCGTAAGTTGCACCAGCAGCCTTCGCCGCCTCGATGTCACCATCAGCAACCAGCGCTGCTACCTTAACATCCTTACCAGTACCGTTAGGTAGAACAACGGTTGAACGAATGTTTTGATCAGCCTGCTTCGGGTCAACGCCTAGGCGCATGTGTATTTCAACCGTGCTATCAAACTTGGTGGTGGCGGTCTTTGTAGCTAGCTCTAGAGCCTCCTTTAGACCGTATAGCTTACCAGATTCGATTTGCTTCGCAACCTTGCGGTAGTTCTTGCCCTTACGCTCAGCTAGCGTGCGAGTCTTGGGTGCTGGACCCTTCTCGATATTGGCAATAGCGCCATCCTGCGGTGTAGTGTCACCAGCTTCTTTGCGAGCCTGACGCTCAGCTTCAGCCTCAGCGGCTTTAACTGCCTTCTCGCTGCGCTTACCAGCCTTGGCAAAATGCTCTTCGTCCTCAGCTACTTTCTCATCAATGGCTTCGGCTACTTCCTCAACCTTCTCAACGTCCTTCTCAGCGACCTTGGCGCCAGCCTTAGCTTCGGCAATAGCAGCCTCAATCTCGGCAATAGTATTCTTCTCGGTTAGCTCTAGGCCTAAGCCCTTTGCTTCCTCTAGAAGATCAGCTTTCTTAGCCATAATTCTCCTTTCGTGGTATTAACGATGTAATCATCTCCCACAAATTAAATTAACAACATAGTAAATATACCAAAAAACCGCCAGCTTTTCAACTGACGGTTACAATAGCTTTAACGCTGGAATGTTCAATGCGAACAACGACAATTATGCTGTAGTAGGTTTAGCCCTCGACTACAACACCCATGGAGCGGGCAGTGCCAGCCACAATCTTCTTGGCGGCCTCTAGATCATTGGCGTTTAAGAACTTCATCTTCTTCTCGGCGATCTCAGCGACCTGAGCGTCGGTGATTTTTCCAACCTTATCAGCCTGCGGTTTACCCGAACCCTTCTTGATGCCAGCGGCTTCGCGAATCAAATCGTCAACCGGCTGACCCAAGCAGGTCCAACGGAATTTGCGACCATCTAGAACCTGTAGGTGTACGATAACCTCTTTACCCATCATGTCCTTAGTGGCCTCGTTGAACGGGTTGATAAAGTCCATCATGTTCAAGCCCCACTGACCTAGCGTCGAACCTACCGGAGGACCAGCAGTTGCACGACCGGCCGGGATACGAAGCTTCAAGTTGCCTAATACTTTTTCCTTTGCCATATCGATATATCCTTTTACTTATAATTTATAAGTGCGTAACGTATATATATTACACTAAATCTTCTTAACCTGCAAGGCGTCTAGCTCTACTGAGGTGTCGCGCCCAAACATGCTAACCATTACCTTTATTTTGCCCTTAACCGGATCGATTTCCGAAACGCTGCCCTCAAAGCCCTTGAATGGACCATCGGTGATGTTGACTACTTCGCCGATCACTAAATCAATGTCATGCTTTGGCTCTTCTAGGCCCATACGCTTCTTGATCTTCTCAATCTCTTTATTGCTAACTGGGGTTGGGTCAGTACCAGCGCCAACAAAGCCCGTTACACCTGGAGTATTGCGAATCATGAACCAAGTTTCATCGGTCAATTTCATTTCTACTAGCACATAGCCCTGGAATATTTTCTGGTCAACTACCTTGCGCTTGCCATTTTTGATGACAATCATCTTCTCTTTCGGCACTAGAACATTGAAAATCTTGTCAGCCATATCGACACCCTGAATACGCTGACGGATTTGGTCAGCTACCTGCTCTTCATAACCTGAATAGGTATGGATAGCGTACCACTGACGTCGACTATCGTAACGATTTACTTTTGCCATTATAGTATTACCTCCTCAATTAGCCACTGCGAGACAAAATCGCATAGTGTTATAAATATACCGATTACAATGCAGAACACCACAATTGCTAGTGTAAGCTTCCACGTGGCAGCACGATTGGGCCACTGAACTTGCTTCAGTTCGCGCCAGCTATCCCGGAAATAGTGCCCGATCGCTATAAATGGCCGAGCAACCCAGACTGGCTTGCTATTGGTACCACTAGCGGACTTGGCTGATGTAGTTTTGGACTTCTTAGCTACCGATGTGCTACTGGTAGCTTTTGTTTTGACTGCAGGCTTAGTGCTCGCTGTAGCCTTCTTTTTGACGGTCGCTGTCTTTGCCTGTGCGCTGGTAGCAGATGACTTGACCCCGTCACCTACCTTAGCCTTGATGCGTCGAACGACCTTCTTTTGTTTGCCTTCACTCGCCATTTTACTCCTTATTTAAAAGAGCTTGATTACTCAAGCTGTCAAGTCTAGTGTATAACATTCCGGAAAAATCCGCAAATGTTATCACTAGCTCTATTTTCCCCCGTTAATTATCGCACCAAAGAACGTGGTGCCAATGAGGTCTAGAATCAGAGTGTGTAGGTTAAAGATCATGATGATGCCTACGACGCACATGCCAACGCCAATCATTTGATATTTATTATAGCTATTGGCACCCCAGCCAAAGTTGTCGGCCACCTGCTTATAGAAGCGCACCAACAAAAGACCTAGGGCGGTTAGGATTATACCAAAGATACACCAACCGATACTAAACTCATACTTCATATTTTCGATTATATCACGATTACACTGCCCGTGGCAGCTCAAAGCTAAAGCGCGATCCATGGTTCAGCCGACTCTCGACGTGAACCTGTGCGCCAACCTTATGGGCCAGCTGATCGACTACATGTAGGCCTAAACCGGTACCCGATGTTTCGCGCGTGCGATAATCTTCGCTACGCCAGAAGCGTTGAAAAACGTGTGGCAAATCGGTTTTGCTAATGCCGATGCCGGTATCCTTAACATAAAATTCGACGTGTTTCTTGTCTGAGCCAGGTCTCACACCAATCGTTACCCCGCCCTCTTTTGTGTACTTTAGAGCGTTGGTGATCATATTCTGCATGATTTCTTCTATCACCATGCTAGGTACACTAACGGCTCCATCGGTGTCGATCACGAGCTTCAGGTATAGCTTGCGGTTGTCGGCATCGTTCTGATATTTGCCCTTTAGTGATTCCATAAAGTTCTTAATATCGATAGATTCGTTATCCATATATACTCCGCGCTGTGCTCGGCTGAGTGTTGATAGGTCATTCACCATCTGGCCTAGATAGAGAATCTGATTGTGAGCCGCGTCAAGCGTTTTGCTGAAGGTGCTGATATCGGCTTTCTTCTCCATTAAGAACTGGAGGTTAGACAGAGCGCCTTCGGCAATTGCCACTGGTGTACGCAATTCGTGACTAACTACACTAATAAACTCATCCTTTTCGTCATCTAATGATTTCTCTTTTGTAATGTCGCGTGCAATCATGATATATCCCCCGATTTCGCTTTGGGCTTTGGTATCAAAGTCACCTCTTAGCGGTAGGAGTGTAATGTGCAGATTGATTTTCTCGCCATCCTTGTATTGATAGATTAGGTCGTTACGAACTGTCGCCTTTCGTAGTGACTGATAAAGTTGACTAACTAATATACGATCGCCGTTTTCGTTGGTTAGTGGAATTAGGCTGTCAATCTTGATGCCGATGAGATCGCGGTTGGTATCCAATAGGTCTAGAGTAGCGGCGTTATAGAGACGTATTATACCGTTGCTATCAAAGCTTAGTACCATATCATTGAGGCCGTTCATTACCGCCTTTAGTCGCCTAGTCTGCAGGCGCTCGCGTTGCTTTAGCTTGTTATAGTCTCGCATCTTAATTAGGCCAGATTGTCTAAGCGCATAGAAGAAATAGGCTGTAAAATAAGACAGCATCATCATAAGTACCAACAGTAGATAGCCGTTTGCGGAGCCGCCAGCTACGGCAAACCAGCCTACGGATATTGCAACCAGCGAAACGATGTCACCGATCAACAAAGCAATGCGACCACAGATTACACCAGTGGTGGTTAGTAGTATTAGCCAAGAGATAGAGATCAGCTCTATGCTATGCATAGTCGTCGACCAAATTGATAGCAGCGCTAGTGTAATATAATACGATCCTAAAACTGCCATAATCCAACGCTTAGTACGTGGTGGCCTAATGAAGCCTACTGCGCAGATTAGTAGAATAACGGCCGCCGTCACCATCGAGGGTGCAGCGCTACTGTCTACTAGGGTTTTCCCACTTAAACGACTAAATAAAATAATGCTGTTGTCAGATAATGCAATGGACGCATAGGTAATCAGTAGGAAGGCGATGACTACTCCTGACCACTGCAATGTACGCGTTGCAACCTGACTCAATTCAATCCTGATTAGCTGCCTCATATTTTTATATTACCATATCCGTTATAAATACGGTGAGAACTTTTTTAGACGCTCCCGACGGTCCTTGGCGCCTGGGCATACCTTTTCTAAATCACGCCAAAATGCAGCACTATGATTCATATGTTTGGTGTGGGTTAGCTCATGCAGTATGACGTAGTCGCATAAGTCATCTGGCAACGTCATCAACATAATGTTTAGAGATATCGTACCCGTCGAACTACAACTACCCCAGCGAGTTTTGGCATGACTGGTACGGAATTTATTAATGTCAATCGTAAATCCGTACTTGGTCGCTAACTGATACAGGCGCCGTCGCAGATAGCTAGAAGCCTCTTGTCTCAAGCATTTTTCGATTACAGTTCGAATCTTTTGCTGTAACACGCTATCCGAAATACTTGATGGGTACTTAATAGTAATTTCGTGCTCGCCAATATGGCTGTACCAGCGGACCCCAGGCTGCAGCCTTAGTATGTGCTGGTGTCCAATCCTATCCCCATCTTTATATGTGTGAGCTGAATTGACACGATGTAAGTTAGTGCGAATGCTATTGCGATTAGCATCAATAAAGTGCTTTAGCTCAGACGCTAAAACCATGCGTGGTGCATACACTGAAATTGAACCATTGGTCGATATTTTATATGTAATGACTGGTCGGCGTATGCGTTTGATAGAGACATGACCAAATTCCTCATCAGCAATTACTTCGGATGAAGTAGGACTGCTCTTGCGCTTAATTAAATGTAGTCTATTCAGCATCAGCGTGCCGGTCAATGCTAATACTGCGCCCCGATCGAGGCTGGGCCGTTCTCTTACTGGTAACCGAATTAGATGGGCTAATAGTCGGCACAGCTCGCCCGCTAGCAACAATGCGCTTCAAAACATTCCGTGCCTGTGCGTCATAGCTGTGCTTGCCGCTAATTACGATTACGTTATCACGATCGACTCGCGGCTCTTCGTAGGCTTTAATGAACTGGTCTAACTGCTCTGCTGTCAGACTCTGCTTGTATTTATCACCTACATTCGACTCGCTACGGTGCAGAGCGCGTCGACGAATTGTCGCCATATCGGTTTGTACGGCGATGGTCAGTACTTTATAGCCAGCCTTTCGAGCCCGGGCAGCGAGCTTACGTCGGTCGAGCTCTTTATTGTATCCACCATCTATAACAAAGGTTCGCTTGGTCCTTAGCAGCTGCTCGATTAACAGTCCGTCAACCTGGCGGACTATGTCGTTTTCAGTCTTACTATAAGTGTGCTTAGAAAATAGCATCCAGCGGATACGGTCTTGACTGGCGATGGCGGCGCCGAAAGTGTCGGCAAAGCGTTCTGCAAAATATGATTTACCAGAGCCTGGTACGCCTACTACGACCATAACAATTGGGCTAGTTAATGTTAACGTTTCCATCTATCTACTCTCCTAAAATTAACTATACCTACTATACCACAACCTGGCATAATCTAGACCACTCCCATATTGAATTATATTTCTTAATATAATAATATATGGATTATACGGGCATAGCTCAGTTGGTAGAGCACAGGTCTCCAAAACCTGGTGTCGGCGGTTCGAACCCGTCTGCCCGTGCCATGATTTTATTTATTGGCCCTTACGGGCTAATTTTTTAATCTGTAGTCTGTTGTAATATAGTCAACTATTTCGTTTGCTATGTGGGCGTACTTTGAGAAATTTGGTATAAACGCCACTGTTAGCGTTGTACATATTGCTACAAAATTAAGATTATGTCTTGGGCTTTACACAAATCGCGCTATTGGTTATAATGAACACAGTTAAGGTAATTTAGAGGGGAAAGAGACAGAAACGTATGAAATTGCTGATGCTGGGATGGGAGCTACCACCACACAATAGCGGTGGTCTCGGCGTCGCTTGTTATCAAATGGCCAAAGCATTAGCTGGTCAGGGCCTGGATATTAAATTCATGCTGCCATATAAGGCTGATAACAGCAAAGCTGAAGAGTTTATGGAAGTGATTCCGGCTACGGATGCGCAACCGATGATTGACGAAGAAGGAAATTATATCGCCATGGGAGCCTATTCTGGCAACTGTATTTGGTGCCACGGGTCGCGTACTTGCCGTCACGCTAAGGCTTATGGCAAGGGCTTTGTTGCGGCAACTCACCAATATGCTGACCGTGTAGAGCGCATTGTAGAGCAAAGGAATTTACAACCTGATATTATCCACGCTCACGACTGGCTAACTATGGAGGCTGGTGTGCGCGTAAAGAAAGCCACTGGTGCACCCCTAGTTATTCACGTGCACGCTACTGAGTTTGATCGTGCTGGTGGACATCGCGGTAACCCTCTAATTCATGATATTGAGTTCTATAGTTTGCATATGGCCGATCAGATATTTGCAGTATCTCAAATTACTAAGGATATTATCTGCCGCGAGTATGGTATCCCAGCTAGTAAGGTAGAAGTGATCCATAACTCGATTGATCCGAGTGAGCTAACACGCACGACTGTTCAGACGGACAACTATTCGTATGTAAGGAAGATGCATGAGTTGGGCTATACAACTGTTGTCAGCATTGGTCGTTTGACTGTTCAGAAGGGCTTGTCGTATCTATTGAAGGCTGCTGCCCTGGCCATCCAAAAGAATCCAAAATTACTGTTCGTAGTCGCTGGATCGGGTGAACAGCGTGATCAGCTGATAGAGCTTGCGGCTGACTTGGGTATATCGGATCGCGTTATATTTACAGGATTTGTGCGTGGCGCTAAATTCCGCGAATTATATGAGCTAGGTGATATCTTCATCATGCCATCTGTGAGTGAGCCATTCGGATTGACTGCCCTAGAAGCTGCTTTCTATAACTCCGCTATCCTATTGTCTAAGACATCGGGTGTTGGCGAAGTGCTACATAGTGTGATGCGCTTCGATTATTGGGATACGCGTAAAATGGCCGATGAGATTATCGGAATATCGCTGTCGCCTGCTCTACATGACGACCTAGTCGAAGGTGCTCGTCGCGAATATCTTAGCTGTAACTGGGGCGACGTAGCCCGTAAAATGACGGCACAATACAATCGTTTAATTCAAACTCATCGCAAATCAACTAGAAGGAATCGTAGGGAGGTAAAACATGTCTAAATCTATTCAACTATATCTACACGTGCATCAACCGTGGCGCGTGCGCGAGTATTCCGCGTTTGATACGGGTACTAATCACAGCTACTTTGGTAGCAATAACGCCCGAATATTGCGTAAGGTAGCTGCTAAGTCCTATCTGCCAACCAATGCTGTGCTGAAGGACCTATTGAACCGTTATCCCGAATTTAGATTAAGCATCTCCATTACTGGTACCTTTATCGAGCAGTGTGAGCAGTATGCACCTGAAGTATTGGACAGCTTCAAGGACTTAATTAAGACTGGTCGTGTGGAAGTTATCGGTGAAACGTATTATCACTCGCTAGCTTTCTTCTACAACCGTGCTGAGTTTGACCGTCAGGTTGCGTTGCACGCGAAGCGCATTCAGGAATTGTTTGGCGTAACCCCTACGGCTTTTCGTAACACCGAGTTGGCCTATAATAACGACCTTGGTAAGTGGGCTGATATCCACGGCTACAAAGCGGTTCTGGCTGAAGGTTGGGAAAAGATTCTAGGCTGGCGCAGCCCTAACTATGTTTATCAGCCAAACAATACATCACGTACGCGACTGCTGCTAAAGAACTATAAACTCAGCGATGACATTGCCTTCCGTTTCGGCGATCATAGCTGGAAGGAATATCCGCTAACAGCCGAGAAGTATGTCGAATGGATTGGCGAGGACAAGGACTCACCGCTAACCAATATCTTCATTGACTACGAGACCTTTGGCGAGCATCAATGGGCCGATACTGGTATCTTTGATTTTCTACGTGCATTACCGAAGGAGTGGCTAAAGAGCAAGGATCATAAGTTTATGACTATTAGCGAAGCCGCCGAAGCATTTGAACCAGTTGACAGCTTGGATGTGCCGTATACTACGACCTGGGCTGATTCGGAACGTGACTTATCGGCATGGTTAGGCAACCGCATGCAGCAAGAGTCTCAGCACTATCTGTATTCACTGGCACCTGCCATTATGGCAACCGAGGATATCAACCTAATCGGCGATTGGCGACGCTTAACTACGTCCGACCATCCGTATTATATGAGCACAAAGTATTGGAACGATGGTGACGTGCATGCTTATTTCTCGCCGTATAAGTCCCCATACGATGCATTTTTGTATTACATGAACGCCTTGCGCGATATTAGGTATCGCTTGATTGAACATCAAGAACATGCGCGTATTAATTAAGTTTAATCTATAAAATAGAGGAGGTAGAGACTATATGGCACGACCGTTGATTTTATCAAACGGTAGCATGGCAGTATGCATGGACAATACTGCATCTGTTAATGATCTCTATTACCCATACGTTGGCCTAAGTAACCATTCCAACGAATTGGCCCCTCATCACAAGATTGGTGTATATGTCGACGGTGCTATTCATTGGCTGGATGACGGTGCATGGAATATTACCCAAAAATACTATCCTGGCCGTCTGATCGGTCGCACAATCGCCAATAACCCATGGCTAGACATCTGCATTGAGTTTCAGGACTTTGTAGATTATGAGCTTAATGTATTCGCACGTAACGTTCACGTTATAAATACGGCTAATCGTCGACGAGATATTAAGCTATATCTGCATCAAGCCTTTGTGATTAATGAATCGCCCGATGGACACGATACGGCCGAGTATCTTCCTGCACATGCCATTGCTGACATCACCTACCCTGTTATATACCACTACAAGGGCAATGTGGCACTAGCGCTAACTGGCAGTATAACCTGCCAGGATGGCGGTAACATTCCTTTCGATAGTTACAGTGTGGGGCGCTTTGGCGGTATTGGTGCCAATCATCGTGACGGCGTATGGTGTGATGCGGCAGATGGCCACCTGGCCGAGAACCCGATTGAGCACGGGCTAACCGATTCTATTATTCAGTTTAGTATGCAATTAGACCCACACGATTCAGCGCGTGTGCATTATGAGTTAGCGGCTGGTGACGACCTACATAACGTCCTGCATGAGCTGCATCGCTTTAATGTCGACGGTTTTGATAATCGCTTACGCAGAACTGATGAATATTGGACTGAGTGGATTAAGCCGGCTGCCCATATAGCAGCCACCAAGGTTGATGGTGACTACCGCTACACCTTTATCAACTCACTGCTGCTTGCCAAAGCCATGACCGATAACCATGGTGCGATTATTTCTAGCCTAGATACCGAGGTGCTGCGTCATACATCTAGTGTATATACTGATTGCTGGCCTCGTGACGGTGCTATGACAGCCTTGCTGTACGCTAGGCTTGGCTATATGCGTGAGGCACTCAACTTCTACGACTTTATATTATCTTCGCTATCAAAGGGCGGTTATATATGTCAGGTTTATCGCCCTGATGGTACATTAGGTCAAGTATCACACCCGTGGGTGCATAATGGTGAGACGGTTTTGCCGATTCAGAGTGACCAAACTGCCACGGTGCTATATTCATTCTGCCGGGCAGCACAACTTGCTATATCTGATAAAGCAAAAATTGCCGAATGGAAGAAATTATTTAGCAAGTTAGCTATCCCAATTGCAGACTTCCTATCTGATTATATAGACCCAGCAACAAAATTGCCCAAGCCATCCTACGATGTCTGGGGTACTGTATACGAGACAACGACCTACACTACGGCTATAATCTACAAGGCTTTGTCGCTAGCGGCTGATTTAGCTGAGCATTTCAAGGACACGGGTAGTGCAATTAAATATCGCACGACCAGTGATGAAATGCGTGAGGGAGCGTATCTATTGTGGAATAAGCGTCGCAATTACTTTTATCGAGGATTTACTCGCAAGGATGATACGATAAGCTTTGATGAAATCATCGATGTGGCTAGCTTCTATGCGGCATGGCGTTTCGACTTGTTTGACACCGATGTCTTAGCTGAAGCTTGGCATACGTTATCCGGACGCTTTGCGTTAACTAATGACAAGCCGCGATCGCCTCGTTATGAGAGTGACGGCTACGGTGGGTATGAGAATACATGGTATGTGACTTCGCTGTGGCTGGCGGACTATCAAATAAGTTTGGGCAATTTAGACTATGGTAAACATATCTTGGACTGGACTGATAAGGCCATCGAGGACAACAATGGATTACCTGAGCAAGTTAGCCTCGGCGGCGATAAGGTAATATCTGCCTCGCCTACTACCTGGTCGCATGTAGAATATATGAATGCATGTTTAGATTACGGTCGCAAAGCCGATAAATCTGATGGAGAGTCAGAATGAAGTTTCGTCCTAGCCGTTACGACCGTCCGACATTCGGTAAGATATGCGCTGAGTATAATATGACATATTACGGCACGGCCATTCCACAGAGTGATGTCGATTACATACCTGTTCGCGGCTTAACCGCATCGCCTGATCAGACAGACGATAATTATGCTAGCGGCATAATTGGTGACTACCCGGTGCAGCTACTGCAACGCACACATGACGTCTACCTGCCTGATAAACCATTAACTACTCAAACCTGGACTATATGCGAGATTAGCTTACGTAGCAGTAACTTACCGCATATGTACCTAAATGGTTTGGCTGATCATGATGACTATAGTGCTATGCTAATATCATTCCTACGTATGTATGAGATTGACCTTAATAGCTTATCGCAGCCGATTCTAGATAAGTTTCGCGAGCATTTTAGTCTATATATTGCACCCGATGATATTCCGGCACTACAGCATTTGTTTAGCTTAAGGGTTCAGAATATGCTGGCAACTTATTTCACCAATATTGATATTGAGCTTACGGATAATAAGTTATTGGTATATTCTATTGAGAAGCCTATTGAGCTATCTACTATCGATAAGATGTTGCGCGTGGGTCTGTGGCTAGCCAGGCAAATCGATAATCCCAGTGTCGATAGCTAAAATCGCCCTTGCGATATATAAGCGTGTTTGCTATTATATTTCTTAGAGATGCCGCCTTAGCTCAGTGGTAGAGCACTTCCATGGTAAGGAAGGGGTCTCGAGTTCAAATCTCGAAGGCGGCTCCATATTCTTGACTATTTTAGACGCCATATCAGGCGTCTATTTATTTACAAAACTAACAGTATGTGTTATATAAAAAGAATCTTGGCAAACGTTAAGATTGTACTTTTAGATTGGAGTGAATATGGAAGATTGTGCTGCGATAGATGTCAATATACGTAAGTCAGTTAGATATCTGTGGATGTCTCGCGATGGTATCAGTACTCTGATCAGTAAATTGGAGGGCGTGATACGACGTAACGAGGTTAGCGACCATGATCTAACTGTCAAAATCATATGTGTGCTAGACTGTAGCAACCAATTTATGTCGCCTAGTTATAGTGAAGCAATCAAAGCGATATTCAGAGAGCAGCAAGTTGATAAGCTGATCAATCTCGTGAATGCTTTGCCAAAATTGACTTGCGCATTGCAAGATCTTGAGAACGAGCTTGACGATAAATCACATGGTAATAATGAATTGGAAGGCCGCATCAAAAATGATATAAGAAAAATTGGCAAGGACAATCTAAGGGAAGCCGTAGATTGTCTTAAAAAGCGGCATGATGAATCACAACAGAATAATTTCTGTGAAACTATTAAATATGAGTGCTATCGTGTTACGCACGAACATGATAATGTATTTATACAGGGCGATATGAGTAATGATAATTTTCGCACAAGATACGGGGTCGCTTTGTGACCCTGCGTGTCATGCTCATTGAGTCTATACGCTGAATCTACTACTCTACTCTGACATATAACCATTGGGCGATCGTTAACGCGACCGCCCTTTTATTTGGTATTATTAGCATTTTATGATAATATATATTCGATATGGCAAAGAGCAATAGTAAGTCAAAGCGTAAGTTCATTGGCCTAGTCAGTGCAGATGGTAAGACGCGTGTCTATACGACTGTTAATCCACAGAATCGCACTAACCATAGCCAGGGCAAGCTGACTCTAAAGAAGTACAATCCTAAGACTCGCCAACACGAAGTCTTTACGGAGACCAAGAAGAATCTTGGCCGCAACGAAGTAAAGCCCAAGAAGCATTAATCAAAAAACACCCCAAGCGGGTGTTTTTTAGATGGGTATATTACTACTTATATGTTATTCTGTAGTCTCCTTCTTAGCGGAGCTACTTGCTCTTGAAAGGCCAGTGTTTGTATTCTTGGGCCTACCGCTAGTCTTTACGCCCTCCAACCTACTTAGCCCAATAATAGCCAAGACGCCTAGTGCTAGCGTAGTCGCGCAGATCGGCCAATCCCAGCCACTTGGTATGCCCGGAAACACCTGCACTAGCGAACCAAGCATAAACCCCATGATAATTAGATACGTTGGAGTAGGATAGCGATCCATGAGGCGCTCTAACACCTTAGTGGTAGTCAGTATACCGACGACTAGACCGATTCCTAGTGGAATTAAGAACGGTAGATATAGTGACTTAATTGCCAACAGCATTTCGTCGTATAGCCCGAGCAGTAGCATAAAATATGAAAAGCTGATTCCTGGCAGCACCAAAGCGATTGCCGCAATAAAGCCTGCTGCAAATAACATTAGTATGCTGCCCAAGTTAGCACCCATTGTTGTACTAGTCTCGTCAGCCTTAAATATCGCCATTAATGCGATTAAGCCAATACCAATAGCTGTATATATTAAGTACGACCAATGAAAATCACGCTTAATTTTTGCCTCGCGCAGCATAATGGGTATACCAGCTAGTACGACTCCCATAAAGAAGAACATGGTTGGCATGGTGTAAGTCTTAACTAGGTGATCGAGCGGTCGCGCCGCAATTAGGATTCCCAGCCCTCCACCGAACGCAAACAGGACTAGAAACATCAAACTCGCCTTAAAATTCGCCCTTAAGTCGGCAACAGCTTTGACTAGGCGCGTGTAAATCCCTAGTATAATCGCAGTCGTTCCGCCGCTCACACCCGGCACTAACATGGTAGCGCCGACTACAAAGCCTTTTGTAATAGTTTTAACGCGGTCAATCATGTTCCTCCTTAGACTATTACTAATATTACATTCATTATACCAAAAACAGCCCCGTGGGGCTGTAGCTGGAATAATATCGCACACATGGTGCTGGGGGAGGGATTCGAACCCCCGAACTCATTACGAGGGCAGATTTACAGTCTGCAGCGGTTGACCACTTCGCTACCCCAGCATATCCAGGCAATATTTATGGAGCCAATTCTCGGATTCGAACCGAGGACCTGATGCTTACAAAGCAACTGCTCTAACCAGCTGAGCTAAATTGGCATTAATCATATTAAAGTGCTTCATTTATATTATCAAAGTATAGCGTCAGATTCAAGCTTAATGTTATCTATCATCTGAATTTTTTCGTATCGGAACTACAGGCGGCGAGGCTACAGTAATTATACACTTACTTTTTTGGGCTGCTTAATGCGAGTATTATTGCCACGTGCACGCATGCGACTAGCTAATTTACGGATCTTCTCAGCACGGTCATTCTCGCCAATTCGGCCGAGAGCATCTGCCAGTAGACCCAATGACTGTGGATTGCGTTCTAGGTTAACTGCTGCTTCTAGCTCGCGAATCATATGTTTTGTATCGCCTAGCTTTTCTAGCACCTTAGCATAGGCAATGTGACGCGATGCCACATTATCTTCTAGCCGCAAGGCTTGTTCGAACGCCTGCGCTGCGCGGTCATACTTCCCTACCTCGTAATAAATCAAGCCGACATTGTGCAGGGATGATGGGCTAGGCTCTAGACTCTGTGTAATCTCAAAACACTCAATAGCATCGTCCAACTGCCCCTGCTTGGCATACAGAATTCCTAAGCGGTTATATGCCCTAGCGTTGCGCTCGTCGAAACGCAAAATAGTTAGCAGTGCTTTCTCGGCGCGTAGATACTTCTTGTCCTTAATGGCACCTAGCGAGATATCCCACAACTTATTCAGTTGTGCTTCTAGGCGTGATGGTTTATGCTCGACTTCGCGATGCTCTGGGTAGAACACTACCATCATAGTTATCAGTAACAATGCAATTAATGCGTACATACTTTATTAATTATAGCATACTGCTAAATTTAATAGCTGCGCTTTAACGTTGCCATTAGTATTCAGGCGATCGGCTATAGTGCTAATTAGTTGTAAGTTCCGTGCCAGTCTAGTGTCGTATTGTATGCTGCCGCTCTTATGAATATATTCGGTTAGATTTGCCAACATCCCGATGAACTCTATAGCATCTGCACGATCCTTAAATTGTGCAACTAGCCCTAGACGGAAATCTGTGTTACCTGTTATGAACTGCTTAGCAGATGTCATTTGCTGGGCTGCTTTGGCAAAATCATCAGGGTTATTGATTAGTCTCCCCATGGTTGCAGGGCAACGATTGGCTAGAAATTTAACCTGTGTACGCTTAGCGGCGTCTATACCTGCTAGTAGTTTGTCGCAATCGTTGGCATTGGGCTTTCGCACATCAATTACTTGCGAACGACTGATGATGGTGCGCGGTATGGCTATCGGGTTGTGTGTAGTAAATAGATAATACACATTGGGCACTGGCTCTTCGACTATCTTTAGAATTCGCTCAAACACCCCTGGTGCGGTCTTATCGACGTCGTCCATAACAATGACCAAGCGGTCGCTACGCTTGTCGCGTACGATGCCGGTTATGTACTCAATGTCATCAGCGTTAATAATGGCCGTCTTCTGAGCATTGTGTAGTGTGGGTGCTAAATACACCACGCTCACACCAGCTAGCTGATGCCCTAGCGTTTGGGCAATTGTACCTAAACCCACTCCTACTGGTCCTGTTAATAGCATCGCCTGGGCTGGATTAGCTAGATAGTCTTCTAATAGATGACGTGTATGGCTATTCAATATTAAGCCGTCCAGCATCGGACTAGATTTCATTGCGTTCCTCGATTGCACTCTTAAAATCTTTGGGCAAGTCTGCCGTAAAAGTCATCCGCTGATTACTGTCGCTAGTCGGGACGGTAATTTCTAGCTGATAAGCATGTAGCCATAGTCGATCGCCATATTTACCATGGCCATAGACCGGGTCGCCGATAATCGGTACGCCAATATAACTCAAGTGAACCCGCAATTGGTGGGTTCGACCGGTTAGAGGCTTTAACTCCATTAACGCTGAGCCATCATCAAAGTATTTTAGAATGCGGTAGCTCGTAATGGCTGACTTACCCTTGCCATCTACCTTGAAGGCGCTTGGCCGACGGATATCACGAGCAATTGGCAGATCAATTTGGGCGGCGCTATGCTTAGGCGCACGTTCAACTAGCGCCAGATAGGTTTTATGGGCTTTACGCTCGCTAAATTGTTTTTGTAGATAGCTGGCTGTCGCTAGATTCCGGGCGCAGATTAATACGCCACTGGTTGCCCGATCTAGGCGGTGTACAATGCCTAGACGATTATTGTTTCTCTGTTCGGCTGCTTCCGCTGGGTCAAATTGTGACCGAACAAAATCAGCCACAGTAAATTCGTTGTTTAACTCGCCCTTGCTGTGCGTCAGCATGCCTGCTGGCTTGTTTACAACTACCACGTTATCATTCTCGAACAATACTTGCTTCTGGAAAGCAGCTATCTCATCAACGAAGTCCAGTTGCTTTGGGATGCTTAGTCTGACGACAGCTGGCTCACTTACATCATATGCTGGCTTTTTGACGACGGTACCATTCACCGTCGCCTTGCCATCCTTAATTAGCTTCTGAATCGACGCTCGCGACAGATCTTGATGCTGACTGGATAAGTAAGCGTCTAAGCGCATTTAATCTCCGTAATAGTTAATACCGATTGCATCCTTGACTTGAGTTAGGGTTTGGCTGGCGATACAGGCTGCTTTCTCTGATCCCTGGTGCAGCAGTTCGCAAATCGCCGCTGGATTTTGCTCCAGCTCGGCACGCTTCTCGCGAATTGGCTTTAGAATATCGTTAAGGATATCAAACAGATATTTCTTTACTACTACGTCGCCCAGGCCGCCCTTCTGGTACTGCTCTTTGTACTCCGCTACCTTGGGGTCGCCAGGCGCGAAGACATCCAAATATTCAAACACCATGTTGCCCTCAATCTTGCCAGGATCAGATACATGAATATGATCAGGATCGGTGTACATGCTAAAGACCTTATCGTGTAATGTCTTTTCGTCATCTGATAGGTAGATGCAGTTACCTAGGGACTTGCTCATCTTAGCGTTGCCATCAAGCCCCGGCAAGCGACGGCTCAACCCCTCTGGCGGCAGAATCGCTTCTGGCTCGATTAGTACCTCTTCGCCATAGGTCTGATTAAATGATCGCACAATTTCGCGTGTTTGCTCGATCATCGGCAGCTGGTCCTCGCCAACTGGCACCCATTTGGCCTTAAATGCAGTAATATCGGCAGCCTGAGAAATTGGATACACCACAAAGCCTGTTGGTACGCCTTCGCCGAAGCTCTTCTGCTTGATCTCACTCTTCACGGTCGGGTTGCGCTCTAGTCGGCTAATAGAGACTAGATTCATGTAGTACATAGTTAGTTCGGGTAGCGCCGGGACTTGCGACTGAATGAAGATAGTCGTTTTTGCCGGATCAATACCAACCGACATATAATCTAGTGCTACCTGCAACACGTTATCGCGTACCTTAGCTGGGTTCTTGGCGTTATCTGTTAACGCCTGAGTATCCGCAATCATAATGAACGGATCATACTTACCCGAATTCTGTAGCTCTACTCGCCTTCTTAGTGAGCCGATGTAATGCCCTAGATGCAATCGTCCTGTTGGACGGTCACCTGTCAAAATAATATCTTTCATAGATATCATTATACCATCTATGACAAGCTATTTGCGCGCGCCAAACATCACCCAGCCGGTGCCCGCGACCTTGTATTTGCCACTAAATTTTTCGGGTGCTTTCCAACGATAAGTGTCGTAATCGTCGGCCAGGCGCTCCCACTCGTCCTCGCCTAAATCAAATTCTTGCTCGTTCGGGTTGCGGTTATAGACGATAATTAAATCGGTCCAGGGCGAGGTGCAGCTGTCGTCGCTGTCGGTATTGTCGACCATATAGCCAACCATGTCTGGTGCTGCCCATTCATTATAGATGTCTTCGTGCGCCGTACCGGACTTGTCGGTTAGCCCGGGTAGCATTTTACGCAGTTCAATCAGCCCCTGATAGTAGCGATAGAGACCAGTGTTATCGGAAATGGCGCCCCAGTCCAGGCGGTTCAACTCAATCGGTGCATTGTGTGAATTATCATCGCCATCCTTAGTTCTGCAGAAGGTTGAACCGCTCAGCATAAATGGTCGCCCCTGACAGGTCATATAGATGGCGACGGCCAGGCGATACTGGCGCATTCGCTGGGTTTCATCAGGCGTGGTTTCGGATAGCTTGTCCCACAAGGTTTGGTTATCGTGGGCGCTGACGTAATTAATGATTTGCCCCGGCGTCTTGATCGGCGAGCCGTTGACGCGCCAGGCCTTGACGGCATCTAGCAGACGCCGCTCGGTACGCGGCGCACCGTTAACGAAGCCGGTCGCTTTCTTGTCTCCTGCACTGCCTTTGATTAGATCTCGGGTGTCGTCACAAAACATGCCGATATTAGTATCTAATTTACCTATATTACCTTTATGCGCCAGGTCTATAGTAGTAGCAGTCTTATCAGCCGCCCAAGGCTCACCGTACATTAGTTTCTCACCCTTGCCATATTTATCGTCTAGCTTCGCCCGAATATCATTCATTAGGTCAACGTCTAGTAGCCCCATCAGGTCAAAGCGAAAGCCGTCAATGTGGTATTCCCTTGCCCAATAAAGTACACTATCCACGATGTATTTATGGACCATTGGTCGCTCGCTAGCCACATCATTGCCACAGCCCGAGCCGTTAGACAGTAAACCGTCCTCCCAGGTACGATAGTAATAGTACGGCATAGTTTTTTGAAAAGCGTGGTCGAGGTTCCAAGTGTGGTTATAGACTACGTCCATGATGACGCGAAAACCGTTTTGGTGTAACGCCTGAATGGCCTGCTTTAGTTCGCGCACGCGCACCTCGCCGTGATGAGGATCAGACGAATACGACCCCTCGGGTACATTGTAATTCACTGGGTCGTAACCCCAGTTGAACTGCGTATCATCGTTTTCGTCGACGGAGCCGTAGTCATAAATCGGCATTAGCTGCACGTGCGTGATACCCAGGTTCTTTAGGTAAGTAAGACCAGTTGGTAATTCGCCCTTATTATCCAGCGTCGTGTCATTGTGGGTGAAAGCTAGATACTTGCCACGCGCCTCCTCTGACCAGCCTCCGCGCGGGTCCCAGGAAAATTCCTTGACATGTAATTCATCAATGACGGTTTCAGCTGTCGGTGCGGGTGCTTTATCCTGCCACCAGTCCTCTGGGTTGACTTTGCGCATATCAATCACCATGCTGCGCGCGCCGTTGATACCGGCCGCTCGGGCGTAGGGATCACCGGTTAAATTGGTCACCCCGTCAATGGTCACGGCGAAATCGTAATACATGCCGTGCAGGCTTTCACGCACGTAGACCGACCAGACACCGGTTTGGTAATCTAATTCCATCGGTTGTGACCAGTAACGCCGCGTCCCCAGCTCGCCGTCCTTATAGAAATTAATCTCGACTTTCTCGGCCACTGGCGACCACAGCTTGATTGAAGTGCCACCGCCATCGCATATTGCACCTAAATCATCACCAGTATATACCTTCTTCTTAAAGTCGTCGTCGCTATATAACTCTACCCATTCCTTAGCTGTCTTCATGTCTGTGTTCCTCTGATATATCTATATTATAGCATAGAAAATTGCCACATATTTTTTGTTGTGGAGCGTTAAGGTAGCTATTTCTTTGTCGATTCTTCTCTATTGGATGGACTAACTATTGCCGTAATACGGTTAACTAATTCGTGACCATACTTGCGGCGCTCTTCAGGCGTCAGGCCCTTGTCCTCTGATCTTACCGATAGATCAAACACCTCATCTAGCTCAACGTTGCTATCAAATTCGTCACTATAGTCGTTGCTTGCTGATAGATTTATGACATTGCCAGATATTGATTGGTGATCTCTGTCGCTGCTTAGCAATTTTTTAAATTCATTCTTTAGCTTTGGTGATATTTCCATACAAATACATTGATTAAATCCTACTAAAATAGCTAGTTTTAAGTCGTAGCTGGGACTTGCTGATTACTTATCTGGCTTCTTCCATTCGTGCCATTCGGTTTCGACGCCGTCTTCGTCGATGGAAATGTGCTTGTATTCCTTGGTTTCCTTATCGATAATAAGGAAATCGTTTCGGCCTTTTCCACCTTCGACATTGTTCTTCTTGTCTTAATCTCCTGACACCTTGACTTTGGCGTCATCATTGTTGCTTTGAGTGTTCCAACTCATTGTAACATCAGCTCCTTAGGCACAATTAAGACTGTCTGCTTAATGACTTTATTATATAGCGACATAAATTACCTGTCAAAATCGTGGCTCCATCTGATAGTAGCGGATAGATTGTGCTATCCTAATGTCGGTAGAATCGAGATAGTTACTGAATTGTATCAACGTCGGCTCTCTTTTGCTATCTATTTCCCTTAGATCGGTTGTGGGTCTTGCATAACATCTGGCAGTTAGATAATTCGGTGGCGCCGCCGTGACTCCAGGCGGTAACGTGATCGGCGTCCATTTCGTTTAACTTCCAAATTCGGGTATGGTTTGGCCCATCGCTGATCGCACATAGCGGACAGTTGCTGATTCCCTGCCGCTCGGCCGCGGCGGTCTGCTGTTCGTAGGCGGTGCGCTTCTGTACTTCATTAAATACGCGCACGTTCAGCAGTTTGGTATCTCGACAGCCATCCAGAATATATTCCGGTATGCCGCGCTTGGCGGTAACGTAGGGGTCGGCCAATAGCTCGTGTAATTTTGCGGAAACCTCGGCGGGATTATAAGGGTTCAGGTGGTACTGTTCGTACAATTGTCCCCACTCCTGCCCCTTTAGCTCGCTGACCGTGTCGGTAAATACCGTGCTAATCCAGCTGATAACGCTATTGAAATAAGTCTTTAGTTCGTTGATGTTGTCGTCGTAGCGATGAGCGCTCATATACTCGCCAATGTGGCCGTGACTAACCCAGTCCAGCGCTGTGGCCAGGAAGTCTTGACGCTTGACATCACCGGAGACATAGGTGCTCCACATCTGCAGCTGCGGATTGGTGCTGTTGCTGAACTCTGCCTTGGCCGCTGTTGCGAATGGACCACAGTAAACAGCGTTCAATAACTCTTGGTTATTCAGCGGTACGCCGGCAATGTTGATCGTCTTAAACCACTCCTTGATCTCACTCTCGGTACCCTCGCATTCGTAAACCAGTAGCTGTGTGTTCATAATCAGTTCTTGTTTGTCCTGCGGTAGTCCGCTGAAATACTGTGGCACGCCGTTGCTGTCTACGACGGCAAAATTACCCTGGACGTAGCGTCCAATGCTAGTAATGCGCTGTTGGCCGTCCAGCACCTCTAGGCGGTCGCCGTCGACCTTGTTGAAATAGATTAGCCCGAGCGGGTAACCATGTAATATCGAGTGAATTACCGCGGCGTCACGTTTGCCGTCGGCATAGATGTAGTTGCGCTGATACTCTGGCTGAATAGTCAGCCGCCCGGATAGGCCAAACAACCCCTTGCCTTCGTATTCGTTGTAGGTAAATCCGTCAACGATGTCGCGCACCGTATAGGTTTTGAGTGTGGTTTTCATGAGATTATTATAGCACTATATTTATCCCGCCCATGCCAGTGTAATCAACCCATCCGGCAGGCTAGCGCCCTGCCACCTTCCCTTGGCAGGGAAGGACGCAATACTGAGTCCCGCCCTGTCAAGGGCGGGCAGATTGCGTTAGCAATCGGGTGGGTTAATCCTTTTACGCACTGCTTCGTCAATTCGGCTGCACACACCCTCAAAATTATGCCAGATATCCAGGTTGCCAAATCTAACCACCATGATATTGCGCTGGTTCAGATATCTAGTCCGCATCTGGTCGCTAGCCTGATTGACTCCTTCGTCGTAATGCTGCCCACCATCTATTTCGATCACAAGCCTGGCCTTAGCGCAGTAGAAGTCGACAATATAGTTGCCCAGCAGTCGCTGTTTGTAGAATCGTGGCCTGTAGCTAGATAGATAGTTAAACCATAAATGTCGCTCTTCTTTGGTCATGTTGTGGCGTAATTCGTTGCCATACTTGATATTGCTACGGTTGTAATATTGCATATGGTTAGTATAGTGCAAATAACCCGCCCAGCACGAGCAAGCTCGTTGCTTGCCCGCCCTTGACAGGGCGGGACAATCTAGTGTCTCTTAAATAAATCACTCAGGCCGAAGGTGGTGCGGTGATAGACAGCGTTGTAGGCGGCCTTCTTGGGATTCTTAATCCAGCCCATACCCTTCT
Organism: Candidatus Saccharibacteria bacterium UBA1103; assembly: GCA_002313515.1. Classification (GTDB taxonomy): domain Bacteria; phylum Patescibacteriota; class Saccharimonadia; order Saccharimonadales; family Saccharimonadaceae; genus Nanoperiomorbus. Next base: position 1,447 of record DCBQ01000008.1, on the reverse strand, counting down.
TGCCATAGCCCGGCACGATGGCTCGCTTCAGCGAACGCTTCAACCGACCAGTCGTTCGTGCCTTGAGGCTACGTTTAAAACTAGGTGTCCTAAATCCAAATTTCATAAAAATCTCCTCACGTTATATACCACCCTATAACAATACCTAACCGCCAGACTATAAAATAACCCTATATAAATAATAGTTATGACCTTTGTAGCTGGTACGTGACAATTGATTTGTAGTAGTACAGGGTATCGCATCTCGTCCGTCTGTTAAATCCATTACTATATCGTCATAACTATATGGCGATATCTGTACTTGATTAAACAAGACAAGTAGGCTATGCGTCTGTTTTGCGTAAGTGGCATCTAACAATACCGCGAGCATTTGGTCGTAGCGAAAAAATTTTTTACTTCGTACAGATTGGGCGTTAGGAATGAACTCCCTTACTATATTTAGATATTCATTATCTGTAAGCTGATATGTGTCTACATTTGATATTCTATTGCTCATTTTGGTTATAGTCATATTATTAGCTTGCCCTGCGAGCTGTTGCGCGCAGGGCTCGGTTGGTAGATAAGACAACTACTTTATGGTGCCAGATTCGTCATCTATGATGATTTCGCCGTCGCTATCGCGCCAGAACACTATATTGTCATCAGAATCAACGACTACGTGTTCATGTTGGTCATCATCATGTCTTCCAGATGGCATTCCATCTGGGAAAATATCGGTTTTCCCCGATCCATCCTGACGTTCGGCGCCATACCCGTAAAATCACAGTGATTTCAAACGCTATTATAGCATATGGCAAAAACTGGGTGGTACCTGTACTAGTTTAATGCATATTGACGTCAGCTATTATTACGCTAGTGCTATAATTAATATCGAGCAAGGATATATTTAATTCAGTGTTGGCAATTTAATATCTATGAAAGGAGGTGCTTATGCTAATAAGTTTTGTATTTATGCTCAAACGCATAAAGATAGTTATAAGTATTTCTGATAAATAGTATATTAGTAGCCACTCAAACAATGTAAATATCCTAGCTCAAATCAAAATCCCCTCGGCTGCAACCGAGGGGATTTCTAGCTAATAAGTTTTGCTGTTAGTAATATAGCAAATATTTAGAATTAGATCAATAGCATCCCATGGAGCTTAGTCCTACTTGTCAGGGATTTTTTGGATGAGGATTCTAAAATATGGACATTTGCCATTTACGCATAAATCCCTGTCGTCGTTGCCCTTACGAAACTTGACGATTCTAAACTGCTCGGGGCAGTATTTGTCGAGGAAGCTAATGGGTACACCCATAACCCCGTCGTAGTCACTCGGGATAGCGTCGGTATAGGGCACCTCGATGGCGTCATAGTTATCGTAATGGTCATAGCTTTCCTTACCGCGTAGCTCCTTATGACGACTGAACTTTAGATTTTGTGCCATGGTCAGTAGTGGTAGTGGTT
>DCBQ01000004.1 GCA_002313515.1 Candidatus Saccharibacteria bacterium UBA1103 | reverse complement strand
CCCGCCCTTGGCAGGGCGGGACATTATTTGGGTGCCACAAAAACAAAACCTCCCTTTCGCAAAGGGAGGTGTCAGCCGCTCGCGGCTGACGGTGGGTTCGCTTGTTATTACATGCGAATTTCAGCATCGACACCGGCTGGCAGTGATAGATTCTGCAGGCTATCAATGGTCTTTGGCTTGGCATCAACAATGTCGATTAAGCGCTTGTGCACGCGCATTTCATACGCCTCGCCGCCCTTCTTGTAGACATGTGGCGACTTCACAACCGTGAAGGTACTGCGCTTAACTGGTAGAGGCACTGGCCCAATGATGGTAGCTCCGCTACGTAGAGCGGTCTCGACAATCTGCTTTGCAGCTGCGTCGATAACGCGGTTATCATAAGCCTTTAACTTGATACGAATTTTCGGTAGAGCTTGATCTGCCATAATTTCTCCTTTTATCCCGTCCCCAGGGATCAGGGGTGGTGCAATCTCATCCAGCATTCAGACACCTTCAGAGTTACCACCACGATTAAAGTTGACATTAGACATAATACAACAAGTTATCAATTAATTCAATTATCATCATGGTAATTAGATTTTACGCTATTTAAGTCTACTGATATAGCATCATTATAAAAGGATAGTTTAGGGTTTTTATCTATACACTCAATATAGCGCTTATATTCACTCGAACTATTCCAATGAATGCCGCTATCAGCAAACCTACGATATCGAATAATATCATCTGGCAAAAACTTATAGTGCAACAGGTAACTTTTTATTGGCATTGCGGAATTGAGACTATATGGATAATAGAAATGGTCGTTTACCATCATTTCCTTGCCACTATAATATACCAGCGGATATTTCTGCAGACTAGGGCGTATGCCAAACGTACGGCATCTTGGACCACCATATATCCTAATGCCATAGGGTTTGTTCTCTGATGTTCTGTATGTATTTTTATCTATATAATGATAATCGTCTATAGTGCCGAGTTCGGCAATACCGCCTTTTTTATACACGTCAACCATCATAGAACTAACCAAGCAGCCCTCAGACGAATTTGCAAAATCAAGAAGACTAGTACTCTCGTAGCCTTTGTACACAAATAATTCATCCGAATCTACATTTAAGTACCAGCGACCAATGCCATATTTTGCCATTAGATACTGTCTTGCACCGCATGCCCAGGTGCAGTTGTACACACAATTTGCTTTCCATATATCTATATTTACATGGCCGACATACTTCGTTACCTTATCAAAAGTGTCATCTTTTGATCCGCAATTCACTAGTGCAAAGTTTTTAACTCCAAGATCAATATAGTGCTTCATCCACTTGTCTATAAAGCTTGCTACATTATCCAAGAGAGACACCACTATTGGTCCGTTATCAAAGGGCGTTGACGACACTCTTATTAAGTCATCACCTGCCGCGCCACGCATCAAACGCGCTAACACAGTATCATTAAGTTCGATATCATTAAAATTATCTCTAGCAACCTTCCTGTAAACTGCCTCTATATTTTGATCTAGCCTAGAGCTGCGCACAATATTAAGCCTATTGCGCCGAGAGTCCCTACGTACACGTTCTAGCTTTGCAATCGAATTATCTAGTGCGCCGAAATCAATATCGGTGAATTCCTCGGCCTTGCCCGTCTTAATATGAGGGCTTTTTAGCCCCAACAGTCTCTTCATAAATGATGTAATTGAACCATGAGAGACGATCATAATTGTATTGTTTGTAAAGTTTTTAGTTCTTACGTCATCAAGAAAATCCGAGAGGCGCTTCTCAATATCATATTTATTTTCTCCATATTGGCCAAATCTTATAAAATAGTCACCTGCCACTTGACACTCGCGCGTACGATCAAGATCTTCATTGTTCTTCTGCCCACTATATTTACCATGATCAATCTCTCTCAGTCTGTTATCTATAATATATTCCACATTGGGATATTTTACACGAACTATATTGGCGGTTTGGATAGTCCTCGGCATCGGAGATACATACACCTTATCAACATTATCGGGCAACCTCTTTAGCGATTCAAATACAGTATTTCTTCCTGAGTCTGTCAGAGCGGAAAAATATACTTCTTTGTCAGAGATAAGTTCCTTCACATTATCCGTAGCCTCACCATGACGCATAAATATGATGTTCACAGAAGAATCTCCTTTCTAAGCAAGCTAACGCTCTTATTCCAACTATAATTATCACATATATATTTTCGCGTATCAATAGGATTGTATTGACTAATATTACAGCACACATCTTCAATTGCATCGAATACGCTCGACGCATCAACTCCAGACAGCACAACACCCCTGCCATGATTCAGTAGCTCCCGATTCACTGCAGTATCTGACGCAATACACACAAGGCCCGTACTCATAGCCTCCAACAACGATCCCTGAACGCCCTCACCATAACTTGACGGTGACACAAAGATATCACTATTCGCGTAGAATTGTTCAGTGTTCGAACATTCCCCAACAAAGCGCACATATCGACAGGGGATACTTCTGAGATTTGCAAGCTCAGGACCATCGCCTACAACCGTCAGATAAGCCCTGATTCCGCGATTAGACAATGCCAATCTGTCATTTACTATGTTTACGGCATTAATTAACGACCCTACGTTCTTCCTTGCAATAAGCCTGCCAACATAAAGTATCCTAATTTTTTTAATAGCACCCTTTTGTCGTATACTACGACTATATGGTCTAAATCTTGCCGTATCAACGCCAGGGTAAACTATTGGTATCTTGCATGGGCTGTAAGTATTCCAGTACTCTGAAACATTATCACTAATTGCCACCACTTTATCGTACAGCCTCAAGAAGCTGCCCTGAAAATCGTCTTCTTGCCTAGGCGTACCACATAAATATAGGACATTTTTATGCGGCCCCGGGTACAAACAATCAAGTATATAGTATGATAACACGCAACAATCGCTATATCCTACTTGATTTAAATATTTAATAAGCGAACGGTTAAAAAATAGAGACTCCACATTCCACCGCAAGCGACTTTCTCCAGGTTTAATATTATAAATATCAGATATAGATGGATCCTGATCGAGCTCAACAAAATTCACCACATTATTGTATGTGTTTTTAAAATCAAAATACTGTTGTGACAAGCAATAACCTATACTTGCCGGATCAATGGTAACATACACGACACTATCGCCATGTTCGCAGAAGTACCTTGCGTGTTGCATGGATATCATCTCGGCACCACCAACAAAGTATGATACCCTAGGCTGGTTAATAATTATTCTCATACTTATCTATATCAACCCGCATTCTACGCATATTTATAAATCGCTGAATGGATTCTATTGCTATATCTATGTCATTTATTTCGTATGTATGTCGTTCACAATACTTCATAAACTTAGTTTCGTATTGCTCAACATCGACCGGTTGAATACTATTATTAGACAACCTTGCAAGCTGAGCAATCATAAAGGATGCTCCTCTATGCGTAACATCTATACTGTTGCACTCCCTCTTTTTGTCCTCAAGCGTTCGTATCGTAGCGGAAGCAATATCTATAGACCATACTCTATGCGACTCACCCATTTCAACAATGGGAGCGCCTTCATTTTTGATTTTATACTCTCCGAACCTGTGATCTATATTATAATTTTTTCGCTGCACCTCAAAATCATCCCAGCAAGACTGCAAGAAATCAACCCTATCGTCATGTGACATATCACCAAAGTTAAACTTCCCCTGATACAGCTCTGTTAAGCCAGGATCTTTCACTATGTCGCACTCCACGTGTTGTCTGGACATTGCGTCGCATATCACTCCCGCTGTTTCTATAGCTCGCTGTTTTAATGATGTTCTTATGATAAGTCTTTTGCCATCTAGATATCTTTCGTCTGTCGACAGGTCTCTAGCAGCCACCCTAGCCATTTCTAAACCCTTAGCTGTCAACGGTGTATCATTGTGACCATCGATATATGAATGATCGTCATACCCATGACGTATAGTTGTTATTTCTGTTTGCATAGCACAGCTTCCTTACCATTAATTCGCATTATGTCCCTTATAATCCAATAGTCCTTATTATTCATTAAATCGTAATCACTCAAACCACTCTCATTGATAAATTTTGATATAGCACTACCCCATAACTTTATCAATTTTCTATTCGACTTTAGCAACAACATATCTCTGTTTAATACATTCTCTACTAATGACTTATTCCTAAAATGATGGATATATGTTGTATTTATAATTGCACAATTATACCCTACCGATAATATTCGCCAAGTCATATCAATATCGTCGCCACCATAGTCCAGAAAGTAGGGGTTGTCAAAATATCCAAACTCATCCTTAAATATTTTTGTCCTAATCATACATATGCAAGTGCTAATCGCGTTTGGAAATTTTATATATCTAAGTTTAGTCCCGTATGCCGCGATATTAGCATTGGTGATATCTCGCAAAAACGTCAATTCTGGTTTACAACCCATAAACTCACTCAGCTCCTCCTCCGGAGAAGAGCATTCTTTTATACTTGAAAGCTTCTGCTTTGTCGTCAATCCGCTTGAGTAATAGTCATATTCAGATGTTCTTAGTGGAGCAACAACAGCTAGACTCTTGTCACTTTTCATAGTATCAACCAGCTTGTCAAGCCACCCATCATTAAAGAAATGCAGATCATTGTTACAGAATACTGTATACACGGCACCTATAGCTACGGACTCCATAAATCCCTGATTATATCCAAACGAAATACCATAATTATGATGATTCTCAATAACAACAACATTATTATAAATAGCCGACAACGTGCTTAAATATACTCTAGTATCATCAGTAGACGCGTTGTCTACGATAGTAATCTGATATTTATAGCTGCAGAGTTCAAGCGATTTCATCAGCGATATCACAGTATGCTTAGTCCATTCTAAGGCGTTCCAGCAAAGAATTACAATGTTAACCATTAATCACACACTACTACATTTTTATGCAAAATTCAGCTATATCTAAAAATAGCTCCGCATGGGAGCTATTTTAGTAGATTTGTTGTCAGTAGCTAAGTTAAACTATTTGACAATCTCGGTTACCTGACCGGCACCAACGGTACGACCACCCTCGCGGATAGCAAAGGTTAGACCCTTCTCCATAGCAACTGGAGCCTGCAACTTAACCTCAAACTGTACGTTGTCACCTGGCATAACCATTTCCTTTTCCTTCGGTAGTTCAACCTCACCAGTCACATCGGTAGTGCGGAAGTAGAACTGAGGCTTGTAACCCTGAGTAAATGGAGTATGACGGCCACCCTCTTCCTTGGTTAGAATGTAAACCTGTGCCTTGAACTCGGTGTGAGGAGTAACAGTACCAGGAGCAGCCACAACCTGACCACGCTCGATATCATCACGGTTGATACCACGTAGTAGAATACCAGCGTTATCACCAGCTTCACCCTCAGCCAAAGTCTTCTTGAAGGCCTCAATACCAGTTACAACTGACTTCTGAGTCGGGCGTAGACCAACAATCTCGACTTCATCGTTCATGTGAACAACACCGCGCTCAATACGACCAGTAGCAACAGTACCACGACCCTTAATTGAGAAGACATCCTCAATTGGCATTAGGAATGGCTTGTCTAGATCACGCTTTGGCTCTGGGAAGTACTCATCCATAGCATCCAGAAGCTCCATGATGTGATCCATTTCCTTCTCGTCACCTTCCAGAGCCTTTAGAGCTGAGCCCTTAATGATTGGACAGTTCTCGTCAAAGCCGTTCTTCTTTAGTAGGTCACGAACATCCTCTTCGACAATCTCAACTAGGTCGGGATCGGCCTGGTCCATCTTGTTTAGGAAGACTAGAATTTTTGGCACGCCAACCTGGTGAGCTAGTAGTACGTGTTCCTTAGTCTGAGGCATAACACCATCAGCAGCCGAAACAACTAGAATAGCACCATCGACCTGGGCAGCACCGGTAATCATGTTCTTAACATAGTCGGCGTGACCTGGCATATCTACGTGCGCGTAGTGACGCTTCTTAGTCTCATACTCCTGGTGTGAAGTAGAGATAGTAATACCACGTGACTTCTCTTCTGGGGCATTGTCGATCTGATCGTAGGCAACAAACTTGTTGATGTCTGACGGTTCGCGAGTCGCCAATGTCTTGGTGATAGCAGCAGTCAAAGTGGTCTTACCGTGGTCAACGTGACCCATGGTACCAACATTGACATGTGGTTTGGTTCGTTGAAATTCTGCCATGTTTCTCCTTATAACATTATTAATTTAGTATCGCGCTCTGGCGATGCGATGGTTCACATCGCCTCGGCCGCGCTTAATTCATATTATATCTAACATATTCGTTAGTGTAAAGATCCGAGATGCTATTTAATGTCAGCTTCCTTCAGCTCACCGTCGTGGCGCTTGCCATCAAAAATCGTGGTCGGAATCTTCTTGGTCTTAATGTCGTTTTTGACAACATCAGCAATCTTATCCAGCTCCTTTTGAGAGGCGTCTGACTCGGCGTACTCAGTAATATTCTTGACTTCATCGTCGCTGTAGCCGAAATCCTTCAGCCAGCTCTTTAGCGTATCTTTCGCCTTATCGCTACTATAGCCGACATTGAATGCTGTCTGGTTATCGACACCGTCCTTATCTTTGCCGGTATACATACGTTCAACAATTCTCCATGCTGCCGCGTGCTTACTGCTCTTTAGCGGATACTTAATTGTACCCATCATATAGCGTGCTACGATGCCCGAATTAGTGAACTTGTAGCCATTCTCGCCCTCGATTGGATATGGCATCAGCGCCACATTGTATTCGTCAAAGAATCCCTTGCTCTTCTGCGCAGCAAACGAGCGTTTACAGACGATACAGCCAGGATCAAATATATCAATCGCATACGGCTTATTCTTATCTTCCTTGTTGTAATAGACCACGTTATCGGGTAGGTAATCCTTCGCATCCCAATGTTTCATGCGTGTTGGGATAGCCGCAATCGCATTACCATAGTCGCCGAACCAGTCGCCTAGCCACTGGATTGGGTGCTCGGTAAACTTAGGTGAAACTTCATCGATTGAGCAGGCTTCAGTCGAGTCCAAACTACACGCCGACGGGTTATTAACGTTACATGTACCATAAACGTATAGCGATATCAGCGATTTAACACCAACCAGCAACGACCAAACCGTCAGCACGATGATTAGTAATGATACCACCTCGATTGTCGCCGAAACAGGCTTTATCCACTTAGGATGTTTTAACACTACTTTTCGCAGAATACTATTCTTCACATCTTCTTTAAACGACGTGTCACAAGTTCGTAATGTTACGCGCCGTGTAAAGCAGTGCGTCGCTTTTTTAAATAGATTCCAGATATTATCCGCTGTCTTCTTGCTAAACAAACGAATAACCGGCAGAGCCAGGACAATGATGCCCAGGATTATGAATGCTGCAATACAAACCATTTATTTTGCAATTTCTCCTATAATCTTCATGAATCTGTCAACATCCGACTGACGATTATTCATGGCTAGCGACAATCGAATCATCGGTGGATAGTGCTTGATGTGATTCAGATAATAATGCACGCAGAAGTATCCACTACGTACCATAACGCCAGCATCTGACAACGCCTCAGCCAACAGGTGGCCATTAATTTTGTCACTATAGAACGCAATCGTTGGAGTAGGCTCAGCGTTAAGAACATGCATTCCGTCCGCATCTCGTAATGCGCCAATAATCTGCTGACTATACTGGCGTACGTGCTCATGCTCAGTTTTTGCAGCTGCCTGCATCCAATCAATTGCTGCACCCAGACCAATAGCCTCAGCATAAGGCTGCAACCCAGCTTCAAGTGCCGTATGGATATGCTCTGGATTGTGTGCAGATAGTACAAACTCTCCTTTTGTTACGTCATCCACCATGCCACCGCCGATGAACTCAATATCCATGCGGTTCAGTAGATCACGACGTAGCACCATTACACCCATACTCGGGCCATACATCTTGTGCGAACTGAAACATATTGCGTCAGCCGGCAAGCCCGCAATAAGGTCGTGATAATATGACATAGCTTGTGCAGCGTCTATGATATAGATACCACCCTGCCGATGAACCTTGTCTATCACTTCTTTAATGTTCTTTAGCTGACGGCCATCGATATTTGACACAGCATTCATTACAACTAGCGCGTTAGTAAAATCATACTTGTCGACATCAACTGACCCGTCATCATTGCGCACAATCACCTCACGTGGAATACCTAAACGCTTGGCCGTTGCCATTGTAGATAGAAACGATGAGTTATGCTCAATATCGCTAGTCATCACCTTGGCAATGCCATCTGGCTTTAGCTGCGACTGAACCAGGTTTAATCCGTATGTCGTGTTCAGCGTAAAGCTAACGAAATAGTCTTTCTTTGACAACTTCAATAGCTTCAAAATCTTGTCGCGTACTTCCTCAACCCGACGATCCACCTCTAGACCCCATTCGTACTTCACGCGCTCACCGCAAGAATTAAACTTGGTATAGTACTCTTGCATTGCGTCAATTACTTGCTGGGGACGCAAACTTTGACACGCGGAGTCGAAATAAATTGCGTCCTCTGGCAAATAGGCAAAATCTTCAGCAATGTTAACCTTAGATTTTCGAAACATCCCCCTCCTTTACTTATTTATCCTATTATACCGATGACAGATATATAAATAAAGAGTTCCGCCATTTAACCTAAGATTTCATTCAGCATCCCATAAGCCTGGTTCACCTGATAATCAGACACGTTACCACACAACACCATAGGTCGAATACCACTATTTACAAACTCGCTAGCCAGTCGCACTACGTCATTAAGCTCAATTGAACGAATTATGTCAGGCCTCGATTCTATGTCAATAATTTCGCCTAAGCTTATATACCTATTCTCCATAGCATTAAGAATAGCCTCTGGTGTCTCATATAGCATATACTCAAAGCCGATAAGCTTCTTCTTGGTCTCTTCCAGTTCACGCTCGCTAATTTCACCTTGCACTACACTTTTCATGCCTTCAGCAATTAGTTTTGTTGTAGCAGACAGATTATCTGGCTTACACCTAAGCATAAAATAGTCAACGGTAGCATCTCTTTGTACAGAATTGCGCATCGCCATGGCATACACTAACCCAGCCGAACGAGCTTTCCCATACACGCGAGTTTCCCTGTCGCCAGCCAACAAAATTCCGATTAGCCACATAATCATTGACTCATATGCTGTTAACGGCCGGTGCAACGCAAATCCAATTCTAGCCGACACAATACTCCCCTTTGAACTGACAACACTTGGTTGCCTATTAATAGAGCAGGTCTTCTTAGTCAGGATTCGTTCACCTACAGGTAAATCGATATTACTAAATGTATTTGCAATGCTATAATTGCCGCCAAAGTCTCCCGCTAATAAGAATCGCATGTTGCTGGTAGTATGAGTTTCTACACGATAGCTATCGACGTCGTTAAGGTTTATGTTCTTGAGCGTATTAATAGCGTCGTGCGGAGCCATTCGCGGCAATCCGACACTGCTCCACATAGCGTAATCCAGGAGATACGGTGTTTTACCGGCGTCGGCTAGCAGCTCATTAGTTATGCTCTTCTTTTCGACAGCCAAATCAGTCTCCGTATAGTCTGGATTCTCGACCGCGCACTTCTGCATTCGGACAATACGATCTATATCGAATACCGGACACTTGGCTACATAACGAATACATGTATTATTAGTAAAAGCGTTATAATAGCCGCCATTCTTTTTAAACTCCTTATTAAAGCTATCCCATTCAGAACGCCTTTTTACGTAGTTTGCAACATGCTCGTAGAGATGCGGTGTCTGCTGTTTGTCTGCATAATCCCGGACAGACCAATATCCGCCATTAAATACAATCCTACTACACGCAGTCCGGGAGTTTGGCACATCAATAATAATGCCTTCTACACCATTATCCAGTTTTACTTCTTTAATTTTATAATTCATAATGTCCTTTCAAAAAATACCTACCGGCCAATACAACCGGTAGGATTTGGTCAGCTATGACTAGCATAGCATACATATAGGCATGCAGACATACGATGTCTGCATGTGGGCTTGTCGATCAGATGCCTTCAGCTTGAGACTGTAGCCAGTCTGGGTTGTCAAAAGGGTCATCAGTCTCGTTTGAGTCCTCTGCTGATTCTTTAGGCCAGACTAGAGATCACTCAATAACTATCACTATCGGGTCGTAGTAGTCCTCATCCTCATCATCATCTGAATCGTCTTCCCAGTAGCCATCTTCTGGATAGTAATATTCAATGTCAGGCATTATAGCTTCTTAATGTACGATTGCTTACGCAATACGGTTTCGACCGATAGGCGTCGACCCTAGCAAGCTAGGTTGTTTTCTAGACTTACTATAGTAGGTCTACCCTCCCCGAATGTTTTGTCAAGTAGGGTATCAACTTGCTCGGATCTTGGAAAGGTCCGGATCCGTGGCCGTGGTCAGTATAACAGTCTCGATCGCCCTATCTACAACGTCCGAATTTGGATACTTCAAGTTAGATCACACTTACCCCTACGTAACTAATCACAGTCCTGTTTGCATGGTCTGCAATAATATTGTCTGAGTCGCTATCATCTTCGTCTCTTTAGACAAGTGTCAGACGTACCCCACAGTTTAGACTATACTAAACGATCCAGGACCATATCACGCGCCGCCTTGGCTCTATCGTCGGTAACGTTACCATACAAGCCAAGCGCAATGCGCCCACTTCTAATTAGCTCGTCGACTAGCCCAGCAACATCATCAGCAGTAATCGACCGGACAACGTCAGCAAATCCATCCAAATCGCGAATCTCGCCAAGCCTTAGATATCTGCGAAACAGCGCCTTTGCTACGCTGCGCGGCGTTTCATATGACATCAGCTCGGCACCAGCTATACTACACTTCGCTGCCTCTAACTCCCCATCCGAAAGTCCTCCATCACGCAAATTACATAGCTCACTGGCAATTAACTTCAACAATGCGTCTAGATTCTCGTCTTTATATGCAAAGTTGAATGACATTATAGTATAACCAGCAGTCGATTCAGTGTCTTGGCTCAATGAATAAACTAAGCCCTTCGCCCTTGCCTTACCAAACACTCGCGATCCCATACCGACAACCAATAAACGATGAATTATGGCCATGGCGGCACCGTCCTTTGTAGTAAATACACGCGGCATAGCGAACGACAGACGCGCGGTAGACTGTTTGGTATCACTACGTTGAATCGTAAAAGCACCGCTGTCATGCAGAGTCCATTCGGGGAAAAGCTTTGGCTCTCCAATTGGAATGTCTATATGCTCGTAGCTACCTATAATCTTGGAATAATCACCCCCTGAAATCCCCCGCTATTATGAACTTCATATTAGATGATGTTATGCAATCGTTCCGATAATCTATAATATCCGAAAGATTTATATTATCTAATGCAACTAGTGCACCATCTGGCGTCATATCATGAATTCCAAATGAGCTTTTTACTGCATGAATCAATGTGTAGATCGGACTATTTAAGCGTGCCGACAATTCGTTTGCAATATTCTTCTTTTCCGCAATAAAAGTCTTATCGTTCAAATCAGTTCCACCAAGCATCTGGCATTGCAAGCCTAATACACGCTCGTAGTCAAATTTAGCCGACATCGTAAAGAATCGAACAAATTCATTACTTGTCGAGGCGTTCCTAATGGTACCGTTTTTGGTTACAGCCAAATCAAACGCCGCCTTACTGCCATAACCACGCACATTTGTAGCCATATGCTCATAGATATGCGGTATTTGTTGCTTGTGCTCAAAATCATTTATTTGCCAGTACCCCGCATTAAAGGCAATTTCATTATAAACTGTGCGGGCACCTGGGTAATCTATTATCAAGCCTCTAGCCCCGTTATTTAGCTTTATTTCTTTTATTAGGTAATTCATTATATACTCCTATACACATCCTACTAATCAGTCGAGTAGTTAGCAATGTAGTCTTTTACGTGCGCCAATAGCTCCTTCTCAGAAGCCGAGCGATCAGCGGTAGTAGCCTCGATGTAACGCATTGCTAGTGTTAATAATTCACTTTCTTCTTCGTACATATCATACTCATTATCGATAAAGGCGTCATCCGTAGGTATTCTGTCTATCAATAGATTAGCTATATCGCCAGTTGATTTTAACGATGATATTTCCTTGCATAAATCTTCTCGCTTAGTAGCGAGGCTACCTTGCAATTGGCTAGCGTTGCTGGAAAATTCTTTAATCACGTCTTTATTATAGAGTATTTTTAATGCTTAATGCCATGGTTAGGATTATTGGAGTGTGTGGCCACTTATTCTGAACCCGGCCCAGTATATTTTCCACGGTGTGTGTCATTATCATGACCTCCTTTTTCACTACCATAGTTATTGCGGTTCTTAAGGTAAGCCCTGTATTTATCGGGTACATAATCCTCTAGCGCTTTGCGAAAGTGCGGTAACCAGTCAATATCATCCTTTTTGCCTAACGATACTACCTCTTGCATTGCGCCTAAGTACTCGCTTAGATCAACAGATAAGCCACCGAGGTCGGTCATCTGCGTTACAGTGTACACCAAATTAATTAGCGCATTTATAAAATCTGGCGTTATATTTTCTTGACTATCGATAAGACATAATACAGAAAGTGCTATTCTCTCATCATTGCCCAAATCTTTTGCATGTGCAATAGGCTCTAAACACTTATACTCTTTCTTATCACTACCCATATACTATTATGATACTATAAAGTTTTATAATGAGCAGTTTTAAAACCTGCTCAGGTTTGTTGTTTAATCAGCAATCAGGCCCAGTATATTTTCCACGGTGCGTGCCGTTATCATGGCGACCTTTTCCGCTACCGTAGTGATCGTGGTTTTATGGTAAAAGAAGTCATCGCTGGAATTAGTTCTATATTCCTTCTCATCCCAGTCATGACCATCTGAAACTAGTGTCTCGCCCTTATTCGATTCACCAGCACCATAAGAGAAAGTTACCGGATGACAATCTATCGAACCTTTTCAGGCTCACTCCACGGAGCCCAAGCTTTCTCATTATTGGAATCCGTATTTTGATTGTTGTTAGAGTCAGAAAAACTCATAACAACCTCCTTAGCGTACGATTGCTTACGCAATACGGTTTCGACCGATAGGCGTCGACCTTAGTAAGCTAAACTATCTACCTTAACTCACTATAGCGTAGTTTACCCTCCTCCGATGGGATTTTGTCAATATAGCTACACTTGCGCCAGCTTGCCATCACGTAGGCGGTAGGATATGTCAGTACGGCCGGCAATATCCAAGTCATGTGTAACCACAATGATAGTTACCTGCTCGTTGGTAGCTAGGTCGTGTAATAGGTCGAATATCTTCTTACCCGTAGCTTCATCAAGATTACCCGTAGGCTCGTCCGCCAGGATGAATGACGGCTTGTTAGCCAGCGCCCGTGCAATTGAGACGCGCTGTTGCTCACCACCCGACAGTTTGCCTGGCTTAGCGTGCTGGCGGTCGCCTGTAATACCTACCTCATCCAATAACTGACGTGCTCGCTCTAGGCGCTCTGACTTTTTGACATCTGCAAACTCCATTGGCAAGCATACATTCTCGATTGAAGTGAGATTGGGTATTAGCTGGTAATTTTGAAAGACAAATCCAATTTCGTGGCAACGAAAGTCTGTCATCTGCTTACCACTCAGTGCTAGAACGTCCCGACCATCTATCTTGATAGTGCCACTAGTTGGTCGGTCTAATGTACCCAGTAGCGACAGCAAGGTTGACTTACCACTACCGCTCTTGCCAATGATGCTAACAAATTCACCCTTATCGACATTTAGGTCAGCATCCTTGATTACAGTGTTCACGCCACCGTTAGGCGAAGGAAACTGCTTTACTAAATCTACTACTTCTAACATATACCTCCTATTCTGCACGTACTGCTTCCGCAGGTTTAATTTTCATAGCTGCGAATGACGCAGCGGTTGCACCAAGTGCCGCAATCACTACCGCAGAACCGAGAGCATACAGTACGATAGTCCAATCCACTTTTGCTACTACGGCTCCGATGCGCTCAGCACCATTATTCATCATAGAATCTGGACGGGCGCTAGGACGCTTTTTGCTCTGGCTACTCAGTTCTTTTGTCTCGCTATTAGACTGGTCGCCTGGCTCAGATGGGGTCTCCTCGCTGGACTGACTGCCAGAAGATTCAGTTAAGACATTAGTAATAGGTGTCGCGACTGCCACGCCCATACCTAGCCCAATTATTGATGCCAGCACCGTGATCACCAAACTTTCTGCCATAAACTGCTTAATGATGACTTGCGATTTAGCTCCAATGGCTTTCATGATACCAATCTCGTTACGCCGTTCGCGCACCACCATTAGCATAGCTAGAAAGATCACTACTGCTGCGATAATCGCACAGACAATTAAACAGATTAGACTAATATCTTTAATTCCCGATAACGATTTGATCGCGGCGTCGGCTGATTCCTTGTCCGATGTCACATCAGCCGCGTTATTGCCCTCACTATCTGTACCCAACGCTTTCTCAATCGCCGTCACCGTTGAATCAGTATTATCGACATTATCGACTGTAGCAGTGATAGTAGTAACTTTGCCTTTGTTGTCATTTAGATTTTGCAATGTAGCTAGCGGCATAATTATGGCCGATCCCAATGACATGCTACGGCCAGGTCCTTTGTCTTTAGATTCGCTAGAATCACCCGAGTCAGAGCCGCTCTGAATGATGCCCTTCACCGTAAATTTCTGATCATACATAGTAAAAGTCGAACCGACTTTCAGGCTATTCTTCTTTGCTAGTTGGTCGCCAATGACAACTTCTTTATTGTCGGAACTATAGTCTGGATTGCTTCCATCGCTTAATTTAATATCGCCCAATGTGCTAGCCACCTTTACACTTGTTACGCCCATAGCACTAAGCGGCATAGTACGTTCTGTTGTCGAATCAGAATCCGAACTATTAGACGACGTACTAGATGTATTACTTGCGTCACCAGGACGAGCACCCATAGACAAACCCTTCAGATCAGTATCGGCACTGCTGACCTGCGCAGATAGACTAGCCATGACTGATGTTACGTGACTAGTTTTCTTAACAGTTGCAACATCATCGTTAGTTAGCGTATTGCCACTACTAGTATTATCGCTATTGGATTTATCGTCTGACGGAAGATCGCCTGGCGTGCCACTGCGATCACTCTTACTATTGCCAAAGCCGCCCATCATACCACCTCCAAAGCCACGCATACCGCCCGCCGATATAGTGATATTATTGCCGATTCCCGCCTTGATCTGGCCAATACGCTCGTTAACCGCACTATTAGCTACTAGCATTGCCAGAGTCAGCCCAATAACCAGCGCTAGTATCAGGCAGACCGCCACCGTGCGCACACCGTTACGGAATGCATTCTTTACACCACGCGAAAAACTATTCATTATTAATTAACCTCCTTTTCGGTTAGCCTGCCAAGATTATGCAGTTGAGGCCTGCAGGGGAACTGAATATATGCTTATCAGCCAAACTACAGACTAATACCTTTAATAGATTGTAGTATCATAGGATCATGAGATTAAATAAATATGTGGCGCTAGCTACGGGTGTCAGTCGGCGCGAGGCAGATGACTTGATCGCGGCGGGCGTAGTGGCGGTTAATGGGCAACAGGCTAAATTAGGCGAGCCTGTTGAGGAATCAGATACAGTAACCGTACGCGGCCAGCAAGTTCATCTACCGGAGAAGCGTACCGTTATCGTATTAAATAAACCAGTTGGCTATGTCTGTTCGCGCAATGCCCAGGCAAAAGGCGTGGAAACAGTTTATGCCCTGCTACCCGATAAATATAAGAGATTAAAAACAATCGGTCGCTTAGATAAAGACTCGTCTGGTCTAATCATGCTAACTGATGACGGCGACCTAGCATTCCGCCTGACCCACCCAAAGTTTGCTAAAGCAAAGCAGTATCTAGTAACGATAGATAAAGCTCTAGAGCCTCTGCATCAACAGATGATTAATGACTTTGGTGTGAATCTACCCGATGGTCGCAGCCAGCTGGGACTAGAAAAATTGAATGACAATCGTCGCGAATGGCGAGTTACGATGCACGAAGGGCGCAACCGCCAAATTCGCCGCACTTTCGCTGCGTTAGGCTACACCGTCACCATGCTCCACCGCACCAATTTTGACAATATATCGTTATCTGGGCTAAAGCCCGGCGAATATGTCGAGCTAACCGAAGCCGAGATTAGCCATATTAGCTAGCAATTCTGCTGCAGCAGCAGCCCCATTCAGTTCATCTCGCCCCAGCACGAACGTCTGTCCTCTCCGTCAAGGAGAGGAAATTTTAATACATATTAAATACACAAAAATCCTCCCCGATGTCGGAGAGGATTTGAGGTTTAGATCAATCTAGAACTATTTGTTGCGCTCTTCGATGATCTTCTCGGCCACGTTGTTTGGCACTTCCTCGTACTTATCTAGCTCCATCGAGCTGGCTGCACGACCCTGCGACATTGAACGTAGGTCGGTAGTATAACCGAATAGCTCACCTAGCGGCGCGTAACCGACAATCTGCTTAGCACCACCCATCAGGTCATCCATCTTCTCGACGCGACCACGGCGGCTGTTTAGGTCACCGATCACATCACCCATGAACTCTTCAGGAGTAACGATGTTCAGCTTCATGATTGGTTCGAGTAGCACCGGCTTCGCCTTTTTGACACCCTCACGGGTAGCTAGGGCACCAGCCATCTTAAACGCCATTTCAGACGAGTCGACCTCGTGATATGAACCATCGTACAGAGTAGCTTTGACGTCGACCACTGGGTAGCCAGCAATCACACCACCATCCAAGGTTTCCTGGATACCAGCCTTGACCGCTGGGCGATATTCCTGTGGCACCACGCCACCCTTAATCTGATCAATGAATTCAAAGCCCTTACCTGGCTCGTTCGGTTCATACTTGACCCAAACGTCACCATACTGACCACGACCACCAGACTGCTTGATGTACTTACCCTGGACCTCAGCAGTACCACGAATGGTTTCGCGGTAGGCCACCTGTGGCTTACCAGTGTTAGCTTCAACATTAAACTCACGGTGCAAACGATCAACAATGATCTCTAGGTGTAGCTCACCCATACCCGAAATAATGGTCTGGCCAGTTTCCTCGTCAGTATGAACACGGAAGGTCGGATCCTCTTCAGCTAGGCTATGTAGACCTAGATCCATCTTTTCCTGATCAGCCTTAGACTTCGGCTCCACAGCAATTGATACTGGCGGCTCCACGAAGTCAATTGATTCTAGGTGAATCGGGTTGGCTGGATCGCACAGGGTGTTACCAGTAGTAGTCTTCTTTAAACCAATAACACCAGCAATATCGCCCGCCTTGATCTCCTTAATTTCGTCACGCTTATCGGCAAACATACGCACGATACGACCAATACGCTCCTTTTCGCCAGTAGTGCTGTTTAGCACATATGAACCAGCCTTCAGAACGCCGCTATAGACACGAACGTAAATCAGCTTACCCACGAATGGATCGCGAGCGACCTTAAATGCTAGTGCAGATAGCGGTGCATCAACTGATGTAGCACGATCAACCTCTTCACCAGTCTTCGGATCAGAACCAACTACGTTCGGAGTGTCAACTGGGGATGGTAGGTAGTCTACGACTAGGTCTAGTAGCTTCTCGACGATCACGCCACGACCATCACCACCAGTAACTAGATAGAAGTCACCGTTGATAGTCAATTTGCGTAGGCAACGTACTAGCTCTTCCTGTGAGATCGAATCCTCACCCTCAGCCAGATAGCGCTCGAATAGCTCGTCATCAGCCTCGACTGCCTTCTCAACCAACTTAGTGCGATATTCCTTCGCCTTCTCCAGCATATCAGCCGGAATCTCACCCTCAACTAGCTTGTGATCGTTGTATTCCTTATAGGTATAGGCCTTCATGTTGATCAGGTCGACGATACCGTGAACGGTCTTCTCAAAACCGATAGGTAGGTGAATCGGTAGAGCGTTCTTACTTAGGCGATTATGCACTGATTCTAGCGACTTATAGAAATCGCCACCAATCTGGTTAATCTTGTTAACGAAAATCAAGCGCGGGATACCGTACTTGTTAGCCTGACGCCAAACAGTCTCAGTCTGCGCCTCAACACCCATCTTGCCATCTAGCACACAAACGGCGCCATCCAGCACGCGCAATGAACGCTCAACCTCGGCGGTAAAGTCGATGTGTCCTGGGGTATCGATAATGTTAATGTGACAACCTTCCCAGTAACAGGTCACAGCAGCGGACGCAATGGTAATACCACGCTCGCGCTCCTGGTCCATAAAGTCGGTCACAGTTTCACCATCATGCACGGCACCAATCTTGTGCACCAAGCCGGTACGATACAGAATACCCTCGGTGGTAGTAGTCTTACCAGCGTCGATGTGGGCGATAATACCGATGTTACGGAATTTATCTAGTGGAGTATTAACTTCTGCCATATTTCCTTCTTTATTAAATATTATTTCTAGCCCAGATTAGGACGAGCCTTCCGCTCGCCCCATCTAGAATATTAACTAAGCACGTGCAAAGTGTGCAAAGGCACGGTTGGCCTCAGCCATACGGTGAGTATCTTCCTTCTTCTTGAAGGCGGCACCAGTTTGGTTGACGGCATCAACGATTTCCGCGGCCAAGCGCTGCTCGTATGGCATGCCCTTACGTGCAC
This sequence comes from Candidatus Saccharibacteria bacterium UBA1103, assembly GCA_002313515.1. Classification (GTDB taxonomy): domain Bacteria; phylum Patescibacteriota; class Saccharimonadia; order Saccharimonadales; family Saccharimonadaceae; genus Nanoperiomorbus. The sequence goes on along the minus strand of DCBQ01000004.1, from coordinate 232,730 downwards.
GGGCGGCCTGAACTAGCCACATAAAGGCATAGTGTTCCTGACGGCGACCCTTGATTGGAAACGGAATCTGATAGTTAGCACCACCGACACGACGGCTCTTAACCTCGTATTCTGGTGAAATGTTCTTCATCGCAGTCTCTAGGACCTCTAGTGGATTCTCGCTCTTCACCTTCTTAGCGGCAATTTCTAGGGCGCTGTAGACCATACGCTCAGCGGCTAGCTTTTTGCCATTTAGCATTGACTTGTTGATCAAACGCTGCACCAACACGCTATTGTACTTGCGATCAGGATTGATGCGACGTGCTAGAGACTTAGTAGTTTTACGCGGCATGATTATTTGTCTCCTTTCTTAGCACCATACTTACTGCGACCACGCTTGCGGCCTTCTACACCTTGTAGGTCCAGAGCGCCACGCACGATGTGGTAACGCACACCTGGTAGATCAGGCACACGACCACCGCGCACTAGGACAACGGCGTGCTCCTGTAGATTGTGCTTCTCGCCACCGATGTAAGCCCAAACTTCCTGTCCATTAGTTAGACGAACACGAGCAACCTTGCGCATTGCTGAGTTAGGCTTCTTTGGTGTCTTAGTGGTAACCTTGACGCACACACCGCGCTTCAAAGGACCATTCTGGTTATAAATACGAGTCTTTAGTGTATTCTGGATCGTCAGTAGCGCCGGCGACTTGCTCTTCTTGGCAGCGCGTTTGCGTGGCTTACGAACCAACTGATTGATTGTAGGCATTGAACTCCCTCTAATCTTAAACCAATATTAACAGCGTTTCTCCATCCCAGCACGAATAAGAAACATTGAAACTCAATATATAGATTAGCACTTTTTGATGGTGAATTCAAGATACCGCTATTTCGCTACCCATGCGCGCCAGCCACGCCTTGAACGGCTCTGCCTTGGGTGACGGAATTGACTCAATCAGGCGGAATATGCCCTTAGTGTCAAGGACGTCAGTTTTGTAGTTCTTACCATCTTTGGTAGACTTCATTTTCAGTTGGTTACATTTTGTAACCAACTGGCTGCCTTCATCCGCCAATCGCTTCTTTAGCACCTTCCAATAGTTTCTGGGGTCTGCAGTCTTAGCCAGTGCACTAACCACATCTACCACGCTAAACCAGTAATCACCCCTCTCACTATCCCATACACTACGGATCTCGTGCCCTTCAAACAGTTTCGCCACATTCTTGCTCTTACTATCGCCCACTCATGCCTCCTTATTTTTAATAATTATTATAGCATGAGTATGATAGTTTTCTGAATTGTAGCAATATAAATCTCATAGCAGCCCGCATGGCGATACATTCACATGAAAGTCAATCCAGAACTCAATCTCCGATTCACTCCGTGCAATATCATCAGCCGACATACCATCTCGGACCCTGTTTAGCACAGGATTGCTAATAATTTTATCTATCTCATTTATTAACGCCCGCATGTTAGAGAGATCGGCTTCATCGATAAAGATTTTCTTCTCAGCCATATCACGCAACGCGGCGACCAAACCCAACAGCATAAACCACGACGACTCACCTTCATAGTCAGTCAAATCAGTTGATAGTCCAGCATAATCTCTAATAAACCATAATATCGAGTATCGCTTAAATAAATCCTTATACTTACTTGCCTGTAGCATACTGTTCAGGCTATCTGCTGCATCCTGACGCGCATCAATAATTTGACGACTATCGTCACGCATAATAGTACTCTTTTCGTAAAATCTATCCAAAATATGATGGCGAATGTATTCCTTTAGCTATGGACTCCTCTTAAGCTCAGCATACGGCGCACCATTAACTAAGTCCGCCAAGCCGTCTAGTGCGTCAGATATTTCCGATACTCCACTGAAGTTACGGTCAGTCGTTTTAGCATTTGCAATTTTGGCTACAACCGCTTGACAACTACTGACAGCTGAGTACTTCTTGGCTAATCCAGCAATCGACGGTATCAGGAATAGCTTTAGTGCGCACTCCCCAGCACTGCGAAGCTCGTTTAGCCTGCTATCATCCAAATCAATACTCATACATGGACGGAGCGCTTTTTCTAGCTCGTCATATAACTCACGCAGAGCCTTGCTATCCGAATTGCCAATATTTATCATTTTATATATTATGATTAAAAGAGCGGCCACTGTCAAATAGCCGCTCTTTTTGCTTGGTAGGTATATTATCAGAGGCCACCCGTGTAGTTGCCACGATCTTTATGTTTACCTGCCGGACTGCCGTCAGGCATATAATGATCATGCCTCTTCACCTTGACCCGTTTAGAGCCTTCCTGTACGGTTTTCTTGCCCCAAAACTCATCAGCACTTACATGCCCGTCGCAGATCAGAGTTTCGCCACTATGCTCACCTTTGCCGAAGGCAATGGTAATGTCATAGCCCCATTCATCCACTGTGTGAACGGGCGGCCAAAATGCCGCTCGATCACTCATGTGATAATCATCGCTTCCAAAGAAGTCAGCATTTGACGTATTCCCGTGCGCCACCCGTCCAACATCACTCTTTCGAGCGGCTCGACGCTGGCTAGCATTTGTGAAGTTCTGAGCGCCATGCGCTTCGCCAGGTTGGCGGTCATAGGTAACGTTGCCAGATGGATCCACGCTACAGTGGCCATAGCTCATGCCGCCAGGTGCACATACTGACGGCTTTCATCCATCAGACGATGACCTTACTTGGAGCACTCTTTAACGGACACACCATCATTATTCTCATAGGATCGATCGCATTGTTGACGCCACCAGGTTACAGGTGTATCATGTCTCCTGTACATAGCACAGATGACTATGCAAATTTAGAGGCACAGCCTCTCGTACATGAAAGGATGTCATCATGGCATCAAAACGCAATCCCGACAGCAAGAGCAACCAGTCCAAGCGACAGGGTGCTGAGCGCGTAGCGAGGCAACAGTCTCGCGGCGGCGACAAGTTCAAGGGCGAATCTGGTCCGCACATCAGTGAAGGCCGCGGCCAGTCGGGACAGAAGTCCAAGTAAATACTCGGCGGGGCAACGTTGTTGCCCTTTTTCCTTTTGATAAGGTATAATCACTAATGAATGAGCAGTGCATCGCAAGTATACTTTATGGATATATCAGGTATCGAGTCGGATATAGCCCATATTTTCGAGCACGCCTACGTTGACGCAATCTGCGGACAATTAGAAAGACACTACAAAGTTCCCATCTCGTTGTTGTGTAGTATATCGGCTACAACCTTTCAAAAAATTACTCTACTAAACGTATCTGCAGTAAACGAACGCATATTATCTAAGCTGAACGACACTATAACGTCGCATATCAAAATAGATCGCACAAAGCTTAATGTTTATAAGTCCCAGGTCGAGGCCGAAATGGGCAAGCTTTACCAAGTACGCGACGACAGTCGATTTACCGAGTCGATTAATCAGTTAGAAAAGCGTCATTTTCAACCCGTTGATAGCATGCCAGGCATTCGACTAGACAGAATTAATTATCACGAGGATTTACCGAAGCCTGTTATACTGACCGGCCGCAAGTATCCAAACTCGTTCGATGACATTGCCATCAACATTGATATTGATCAACCTACAATTACCGACCGCGTAGTATTGGCAGCTATCAAGGACTACCTAACTGATATCGTGCGCAATTCAGTGGGTCTGCTTGGCGGCTACACTAGATCATCCTTCTACAACGAGTGCACGGATGATTCAATCCTATTAAAGATTAATTGCACAATAAGCAAACGTGCGACCCTCGCGAACCTTAGCGACGCTATAGGTTGCAACATTAGTAAAATACTGAATGCTCCAGCCACGTTCCAGAAGGATTATTTGCACTCAAATATTAATTCTAATTTTATCGATAGCCTATATAACTATTTGGGAGTATTGGGACCCACCAAGCAGCTAGCGCAGTATCTAACCGTTAAGAACCTCACAAAGACAACCAACAAACTTGGCGTCTACTCTATTTATAGGCAAAACACAACTGCTTCAGGCTTTAATTACGACAGCTTAGGGAACTTATTTCCTAGGTAGATTATCCATACAGCGACCCATTCATATAGCCAGCTACTCTTCATTAGTTTTTGGTGCTAGATAAGTATCATCAATCTCGCGCCGAATGTCGGTTAGCTTGCGACCGCCGTAGGTAAAGTAATCATAGCCATTAACGGGTCGCCCAATTAAATCACTTGCAACATGAGACGGCGTCGTTTGGTTGCCGTTTATGTCAGCAATCTTATTTACACCATTTTTCACCGTATAGATCTGATTGTTTATGATGCATTCAATTGCCGACCCGATTGGTATGTTCAGCATTTCAAAGTTAGTTTGCTTGCTCTTGCTTTTGACCGTCGTATCTTTGTCTGTGTCCACGTGCTCAATGACATGCGGCGCAGCACTCTCCACTACGGCAATCCGCTCACACGCCAGTTCTATTGCCCGTACGTTATAAGTCCCAGCTAGACTACTATTCTTTAGTGCATCTAACACCACCGCTCGACCGTCCTCTGAAACCAATAGCTTTACTAAGTCATTGGCCTGCGTCCGAATATTCAACCGACGAATTAGTTCAGTACAATAGGCCTCCAGCTTCTCGCCATGGCCAAACTTACTGCATAGAATTGCGTCCACTAGGCGCACACCATCCTTGTTATCTGGCGTCATCTCAATATCTAGCAACCGAATCGGCTCTTCAATACCACGAACATCGTTATAAACAATTGAAATTTTCTTACCAATCAACAGGCCAAAGCGCACCTTGGTTAGCATCAAGTAAGATCCCAGCTGCGCTACCTGTTCATTGCGCGGATCAGCATCATGAGTTTTGACCTCCACTACAATATCAATCTTGTCATCACGCTTAAGGGCGATATCTAATCGCACTGCATTATGGTTGCCCAGATGAAAAGTCTCCTGGTTAGAAGTTTCCCAGCCGAATAGCGTCCTAAATAGCGTCGTCAACACTAACTCATACTGCGCCTCGTTACTGTAGTTAAAATTATTTACCGTATTACAAAACTCATTCCAACATTCCACCGCACTCTTCATGTTCATATCTATATTATACACCACATCTATAACGCTATTCGCTCTGGTCGATCATGTGGTGGATATTGTCAATACCAGATACCACATCATAGTTCACTATACCATCTGAAATAGCTGCAAAGTGGCGCCGAGCACACTCAATCTTAGCCCTCTCCACACCGCGTAAATCACCCGGCATGATACTACCCTTACTTTCTGCCACCAGGTAAACATGTTTAGTCACATCATGGGTAGACTTGGCTACAATCGCCCAATCGGGATTGTATTCACCAACTGGCGTATGAATAGTGTACTTACTAGGTAGCTTAATGTAGAAATCAATCTGCTCGTCCGTGTCCATGGCACGTGCGAGCCTGCTCTCCACATCTGAATCAAAGCGCACCTTATCATAGATATGTTTAATTGCATCCTGGCACATACTACTGGGCGTGGCGTCAATATTCTTAATGAACACCTTATTGAAATCCATGCGCTCATTACGCAGTGGATAATATTTAACGCTATTAGACAGCATAGTTGATTTGGCGTCGTTAATAATGACAATGCATTTACGAATGAATTCTTCAGGGTTTACACGGAACATCTTAAATCTAGTTTCGTCAATTTTACTCAGGATGGTTGCAACTGTGCTGCGCGTTAGGTCAGTCTGACTGGCGATTTCACCTAGTAGGTCAAACTCCACGTCTGAATCATCGACTTCCACCTCGTTCTGCAGCTGCGACTTCGCCATGGTCATCGCCTGACCCTCAGCTACCATACTGACATTTTCCATTTCTCCCGACTTCACCGCTAGACGCAACCTAGTTACCGCCAGCTTCTGGTTTAGCTCACGGACACAGCAGGCGATCATATCTGGCTCGTTCATATCTACCTGATAGTAGGTTTTCTGGTTGATATGATTCCATAACTCCTGGAATTCCGGGCGATTGACGATTTCGCGACGCAAGGTCATATGCACGGTTGAGCGAGCATTTTCCGGCTTCAGTACGCGGCCGTCGGCAATACTATTTAATAGATCCACCATACTTTCAGCGATATTAGAGTATCGATCTGGCAATACACCACTAACCGCCGCCACCTTCTCCATATGTATCATGTTGCTGTATTTTTCAGTAATAGCGCCGTCTTCAACCAGAGTAGATCCGTTGATATTGGAAAATATTTCTGCACGGTCGCTCAGGCTCAGATTTACACTCTTATTATCACCATCCACAAAGTGATAATTCTGCACTAGCTCGAATTCAAAGCGACTCGGGCGCAATTTCAGCACCTCAGCGTACTCATCCTGCAACCCGCGCGCAAAGGAATCGTAGCTCTCATTTGCCACTACGGTTAAGCGGTTAATTGCCTGCACGCGGTCCTCGCCCAGCACGTCCGCATCCTGGCGCACACCGTTTTGGTCGACCGCCAAGCGCAAACCACGGCCAATTTCCTGTCGCTTCTTAATCTCCGAGCTATTGCCACCGGGATTGCCCAGCGTGCAAATCTGGAACACATTGGGGTTATCCCAGCCTTCACGCAGTGCTGAGTGCGAAAAGATAAACCGTACCGGCTCATCAAACGACAGTAGGCGCTCCTTGTCCTTCATGATTAAATCGTACGCCGACTGGTCATCTGACCCCTCGCCACGCTTAGACTTACTATCAACCGCATGACCCTTCTTATCAATACTAAAGTATCCTGCGTCCACCCGGCAGCCAGCCACTTTCCATCGGCGCAGATACGCCGCATAATTTGGGTCTTCGTTGGTCTGATCTAGCTCGGCTAGCAATTTATCCACCTGCTTAGCATATTCCTGCTGAAATACCCGTGCGTAGACACCGTCAAGCACTAGGCCATGCTCGTCGTAGCTCTTATATTTCGCCACCTCGTCCACAAAGAACAGCGACAATACCTTAATGCCCTGGCTATATAGCGATCGCTCACACTCTAGGTGCGACTTAATAGTTTCAACAATTTGCAGGCGGCGAATGTCATCTTCGTTTGTTTCGCCAACTACATCACCCTCGCGCATGCTGAAGTTACCAGTAAACTCCACAATTCCCTGCGCCGCATCAATGTTGGATATTTGATAGCCGTGGCGATATGATTCAATCTCGCCCGAATAGTTGTAGACATCGTCGCCGACACGCAATTTATGCGTGCGTTTGGTTAGCTTGCCGCTACCGTCCGCCGCACTGTATTCCAGCATCACCGTGGCCGTAGGGTTGCTATTGGATGAGGTATTAATTCGCTCTAGATACAAATAGCCACTGCTCGCCCGGTCGCCCACTTTCTCAATACCTTTGACGCCAATTTTCTTCACCAGCTTGCGCTGATAGGCATCAACCGCATCCAGACGGTATATTTTATTGAAATTCTCGCGGTGGGTAGCCGAATACAACAGATAGAATAACGCTTTAAAATCCTTCAAGCTTTCACGCGCTTTCTTACCCAACACCGACTGTGGTTCATCAATAATTACAATGGGGTGGGTTGCCGCAATGCTATCAATCGGACGTACGCCGTTAAACGAATCCAGCTCACGGTAAATTCGCCGCGCATCGGCGCCACGTGCATTAAACGCCTGTACGTTGACAATCATGACATTAATACCGCCATCCGCCGAGAACGCCCGAATTTCCGAAGTGTGCGCCGAATTATAGATAAAGAATTTGCAGCGCTTGCCCTCGTATTCGTCGGCAAAGTGATCACCAGTAATCTGGAACGTCTTATAAACGCCCTCGCGAATAGCCACACTCGGCACCACCACAATAAACTTGCTCCAACCATAGCGCTTATTTAGCTCAAAAACTGTTTTGATATAGGTGTAAGTTTTACCAGTACCAGTTTCCATCTCAATGGTTAGCGCCATTTTGCCATTTAAGCTGCGGTCAATGTGATCGTGCAGCATGGGGATGCCATTGCGCTGCTGTACCTTACGGATATTATTCAGTAGTTGTCTATCGCCGTTAAACGTTTTATCTAAGTCAGCATTACACCAACCATTAACCAGCTCATCACTGGCTAGCTGTTGCTGACTATTTGCTTTATTGCCCTGATCAATTAGAAATTGTGGGCGGCTAAACGGCTGGCCCAGAAACACATCACAGACCGAATCAACTGCATCGGCCTGAAATTGCTGGTATTTAAATTGTAGCTTCATTAGATTACCCAGACCTTTGTCTCAATACCGTCAGACTGCAGAGTACGGAACTGCTCAACCAGGTTCATTTTGTCGTTAGAGGTTGCGAACGAGCTATCACGAAAGACCGCCGCCTGTGGCGCCATATCGATAATGCGTTCAATCGTTGCTTGGTTAACCCGCTCGTCAAAGCACGCTACAACACCGGTACCCGGCGCATCATCCATGTGGTCATAACACAACACCTCGTTACCATTGACATTCATCCGTTTAATCTCGCGATCGACTGACCAGCCCTTAGATAGCAGCACGCCAAACAGCAGGTCCAGCGGCGTGCGCTCTTCGCGGATGTTATTCACCAGTTGGTCCAGCATGCTCTGCTGTGTTTGCTGTGGTGTCATGCTGATGCCATCATTTTCGTTAGCTAAGTCAATGTGTAACGAACGGAAGCCATAGTCGTGACTATCGGCATTTTTATCCGTCGCGCTGATATGGAGTGCAGCGCGACGGATACGCTCGCGGCTTAATTCGTCAATGGTTTTGTAGCCAGCTTTAAACGCCTCACTCTTCTCGCTACATACTTCCGGTAATTGCACTAGGATGAAGTTACGGTGCCCGCCATCATCAGCATTCTGTTGCATAACCGCCTGCGCCGTCGTACCCGAACCAGCAAAGAAATCCATAATCAAAGACTGCTTGTTGGTCGCAAGCTTCTCACACCATTTAATTAACTCAACGGGCTTAGGATTACTGAATAGTCCCTTAGCGCCAAACAAGGCATTTACCGCCAATGTGCCCTTAGAGTTTTGCATGTCACTCAACATTAGTTTTTCAAACTGATACCTATTCTGGTCTTCGTCTGGGTTGTTGTAATGCTTTATATAAACCCGGCCATCCTTAACGAACAAGTCCTTACTGTCGGTGTCAAATTTTTTCTTACTCCACATCCAGCACCCTTCCTTATTCTGATGCATAGCAGGTAAAATCTTTTCAGAATATCCATTGGCAGGTTCTTCGTATGTCAGTGTACCGTCATTCTGACGGTAGATTGGATACCAAAGATTCGGACGTGCCTCCCGCGTACCGTGTGGACCGTTATCCTGCAATGGTACGATGTAAAAATCACCTCTATCATCATGATATGGATATGACTTTTGTCCAACGATCTTTTTGTTAAACCTAACGTTGCGTTTATTCTTAGTGTAAATTACTACATAGTCACATAGGCTTTGTAGATCCGCATCGCCCTTGGTTGTAGCTGAGCCGCGAGTTTTGCGCGGGGCAACACCAATAAAGTTCTCGGAGCCAAAAACATCGTTGCATACTATTTGCAGGTTAGCCTGCTCGTGCTCATCAATACTAATAAATATCACGCCCTTGTCGGACAGAAAGTTGCGAGCTAGAATCAGGCGCGGATACATCATGGACAGCCAATCCGAATGGTAACGCCCGTTGTCCTTAGTGTTTACCGTGAATTGGCGATTGCCATCCTCGTCACGACTTTCGTCGATTTCTTCGTCGCGCGACTTCTTAAAATCATCATGATAGATAAAATCGCTGCCCGTATTATACGGCGGATCAATATAAATCATATCCACCTTGCCCAGATAGGATTCCTGCAGAAGCTTTAGCGCCTCTAAATTATCGCCGGTAATAAACAGATTCTTAGTAGTGTCAAAGTTGACACTCTCCTCCACATTCGGGCGCAAGGTCTTAGCGGGGCTTAATGGCCGCCCCGCCTCAACGAATGATTCACCGCGACCAGACCAATTCAATATATAGCGTTCGCGCATATTTTGCATCTGGTCAACATACTGTGCCAACCGATCCAAAAATGTATCATCCACCTTTGAAAAGCTAATGTCAACCTTCTCTGGCATTACGCCGTCCACCTCACTACTCATCTCGCTTCCTCTCCCTTTTATCAACATAATCATATCACATCTATAGCTGTTTGCGTAGCTTGGCACACTCTAGCGCCAGCTCTTGGCGACGGGCACTGCTAGGTTCACGCATCATTTGCTGTCGCAGCCGTTCAATCTGGCGCTTAATCTGTCTGTCGCCATCGTGGCGTTGTATTGCGTCGGCTAAATTATAGTTAGCAACATCGACACTAGGTGCAATCTGATGAATAAAATTAGCGTAGATTTGATCAACCGTCGTACCCGACATCGTTAACTGCACACGGTTCAGCCAATCGCTGATAAAATACTCGTGTACCACAGCACGGTTCTCATTGTTCTGGTTGACGGTTTTATAGGCAATAATATATTCATCGCTACCGCTCAATAATATGATATGAAACAGTATAGGGTACGGTATAACCTCGTCAATCGGCTGTAAGAGCCTTAGAATATCACGATCATTATCCGTTCTTAGCTCTATTTCAAAAACCTCTAACTCGTCATACTGGCCCGCGGCAATTGGTACGGTATCGGGTGCAATTTTGTTGGTCCAGCGGATTTTAGCAATTTGTTCAATATAACGCTCACGGTCCACAGTAGAAAGTTGCGAATGGCGATATATCTGCTCTTTCGACACAACACGATTGACGATAGTAGAGGCCGGTAGTTCCAGCATAGTTACCTCACAATTAGGAAATCAATTAGTTCAAAATCATTTAGCCCCTTGATTTCATCGCGCGTTGACGAAGTGCCACCCGCCGTAAATAGGCTATCTACTAACGATTCGTGCTTGGTGGTAATAATGGACTGAATTGCCGCACTCAGCAGATCAGAATATTGACGCATGTTCCGCCCATCGTTAGTTTCTTCCTTCCACTGATCGACTAGCTCATGATTAACCACGTCGTTATCGCGACATAGCCAACGCAATTTATCCAGTAAATCCTTCGCCTGCAGATGGTTAATAGCGATTGACCCGTCGTTTCGTACATACACCAGATAGAATGGGTGCAAACGGTTCTGCTTATCAATATTTACACCGTCATTGACATTGCGCAGGATATAGATTACACCCGCCGGCGTTGACTCATCGCGACACGCCGCAATAGCGTTAATACCATGCGGCATGGTATCGGCATCGCCGTATTTATCGCGCAAAGTCTTCAGATCTAGCTGGAACTCCGATAGTCCCAAATCAGTAATCGATACGCCGCTGCTCATATCCTCAATATCCACCACCTCATCCTTTAGCTCACACAGCTGTCGTTTGCGATACTCCAGCTCGGCATCGGTATTGTTCAGTACATTTTCACCCGTGCTAGTAATCCCAACTAGCGACATACGATTCTTAACTCGACGATTCAAATCAATGTATTCATCTAGCTCCATGTTTGGCCAGAAGTTGACCAGCTGAATCTGGGCGTTGCGGCTACCTAGACGGTCAATGCGGCCAAAGCGCTGAATAATACGTACCGGGTTCCAGTGAATGTCGTAATTAATTAGATAGTCGCAATCCTGCAAGTTCTGACCCTCGGATATACAGTCCGTAGCAATTAGGATGTCAATATCGCCGTAATTTTCAGATTCTGGGAGCTCCTTAGATATTGGGCTAAAACTGGTTAGAATCTTATTGAAGTCCGATCCAACCTGCTTGATAGTTGAACGCGACTGACGATCGCCGCCCGTAACCACGGCGAAATTTAAATTATAACCATGCGCCAATGGGCTGTACTTAGATAGGTATTCATAGATATAATCCGCCGTATCGGCAAAAGCGGTAAATATAATCACCTTGCGGTTGCCCGGATTGGTTGGAGTATTCGTTACCTTATTAACCAACATATCAGTTAGTTGCTGCAGCTTGGCATCCTGATCATAGCCAATCGGCGCTATGGCATCCAGCAAATCATTAACTACTTCACGGTCCTCGGCTAGCTTACTACGCCATCTAACCACATTCATGTCAGACAGAAAAATCGGCTGATCCTTGCCCACCGTCATTTCGGCAGCATTCTGGTCATCAAAGTCCAGGTCCTGCATATCAACACGATCAACATCAACTGCTTGTTTGTCGCGACCCTGCCGAAAACGGTCAATTTGGTCCATCGTTCCGTCAATTCGATCATACATTCGCTGCAACGTTAACCGGAATGCCTCAATTGAGCTCTCCAAACGTTTTAATAGGTTAGTTTGCATTAGGACCACACGACCGTTCTCACGGTTCATGTATTCATTGCCCCGGTCGGCATCAGCCTTGTATTTACCAATATGGCTAGGGAATACATATTTTAGAGGTGCATAGATGTCCAGATTTAGCAGTGACAATTGGCTAACGATGTATTCAATGTTGATACCGGCGGCACCATCGGCCAGATCGGGGCGCACGGAAACCGGCTTGAGACGATTGGGGAACTTGCCAATATCGGCACTGTTATAATACTTTTCAATATGCTTGCGCGAGCGGGCAATTGTAACGCTGTCCAGTAGCTTAAAGAAGTCAAAGCTTAGCGAGTCAAGCAGATTCTCGGTTGTGCGCTCTTCCACTGGGAGCTTACTCCAATCGCGAAAAGCATCCTGCGCGCCCTTGAAGATGCGATCGACAGAGTTATTTGTATCCAGCGTCTTTGATAAATTATTGCTATCGCCCTCCGAAGCGAGCATTAGCTGATTCTTCAGATCCGTAAAATCCGTATTGACCGGCGTAGCCGACAGCATCAGCACCTTGCTATGCGCGCCGCTCTTAATGATGTCCAATAGCTTGGCGTAGCGATTTTACTTAACCGAGCCGTCATCCTGTTCTTCGGTCTTGCCACCGTTGCGGAAATTATGGCTCTCGTCAATTACAATTAGGTCGTAGTTATCCCAATTTAGATTAGCCAAATCAATACCATTGCTATCACCATGGTCGCGGTTTAGATCCGTATGATATAGAACATCATAGTTTAGGCGATCGGCGATTAACGGGTTATTGCGATAGTTAGAGTTATAAGTATTCCAGTTCTGGCTAAGACGCTTTGGACACAATACCAATACTCGGTCGTTACGACACTCGTAATATTTAATCACTGCCAGCGCCGTAAAGGTCTTGCCCAGACCCACGCTATCCGCCAAAATACAGCCGTTATGCTTCTCGAGTTTAGATATGATACTTAGTGCCGCGTCTTTCTGAAAATCGTACAGCTTGTTCCAAATCGTCGAGTCCTTGAAGCCGCTAACATCACGTGGCTGATTGTCACCATCCAGGTCCTCTAAAAATTCCTTGAATATATTATAGAGCGCCAGATAATAAATCAGTTCCGGCGAATTCTCTTTATACGCCGCTGTAATGCTATCTAGAATTGCATTTGTAACGTTCTCATATGCCGCGTCGTTATTCCATAAAATATTGAAGTTTTTTCAGAAACGTGCGTGTCGTTTGCACATCAGAGAATCCCATGGTTGTACTATAGGCCATATTGCCACGTTCTAGGCCTAAATCAGCTGTGGCAAAATTCGCAAATGGATTATATACAATATCACATTTATCCGATTGAACAGCCATAAATGCTGGCGTCTCCGCACCACCACTGGTGCTAGATTTAAAGCACGCTTTGCGCCGAATCCAATTGGCGCATTCTTTAGCAATCGCTTGTTGGTTCAGCTCATTACGGAGCTTAATTTCATAATCTGCACCGTATAGACTGCGCTCGGTATTTAGGCGCGGTATATAAAACTCGCGTGCCTCATGGGGTGCCTTTTCCTTAGCGAACGCGCTGCCCGTAAAGATAAACCGAAACTCATCAATATCATCAAGCTCTTTCCTTAACGCCCGGTAGGCATACAACGAGAAACAGCCCGCCACAATTGAGATTTTGCTGCCCTTTCGTATAGTGGCGCGCAAATCGCTAATCAAGCGGTTGTCGGTATTATTAAATAGCTTCGGCTGCATATAGATATATTATAGCAGTAAAGTTAGCCACTACATAAGCTAATCGGCGGCAAGTTGTATAAGACACTATTCAGCCACCATTCCGCTAGTGTTATAATTATATTGCAGGCTACATAAGTAACAAATTTTCGTTAGTGGCAATTATTGTCAACCAATAATACGACGGAAAGGAGAAGCTTATGATTGTTAAGCTAACACTGAAGTTTCGTAAGTTTACGGTAACAATTACCATTAAGTAGTTAGCTACTTACAAACTCAGCTTTACCAAAAGTTACAGCCTGCAGCAAGCCACTAATAAACCCCTGTACCAGCAGGGGTTTAAAGTTAATTGTTAAGCTAACTTACCTATTATGTTATCACGCAGCTACACATTATGCAATCTGCAACAAGTCACTAATAAAGCTCCTGTAGCAGCAGGGGCTTTATTGCTAATTGTCAGATTAGCTAAAACAAGCCATCGACATCGATAGACGAACTACAGGTATTACCTTTCTATTTTATCTCTACCTTAGTGCAGTCATCGGTATTATCAACGGCAAAGTCCTGGCATTGGTAGAGGGTCAGATTTTTGGTATCGTCACCCGAGATAGACATATTGACTTTACCGCCGTCGTCCTTGGCGGTCATAATGACATCGCCACTAGTCGCACCAGTTAGAACATAGCTAAACACGTCCAAACCACGGAAGGCAGCAGTATCTAAGCGCACATTGCCTTTAGCATCCAGTAGCGCCAGCGAGCCCTGCTCACTGAACACTGTGCCCTTGGCACTATCCGCACTCACCGCCTGATAGGCGAAGTCATAGCTCATAGAGTAGGCGTATTTGCCGTCGCCACTAATCTGATCCCAGCAATCTTGGTCGGCTAGCACATACTTCATATTGGGACCGCCCACTTCGTCGTAGCCCGCAATCTCACTAATACCCGATAGTTTGTCTTTCTCAATCTGCCACTTACCACCCGACTGCGACAGCAGAGTCTTCGTGCCTTGACTGGCATCCATATTCTCTAGAATCGGTCGCTTGCTTTCATTAGTGCGCTTAGCATTATATTCATCGCAGAATTTTTGCGCAGCGGTCTTCAGCTCCTTAACCTCCTGGTCACTGGTTGTTGTATCATCGGCGTGCTCGGTCGTAGTCTTAGCTTTATTATGGCGTATTATAGTTACGCTGTCGTCATCAGTATTTATTAGAACAACCGTTAGCACAACAGTTATTACTAGGATTACGCCCAATATTGCCGCTAGCACCGTTGCAATGCCACCGCGTTCACCGCTGTTTCGCCCAATTTTACTCATGTTTATATTATAGCAGAGTTCAGGAATTAACCCACCCAGCACGAGCAAGCTCGTTGCTTGCCCGCCCTTAGTAGGGCGGGACTTAGTTCAATATTCTATCTACCAATTTCTCTAACGCTTGGTCGGCGGGCTCGCGGATAATTTCGTCGGCTATGCTATCGAGTTCAGTTGGATCAGTACTGACAATGATTACCTCTTTGCCTAGTGCCTTGGCCTGAATCGGAATCCCGGCCGCCGGGTAGACCGCTAGACTAGAGCCCACACACCACAGCTCGTCACAGTCACGTAGGTCAACACCCGCAATGCGCTTTAGCATCATTTCGTCCAGCGGCTCGCCGAAGAAAACGATATCAGGTTTTAAGATGCCGTGACAACCCGGTTCGATGCAGTATGGATCAGGTTTATCGCTCAGTTGGTCACAAATTTCCCGCGTATCGTAATAGCGGTGGCAATCTAGGCAGATGGATTTATCGATGCGACCATGCAGTTGGCGAATCTTGCCCTGGTGAATGCCCGCCTTCCTTTCTAGCATGTCAAAGTTCTGGGTCATCACCGAAATCAAACCGCCTTCGTCATCCAGGCGTTTTAACAGCCAGTGCGCCCGTGTCGGCTTGGCATCCCAGGCTGGCGAGGCCACTAGCCACCGCCACAGTAGCTCCCGTGACTTTTTGCTGCGACAGAATCGGTCAATTTCAAAGGCATCCCGCACATCCGCCGCCGTCTTCCAGGCGCCACCCTTGCCCCGGAATGTCGGTATCCCTGCACCCGCACTCATCCCGGCGCCTACTAACACGCAAACTCGTTTTGGTATCTCACTCATACCAATATTATATTGCATTTTCAGATAATGGGCATATAATGCAAGTACTATCGTGATGATATGCACCTAAGGAGGAAGAATGTCAATGGTTATTCATCAGCCGCCGCCACTAGTGATTTGTGATCTCGACGGTGTCATTATGCCGATTTTGCCTTATGTCATACAATCAAACGGCAGCATTGGCGACACCGACTGGATGGATAAAAGCTACTATAAGAGCGTCTTTCGCGAAGCTTTTGCACGCGACAAGCGCATCTTCAGCACAGAGCATGCCTTTACGCCTGACCACGATCTAGCACCTGGCGACCCCTTTTGCCCCGACCATCGCGACCGCGACCTAATCTGGTCGTCCGAATTAGTCGGCAATTTCCGGCAGATGATGGATGACGGTCAGATCACGTGGCTATGGCTAAGTAGTAACTTGCCCTGGATTAGCAGTATTAATAAAGCTATCGGCTTTGACGATACAGTTGCCGTCGGCGCCAATTGCTCCGTGTTAAAACGTGGCTACAAGCTAGATACGGTAGAGCAAATGCTTCGCCGAAACTTGAGCTCACCCTACCCTACGCCAATTATTTGGATTGACGATCAGCAGGCTAGCAAGGCCAACGCTAGACTACTCAAACCATTAGTTCAAAGCACTCGCACGACTATGCTGATGGTTCAGCCCGACACGCGCATCGGCATTAGCCGCGAAGAGTGGCGAAGAATAGAGCAGTTCGTCACTGATCCCAGAGAACGAGTACCCTGCCAGATTAAGCAAATCGGCAACGGCGAACCAGGCGACGGCTTCGCCACCGTTCGTGTCAAGCGTCGCCCATCTAAGAAACGTTAGCCTCCATCAAGAATCACCCCGCTCAAGCACTGAGCGGGGACTTTTCTACTTAATCTTCTAGTTAGTTACCTGGTAATTGCCATATTTATTAATACCGGTTTGACAGGCTGACCACAACCCCTTACCTGCACCTCTCGCCGTATCCTGTGCACTGCTAAATTGGCTAATATATTTAAACTGCTGCCCACTAAAGATATATAGCATGCCATAGCCGTCCTCAATTAACTGCATGTTGTAGTTTGTACCGTCAGCCAGATAAACATAGCGCAGGTAGCGGCCATACATATCAGTATCACCCGAAGCACCATCACTCTCTAGGTACACAGTCTGTCCAACTAGCGATTTGGTGTGGTTAGATGATTCATTACCATAGCACTGATGCTTCTTAGTGCTCTCAGGTGTGTCAACGCCAATCAGGCGAATGCGCTGTGGTAGGCAATCCACATATAGCGTGTCGCCGTCAGACACCCTCCCCACTGTGCACCTCTGTAGTTTTGCGTAGTCGGTGTTGGTATGATCAGCAGGCGCGGCAGTTTGGGTTGGCTGGTTGTCAGTTGGTATATTAGTTGATGCAGGCACTGACTGCGTAGTGTCAGTGCTATTATTCGACGGGTCATTATTGTTATTGCCTTTATTAGAGCTATCGCTAGTACTCTTATTAGACCATTTGGTCAAGTATTTAGCATAAATACGTTTCACCATAGCAGGCGCCTTGGTCTGCTCGGAGCCAACACGGGTAAACAGCTCATCGTCTACCTGCGAATAATCGTATCCCAATGCCACTATTTCATTAACCATATTCCCGTATTCGCTGGATAGAGCTGTAAAAATCTGCTGCTGGTCACTAACCGATAAGCGGTAGTATACGGCATGCAGGAATTCATGCGCCAGGGTTACTTCGGGCGATTCCTTAAACTGCGCATACAGCGGATCGTTTGCACCCAGCATCGATATGCGCTCGTCTCCATTAATAAAGGTCCAACAACCGAATATCGCCTCACCCTCAGCCAGCTGACCAACGTTACAGTCTTTAGCTACGTCCGCTTCACCTGCAAAGGCCGGCTTGGTTTTATCCAGTAGCTTACGCCCCTCGTCAGTAAAGCCGACGCAGTTCGACAACCCCTGGATAGTTGATTTGTCAGAGCAGTCGGTTACGTAGTGTGAGTCTTTGTTAGCTGGCGTAGAGCGTGGCGTATGATAGGTCGTTACGAAGGTCGGATTGTTGCGATACCGATATCGCCAATAGTTTTCGCGTGCATAGAGAGTTGCCAACAAGGCAACAATTGCAATACCGCATACTATCAGAGCCACCTGCCACCAGGTTATACCCGGTACATAACCTGGTCGATATACAGGCTGCGCAATGCTAACACGCTGATGCGCCCATTGACGCTGACGGCGCCAGGCCCTCGACTTCACCTGTAGATTCTCTAGCCACAACGGTTTACCCATGAACTACCACCAATCTAGAACGGATGATTCGTGTTATATTCGTCAATAATCCCATTGAGCGTATCAACGCTAATATGCGACTTAGCATTAACTAGCATTGCCACTTGGCCCTGAACTTGCGACCTCACCTCTGAAACATTATTAATTAAACGTTCACTTATGCCACCGACATTACCCAGATCTCGATGGCTAGCCTCGAGTCGACTAAGTTGATCTGATATACGTTCATGCTCGATATGAACCGCCTTTACTTTCTGCTCGTACTGCTTACGCGCTTCTAAGTACTCGCGACGTAGCTGACGCTGCTCGCGTTTGGCCGCCTTATCCCGACGACGGTCTTGTCGTTCCAGCATTTTGCGATCACGAATTAAGGCCATCTCGTCACGCTTGTGCTTCATCTCTTCCATTCGACGATGGCGCATCACTTCACGACGGCTCTTATTGGTATTCTGGTTATCAAGCATTTCAATATACATATCCGACTTAAAGAAGTTGCGAATACCATACATCGCAAACGATCCCGCCGCCAGGTAGAAGATAAACATCACCGGACCAATCGCTAGGTCAATCAGTCGGATTTTAGTGCCATTCAGCAGAACGTCGTCCTCGCCTATATCAAGAATGTAACCCGAACCAATACGAAGTGCTAACAAGATGATTCCCAGTGCCAACCATAGTAGCACCTCCCATTTTTGATACCAGGGCCGGTGCCAATCTGCCTTAGCATCGTGAGCTTCCTTATATCCCTGAAGCCCCATCAGCATAACCATGGCTGCTAGCCCAATGACAGCACTCAGCAATGTCGCGTAAGCTCCACTAAAGCCAAGCATGCGCCCCAGCACATCCTTCAAAAACGTAATGTCGACTACAGAAACAACAATGCCAATTACTGCAAATGCGATAAGTATACCACCCGACTGACGCACGCCGCCTGCACGCAAGGCCTCTAGCCGCTGCTGTCGTTCCGTTGCTTCTTGCCGATAAGCCTCTTGCTCTCGCTGCTCACGCTCTAGCCGTTCAGCTTCGCGTTGCTTTAGCTGAGCTGCCCGCTGACGTGCTTCTTCTTCAGCTGCAACCCGACGTTGAGCGCGCGATTGCTCGGCTAGCTCTGCCTCATTGCGCGAGTGTACCAGGGCTAGCTTCTGGCGGCCCTCCTCGGCCTGTATATCTAGTTGCTGCTTATACTCAGCACGACGCCGCGCCTGCTCTAAGTCCTTTAGAGACAATTCACTATCTTCACTAGGGGATTTAGCAGTGTTCGAGCTAGTACGGTCGGATTTACGCCGTACAGTTGTCGAAGCTTTAGCTTCGTTTCGTGGCGAACTGCTTGCCACTCGTTCAGTCTTCGCACTAGCCATTCTGAGCCTCCTTTTGCTGCTTATCCTGTTTCTTATCTTTTAATGTGTTGAAGCGCCGCCATAAATCATCATAGTTGACCCGATGCGGGCGCTCAATACCGACAGGGATGCCAGCAGCTGCTGCCTTCTTAACATAATTATCGTAGTACCAGCCCAGCTCATTAATCTCACCCTCGAAAGTTCCTAGTTCACGCTCAACATCACCAAATTGGTCCGAGTAAATTCCGCCAACTTCAGTCCTCTGGCCGGTCGCCGCGCTCAACACCTCGTTCTTAATCGGCTTAAAGCGGCTATCGATGGTGGGTAGATACAAGGCAATCCCCTCGCCGTTCAACTCGCCACGACGAATCATCTTGCGTGCCTCTTTGATGGTCTTTTTGCTCACCTTGGTCAAGCGACGGCCAATTGTTTCGTCGCTAATTGTATATCGTTTTCGTCGAAAGATCATTTTATTTCGCCTCCTTATCTCTATCTACTTTCTTAAATAGCGTGTCTACGTATAATTGCACTCGCGCATCAGCCCAAGCACGGATAACTGTACAATTATTGCGATAGGTCTTATCGATGTTGTCTGCTATGCTTTGCTCGGTCTTATGCTGTTGCTTTAGCTTGCTGAGCCTTAAGTCGCTTGCTACTATCTGCGCATTAAGGTCACTGATTTGGCGTTCGATACTGGCGCGCCTGATATAATCATCCTTCAGTACTTTATGCTGGCTTTCTAGCTGTTCTAGCCTAGTCAGTAACTCGTTATGTGCTTGCTGAAACTCGGAAACCACCTGTTCCGCACGATCAACCATTCTCTGCTGTTGCGATCGGACAATGTCATATCGTCCTTGTTCACGATTCAGCCTGAATTCCATCTCGGCCTTTATCAGATCCATATACTTCGTGGTTTTATTATATCTATAATTATCGATGTCCTTACGCCGGTCGCGACGTCCATTACTGCGATCACGATGTCGCAGCCATATACCATAGCGCAACCTAATTGCCGGATACTTTGTTTTCATACTACTCGCGACAATCCTTCTGGTCCCGCTGTACAGTTACCTTAATCATACGATTACGTCGATCGGTCGAATCATGCGATTCTTTGTTGCTATACTCATATGGGCCAAAACCCTTACCACTAGCCTTAATCTTATCGTCCGGTATACCACGTTTTATTAGTAGATCCTTCATAGCATTAGCCCGGTCTAGTGACAAGTTGGGGTTGCTGCTCTGGTAATGCGCAATATAGCCGTCTACGTCAATTGACTTTACCTTATCTTTATTCTGATTATAGACACCGACGATTTGATCAGCAATGACATCAGCATTACTATCGTTCACGAAGCTAGCTCGATCGCTATTAAATTTCAACTTACTGTCGTCGAAAGTCAGCTCGATATTGCCGCAGCCCGTGTCAGTTGGATTGACGGTATATGGCGTATCAACCGCCGGACCACTTAGTGACTCCGTTTCGATAGTAGCCCTACCGTCCAATTTATCAACCAGCTGAGTATAAATCTCGCGTACACCATCACGCTGCTTGGTCGACAGGCTTGCTTGCGGTGCAACAGTATATCCTAGACCATAAAAAGTGACGTGGATATTGTCGAGCGCCTTCTGATGTCCATTTGCAGCTTTCTGGATTAAGTCATTCTGTCGCGACGGGTCAGTTAATAGATTAGTGCCTACGAAATTGAGATCACCCGTGTCCGAGAGCCCCGAACCAATCACTATAATGCTGTCCGACCCTCTATGCGACGAGTTACTCTCGTCGTCTTCTTCATAGTCATCACCAGTACCCAACTCATCGCTAGCTCGCAAAATCGCCTCCAAATAATTGACACCACTAGTCTTTGGCTTGATACTAGATATTTGCTTATCGATAGCGTCAATATTCTTCTGGATATCAATCTTCGCCTGCGTCTCGTTACCACTAATTCGTTTTAATTTGCTGCTATCCAGATTTATTACATAAGGATCACCATCCGCCTCAACTATACTAATCGCATCAGCCATATCCTCAACACTACCACCAGCGTGCTGCATCATTACCTTCTCTAGGCGCGTTTTAATACCGCCATCCAGCTTTGCCTTGGGCGTATTTTGTGTATTACCCACTACAATCGCCATGCGGCCTGAGGCTGGAGTCTGATATATAGCTACCAAATAAGAGAGGCCGACAACGCCAACTAATGATACCAGACCCGTTAAGATCCAGCCCTTAATAAATTCAATCGTCCCCATCCAGTACAACTCCTGGCCAATTTTTACTCCAGCTCCAATCAGTAGCGCCAGAAAAGCAATCAGCCCGACACCAAGAAGCGGCTGTTGCAAGAGATTACCGATAAAATCACCCATAACTATTATGCTAATAATAGCAAATTTAGCTGAACCGAGCAAGTTTCACCAACCCGTGCGGTGCTGCAGGTGCTACAGAACACGGTTGACTTCTTCGAGAGTAGTTTCGCCCTTTAAGGCCTTTAGTACACCCTTTTGCAACATAGTAACCATGCCATTATGCTGTGCTGTCTTTGTAATCGCCTCGGCGTTCACGTCGTACGGCGAGCCACTAATAAATTTAGTAATTGAATCGTCGACAATTAGTTGCTCCATCAGCACGGTACGACCTTTGTAGCCGAAGGGATTATCGTCGCTGGTGCCAGGACGATATAACGTAATGTGATCTAAGTCTGGCTTATCGTCATAGCTATCAGGCAAATCCGCTAGGGCATTACGTATCCACTGTTTTGTGGCTTCATCTGGCTCGTAGGCGATCTTAGTTTCATCATCTAGCCGTCGCACTAGACGCTGACCAATTACCAAACGGATTGAGGTGGTAAATACAGGGTTCACGCCAATCATATCAATAATGCGTGCGAAGGCTGCGCCAGCATCCTGGGCGTGGAAGGTAGCGAGTAGTAGGTGGCCCGTAATAGCCGCCTGAATAGCCGTGCGGGCAGTATCGACGTCGCGAATCTCACCCACCATCACTACGTCAGGGTCAAGACGCAAAATCGTACGCACGTTATCAGCGAAAGACTGGCCGTGGGTCGTATCCACTGGAATCTGCGTTACCCCTGGTATATCAAACTCGACCGGGTCTTCAAGCGTCAGAATCTTGCGCGTGGTGTCATTCAGGGCGTTCAGAATACTATATAGCGTGGTCGACTTACCTGATCCAGTCGGACCTACCACCATCACCATGCCGTGTGGGTGGGAGATAATTTGTTCTAGCTCAGCTTTTTCACCATCACTCAAGCCTAGCACATCCATGTTGAGCATCTCTGCGCGAAAGTTAAACAAGCGAATCACCGCATCCTGACCGTAGTTAGTCGGCACTGTTTCGATACGCATGTTCAGCGTGTGATTAGCATCCTCATTCTGTACATTAGATGAGGCTAAGCTGCCAGTGCCACCGACCAAATTAAATGAACGCCTTAGGTCACCAATCTCGCGCACGATGTGGCCCGACTGTGCCGTTACCGCCGCTCGCGACAGATTAGCCGCCGAGGCAATCGAGGCAAACAGAATGCGGTATTTATCATGAGATAGTGTAGCAATTGGATGCAAAGTGCCATCAATACGGAAGCGAATCCGCACTTGGTTACGCTCATTTTCTAGGTGAATATCCGACGCGCCCAGCATATCGGCTTGTAGAATCAGATAGTTTAGAATATCGTCTGGTCGCACTTTTTCTAGCTCGTCGCTGACCTTCTTAAATGTGTCGCTATTGCCTTCCGATGAAATCTCGACGTTGTGGTAAACCACCTCTTTTGGTGGGTCGTAGCGCAACATCAATGCCTTAAACGCCGAATCAGATATTAAACGATACTGCACTGAAATCTGGTTAGCAGTTGCGACATCATTGATCTCTTTCAGCTCGGACTCTGGCGTCGACAAAGTAATAGCGTATAGCGCCGGACTAGTTTCAGTTGGCTTCTGCATCGGCACCATCTTGTATTTGTACATGTCTGGGATGGACATCATGTCCATGACTAGTGGCATGGACTGCTCGGTATCGCGCATGTCAACATACTGCACGCCCAAGATGGCGGCGCGGCGAGCAGTATTCTGTTCGTCAGTCTCACGAAAACGTTTGGCTTGCTCGGCAGGATCGTTATACATAACTCTATTTTAGCACAAGCGTTTCACTTGGTTTATACTATTATTATGTCTAAATCGCGTGAATTCACTAAACCACCTCGTGATATTGTGGTGCTACTGCATAACATCCGCTCTGTTCAAAACGTGGGCGCAATTCTACGCACCTGCGAATGCCTCGGTATTCAGCAGTGCTACGCCACGGGTTATACACCCAATCTGGAATGCGCCACTGACGGCACCAATGCGCCAATTTTACCGCATGTCAAAGCCAAACTAGCGCATGAGCTTCATCGCAGCGCCCTGGGGGCTGAGGAGTTGGTCAGGTTAAGCTATCGCACTGATATTAATAAATTAGTTAGCCAGCTAAAGCAGTCTGGCTACCGCCTAGTCGGCCTAGAGCAAAACGAGCGCTCCGTGGTACTAGCGTATTATCAGGCACCATCTAAAATAGCCCTGCTCCTAGGTGAGGAGGTACACGGTATTATCAATAGCCTCCTGGAGCAGTGCGACGATTTAGTGGAAATCCCCATGTTCGGCCAAAAGGAAAGTTACAACGTCTCGGTCGCCACGGGGATTGCCCTATATAGTCTAGTTATTTCTTCGTTACCTCAGTAATTTCAATCACAAACTTTAGCGGTGTGTTAGCTGGGATAGTATTGCCGTTACCATTCTCGCCGTAAGCCTTGCCCGACGGAATCGACAACAAGTAAACGCCACCAGCGCGCTTGCCATCCAAGCCTTCTATCCAGCCATCAATTAGCTGTCCGTCTTTTAGTGTTAACTCTACTGGAGTCGCCTCGCCACCTTCACTCTTAGTGCTATCAAAGATAGTGCCGTCTGGCTTCCAGCCGGTGTAGTTAGCCTTGAAGGTTTCGCCCTTGGCTAAGGTAGCGCCTTCGCCCTCTTTGAGTGTCTCTACCGCTAGCTCTTTAACGTCGTCAGCGTTAAAGCTGGCCACTTTGTCTTTGTAGTCGTCGCTAAAGATACGCTTTTTCTTAGCCGCCTCTTCCTGCTGCTTGTTATACTCCTCGATATATTTTTTGTATTCCTCGTTAACCTTGTCGTTAGCGATCGTGCTGGGGTCGGTCTTCGGGTTAACCACACCTAAAATCATCGAGGCAAAACCAGCAATAGTGAACACCAGCATCATGATGGCGATTATCCAGATGCCGATACGCTGGCCCTTTGGTGTCTTGTGATACGAGCTCATTTATTACCCTCCTTATTCAATCTCTATCTATTCTATATTACCCTAGCGCTAATTTCCGCTGCATGCTTCTCAATCCGGTGCATTACCGCATTGACATCCGCAGTGTCAATCGTCTTTGCGGGATCGTAGAAATCAATGTGCAGTGTTACATTACGGCTATCCGCATCAGGGGCGTAGATACCCGACGGCGTTACCGTGTAAACTAGGCGATCCGCCACGTGTGTTAGCTGCTTCCGTACGAAGCCCAGCACTGCGTCAAAAGTAGTCGCAGCTGGCACTCCCAAGGTTACATCGCGCGAGGTCCCCTGATAGCGCATAACTGGCATATATTCTTTATCGGTTAGTTGCTTAATGTCAATCTGTCTAGTCAGCAACACAAAGCCCGCTGTATAATCCGGCAGCTTGAACTCCCGGCGAATCTTGCCCTTGAACTCGCCTACTACGCCAACTAGCTGATTGTTCAGGTAAATCGTCGCCGCTCGCTTAGGCTCAAATAGGTTCAACGAGGAGTCTAGCGACTCTTTAGCCTGGTCTAGCCGCACATAAGCTAGCGCTTCGTGACCAAAGGTATAGCCTAAGATGTGCTTTAATTGGTAAAAGGCCGAGCCAGTCGCCTTCTTTGATGCCAATACTCCCGCCACCTGCGGTAGTTCAGCTGGCAAGGTCGGCTCGTCTGAATCCATCTGACCTTTACGGTGCACCTTGCCGACTTCAAACAGCATAAAGTCATCATAGCCCGCCCGCAGGTTATCACGCGTTAGCTCGACCAAGTTTGGTAATAAGCTACGACGATAGTACTGTAGATTTGGCGAAATTGCATTCACGATGCGAAATGCCTTAGTTTTATCATCGCCCACTTTGTCCAGTAAATCACCGTGGATAAAGGAGTAGCTATAGACTTCATTTCCGCCAGCTTCGTGCAGGCGCTTTCGCAGCTCCATCTCCACTGCATATAGCGGATCAACCTCAGCCGCACTAAAGTCGCGCTGTGGGCTGGTCGCGGTGATGGTGTCATAGCTGTTGACACGACCGATGTCCTCAATTACATCCTCGTTGATATGTAGGTCAGTTCGCCACCACGGAGCCGTAGCCCTCAAACGCTGGTCATCGACATCAATGTCGTCGTACTGCAGATTATGCAGGGTCTCTGTAATCATTTCTGGCGTATAGCCACCCTCGATATTGCCTAGCACATCACCCACCAGCTTGGTCGGCATATCGAATTTATTAACTGTAGGCTTGATCGGGTAGCTGTCAATCACATCGCTAATCGTGCGTGCGCCAGCGTATTGCTCTAGCATAGCCACCGCCCGCAGCAGCACTGGGTGCGTCAGTGGGCTAGGTTGGCCCTTAGTAAAGCGGGTAATCGCCTCGCTAAAGATACCGTGGCGGAACTGGGTATTGCGTAGGTTATACAGGTTGAAGGTAGCGCTTTCTAGTAGCACCCGCTTAGTATCCGTAGTAATCTCAGTAGCTTTACCGCCCATCGCCCCAGCTAGTGCAATCGGCACACTATTCTCAGCTGTACCAGCCGCAATTACAATGTCTTTATCTACTAGCTCAATTGTGCGGCCGTCTAATAGCTCTAATGTTTCGCCCTGGCGGCCTGCTCGCACCACAATGTCCGATTTTTTGGTTGGCGACAGCGCCGTTACTTTATCCAGGTCAAAGGCATGCAAAGGCTGGCCGGTTTCCATCATTAGATAGTTAGTAATGTCTACGGGCGCCGAAATAGAACGTACCCCTACCCGGCTCAGCTCACTGCGCATAATTGCTGGCAAATCTTTACTGCCATCCACATTGTCTAGCGCGATGCACTCGTAGCGGTTGCATAATTCAGGGTCAGCGATAGATACTGATACGGCATCCTTAAACTCGCCAAGCTCCGGCTCGCCGTCTAAATCATTAAACCAATCAGGCGTCTTAACTTCTTCGCCCAAGATCGCCGCCACTTCACGAGCAAAGCCAATCACGCCAAAGCAATCTGGACGATGGGTCAAACTCTTATTCTCAACCTCTAGCAGGTAGTCATCGAGATTGAATAGCTTGATGATAGAGTCGCCTGGCTGCGCCTCAAAATCCGAGGCATCCAAGATTCCTTCATGCTCGTCCCATAGATCCAATTCGCGTGGGCTCGCCATCATACCCTGGCTCAATACACCACGTAGTTTACGAGCGCTCAGTATCAATTCATCGTTAGTGCCAAACGTTTCCGGTACGGTAGTTTTCGGCGGCAGCCACACTGCCTTCATGCCCGTATGTACATTCGGCGCACCGCAGACTACTTCCACATAGCCATTTTCGTCACGCGGCACGTTCGCCGTTTTACCATTGTCATCTACCCTGCATATATGCAAGTGGTCACTATTCGGGTGTGCGATACAGCTCTTCACCTCAACTACCACTGCACCAGCATACTTCTGGTTCAGGTCAGTGATACTCTCAATCTCAACCAATCGTGCGCCAATTAATTTGGCCAACTTATCAATCGGCGGTACGTTTGCAATGTATTTCTTCAACCAATTTACTGAAATTATCATATTATCTATCCCTTACTCAAACTTCCTTAAGAACGCTAGCTTGCCCGATTCAAAATGTCTTAGGTCCTCAATGCCATATTTCAGCATCACTAGGCGCTCCAAGCCGCCACCCCAGGCAAAACCACGATACTTAGTCGGATCAATACCGGCCTCTTTTAATACATTCGGATGAAGCATGCCGCAGCCCAGCATCTCTAGCCATTCGCCGCCTTTACCACCACCGCCTAATGCCGCTGGCTTCTCGATCTGGAATTCCAGACTCGGCTCGGTAAATGGGAAGTAGCCTGGCTGAGTCTTGATATTTAGTTTCTGGCCGTAATAAGTCTCAAAGAAGTTCTTGAGTAGACCCAGCATCTGACCCAGGTTAGCGTCACGCGATACAAAGACACCCTCGATTTGGTTAAAGGTATGATCGTGAGTTACGTCAGCGTCCTCGTTACGGAATACGCGACCGTAGTGAATCTCCGCGATCTGGCCACCAGCCTCTAGCTTAGCCTTGCCAGCCTTTAGGGTGCGGTTCTCCATGGCCGTAGTGTGAGCCGGCGGGATATAGCCCTCCTCAGTGCGGAAAGTATCGTAACCATCGCGCGCTGGGTGATTAGGCGGGAAGTTCAAACTAGTAAACATATGGTAATCGTCGTCAATCTGACGCGCTTCGTGGCATTCAAAGCCCATCCGCGTAAACACATCCACCACGTGTTGTAACTCCAAAGTCAGTGGGTGCAGCGAGCTGTGCTCGACCGGCAGCAAATCAGGATGTGCCGCCGTATGGTCCTTAGTGCTGACGTCAAATGGCGCCGTTACATCCAGCGACTCTACACTAGCCGCTTCTTGCTTCGCGGCATATTCATCAGCCGCTGCTTGAATATCACTCTTTAACGCGTTGATTTTCTGTCCAAACGCCGAGCGCTCTGCTACCGGCAATTTAGGAATCTCGCGGTACAAATCTTTTAGCTCCTTGGCCTTTAATAGCTCATGCGGATCCACGCCCGCCTTAATCTGGTCAAGGAAATTATTCCGAACTTCCTCTAATTTCATATCTATTATTTTAGCACAGATAGCAAAATAGCTCCCGCATGCGAGAGCTATTTTACGTTAGAATTTTACAGACTAAGCTTCAAATTCCTCATCAGCATTATCGCTGTTCTTAGCCAGCAAGCGGTAAATCGAAACGCCGATTACCATGCCCAAGACTGAGCCTAATACGTAGACAACGATTGGCCATGCTACAGTGGCAAAGTCACCCCAGTGGAAAGCACCTAGCGCAACTGCAACTGCTGGGTTTAGAATCGCAGTGCTACCAGCGACCGCTAGACCAACAAACATACCTAGACCCATTGCTAAGCCCTTGGAAATTGCACACTTACGCTTGCTGAATAGAGCGTAGCCTGCGCCTAGACCGAAGATAACCGTACCTAGAACTTCAGCAGCCAATGCACCCCACTCTTGACCTTTCTCTAGACCAAGCTGAGAGTGAACCTTTGGTTTAGCAGTGTCAGAAATCTTTACGCCTGCCTCGGAGTTGGTATCAATACCAGCCATCTCAGCCACCATCTCGGTAGCCGTCTTGCCCTTAGTTATTTCAGTAGTACCCTGATTCTTTAAGAAATCCTTTGACCACTGCTCCATGCTGCCCGCCTTAGCAATATCTGCCTCGGTTGCAACATTCTGCGAAATCACTACGCTCTTTAGCGCAGAGCCTAGGCTGAAGTTAGCGTTAGTAATGCCAGTTAGCGCCAGGATCGCCAACGCCGCACCGACAAACTGCGCCACGATGTAGGCAAATGCCTTAACACCATCAACCTTCTTGTTGATCCAAGCAGCAATAGTGATTGCTGGATTCAGATGTGCGCCCGAAATCGCACCAAAGATCACGACTAGCGCAGCCAGGGTTAGAGCAATGCCCAGCGAACCATAATACTGGTTGGTCGCCAAACTTAGGATAACTGCTGATAGTACAAACGTACCAAAAGCTTCCGCCAGCATTGCCGCTGGATTCAATGAAGCTAGGCGATCAGTAATGCCTTTCTTTTCGGTATTAGCAGCAGCAGTCTTAGCTGGCTCAGTCTCGACAACTTCCACAACTTCGACGACTTCATCGGTATCATCATCCTTAGCATCACTCTTAGCGTTGTCGTTGACGTCAGCCTTAGTGTCAGCTGTATTGGTTTTAGCCTCAGCTTTTTCAGCCTCTACAGGCTTCTCGTCGACGTCAGCCTTGGCTTCGTCTAGGGTCTTTTTGGTCACGCGCGTCGTCTTAGTCGAATTTGACTTCTTCGAAGATGCACGCTTGCTACTTTTCTTTGTAGCCATATATTCTAATCCCTCCTTAATATTAAACTACAAGCATAATTTTAACCGCCTAGCACATTTTTGTCCAGTGTAAACACTGGCGAAACGCTGATAACACAGATTTAGTAACTTTATGCTATTATGCTATAATTTGCTTATGTCAATCATTTATAATGACACACAGGAAAAGTCAGAACTACAGAAGCGCATTACGGCCGAGCTGCGCGAGAAGCAGAACCGCACCGCCAGTGCCGAAGGTGACCCGTATCAGCACAAGGATACATACACGCCCGGTAGCGAATATCAGAAAGACCTCAAGCCCACCACTACCATTGCCTGGGCATGGATATTGATTGTCATCGCAACCGTTGGTTTAATTATATACACTGCAACATTATAGATATTATAGACAGGAGAACTAGAGGTGGAAGAGCAAGCAAAGCAATCAAAGCAGGCCAAGAGCAGCAAGCACATGAAGGCTAGCAACCCCGCTCGTCGCAAGCTAATTGAACGCGTCGTCTGGAGCATGCTACTAATAGTCGCGCTAGCAGTGGCCGGTGGCGTCTACATCATTGTTGATTCGACTAAAGCCATCAACGACTATCGCGAAGCAGTCTACAACCAGTACAGCGAAGCCGTTAATGCCAAATCGGTTGGTGCACCTGTAGAGCTGCGCAAAGTTTGGCTAGCCGATAAAATTAGTCCCAAATACCGGCAGACCCAGGCACTGAAGGACTCCTACAGTAAACTACTGACCGATATTAAGGACTACAACGCCACCCGCCAAGCTCACGACAAACTAGTCAAAATTTTCAACGAAGGTACCGAGAAGTCCGCTACGCTATCCGGTGAAGCACTCGGCGCCGTACAGAATTATAAATTTGTCATTAAAGACCGCTACCCCAAGGAGACCGAACGTCTATCGGCCATGACACAACTAGAGGACAAAGTGTCTAGTAGCACTACCTTTGCCGAAGTATCCGCCGACCTAAGCCAAGTATTGCACGATAACGACAAGTGGCTAGATGGCATACGCAACAGTATCAATAGTAACCAGAACGAATTTCAGAATAAGATTAATAGTATTTAATCTTATTATTAGTTCTTGATAGCCAGACATTTAAGATGTTGAGCATGCACAGCTCACCTTCATTCGCTTGTCGCCAAAAGGTCAGGCTATGTCTTAATCACTCGCAGGTCGATCTACCGTCACAGGATCTACTGATGGGGCTTTGTCGGCGATGCGGACAACATCCTTGTCTACCTTAGCGAACTCTTTATAGGCATTATTATAATGATTGACCGTTGTAGATAGGCTATTGCCCAGCTTGCCTAGATACTCATTATAACGGTCAATATGCATACCTAGCTGCGCCACCCGCTTCTGGATATCCTTAGCTTGTTGCTCGATCTGCAGGCTACGCAGTCCCTGTAACACTGTCTCTAGATAAGCCATAAAGCTAGTTGGACTAGTAATTATCACATGTTTATCCCGGAAGGCATACTCAATTAAATCACGTGACGAACCACTGTCGCCCACCCGACTAACTAGCAAATCGTAATACAGGCTCTCACTGGGGATGAACATAAAAGCGAAGTCCATCGTCCCCTCGTTTGGGCGGATGTATTTAGATGTCTCGTCAATCCGGCCTTTTAGATCCCGCTTCACTGCCAATAGGTAACGCGCCTTAGCTTCCTTGTCTGTCGCCTCTACGTAACGATTGTAATTTTCCAAGCTGAATTTGGAATCAATCGGCAGAATCCGCTGCTTATCCAGAAAAATCACCGCATCCACAATCTCGCCGTCCTTAAACTTATACTGCGCCTGCCACTGATTGGGTGCTAGTACGTTCTCTAACACGGAGTTTAGATAGAATTCACCAAACACGCCGCGCTGCTTCGGATTCTGCAACACATTTTGCAGGGTCTTTAGCTCGTCCGCTACATCCACCACCCGTTTATTGGTATCATCTAATTTTGCAAGCCGCCGACTAACGTCATTTACGATGGCGGCACTCTGCCTTAGCTGCATCTGCATCGAGGTTTGCGTACGGTCTAACTTATCATCAAAGGTTTTCGACAGGCTATTCGACAGATCACTCACTTGCTGGCGTAGATTTAGCAAGTCATTTTGTAGGTACTTAGCCGTATCGTCCTGACGCGGTCGATTCTGCCGTACCAACACCACCAGCAGTACAGCTAAAACTACAGCCAATAACCCGGCAATTACATATTCCATCTATTTATCCTCTCTTGCTATATGATAGCGTGCCCATTTCTTGTACGTCTCGATTACCACAACCATAGTCACTGAGGCCAGTAGGCACGCCCAGATAGTATTAGCGTGAATGTCCGCCATATACAGGGCGTCACGTAACGCCGGCGTCAGCAGGGCAATTAGTTGCAGCATCATTGCACCCAGTAGCGCCCAGAAGAACGAGCGGTTATGAATCCGCAGAATCTTACCTAACGGTTGCAGACTGCGCATTAATACCGCATTAACCCACTGAATAACAATCAAGGTTAAGAAGGCGGCACTACGAGCAATTGGTTCGTTATCTGTCGGATCGCCACCGTTTAGATGGAGGAAGGTATAGAATACCGTCAGCACAATCACCGCCATGGTTAGCGAAGTTACGATCATCTGACCAATTAGATACTTATTTAGTATCGGAGCATCGGGCTTTAACGGCTTACGCTTCATAATGTCACGCGCACCCGGCTCTAGCCCCAGCGGAATCACCATAAAGGTATCGGTCGCCAAATTAATCCACAAAATCTGTACCGCTAGCACTGGCAACGGAAGGCCTAGCAATAACGCACCGATAGTCACTAACACCTCTCCAGCGTTAGTCGCCAGCAGATATAGCAGCATATTACGTACATTTGAAATGATAATTCGCCCCTCGCGAATCGCCGTCACAATCGAGCGGAAGTTGTTATCTAGTAGCACCATATCACTAGCGTCCTTAGCAATCGCTGCGCCACCACCCATCGCAATGCCCACGTGCGCCTTAGTTAGCGCCGGCACATCGTTTACTCCATCACCAGTCATAGCAGTAATCTGACTCTTATTCAGCTCGTCCAGAATCTTATATTTAGCCTCGGGTGTAACGCGCGCATAAACCCGCGTCGACGCCACCACTGACGCCAGTTGATCAGGCGACAGGGTCATTAGCTTGTGGCTGTCATACACCTGCTTCGGATCGTCAGCAATACCAACCTTATGGGCAATGTTATAAGCCGTTTCAGCATGATCACCCGTAATCATTACCACACGAACGCCAGCGCCCTGCGCTTCATGCACCGCATTTTCAATGTGCGGACGCAGTTCATCGGCTATCGCTAGAAAGCCCAGGAACTCCAGCTTTTCCTTGGGCACGTTACTTAGATTAATAACGTCGCCCTTACTCTCATACTTGGCCACCGCAATCACTCGATAGCCCTGCTTAGCATACTCATGCAACTTAGCATCCGTCTGCTTACGAGCGGTCTCGTTCAGGCTGCAACGTGCCAATAATTTCTCTGGTGCGCCCTTTAGGTAAACATCCTCACGTTTACCAAAGCGCCAAACATTGCCACTCATAGCCAAGGCATAATCAAATGGTAAGCTACGCACCAATTCCGCCCGCGTGGCTTGATGGGGATTGCCAACTTTGTTCTTGGTTAAGTAGTGTGACAGCGCAGTATCTAGTGGGTCGCCTTGCTTGCCCTTGCTGTCGTTCATGGTGAATGAAGTCTGTAGGGCGAAAGCGGCTTCATTAAAACGTGGCGACCAAGTTTCCTGCACGCGCAGCTCATTGCGAGTCAGTGTTCCAGTCTTATCGGTAGCCACTACGGTCACTAAGCCTACATTCTCAATCGCTCGCATATTGCGCACTAAGGCGCGCTTCTCTGCCATGCGACGCATACCTAGCGCCAGCACCACCGTTATGGCGATCGGCAAGCTTTCTGGCACCGCCGACACAGCAAAGGCCAATACAAATTCCAGCGCCTCCACAAATGTCTGACCCTGCGCGATTTCCAGGACCATCACTAGAGCCGCCATAATAAACACTGCAATCACCACGTTAGTAATCAGCTTGTCAATCTTTTGCTGAATCGGCGATTCTACACTACCACTGGCCAGTTTAGCCAACTGTCCAAATTCCGTATCGTTGCCGGTCGCCGTCACTACACATAGACCAGACCCCGTAACCACAAAAGAACCTGCAAACACCATATTTGAACGATCGTAGACTTCCTTTTTGCCTTTAATGGCAGCATTGGACTTGCGAATCGACATACTCTCACCCGTTAGCATCGACTCATCCACATTTAGATGCGTCGATTCTAGCACACGCGCATCCGCGGGCACTTTCTGGCCTTCCTGTAGAATAATTATGTCACCCGGCACAATGTTCTCGGCTGGCACTGCGATTACATCACCGTCGCGATATACCTCGACTTTGTCGTTCTCCTTCTTACGTAGCGACCGCAAGATACGCTCAGTTGAGTATTGCTGTACCCAATCAATCACTGCACTAACAATCATAATAACCAGGACGATTATCGCCTCTATCGTTTGCCCCTGCAGAATACTCAGCATCCCCGCAACCGCTAGTACTCCCATCATTACATTGGCGAACGGCGCAATTATGCGTTGCCATAGCGGCACACCATTAACCGCCACGGCGTTATATCCGACTTCCTCCAGTCGCCGTGCGGCTTCGCGTGATTTTAGCCCATCACGGCTAGACTTTAGCTTCTTCAATACTTCATCGATGCCCAAGTTGTAGTATTCCATTAGTCCCATTATATCAAATTGGTTATGGTTTAGTAGAGGCAGAGCATGACCGTTCATCCAAAGTGGTCTTGCCGTAGATTCTAGCCCATTCTAGTAGACCAGTTTCATAACCATAGCTCGCCCCAATCCAGTCAAAATTGGCCATGATATATTTAAAGGTTTCAACGCGCAGGTTACTCATATTCACCTCATCCATTTTCGCCACTGCGTTCGCCGGAATGTTCCCCATATTGCACAGTACCCGCAGCCACTCGGTCATATAGCCAGCATCCATTGGAAACTTAAAATCATATCTCTTAAACGCACTTGATTTTAGAAATTCATCACTCTTCGCCATATAACCCTCTTATTACAGTAATGTCCTTCAAGTCACTAAAGATACATATTGCGCAAAGCTTGACATTACAAATTTATATTATATTATATTTTATAGATAAAATATTATTCGCACATTTAAGAAGGATTCGATTATGTCATGCCAAGACGATAGCACCAGGGTACAGTACATAAAAGCGTCAGCTCTTCGCAAATCTGATAGCCAGAGTTACGAGGGACTCATTAATAAAATAAAGGAGAAGCTAAACTTTATATGTCAAGACTACCCAGACCACCGAAAGTGGTTTAAAGATAAAGTTGTAGTCGGCATTTCCAATGGCACGCGCGAAATTATCGCCTGCAATATTAATGACAACCTCGCAGGTGTCACGATTCTAAAGCACACAAGTGAAGAAGCCAAAATCTGCACGCTATATGTTTCAGAACACTACCGCGGAAAGGGTATAGCATCTAGCCTATTGGAAAGATCGTTCAAGTACCTCGGTACCACTAAGCCAGTGATTACCATGTCGTCCGATAAGGTTGCTCAATTCAACGATTTTATCAATCGATATGAATGGAAAGAGACACGTCGCGTAAAAGACATGTATCGAAAGGACTCCATTGAGGTAATTTTTAACTCAAAGTAGCCCAACCCAAAAAGGGAGCTCAGCAATGAGCTCCCTTATAAATTTTTCAACCTAGTCTCTTAGCTGAATTCTTAACCCAATTACTCCGTACTTCGCCTGCTTCTCGGACGTGTAGAATTCACATAGGGCAGACATGAGGTCTTCCTTGGTCATAGATTTGTCAGCCATTGTGTCAATATCGAAGTCTTTAAATAAATCGTCAAAATTATTATATCTCAATAGCCCAATTACCTTAGCCGTAAGTTGCTCGCCTTTACTATTCGTAAACACTAGATCATCATTCAATTGAATCTTCTGACGCTTTTCATCATATAGGCGAAGCTCAATACGCTTCGTGCCATTCTTGATGTAATTAAAAAACCTATCCTGCAAATTTAAGTTATAAGTTGCCATATCTATATATTACCACGATAAGACATATTGCATTTTAGCTGCTCTTAGCCTGTCTCATTCGACTAACTATATCCGTGTAAGCGTTGTAGAGGTCGCGAGTATCCGTGTTATCAGGGTGCTGCTTGTAGAGTTTTTCTATAGTTGAGTATCTATCTAGTGTATAGTCAAGTACTTTCTTGGGTGTTTCGTTGTCTTTATACACATTTAAGAATTTCTCCATATCATCTATATCGTTTGGCACATCTTCTTCGCGATATCGCTTCAGCAAGACGCTAGTAGTTACATGCTGCTCAGCCAGACCAAAAAGCTCACCCGTGTCAAAGCTCAACGCTCCGCCCAAATCATCATTATTTATCTCATCACCAGCATAGTAGAGTGGCCTTTTGGCTAACGAGATTAATCTTTCCAGGTACTTTTCTCTAGCAAGCTCGTCCTCAGACAAATCGCAATGAGCCCTGATTCTCGGTACTAACCGACGCAGGATTGGTATAAATTGCATTAGATCCGCATACGTCATAATTTAAGTATAGTATAAAAGAAATGAGACTATCTACACATAGGTCGTCTTATACCAGCCTCCCAAACTCCCTTGCGAACTTATCAAACTGGTCGCCCTCATGGTTATAGAGCGGTAATCCGACCGGGCGGACAACCTTATAGCCGTTGTTGCGTAGCCGCCGCATGGCCGCATTGTCCTCCGCCACCATAAATCCGTCCGACACGTCGTCGCGCTTCGGGTTACTCAGATCCAGCAGCAGCCGCTCTTTCCACTCGTCCTTTAGTAGTAGGTGGCTACCCTTAGGCTCGATAATCACCTGATAGTACAGTTCGTGATTTTGCACATCGTTAATAAATAATAGGTAATCCGGGCTAAAGCGTCGCCCATCACGCTGGCTATAGATAAAGTAATCCAGTTCGTTACGCACCAGGTAGATCTCGCAACCCGGATAGCGGGCGTGCAGCTGCGGCATCTGCCCGGCTAACCACTTAACCATTAGCTTCTCTTCACTGGTGCCATAATTCTCACTATAGGCATACCACTCAGAATTCGCCACATCGTACCGATACGCCAGGTGCTCATCCGTGGTCTGTGCCTGCGCCCGCTCGTCAGGCGAAACATACACCTTCTTGCCGTTGCCGCTGGGATCATCCACTGGAAAGGCCGCCAGATAAATCGTCTTCTGCCGCTCAAATACTTCCGCCAGCGGCCGCGGCGTGAACTCGCGGCTACCAATCCGATGCGGTAGGTTCAAGTCAATCTTACGTCGCACTTCCGGCAAAATCGCATTGACTAATAGCCGCAACTTCTCGCGCGGACTCAGGTTCTCGATTTCCTTACCAGCCTCATAGCGATAAGTAATTTCATACATAGGTAGATACTTATCAATCAGGTCATCTACCGACTGAATTTGCGGTAGGTGTCGCCGCAGATTGTTAAAGCGAAAGAAATTATTCTCCGCCCGAATCAGCGCCTTCTCGATAATCGCCCAGTCAAAATATTCCGACGTAATTTTAATAGTGGTCGATAAGTGACTAGCCTCGGCGACGTTCCATGCCCGATCCGACATATCCGCTGCCTGAATGCGATAGCTAGTGGCAATAATCGGCTGATTAAAGGTCGTATCGATTTCTTCGTTTGATACCTTCTTGCGATAAACCTCCTCATTCACTAGCACCACACCCTTTTGGTAGGTTTCGCTGGCCATAAACTTTGGCTTCAGGGTAATCGTCCGCGTCTCAACACCATTATTAATGATGCCCTGACCCAGCAAATCGCGCCGCAAGTTTTCCATAAACATGCCGGTCTTAACAAAGTGATACACCATGGTTTCCAACGCCCGTCCCGTGTCGTTAGGATCGTTATCAAACTTGCGCTTATCCACCTCGGTTGCACGGTTCAGATTCAGGCTAGCAAACATACCATGATCCCGATCACGGCGATAGGTACGCGGTAGTTTATATGGATAATAGCGTGCCCCACGTCCAATCAGCTGGATATCCTGCAGCGACACTTTCTTATTCTCGCTAATATCAAAATGAATAATGTCGTATAGCGACAGCACATCCCAACCCTCATTCAAGGCGTTGACTGAAAATATTACTCGAATATTGTTGCGTGGATTATCCAGCTGCGTCAGCAGTTCAGGATTCTCCTTCTTCTGACTGTTGTAAATCAGGGTGTTATCGTGAACAAAGCTCATTTTAATCTGATTGACAAAGTTCTGCAGCGCGCCTTCTTTATCGTTCCATTTATCGGTCGGCATCAGTCCGCTGCGGTCGCTACAAATCCAGCTAAACATATCCGCCACAATTTCGTATTCGTGGTAATGATGCGGATCACGGTTCGCCACCGCCACATCACGCAGCCAGTGCAAGTCGTCCACGCTCAATGTGGAAATGACCTTATCAAAGAACTCGCGGTCCTTCTCAGACTCCTTAATCTTCACCGACTTCACTAGCACAATCGGTTTAATATCCACCTTCATAGTGCGCTCGGCAAACAGCCGCCGGAATTCCGATAGCGCCACCGCATTCACAATCAACAGCCGCTTCTGATCCTCAATTTGTGTTTCCTGATTATACAGAAATTGCACAGACTTACTATAGCCATCCTTATTGAATTCTAGAAAGCTATAGCGGTAAATCAATTTATCCTGATACTTCTGCCGAATGTTATCGTTCTTTAGGTCCACCGTCGCCGTAAATTCTAGTAGCATGTTGTCCGTGTTGGCGTGAACGGCACTATTGACCACCGTTTCCCAGTTCTCCGCCTCTTCCGCCTCCGACTTCTTCTTGCTTCGCGTATCGACGTTCAGATGGTGCGCCTCGTCAGCGATAATCACCACTTTGTTGTCCCGAAAGTCATCCATGGACAGCTGGTTCTCGTGCGGTTCGCGCAAGCGGTTATATAGCGTATTGATAATTAGGAAGGTAAAGTTAATATCCTGATCGTTGCCGTCCGCTGGGTTGTTGATCACGTTCACATTGACGCGCTGACCATTAATCCGAATGCCGTCACGATTGAACAGGTATTTGGAAAAGTTATAGTCCGACAGATTCTTCTGCGCCTGGCGAATAATGTTCTCGCGCCCGACCGTGAAGACAAAGTTGCGATAGCCCCGCGTGTATAGAAACAGCACGCAACACGCCATTACCAGTGTTTTGCCGGTTCCGGTCGCCATATTGAATAGCAGGTGGCGCGCCGCCGTTCGGTCACGGTCATATAGCCAGATAAAGGTTTTAATTGCCTCGGCCTGGTACGGGCGTAGCTTCTTGTCTTTCGCCAAGTTATCCGTAATGTAATCCGGTACCTCGTGTTCGTCCGCCCAGGCCTGGTATTCCGGGTTCGCCTGAATTCGGCGGAATAGGAAGTTAGCGGTCGCATCCTCAGTGGTGATTTTGTTTTTAATTGGCGCCGTCATCGTCATCCTCACTATCGTCATTGGCTCCATAGAAGCGGTCAGTTAGCGCTTTCTCGTTCGCCGTTACGCTGTATTTGGCATCGTTCATGTCAGCGTAATTTAGATACAGCTGATTCTCGTCCAGCATGTTAATCAGTTCCACCTTGCGCTCGTTAATTTCCTCGTCGTACCAATCGCGGTTCAAGTCCTTACGATTGATCCAGAATTTCAGGAAGGCGTTACGCAGCATGTCATCGCGAATAGCATCTAGCTCGGTCGCTGTTTCCGCCGCCAAGATGCGCTCTTTATAATCTTCGTTATATTTCTTTAGCTCTAGGTAGACAAAGCTGCCGCCACCTTGCCAGCCAACTGATTTGCTGATGCCGCCCTGCTCACCAGCGATTACCTTCTTCATCCGCTCTTTCGCAATGGTTTCTATATAGTCCATTTGCTCGATGCCGATCCAGCGTCGCCCCATTTTCTGCGCCACCGCTGCCGTCGTGCCACTGCCCAAATGATAATCTAATACGATATCGCCGGGAGCGGTAGACATTTGGATGATCAACATTAAAAGTTTTTCCGGTTTTGGAAAGCTAAAATCGCCAAGGCCAAGATTGCTCATCTCTCTATTGCCGTCAGAGCCATTGATATCCGTTATAGTGTCCTTAACTACGGTATTGTCGAAATCCCTTCTCTTTGTGTATATTTTATATGTATCTTTATATGGAACAAACTCAAGATCTTGCCTTTCTCTTTCAATCTTATCTCTACTCCACCTATAGGCGTGGTATTGATGCTTGCCGTCATTGTTTTTGTGCGGTTCAATATATACATACCCGTCATACGTCTTATTCGAGCCAAAATCTTCAATTTTAATGTCGTTGGTTTGAGGATTGTAGAAAATGTCATATACCAAATTGGGGCGAGTCTCCTCATTGAAGACAGGGTTGCTATTATAAAGTTCATTAGTCGTAATGTACTTACCGACGCTATCTTCTTTTATCTCATAGTCGAACCCTTTGTAAGCATTTGGCATTAGTGACTTGAGCATAGTACTATTAGCAACAAACTTTCCGACATTTTCGGCGGACTTGGCATAACAGGTTATGTATTCATGAGTACCAGCTGCGCCGAGATCCTGTATCTGGCGCCCCTTAGGATTATTAAGCCACACAAAAGTATTAACAAATTGCCCACTAAACACTTCATCCATTAGTATCTTTAGATAGGCTTGCTCATTATCATCTACGCTTATAAAAATCAGCCCGTCGTCCGAAAGCAGCTCCCGTGCGATTCGCAGCCTATTCTCCATGAATGTTAACCATGATGAATGGTTAAAGCTATCGTTATATCTAAATCCATCATTACCCGTATTGTACGGCGGGTCAATGTAGATTAGTTTGACCTTGCCGGCTAGACGCTGACGCAAGGTATGCAGGGCGATCAGGTTGTTGCCCTTAATCAGCAGATTCTGTTTTAGCTCGCCATTCTCATCAAAGAATTCAATGTTATCATTAGCAGTCAGCGTCCGCTCGCCCGACTGGTCAACGTATTTGAAATCCGTTAAGACTTTAGGCTCAAACAAAGTATCAATATCGCGCTGGTCAACCTTGGTGTTCAGGAAGCGCTCATCACGTTTGGCGTCCTCCTTCGTCATACCACCCACCAGCACACAGTCCTTGTACGGAAAGTTCAGCACCACATCCGGTGCGCTGGAAATAAAACTATGATCACTATTACTATACAGCCCAATCTTATTACCGTATTCTGTATAGCTACCCTTGTTGAATGATGACATTGCGACGACCTACCTTTTCTACAGCTACGTTAAGCACCATTGCCGTCGTGCTACAAAAAATCTAGCACCCAGCTTCTGGGTGCTTAACGTAATAATAAACGGTCGATTCGCATCTAGCGCCTAGTACTACCCCATCCACTGGGGTTCTAGATCTTGACTCTGCATGCAAAAAGAACGTTTATTTACATTAATTATTATTACGTTAAGCATTCTCATCTTACCACATGCCGCCCGGCTGTACCACTTGCAGTAGTCATCACAAAATCCTATAATTAGAACATGGTTAGCAAATCGCTAGCCATTGTTCCTTAAGGAGCTGATATTATGTCCAGCAATAACGGACAAATCCTGTATGACCGCGACGCAAATCCGGGGCAAGTCCCTTCTGGCAGCAATGCCTCAATGGATATTCCACACGACGGCAGTGAGCCCAGCCCCACCCACGTCACACAGTGGTATCCAGATAACACTCGCGTGTCATGGAATGCTCAGAATGACGGCTCGAGAACCGAGATGCACAAAACTGACCAAAACAAGGCCAAAGGCTCCAAGAATCGCCATTCATGGTAGTCAGCTTGCCCCGGTCATACCGGGGCATTTTTACGAAAAGTAATTATGAACAACACACCAGAACTCTATCAAGCACGCATAGCAATTAATCTAATTGCCCTAGTATTATCACATTGTGATGATGCGGATATTTTAGCGTACGTCAGTAACGCCACCGCCGCTCTGCGCGACTTGTTTGGCGACAAATTTATTGACTGGGAATTAATTTCCGATACTTGCGATCAACGAGAATATGCGCTATCTACGGGCAAAGATGACGCTAGAATCACTAGGTCCACTTTCAGCCCCATAATTAACCGCATTCAGGCTTGTTGCGGGCTTGACGCAACCCAGATGCTGGATGAGTTTAAAAGCTAGCATGATGGCATACAACCAATACTTGCATTTGATGTTCTCGCTCGAAACCTTCTACGACTTTCACCCTGAATACTTCAGGGAGTTGAGCCAGAAAAAGCGGAGTGCGCTCAGCAAGGTATTCCTGTATGACTACGACGACACGAACGGCAATGACGACGACTACCCTGCATCTGTTGAGGATTATTTCAATGAAAATATTCGCGACAACAAGGATTTGCAATCGTTAGCACTGTTAGCAGTGTCAGACATTTACAAAAACAGCGGTATGGGCGAATTTAGCCTAGACAAAATATCTAAGGAGGCTCCTTAGTTCACATTATGGCGTCGGTAGTAACGCCTTTTCTTATAACACCGTACGACCTTCCATATCATTAAAGTCCGACCGCTTGACCAGTAGGATAAATACCTCCCTGTCACAACAAATGACCATACGCAAATCAAATACCTCCCTTCACAAAGGGAGGG
The DNA here is from genome assembly GCA_002313515.1 of Candidatus Saccharibacteria bacterium UBA1103. GTDB lineage: Bacteria > Patescibacteriota > Saccharimonadia > Saccharimonadales > Saccharimonadaceae > Nanoperiomorbus. Next base: position 190,100 of record DCBQ01000004.1, on the reverse strand, counting down.
TGGCAGAGCGTCAGCTCGCCCGGTGGGTTCGAACGCCTTACATACGTATTCATTTGGGCATAAGACGAATAGCGCCCATACAAGAACAGCTAGGCTCGGTATTGTAGTCCTGGGCTATAATAAAATTATGTTCAAGGAAATTGGTTCAACCGTAGACAGTGCACTAGTTAGCGTCAATCGCAGAGCAAGGACAGACAAGTGGGAAGATATCCGTAGCTTACTGGTGCAACCTGACACAACGCTACTCATCGTTGACGCCCAGAGAGCCTTCGTCAGCTCTGGCGGAGCAAAATTGCACAAACATGCTATTCGACAGCTAAAGCACAACATTGGTAGCAATCGAATAATTTGACATTGCCTGTTTTGATGTTATAATAATATATGTCTATGGTGGAGCATTCCACCTAGAGGTAACTATTGTCTATTTAGAAAAGGTAGATTATGGCAATTTTAGTAGCCATTAGTAAGACTACGGACCATAGTAGCGAACTATACGCCTATGATATCAGTCCAGTAGAGCCGATCGTTAATGCTGCGCAAAGTGTTTTCGACTCCTTTATGCAGGGCGACGATGACCAGGAGTATGCCAATCCTGCTACACTAAGCCCGATCGACGACGTTAAAAATATCACTGCTACCATTTGCGACGCTACTACAGCCTATCGTAAGAACGGGTATCAACACGCCGAGAAGTTTTTTGGCCACGTTGATGCAGGGCTTTGGGTCAAGAACTGCTTGAATAGCATTCAGTTCGAGACTAGCCTCCAATTTAATCAACTGGCGATCGACACCCTGTCGCAAATTGTCGACCCGCAAATCGACAGCACTTACAGCCTGACGTGTCGCTATTATGTAGTTCAACCGCTCGAAAGGGGCGAAAAGCTTGACTCGGATAAGGTTGTTCGATTGTTGTATATATTTGGCTTCGGTCCAACGCGCGATGATGTGCACCTGGTGATTCGGCAGAATTTAGCTGATCCCAGCGACAGCCGTTTCGCCTATGTCCATACTTCACCTACAAAAAACGCTGACCTCGCCACCGAATCAGGCGACTTCGCCAAGTAGACCCTTTGACCCCTCACTGCGAGGGGTCATTTACTTTAGGCGTATTAGTTGTCTATAGCTCAGTCCAGCTAGTGGCCGTAGCCTTCAGAAGATCTCTCACCCAGACTGACCAAGTGGCCGCCCTAACTGCCACTTCACCGTTCCAAACCCTTAGCGGCTCTGCAAACGGTTGGTTAATTACCTGGCCATTTTGTGCCACAAATAAGTTATCGTTATGGAACAGTGTAATTGTGGCAGAATAAGTGATAGTAAATTTATGCAACGTTTCTGCTACCTGCTTTATTCCCATCGAGAAAGTAATCATGCGAGGGTAGTAGACCGCTCGGGCCAGTTTCTGTAGCTGTCCCAAACTTACCACCAGATTAGTATTCGGCCGGTTTAATACTGTCTCAGCACCGTTAGCAACCGAGTCAACCGCATCGCGCGTCATAGTAATAGTCGTGGTCTTGTCGCCTTGTAGAAAGTTTTCGAATAATGCCGAAGTCTCCGCATTGGCCCCGTTATCACCAATAAATAACATGTTGCCCGACCATTCACCAGCACTCTGTAGATACGGCATTGTACCCTTAGCGAAACCGCCCGACGGATTCGATTCTGTAAATATCAAATCATCAATGCGCTGCGCTACGATGGTCGGTAGCTTGCGTTTCAACGCATCCGGCATAATTACGCGCATCATGCCTGCGCCAGCCTTCAAGCCCATTTCATAGGCATTGGCCACCGCCAGAAAGCCTTTATCGCTACCGCCGACAATAGCTAAACGTCCCGCCTGGTCGCGCCGCTCGGGCTTACTCCATAATAAGTCGTCAAATAGCGGCTCGGATTTAGTTTGCTTCTGCCAATAATCCATATTCATATATTCATTGTAACGCTAATCGGACAGTGATCCGAGCCCATTTGCGATTGATAAATCTGTGCGTCCGACAATTGCGATTTTAGCGCCTGGTCCACCATAAAGTAGTCAATACGCCAACCAACATTACGCTCACGGCTGTGTGCCCAATGTGACCACCAGGTATACTGTTCCGGCACGTCACCGTGGATAGTACGAAAACTATCCAGGAAGCCGTCGGCCGTATAATTATGCCAGCCCGCCCGCTCCTCATCGGTAAAGCCCGCCTTGCCTCGATTAGATTTAGGATTCGCCAAATCAATCTCCTCTGCTGCCACATTCAGGTCACCACAAAAGATCACCAGCTTTGACTGCCTTAGCTGCGACAGATACGCACGAAATGCCGGATCCCACTTGTTCTCGCGCAATTTCAATCTACTCAAATCTGGTTTGGCGTTCGGAGTATAGACTGTTACCAAATAAGCCTCGCCTAAATCTATTGCAATTACACGGCCTTCACTATTGGGGTCACCATAATCATCCGCTAGATCATATTGACCTACCAAATCTGCCGGCAGATTGCGGACTACCCTTGACTCATCAATGGCAAGACTACGCTTAATCAGCAATCCCGTACCACTATAACCTGGGCGTTTAGCGCTATTTAGAACTAAGTGATAACCTGGAATATCTAATGCTACCTGACCAGATTTAACCTTCGGCTTTTCTGCCGGTACGCCTGGCAAACCACCAGACGCAGTATTTATATTTACATTTACCACCTGCGCTGGCTGAATCTTGACCTCTTGTAGACACAAAATATCTGGCTGCACCGCTGCGACAAACTCTACTAATGCACCCTTATTTATCACCGAGCGCAGACCATTGATATTCCAGGACGCCAGCAACATTTATTTAACCAAGGTCGCCTTAACGCGCTCGCTCACTCGGAAGTACATGACTAGTAAACCAGTGGCAATCGCAGAAACAACTAGGCCACCAACGGTTAAGATAATATCCGAGGCCTTACACGCCGAAGTGTGATATAAATACTCGCCCCAACCATAAGATGGCTTAGTAGTACAATCTACCACCAGAGCCACTAGTGAAGTTAAAGCCGACAGAACATAGCTAGTGATTAGCGTTGCCATCGCCATCTTGCGCGCCAGAAAACGTTTTTGAATCATATAGAACAGTGTTACCAGCGACAGAACGCCGCCTACTAACATGGTAATAGCCGATAGCACTTCATCAGCGCTAGCGCCACTATCAGCCAGCGATGCCAGTTCAGCAAAGAAGCCCCAAACGCCGCCAAAGCCACCTAGGCCGAACATTACTACAAAGAAGCCTAGCCAACCATTCAGACCAGACAGCGCACTATCAAAATCTACCACCCTACTTGGCGCAGTTGGCGTCGGCTGCTGTGCAGGCTGCTGTACCGGTTGTTGAGCTGGCTCTACCTCTGGCGCTGGCTGAGCCTCCGGCTTATGGGTTGCTACACCCACTGCTTCAGGTTGTGCTTCTGGCACCTGCTCTAATTCTTTAGCTTCTTCTAGCTTTGGTGCTGACTTGAGCTCAGCAGCCTTCTTCTCGTCTTTAGTCATATATCCTCCTAAATTGCAGTTCAATCTTATTAATATTTTAGCACAAACTCTATAAGTTACCTGAAATTCTTGCTTAGCTTCTTTAGCTCACGCGCCGAATCACGTTTCTTAATCGCCTCACGTTTGTCGTACTGCTTCTTACCCTTGCCCAGCATGATTACTAGCTTGATATAGCGACCGCCGGTTAGCAACTTAGTTGGCACAATAGTTAGCCCCGATTGTCGTGCCTCGTTAAAGCGATCAATTTCGCGACGGTGTGCCAAAATGCGACGCGCCGTTGTGTCTACGGTGGTAGTCGGCTGACCGCTACCTTTAGGGGCATTGTTATTCAGTGTAAACGATGCGTTAATTAGAAATAATTCCGTCTTACCAGTCCGCGGATTAGCCTTTGGTGTAACGTAGGCACCGCGCAAATTAACTCGATTGGTGCGCGCCGCCTTAACTTCCAAGCCAGTCAGCTCTAGCCCTACCGTCAAACTGTCTGACAAATTATAATCGAAACCCGCTCGACGATTTGAAATCACCGTTGACGTTTGGCCTTTTTTGCCAGTTTTGTGCCCCCTGCGGGTTACTGATTTTACCATAGCTCTATTATATACCACCCTGTGCTATAATCTAAACACATGAAGCGCTTAACCGTTAATCTGGTTTCAGAGAGCGAGTTCACCGTCCAAGGTCACGGTGTTCATACTGCATATATTGAAATGCGCAACGGTCTGGAAGCGCGACCCGATATCGACCTGCTAGTCAACTCTAAGCCCCTCAATTACATTGATATTACCCATATCCACACCGTAGGTCTATTCGCCTTTCGGAGGTTAATATCAAACAAGGGTGGCAAGAAAGTCGTTAGTGCCCACATCGTGCCCGAATCTCTGGTAGGCTCAATCATCGGCGCTCGATGGTGGTCACATATTTTTAAATATTATTTGCGTTGGTTTTACAACCGTGCCGACACCGTGTTAGCTGTCTCGCCCGCCACTAAGGAAAACCTGGTAAAGATGGGCGTTAAACGACCTATTGAAGTACTCGAAAACTCCATTGATATCGCAAAATACAAAACTAGCATCGTTGAGAAGCGTAAAATTCGCAGAGAGCTAGACCTTCCGCAAGACAAGTTTATTGTGGTAGGCAATGGCCAGATTCAACCCCGCAAGCGCTTTGACACTTTTATTAGGATTGCCAAGCAGCTGCCCAACATTCAATTCGTTTGGGTAGGTGGTATCCCCTTTAAGGCTGCTGGTGCCGACTTTGTCAAACTGAACCACCTTATGAAACACCACCCTCAGAACGTTATTATTACCGACGTTATACCGTTAGCTCAATCCCGCCTGTACACTCGGGCTGCCGATGCTATGTTTATGCCTTCTGTCCAAGAAACCTTCGGCCTGTCGATCATCGAGGGAGCGGCCTCGGGGTTACCAGTAGTAGTGCGTGATATTCATGACTATGATGCTACTTTTGGCGATCTAGTTATCCGAGCAAGCGACAAAACATTTAAGCAAGAAATTGAAAAGCTCCAAGCGGACAAGGGCTATTACGCAGAACGGCAAAAGCTCTCCCAACGATTAGCTAAGAAGTACGACACCAAAGCCAACATAGCGAAATTAGTTAAAATCTACCGCAATCTGGTCGAGCTATAGTATAATTAATCATATGCGAATCGGACTATTTACCGATACTTATCGCCCCGCCCAGAATGGCGTGGTCTTAGTAATAGATGTAACTCGGCGAGAGCTAGAGGCTATGGGGCACGAGGTCTGGGTCTTTGCGCCTAGTGCAAATTTATTAAATCAGGTATCAGAAGTTGATGCCGAAGATGGCCACTTAATACATTTTCGCACAATCCGCGGCATGGGGTTCAAAGAGGGTCAACTATCAGTATTCTTTCCACCCCATCTGGTCGAGAAAATCCGTGGTCTAAAGCTAGATATCCTACATTTCTTTACTGCTGGCCAAATGTCAATGTTCTGCTGCTACGCCGCTAGAAAAACTGGCGCCGCCCTAATTGGCCAACACTGTACCGACACTTATGAATATTCTGACAGCTATCGACTGCTAAAAGTGGGCTACGCCGCCTTAGCTACCATGATGCCCAGTGCCGTCCCAATGACCGCCCGCCAACAGCTAGATTTTGCCAAGCGCGTTGCCCTCGGTAAGACCGATGACAATTGGGGTAAGCGTCTCGTCGGCAATATGCTAGCGCTGTGGTACCAAGCCTGCGACGAAGTAGTGGCCGTTAGCGAGAAGTCCGCCAACCAGCTACGTCAAATTGCAAACGAGAATGGTTGCTCAATCAATCTATCTGTCGTTCCAACTGGCGTCAATCCACCACGCAATCCATCCGACGCTGAGGTTAACGAATTCTGCGCCCAATATCATATCGACAAAGATGCTGAAAATCTAATCTATTTTGGCCGACTGGGTCAAGAGAAAAACCTAGCTATGTTGATACCAGTAATTGAGCGAGTCGTTAAGAAGTATCCAAACGCCAACCTAATCTTTGGCGGCGACTGGGAGTATCGTACAACACTAGAGAAGCTGGCAGCCGAAAGTTCCGCCCGCGACCATATTATTTTCATTGGTCGTTATAAACGTGAAGACGTTGGCTTATTAACTGCGGTTAGTAAAATATATTTATTCCCATCGCTGACCGACACTCAGGGACTGGCCGTCACCGAAGCAGCCTATGGTGGTCTACCTGTCGTATTGTGCGACCCTCTGGCCCCCGCCTGTTTTATTGATGGCAAGAATGGCTACGCCGCCCAAAACGACCCTATTGATTTCGCCGACAAGGTAATTGAAATTTTATCCAATAAAAAGTTGTACAAAAAGTTCAGCGCCAAGTCACGTGAACTTGCCGCCGATTTAACCGAGCGCAAACAAACTGAGAAGCTAGTCGAGCTGTATCGCCAAGCGCTGAGGAAGTAGTTAGCTTTAGTCGTCTGTAGTTCCGATACGAAAAATTCAGAGGATACGGCTGGCTGCCTCCCGCCTCTCCTGTGCTACAGGGAGGCGAGTCCTCTGAATTTTTGTATCTCCACCGGCGGGCGACAAACACAAATTTATTCCCTACCCCCGACGAGGAATGTAGATTAAAATCACAGGATTTTAATCGGGTGAGGTGATTAGCTATTAAATATATCCGTTAGCCTTTAACTGCCGATCAATCGTTGGTCGGTCAAAACCTAGGACAATATTGCCCGCGATATCAATAACCGGCACACCACGAAAGTTTCCGCCAATCTTCTGCATTAGCTCGTCATGCGCAGCCGGATCTTCCTCTATATTTTTCTCTATCACTGGCACCTGTTTGGTCGACATATACTGCCGTGCCATTTTGCAGTAGGCGCACCAATTGGTACTATAGATTATCACTGGAGATTTTTCTTCACTCATTTTCCTCCTTGCTCATTTACTTATGCTTATTATAGCATATATTATTTTGTTGTCGGTGGAGACATTTTAATTCAGAGGACTCGCCTCCCTGTAGCACAGGAGAGGCGGGAGGCAGCCAGCCGTATCCTCTGAATTAAATATGTCGGAACTACAGACAACTAAACCAATTTAACTAGAATCCGCTATGGCTAGTTAAATGCCAGCCGCCACAAAAAGCGCAGTGATAGACTTTTAGTTTTAATTGTCTGGTTAAATCACGCAGCTCCACTTCACGAGCCACTAGCTCTGCCTCTTCCTCGGACTCATAGCGATTCTTGCCACACGAGCGCTGCGGCGGTAAGGGTACTGTAAACTTTTGCTTACGACGCGCCACTATGCCTCGCCTCTTAGATATGCCCGAATATTAAAGACTGCCGTAGCACCTTCGCCGCTCGCTGTTACAATTTGCTTAGTCGACCCAGCCCGTACATCACCTGCCGCAAATACACCTGGTAAATTAGTCTGCATATGTTCATCTGTAACCACGCAGCCGGACTTATCTAGCTCGACACCCGAATTCGCTAAATAGCCGGTATTCGGTACCGACCCCGCAAAGATAAATATGCCATCAGCTGTAATATTTTTCCTCTCAGCCTCACCATCAGTTTTATAAATCGCTAGCCCCGTTACATTACGCTTGCCGTCAACCAGAATTTCATCTGGCGTCCAACCTTCCAATAAGGTAATCTTGCCGTCGTCCACCGCCTGCTTTAGTTGTACTTTCAGCACTTCGCTAGCCTTAATATAACTACGCACCACCATAGTCAGATGCTTGGCAAACTTGGTTAAGTATAACGCCTCCTGCACGGCTGAATTTGCTCCGCCAATCACAATGATGTCACGGTCACGATACAGGGCGCCGTCGCAAGTTGCGCAATAATGCACGCCGTGACCTGTCAGCTTATCCTCCAGAGGCAGACCCAAACGTCGATACTGCGCACCAGTAGCAATCAATGCTGACTTTGCTAAATACGTGTCACCTTCGCGGGTCTCAACTTTGATAGATTCGCCCACACGTGACAATTTTGTTACATCATTGAATCTAATCTCTGCGCCAAAGCGCTCCGCTTGATCCTGATAGTCCTGTGCCAGCGTTAACCCCTCCACGCCGTCGCTAAAACCTGGGTAGTTTTCGACTTTATCAATAGTCGCCATCACACCACCGATCACCGCCCGTTCTAGCACCGCCGTTTTAATGCCCTCGCGGCTGGCATAAATGGCCGCTGTCAGTGCCGCCGGTCCACCGCCGACGATTGCCAAATCGTAATCAGTTATCATGGCTACATTATACGCTTAGCACGCTTGGTCTGCCAAATGCCCAGAGCAGTTATGACTGCACCCGCTATCATTACGACGACCTGCCAGATTTGTATAGTATTGTCGACATCAGCGAAACGTGCCACCGACGGATCGGAGGCCTTATAGTACACCTTGACTACATCACCTGGACCGTATTCTTGACTAGTCCGATGCTCTGCAGTATAGCGATGTTGGTCGCCGTTAACTATATAGACAACCGTTGGCTGGTAGTAGACTTTTGACGAGCACTCATTCTTGCTGTTGCACGAATAGTCGTCCTTTGACCCAGCATCAACTACGATAGCGTCATCAACCGACTTCCAGCCAACACCCGATACCGTCAACGCTGCCGCCACTCCGCCCAAAATAAGCGCGACCAACCCTAAGACAACTAGTACCTTACCGATCCGGCTATTCGCACGCAGCTTCCTATTCGACTTATCCTCTACCATATCTCACCCTTTCTGCTTATGCTTTACTCAATATTAGCACACAATGCGGCGGCAAAGTAATAGCCTGCGACGCATTTATGTTATCTAGCTGCACATCCATAAAGTCTGACGAGTATCCCTTCCAGGATGAATTAAATCGCACCTTCCAGTCGCCATATGGCAAATATAACTTATAATTAGACCATTTGATGCCGCTAAAGTTTGCTACCACAATCACTGGCTGGCTATTGTCGTCACCTCGCTGATACATTAGCACGCGACAGTTCTCATCCTGCATCAACACCTTTAAATAACCCGACTGCAGGCCAGCCGTATCACCATATTTATTGACCCTGAGAGCAATTAAATCACGATGCGCCTGTACAATACCACCAAACTTCTGCGTATTCACCCAATCCAGCGAATTCCAATCGTTGAAGTCACCACCCTGCAAAAACTCCGATCCTGCCAGTAGCATCGGTATACCCGGTGCCGTCAAGGCGATCGCCGACGACAGAATGGCAATCCGCCGTGCGCTGACACTATGCGTATCACGCGTCGCCACTGCCACCATACGTGCACCACCATTAGCCGCCGTATCGTGACTGTCAGCAAAGACAATCCGCTGTCGCCAATCGCCATTAAAGTTTTGCGCCAGTACGTTATGCAGATTAGCTAGACCCGGCTGCTCCATGCCTACATGCAGTGCCCCACGGATTACATGCGGCAGACCTAGGTCCCACTGAGTATCAAAACCCGCCCCACCACGGTCAGTAGGTGTAGTAATCATAGCATTACCCGAGCAATCCTCAGCGATCATCAGCACATCCGGTTTGATCTTGTGCGCCAACCGGTTAATGTCCATCATCAGACGCCAAGCGTCCGGAATATCGTTAGCCGGATCGTTATTCTGTCCCGCCGTGTTACGCAGATAAATCGTGCTATCCAAACGAAAACCATCCACATGGTATTCATTTAGCCACATCGACACGTTGTCCAGGATAAAACTCCGCACCTCTGGACGACCATAATCTGGCCGGGCGCCCCATGGCGTATCCCCACGCGCATCATTATAAAAGTAGATACCTCCACGATTATTCTCGCTCCAGCCGTCAAATTGCCAGAGATCAGTCGACGGAAAGAAGTGGTTATAAACTACATCTAGTACTACCGCTAGACCCCGCTGATGCGCCTCTTTGACGAATGTCTTCATGCCGTAGGCCCCGCCATACAGACTCTCGACCGAATAGATGGCACTTGGCGCGTAGCCCCAGCCGAAGCTCTGCGCCATCGAAGTCACAGGCATCAACTCTATAGTTGTAACACCTAAATCCTTCAAGTAGTCCAAACGTTCCACTGCCGAGGCAAACGTTCCTGTCGTCGCAGGATCCGGACGATTGAAAGTACCGATATGCAGCTCATAGATAACCTGCTGTTCGCGCTGCGGCATTTTAACCGTATCATAGCCTTGCCAATCAAAACGACCGTCCGTAACCACTGATTTACCCTCGTCGCTATCAGTCAACACCTTGGCACGTGGATCATTCTTATAATGTATTAGGTGATCATAGCCCTTTATTTGATACTTATAGGCATTACCTGGCTGAACATTCTTAATTCGCACCGACCAAACATTCTGGTCATCCTTAATCATCTGAATAGGTTGCCAATTAGAAAAGTCACCTTGCACCGAAATCTCTTCGGCAAATGGTGACCACACCCGAAATATAGCATAGCTGTCATGCAGCTCCACTCCTAACTTACTCATCTACATCCATTTTAGCACAAGCAAGATTAGCTGTCGCATGAATTCAATGACGAACACTTGACTATTTATACAAATGTTTTAGTATGGATACTGGATTTATTCGTACCTTACCAGACAGGAGGTGATGAAGTTGTCTAATGTAGATGGCAACTCTTATAAAGTATGGCAGCCGATTATCCCCAGTGGTAATCTACGCATATATCTAAAACGCACTGAACCAGAATTTCTAGTTCAGTATTTGCCCAATAAAGGCAAAACCTGTAGTGTAACATTCAGATACCCTGATGGCATTAATCTACCGTTTATCACAAAGATAACCAACGGCAGAGAAACTATCGAAAACCCTATCGATAAACACTGCACTCACGGTTTGCCTTGTTTTAAGCTAGTAATCAACGAACATCTATCCGACGAGGAACTGCCAAAGCGTGGTGAGATTGACATTTACTGGGGAGGCCAACGTGCCGATATGGATATCGTCGATAAGCACGACAAAACACATGGGCACATCAACATGTGGACCGACGGACAGTTGTCCTATCGTCGTAACCCTGCAGTCGACGGCCAGATTCGTGGCGATGTGGTTTATAACTCGCCATTACGACAGCAATTCCTCCTGTCAGCTGACTATAACGCATGCGATAGCATGGACAATCTACCCATTGTTCGCCCATTGCTACAGCAATTCGCTCCAGCTCGCTAATTCTTAGCGCCAGTCGAATACTGGCGCTTTTAATTTGCATTTTTTGAGATATCGCTATATAATACTAAATGTCTTGGGGATTGGCCAAGTGGTAAGGCAACGGGTTCTGGTCCCGTGATCGGGGGTTCGAATCCCTCATCCCCAGCCAGGAAATTATTAAATAGCACTCCTATATGGGGTGTTATTTTATTTTACGCTAAGAACGGCATTAAAACAGGGGCGAGAATTACTCTCGCCCCATAAGGCATTAGTCACCCTTCAAGCCAATGATTCTACTGACAATTTTCAGGAGGCCACCAATTGCAGACTTACGCCTTCACTAGCGACACGGTAAATTGAATACCGTTGGCCTTGGCTGACTCCGTATGAACATTGTCATCAGATAGCTCATCTGTTAGTTCAACTGCCAGGGTTTCTGCCTTAATGTTGTCAGCGTACTGCTCGACCGCTTCATTTAGCTTAGCGTCATCGGAGGCAATAGCCAGGCGGATACGATCGTCTACATTCAGACCAGCATTCTTGCGCGCCTTCTGCACCGCACGAATGACCTCGCGACTCAAGCCCTCGCGCTCAAGTTCAGGCGTCAGCTGTTTATTTAGCTCTAACCAGCCCTCAGCCTCATTCTGATCGTCGACCTTCACGTCAGTTACTACTGGACCAGCCTGGTAATCCGCCAGGTTCTCCACCCAGTTAATACGCTTGACATTTAGCTCATCACGCATAATCTGTTCGTAGTATGGATCGAGGCGCTTGCCACTGTAGCTAGCAAAGGCGAGTGGCTGACGAATTTTTACCTGTTTTTCGCCGGTCGACTCGTCTTTACGCATGCGTAGGGCTAAACCGCCATTGATCAGGTCACGGGTGCGCGCCATATCGGCCAGCACTTTTTCATCCACCGGGTTATCGGTTGGCCAATCCAGTAGATGGACCGACTCACCACCGGTCAGATCCTGATACAGCTCTTCCGCCAGAAACGGCACGAATGGCGCTAGCACCATACTTAGGCGAACTAGCACATAGTGCAGCGTCTGATAGGCTTGCGCCTTGTCACTATCGTCCTCGCTCTTCCAGAAGCGGCGGCGACTGCGGCGTACATACCAATTACTAGCATCATCAACAAACGGAATCACTGCGCTCAAAGCGTCCGGGATGTTGTAGCCGTCCATGAATTTCTCGATGTGTGCGGTTAGCTGATGTACGCGCGACACGATCCAGCGATCGAGTGGGTTAGTGAGGTCGGATAGATTGATGGTTGGAACAGGTCGGTTTAGCCCACCTGGTTCACCTACGGCAACCTGACCTTCCTTGGCAGGGAGGGACACACCCTCTGTCTTGCCCTGCGAAGGGGAGGTGGCAGCTGCGTCGGCAGCTGACGGTAGGGTTACTGGCTTATACTCCCACCCGTCCACGCTGGCGTACATGGTGAAGAAATCATACATATTCCAGATCATGGCGAGCTTACGCGCCACATCAGAGACGTCCTTATCTTGCAAAGCAAAATCCTCACCATTTAGTAGTGGCGACGACAGTAGCAGGAAGCGCAGTGAGTCCGCCGAATACTGATCCATCAAGGTATTCGGGTCAGTAAAGTTACCGAGAGACTTGCTCATCTTGCGCCCGTCGTTACCCGCCACCACGCCAGTGGTAATCACGTTCTTATAAGCGTTAAGGTGTCCAGTCATGCGGTCCTTGCCGAATGCGCCAATACTAGCTAGCGCTGTGTTCACAGTGTGGACATAGTAGAACCAAGCGCGCACCTGACCGATGTACTCCACGATAAAGTCGGCTGGATAGTTCTTCTCAAACTTTTCCTTATTTTCGAATGGATAGTGCAGCTGAGCGAACGGCATCGAGCCGGACTCGAACCAACAATCTAACACCTTATCGATGCGAGTAAAGACCTCGCCATCGTGCATGCCGTATTGCTTACGAGTGGCGGCATCCAACTTATCCGCGTAAATCTTCACCTGGTCAATCCACGGTCGGTGATAGTCCTTCAGACGCTTACCGCTTAGCTTATACAGCTCATCGTACGAACCGATAACAATGATGCCACCCTGATCGCCCTTCCATACTGGCATAGCGCTAGCCCAGAAGCGATCGCGCGATAGGTTCCAGTCCGGTGCCTGCTGAATATTCTTCATGAAGCGCCCGTGCTTTAGGTGTGCCGGGAACCAGTTAATATTCTCGTTCTGTTCTAGCATCAGCGGCTTAGAATTCTGGATATCAAAGAACCAGGATGGAATCGCACGATACATGATGCGCTGCTTACTGCGCGGGTTAAACGGGTATTCGTGCTGGATATAGCGAATTTGATAGACAATACCCTTCTCTTTCAGATCCTTAGCTACAAATTTATTATTAGACCAAACCTCGCGACCTTGATAAATACTGTCGAAGTAATAGCCATTGTCGTCAATAACATGAAAAGCTTTAATGCCGTGGGATTTAGCCAGAGCAAAGTCGTCCTCACCGTAGGCTGGTGCAATATGCACAATACCAGTACCTGATTCGTTAGATACGAAGTCAGCAGCATAAATTTGATGAATCTTAGCGACAGTTTCTGGGTCGGTTGGCCAGGTCGAGCCAGTATCTAGCGGCTGATACTTCAGTCCGACCAGCTTATCGCCCTTAAACTCTTTCTCAACCGTATGGGCAATTGGCTGGTGCTTCTCGTCCTGCAGGGTGTTAGCCAGGCAGTCCTTGGCAATCACGAAGTGCTCATCACCCACTTTGGCTAACACATAGGTCATATCCGGATTGACCGCCAGCATCAGGTTGGCCGGCAAGGTCCACGGCGTGGTCGTCCAGGCCAGAATCCGTGCATCCGCCGGTAGACCGATTTTCGCCGCTTCACCGTCGCGCAGCTTAAACTTCACAAACACCGATGGATCGGTAACGGTCTGATACGCGTCGTTATCCATGGTCACCTCTGCCTTAGAGACTGGGGTAGCGAACTTGGTATCGTACATCAGGACTTTCTCACCCTCGTAAATCTTGCCCGCCTGATATAACTGCTTGAATGCCCACCATACTGACTCCATAAAGTCCTTGTTCATGGTACGATAAGCACCTTTAAAGTCGACCCAGCGCCCGACACGGTCAATCACACCTTCCCAGGTTTCGCTGTTCGCAATCATGCTGTCACGAGCGGTTTCAATATACTTTTCTAGGGTAATAGTCGGCAGAGGATTACCATCCTTATCTAGTGGCGCCTTCTGATCCGGACTAGTAATAATCTGACGGCGGTCAACGATACCCATCTGCTTCTCAACAAAGTTCTCAGCCGGCAGACCATGGCAGTCCCAGCCCCAACGGCGCTCGACGCGCTTACCCTTCATGGTCCAATAACGCGGCACGGCATCCTTGATAATAGAGCTCAGCAGTGTCCCATGGTGTGGTACGCCGGTAATGAACGGAGGGCCGTCATAAAATACGTATGAATTTGCCGGATCGCGTAGTTCGACCGACTTCTGAAACGTGCGATTCTTCTTCCACTTCAGCACCAAGTCTTTTTCGTAAACGTTGGCCCGGCGTCGAGTGCCTGCTTGAAATTTCATCCCTTCTCCTTTGATTAAGTTATCTTGCCCTACCCTGTTACGCGAATATAAAATCCCGCCCCAGGTGTTGGAACCCAGGGCGGGCGTTACCATCCAACTTCAATCGCTTTGCGATGCACTTGATTGTCCGATTTACGCACGGTTACGGTAGGTTCTACTCGCGCTCGCCCTGTATCATTGTAGGTTTGCGTTTTCTTCCCACGGCTCACGACCTGATCCGTCGCTTAGCACATATGTGCACGCCTTTAACTTTAATTATTATAGCACAATGTCTCATTTAGTAGGCATATCGATTTGGATCGCTGTTCCAAGACTTAGACCAAACATACTCTCGCAATCCGATGCGGTCATGTAGCTACCCGCTGTCTTGGTAACTAGTAGAGTATTATCAGCTATATCATATCGCTTGAGTTTAACGCCGGGTCAATAGACTCTTTATTAGGCGTTAGCAGCCATTGCCGCATCACTAATAGCCGGCAACTCGCCCTGCCACATTCGATAAACCGACCCATCCGGCATGGTAGCAACTAGAGTTGGGTAGCGCACAATATCATGCAAGCGGCAGAAGCTTGAACCGTCCGCCGAATCAGGATCTAGAACGGCAATATCGCCGCCAGTCTGAAACTTATAGTCTCTTAAAAAGTTTTCTACCATCAAGCGATGCTCTGAAGCCTCACGATACACCAGGGTTAATTTCATAGCTTCTTCTCTTTCTCTAGATTACGACGTAACTCTTGCAATGTCCTAGCAAACTCATCGGCATTTTTAAACTTTTTATACACACTAGCAAAACGCACGTAAGCTACCTCATTGCGGTGCGCCAGCTCATCCATAACTAAATCGCCAATTTTGCTAGATGGAAATTCTAGGTCGCCATCATCATACAATCGATCTTCCACCCTGGTGACAATCTCATCAACCTCCGTCTCGTTGTCCAGAGTCTTACCCACTGATCGCTGAATAGCGTTGTATAGCTTTTGCCGATCGAACAGGACTTTACGGCCATCAGACTTTACCACCGCCAAGTTTGGATGCTCGATTCGTTCGTAGGTTGTAAAGCGTGCACCGCATTTCAAACACTCTCGACGCCGCCTTACAGCCGAGTTAGCATCACGCGACTCGACCACTCGACTATCTTTACTTTTACACTTTGGACACTGCACATCAACCTCTCATTCTAGGAACTTAGCCCTTACGCAAGTGAGGCTAGCTAGACTATTTACTCTCCTTCTTTTTGTGATGGAAGCGGCGACGCAGGAACGATGGAGTATCGAATAGAGTGTCCCGCTCTTCCTCATTTTCGTCATCACCAGCAGGAGCTAGCAGACTGTTACCAGCAGGTGTGTCCGATTCACCATCCGCTTCAACAGCGTCCTTGGCGTGTGCTGCATCTGCGTTGTCCGAAGTCTCCTCCTCGTCAGATTCATCATCGTCCTTCACCTCTGCATCGGCATTTGGCCAAGTCCAGGCTGTGTCATTGGTCGGCTCTGCGTTAAAATCGGTCGCATTGGCGCTAGCACTATCGGCGTCAGCATCGTTGTCTAGGTCAATCGTGCCAAGATCCATTTTGTCGACAGCCGCCGCAACAGCCTCAGGTGTCTTAGCCTCTTTCTTAGGTGTCTCAGCTGTGGTGGCTATTGGGTTAGGGCGGCGACCTTCCTTGCCTGCAAAGTAATTAGCATCAAATCCAGTTGCCACAACAGTAATTATCAGTTCATCTTCCATCTCTGGCTTCAGGGTTGCACCAAAGATAATGTTGGCATCAGGTGAAACAGCTGCAGTAATGATCTCAGCCGCCTCTTGAACCTCAGCCATCGACATATCGTAGCCACCAGTAACGTTAAACAGCACGCCACGCGCACCGTCGATACTAACCTCAATAAGCGGCGACTCAATGGCCTGATGCGCAGCCTTTTCGGCCCGGTCATCGCCACTGGCGCGACCAATACCCATCAGAGCTGAACCAGCGTTAGACATAATCGCCTTCACATCAGCAAAGTCAAGGTTAATTAGACCATTCTGGGTAATCAGCTCAGAAATACCCTGTACACCCTGGCGCAAAATATCATCAGCAATCTTGAAAGTCTCAAGTAGCGGTGTACGACGGTCGATGGTCTGTAGCAAACGATCATTTGGAATAGTAATCAGTGTATCAACTACTTTGGAAATGTTAGCAATACCCAAATCTGCGTTCATACGGCGCTTCTGCCCTTCAAAGGTAAATGGACGCGTTACAACACCAACGGTCAAAATACCCATCTCACGGGCAACTTCGGCTACCACTGGTGCGGCACCGGTACCAGTACCGCCACCAGCACCAAAGGTAATAAATGCCATATCGGCGCCCTCAAGTGCCTTCTTAATGTCGTCCACACTCTCACGGGCGGCAGCTTCACCTACCGACGGATCAGCGCCAGCACCTAGTCCACGCGTAGTATCCTTTCCAATATGGATTTTTATATCGGCCTGCGAGTGATGTAGCGCCTGTGCGTCAGTATTAATAGCAATAAATTGAACGCCCTCGATACCGGCATCCTTCATGCGGTTGACAGCTGCGCCACCAGCACCGCCGACACCGACGACCTTAATGACAGCAGGAGCCTGGACTTCTGCTGGTTTAACCTCTGGCATATACCCTCCTAAAATAGCTTATCTGCATTTCCTATATTATACACACGCGAAGCGGTTATGGTCAAGAACGGAGGATTTGATAATGCTAGTTGTCTTTACTACTTAAGCTTGCCTCTAGCGCCTCAATCTGATTTAGAATCTTGCGAAAGCTATCCCTAGTTATACAATTGTCGTTACCCGCAGTTCTGAGCCCGATGCTTTCTGGCTACGGGCAACCTCGCGACGCCGCTCAACCGAACTCTGAAATTCGTCGTTATACCGACGACATTCATCCATCAGACGATGACCTTCTTCAGAGTATTCCTTGGCAGAAGCACCGTCGTGATTTTCATATGCACGTTTAGAAATGTCTCGTTCATCTGATCACGCAGATTACACCTATGGTCCCAGGCTGTATTCATGTCGTTGCGAGCAGAGTTCATCTGCTCAAATGCGGCTTCCATATCGGCTTTCAACCGCTCTTGCTCAGCATCACGAGCCATGGCAATCAGCGGCCTCTTCTTGGACAGCCACAATCAATTACACGACGCATTGCGTATTATTTTCTTCTAAACAAGCCTTTTAATCCGCTAAAGAAACCACTACGCTTCTCGGGCTCTTCCACAGCTTCACGCAAGGTAATATCAGCATCAGCTTCCATTAACCCGACAGCCGTAGTGAACGCTGGATTAGAGATCTTTCCCGAGACATCCTTGTATCCATGTGGCTTATATACACGAGCGTTCATTTGTAGCGCCATCTTGGCATAATCAGCAATTCCGCGCAGATTTGCGCCGCCGCCTGTTAAAATTGCGCCGCCCGGCAAATTTGCAGCTTTCTTAATGCGCCTTAGCTCTTTGTTGATCAGTTCAAACATTTCCTCTAAACGAGCCTCTACGATATCATCAACAACGGCCGACTTAAAGCCAATCTTACGAGTCTCGCCAGTAGCTGTCGTTACCTTGATGGCCAAGACATCCTCATGGCCGCGTCTTAAGCTAGACGAAGCCACAGCATGCTGCAGCTTAATCTGCTCGGCAATATCTAAGTCAGTCTTTAGTCCAATCGCTAAATCAGTAGTAATGTTATTAGATCCCACCGGAAAAACTTTCACATCGATAATATCACCTTCTTCGTATACCACCATTGAGGTAGTAGAGTGACCAATCTCGATTAATACAGCACCATTCTCGCGCTGCTGATCTGTCATGGCAATGCGCGCTGCCGCTAGACCAGCTGGAATATAGGGTTTGTGCGGCAAAACATTCAGCTGACCCATCACTTGTTCGACATTACGTAGCTGTGGCATTAGAGCGGTCGTTACGTAGGCATCAACCTCTAGACGCATCCCCGTCATATCGATCGGATTACGAACACCGTCCTGATTGTCAACCTTATAGGTGCGAGCTTGTGTATCGATTATCACGCGATTGGCCGCCAACTTTACAATCGTAGCCGCCTCTAGCACCCGGTTTATCTCCTCTTGCGTAATAATCTGCTTGGGGTTATTGACCGCTACCATGCCACGCGATGGCATTCCCATGATATTAGTGCCATTAATAGACACAGTGGCGCTATCCACATGTACGCCGCTCATACCTTCGGCATCAGCTAAGGCCTTATCTACTGCATCTACAACCTTGTCAATGTCGACAATAATGCCTTTGCGCATTCCCATACCCTGGCGCACACCGACGCCAATAATGTTTGGGCGCACTGTCATAGCATCAGCAGCACCTTCAACTGGCAGGGCGCCGATCACGACTTTAACCGAGCCCGTACCAATGTCTATACCAACTGCGTATTTGTTTTCCATTTGGCGATATTATATCACGGTTACGATTAACGTGCAAAAATTACAATAGGCCAGCATTAAGCTGGCCTATGGGGGTAACAGTAGTTGATTCATGGTTTGATATCTCGTTGAGTATTGGCGGTAGCAATAGCGTCAACGAAGGGGTCGTACATTTTGTCGTCCAGATAGGCCGACTAGTCAGTCAACTCGCGTAGTTTATCTAAGTCAACTGACGCTAACGAGCCTTGGATATCAGACAGTACTACGGTGACCTCATTTAGCTGTTGTCTTAGCTGATGTCTATCGGCTTCGGCCAAGGCGTTCTCGCGACGATACTCGCTAATTTCAAGTTGTAAATCATCGTTGTCTTGCGACAGCTGATTAATGCGCAACTCGTATTGGCGTTTTTGCTCAATAAAAGCTTGTGCAAGATCCCGCATATCCGCATCGTGCCGCTCGTTCGCCTGCTGTCTTTGCCGATCGTGATAGCTTACTTCGGTTTGTAGGCGTTCGACCTCATCCTGCAGACGAGCATTCTCTTCCGTCAATACCTGAATATTAGGTTCCACCATGATCGCTCCCTAGGTTCGGAGTGACGAAATGTCACTCAATACCTCTATTATACTCTATTATTAGCTACATACCACTCAGGTGAACGCAGTATCGAGCAATAGTCCGTAACGGTAACAATTAGGTGGTCGTAGAGCAGGATGCCTAGCAGATCCGCAGCGTCACGAAGGCGTTTGGTTGCCCTAATATCTGGATCGCTAGGTGTCAGAGTGCCGCTCGGGTGGTTATGCGCCACGATAATGCTGGCTGCCCGGTCAGCCACAGCATCTGTGAAGACTTCGCGCGGATGTACCACACTGAAATTTACTGTGCCGATACTGATGGTACGCCGATTGATCACCCGGTTGGCCCCGTCCAGAGTAATACAGACTAGGTACTCTTGCTTCTTGTTGCGGATATCCGATAGCAGTGCCAAGATATCCTGGTCACTGCTGACAATTGGACAAGCCGATCGTTCGAAACGCCGACGCCACAGCTCGTAGCTCGCCATCAGATTGGTGGCCTTAGCTTGACCTAGACCTTTAATCTTCATTAAATCCTCGTAGGTCAGCTCTGGACCACGTTTTAGTAGTGTTTGCACTTCGCGCGCCAGTATGGTTACATCAGCCGCCGCACTACCGCTACCAATAATTGCCATAATTAGCTCGTAATCGCTGAGACTCGCCGCACCCCTTCGCTGCAGCTTCTCACGTGGGCGCAGGTCCTTTGGTTTATCCGCCATTTTTACCATAAGCTTTATTATACGCTTCAGCAAAGCTTAATTAAAATTAAAGAGCCGACCGGCGAACGGTCAGCTCTTTGATTTGGTGGGCGAGGAGGGACTTGAACCCTCACGGACAAAAGTCCACAAGATTTTGAGTCTAGCGCGTCTACCAATTCCGCCACTCGCCCATCAATTGTAAAGGTTATAATTTGGAGGCACCTGTGGGAGTTGCACCCACCTACGCGGTTTTGCAGACCGCTGCGTAACTGCTCCGCCAAGGCGCCGATATGGGTATTATACTAGAGCCGAGCGCGTAGCGTCAAGCTAAAGCCGCTCTTTCTGATTGCGCCCTAGCTCGGCCTGTTCACCCGCATCACCGGCAGAAAGCGTCTTATTCGACGTATGCTTGGCCGCGCTGACATAGCGATAAATCATAGCAAAAATGAGACAAGACAGTAGCACGATCAATCCAATCGAAATGATGTCGACAAACATCGGCGTTACCTCTCTAGCCTGTTTCGCCTTTGCGCATTTCTCTGATGTATAGTTAGTATCAGCACAGGCATCGTAATAATAGGGAGGATTATTTGCAATCATATCCTTAGGATTTGCCATAGCTATATTTTAACATAATCATCATATAAAATCAGGCTAATAAAAAAGGAGCAAAAGCTCCTAAATAATATAAAAACTATGGTGCGGGTTAAGAGACTCTAACTCTCGACCTCATCCTTGGCAAGGATGCGCTCTAAACAACTGAGCTAAACCCGCATAAACCTTAATTCGTAAAGAACTGTATAGAGTATAGCAAATCCCAAGTAGCTTTGTCAACAAAAACGACCCACCGAAGTGAGCCGTCTTTGTTTGATAATATTAAATATAAGGTGCACTCATGCCGCCGTGGTGGCTTCTCCCAGACTCGAACTGGGGACACAAGGCTCTTCAGGCCTCTGCTCTACCAACTGAGCTAAAAAGCCATCATAGCGCCACGAGTACTGTTATTATATACTAAACCCAACCGATTTTGCAAACGCAAAGGTTGTATAATAGTATCATGAACGATGATGCACGGCGACCACTAGCAGAACGTATGCGCCCCAAGACCTTAGATGAAGTAATTGGCCAGGACAAGGCGATGGTACTACTACGGCAAATTGTTGCTAAGGGCGAGCCAGTGTCACTAATCTTCTGGGGGCCACCAGGAACTGGCAAAACCACCCTGGCCCGCATTATCGCAAGCGAGGTCAAAGCGGACTTTATCGAGATTTCGGCGGTCAGCGCCAAGAAGCAGGATGTAGAAGCGGTAATTGAACGGGCGCGGCAGAACTGGAACTTGAAAATTCGCACCGTGCTGTTCGTAGACGAAATCCACCGCTTCAATAAGGCACAGCAGGACGCTTTTCTACCACATGTAGAGTCGGGTCTAATATCTCTGATTGGCGCTACCACAGAGAACCCGTCATTTGAAGTGATTAGCCCGCTGATTAGTCGCTCACGGGTAATCGTCTTACAACAACTAACCTCAGATAGCCTGAAGCAGATTATAAAGCGTGCTATTACAGCAGAGCACTTAGAAGGTCGTATTACGGACGACGCCATTGATACGATTGCCCTACTGGCCCACGGCGACGCCCGCTCGGCGCTGGGTAATCTAGAGATTGCCGAGGGCCTAATTAGCGGCGACCAGAAAATTACTGCGCAGTTAGTCGAAGAGGCGGCGGGCAAGAAACTGCCACGTTACGACAAGAAAGACGATAGTCATTACGACACCATCAGCGCCTTTATTAAATCTATGCGCGGCAGCGACGAAACTGCGGCGATGTATTATCTAGCACGAATGGTGCAAGCGGGCGAGGACCCCAAGTTCATTGCGCGGCGTATGGTAATTTTCGCTAGCGAAGACATTGGGCTAGCCGGAAATGGTGCCTTGAATCTGGCAGTATCCTGCTTTAATGCAATTGAGCGGGTTGGTATGCCTGAGGGTGGCATCATCCTATCACATGTGGTAGCAGTGCTGTGTCGGGCGCACAAGTCGCGCGAGAGCTACAACGAATGGAAGACAGCGAAGCAGTTAGCTAGCCTATTTCCTGACTCGACAATACCATTACAGATACGCAATGGTGAAACTAAGCTAATGAAGGATCTTGGCTACGGCAAGGGCTATAAATGGGAAGCAGGTTTTCACGGAACAGCCGATTACCTGCCCGATGACGTCAGAAAGTACCTGAATCAGCAAAAGCGAAAATAGCTATTTTACTAGCTTTAACACCAAAGCAGTGCGGGCTGGTAAGTACAACTTCAGCTGCTTGCTCCTGGCGCTGGCAGCATAAGTCATTTTAGTATCAATGCGGTCGTAGCCGCCAAAGCGTTGATCGTCGGTGCTAAGTACTATATGATACTGCCCCGGTGCAGCATCTACTGCTTGGTTGGCGTAGGAATTGTTAGAAAAGTTATAGGCAAATAGATAGCCATTTCGCATGTATGAGACCAGTTTTTTATCTTCGTGAATCTTGACGTAGCTATAATCGGTCGGAACGAGTCGCTGAACCACCTTAATCATGGCTTTATCGAAGTCGTTCAACCACTGAAACTTCAAATCAGGATTATCAACCAATGACCACTGTCGGCGGGCGTATTTATAAGACCAATTGTTGCCTTCGCGCGGAAAATCGATCCATTCGGGGTGGCCAAACTCATTACCCATAAAATTCAGGTAGCCGCCGGCATTAGTGCTAGCAGTGATCAGACGAATCATCTTATGTAGAGCAATGCCACGAGCAACAATCAAGCTATCGTCACTTTTAAGCATATGGTCATACATTTCTTTATCTAACAGGCGGAAAATAATGGTTTTGTCGCCCACCATGGCTTGGTCATGGCTCTCGGCATAATTAATGGTGTGTTCCTCTGGCCGGTGTGAAGTTAGCTCGTGGAACAGTTTGCCCATCTGCCAGTCCTCGTCGCGCTGGTCTTTTAGCATTTTAATCCATAGGTCAGGCGCGCCCATATTAAAGCGATAATCAAAACCAATGCCACCTTGCTCTAATGGCGCAGCCATGCCAGGCAGGGCCGACATATCCTCGGCAATAGTAACTGCCTGTGGATTTAATAGATGGACTAGTTCGTTTGCGAGTGATAAATAAGTTAGTGCGTCTAAGTCTGTGTTGGGGGTAAAGTAGTCGTCATAGCTCGTAAAGGCTTGTCCGAGACCATGGTTATAGTAAATCATGCTAGTTACACCATCAAAGCGGAATCCGTCAAAGTGATATTCGTCCATCCAAAAGTGTAAGTTGGATAGCAGAAAATGGGCGACTTGCGACTTACCATAGTCAAATAGGCGCGAATCCCATGCGCTATGGAGCTCGGACTTGAAGTACTGGCAACGGTCGCCCGCAAAATTGCTCAGCCCCTCATTCTCGTTCTTGACCGAATGTGAGTGTACAACGTCCATGATGACTCTTAGCCCCAACTGGTGGGCGGTATCGATCAGATGCTTGAGGTCGTCAGGCGTACCAAAGCGACTGCTCTCGGCATAGAAATTTGATACTTGATAGCCAAAACTGCCGTAATAAGGATGTTCTTGGATGGCCATTAGCTGTACGGTATTGTACCCGAGGTCGTGAATCCGCGGTAGAACTTCTGTCTCAAACTGGCGGTAAGTCGATACAGCCTCGCGGTCACCACTCATACCGATGTGGGCTTCATAAATCAGCTGCTCGACTGGACGCTTGGGGGCTTTGCTACGCCAAGCGTATTTAGCTTCGGGCGCCCAGACTACAGCATCAAAAATGTTAGTTTGCGGGTCTTGTACTACGTAAGTGGCATAGGATGGCAGACGCTCGCCATTACCGCCAGCCCAGTAGACATGTAGCTTGTAGTGGTCGAGGTGATGGAGCATATCGGCGGGGATCTTGAGTTCCCAAGCTGACTCATCCTCAGTACGATCCATGGCGAATTCTAACTTGTCTTGCCAGCCAGTAGCATCGCAGATGAAGTAAATAGCCATAGCATTAGGCGCCCACTCGCGAAATATCCAACCGTCGTCAGTCCGGTGTAGGCCGAAATATAAATGCCCTAAGCTAAAACGTCGAATGTCCTGCGCCCCAATAATTTCATCGGTTTTCTTAGTGATGTATTCGCTGCGTGTAATCAATTGTGACCGATATGGCTCTAGCCACGGATCGAGATCAGCGATAGTCGGAATGTGATTAGTCTGTGAATGTGTCTTGCCCTGCCCCTTCATTAGTTCTATTTTAGCATATTAAAAGCCCTCCCGCTTATGCTTTTACGGAAGGGCTATAGTTTGGGAGCTAACGCTAGGCTGCTTTTACTGTTCAACGGAACCGGGAAGACCACGCTTATCTGAATACAGCATTTGCCGCAGGCGCAAATTAGGGTAGTTGCCTATATCGTCGTAGCAAACTTTGTAATCGCTCTCCGTGTCATCCTTAGCGAAGTATTTGTTATTCCTGTAAGCATTGTAGTCACACTGACACGCACGGCAAAATAACGGCGGACGACCGCCAGTCGCACACAAGTCCTTATCATACTTTCGAGCAAATGCACCGAGTATCAAGCGAGCAATGTCATAGGCCCACGGATTGGTGGCGATGTTTGACACTATCTCGTGATCGCTTGGCTCATCATAGCCATTCGGACACCACTTGTCTTGAATACCGGCGATAACGGCGACAAAGATATCACGGATGTTATCATCAGTAAAGCGCCTCTTGGCAATGTCAACCACTGCAGCACGCGAAGAATAAGCACAATCGTGCTCGCTCTCTGCGCTGAGCTGTCCCAAATCGTTGATTGCATCTTCAAGGTCAAAGATAGCCTCGATATGGCGCCCATCAGAACTATAACACACACCCGCAAAACCAATGGTGTTGTCGTAGGCTGGTTCGACCGCCAGGTCGTTTGTAGATTCTAACACCTCACGGGTTGTTGCCTCGCCGCCAATCGTGGCGACGCTAGACTCTATTGTCGAGTCAATCTTAGCTTGAGCCATTTAAACTCCTTCAGTAGTAGGTTCGATTTGAGGCGATTGCCTCAAACAACGAATATATTATAATACAATGCTCTAGGATAGTAAATAGCCTCAGCAGATGAATACTGAGGCTAGATAATTTCATATGGTGCGCGCGAAAGGACTTGAACCTTCACGAGCGTAAGCTCACTAGCACCTGAAGCTAGCGCGTCTACCAATTCCGCCACGCGCGCGTACATTCATTATAGCATACTATCCGCGCGGATTGAACATACCAAAGCGGTTATTGTTGTATTCTTTGCGGAGATAACGGACTAAGTCTTCTTGGTTGGTCAAGGTTTTGACGTCGGTATTTAAGATATTGAACGGGTCAAATATCTTCTCAACCTTTAAAAACACTTCGGCGGTTTCCTTATCGTACTTAGTGTGAGCATATGGTGCTAGTAGACGACCTGCACCATGCCCACCCGTAATA
The DNA here is from genome assembly GCA_002313515.1 of Candidatus Saccharibacteria bacterium UBA1103. GTDB lineage: Bacteria > Patescibacteriota > Saccharimonadia > Saccharimonadales > Saccharimonadaceae > Nanoperiomorbus. The sequence continues at coordinate 164,257 of DCBQ01000004.1, read as the reverse complement.
GAGCCTTCGAACTGATTGGCGATTTCGGTTAACTCTTTTAGTAGGCGAAAAACGATTTGTCGATGACCCAGGCTAGCTAGATTCAAAATTGGTTTAATGCAAATAGTGCCAGCGGCTAGGTTACCCCAAATGCCTGCTTGTACATGATTGCGAGATAGCACGCGACGAATCTTATCCACTGCATCGAAGACGTTTTCGGGTGCAACTGCTAAATCAGTCACTAGTGGTAGAGCCGAGCTTCCGTTCTCGATATAGTTATTAACAATTGCCGTTGAATCATATAGTGCGCTCAAAACCGCTTGATCTTCGGGTGTTAGCGCAACCTTGGCATCAGCCACAGCAGCCGAATCGAGAATCTTGCCCGCCTGACGTATGTGGCGGCCCTGATGCTTGTCATCATATTCCATAAAGACAAGCGCGCGCGGCAAGCTCTTAGTCACCATTTTCCACGGCTCAAAGCCACTAAGTTCACGAATTAGCCTCAGGGTATCACCGTCAATAAAGCTGAGACGGCACGGTTCGGTATCAATCAGGCGATTAGTCAGGTCGGATAAGTTCTGCTCGTCAGTAACGGCCGCTACCATCATAGACGATTCCTTCGGCATTGGCGTTAGATTGAGCGATACCTCGGTAATAATGCCAAGTGTGCCTTGCGAGCCTACAAATAACGGCGTTAGGTCAAAACTGCCATCTTTATTTTTCACTCGATCTAGTGCAAAACCGCTATTATCCAGTACGGTGCCTGCACTGATCATATCGATGGTTTCAGGATTATCTTCGATTAGCGAATCAATATTACGATAAATCTCGCCTTCTAAGGTTTCCAGCCCCTTCTTCTCGCTAAGCTCGCGGCGGCTGAGGCGTCCAGTCTGAATTACTTCGCCATTAGACAACACCACCTCTAGACGATCGACCCAGTCGAGTGCGCTGCCATACTCGGCAAACTGCTCACCGGTAGTGTTTGTACCCAAGATTCCACCAATAGTATGTGCTTGATCGTTGCTAGTCTTAATTGGGAACATTAGACCATGGGTACTAACAGCTTCATTGAGGGACGCCAGGGTAATGCCAGGCTGGACTAAAATTAGATTAGAACGCAGGTCGAACTGCATGATATGGTTCATATGCGGCAGAAACGATAAGATAACGCCACTAGTTATAGCACCACCAGTTACATCGTTACCATAACCACGGGCGGTAAGCGGTAAAACTTGGCCTCGCTCAGCCAGACGCCATGCAAAACGCGCCAATTTGCGTACGTCATCTAGTACGCGTGGCATCACAATCAGATGTGGGGCGATCGAAAGAATACTACTATCAGTGGCGAAGTTTAGTCGCGAGTTACCGTCGGTAATTACTTCGCCGACTAAGTGTTGATCTAAGTAGTCCCCAATCTTGCTCATGTTAATATTATAGCACATATCAGGAATCGGTTCTGACTTTGGCTGCAACTAATATAGCGATATGATGGCGATAGGCTTTGCGCTAAAGTTAAAACAGACGGCAGCGTATGCTACCGTCTGGATAAATTGTAAGATAGAGGGCTTTGGTATGTTACTTACCAATTAGAATCTTCTTGGCCTTATCGCTCAGCTTGAAGTTGTATATGTCAGCTATGAAGAGCAGTAGTTCCCCGATATAGTCAGGATTACAGCTACGAAGACCGTCTCGAGTTGACGCTTTTTCTAAAAGACTACCATACTCCTTCTCCTTTTCTGTATACGCTAGATACAGCAAATCCTTGATAAATACACTGGTTTTTAGTTCATAGATCTGCTGAGACTGCGTGTATCTAAGGTTTGCTGGTACCATAGGACTATGTATGCTGCGTATCACTTCATGTAGTAAATCAATGATCTGGAAGTTGCCGCTACCTTCTCGCATCATACTACAGAGTTTGCTCTCGGCACGTTTATATATTGTCTCGGACAGGCCCACGAAATCACTCGGTTTTGGGGGCGCAAATTCGGCGTCATTAAAAATGGTATATCCTGGACCAATGCGGTAAAGAGGCCTGGTTTGACCTGGCCGATCGCAGTCATAGCTAGTGTTGGCTATGTAACAGTTATTCCACTTGCCGAAATAGTTTGGCATAATTCCCTGATCGGAAAGCTTCTTGACAGCATTAATAATATTCGTGCATGCAATCCAAATTACATAGCCCGATCGGACTGAAATTGTCTTCTCTTGATGCGACAACAAGATATGTTGAGCAGTACTGCTCCACTCGTCCTTTCCGTGAGACTCATAACTGCTAATATCATCAATACTCCAGTTATATTTTAGTACCTGCAAGTAATGGCCATTATCATCGCACAGCCACGGCATTGCAAGAACTAGTCCATGATTGTCGAAGTTTATACCTCCGTAGGGGCCAGTGTAGCCACACAGTTTCAGTACCTTAGGCAGCCTTGTGCTAATAGTATTTGCACTCATGATACCCTCTTTCTCTAATGATGAAAGGTACGATAATGGCTTTATTATACAATCAATCAAAGCTTTTGTCTAGAATATCGCGAACTTGATCGGTTGTTGTGCAACCATATAACTGAGCACGTAGCTCGGCAGCGCCATCAAACCCTTTAATGTAGATCTTAAAAAAGTGCTTTAACGGATCAAATTTGCGCGTAGCTTGAGCATTTATAATGCGGTATTTGTCGTACTGGTCCAACTGGTAGCGGAAGAGGTCGATATAATCTGCTAGTGGATGCTCTGCTGCATTGTTAAAGCAGAAAGGATTAGCGAAAACACTACGGCCAATCATAAAACCATCGACTTGTGGGTGTTTGACTTTTAGTTGCAGGCCATGTGTCTTGTCACGGATATCGCCATTGACAGTAATTTTGGTCTGTGGCGCCAGCTGGTTGCGCAGCGCGCAGATGTCATCGATTAACTCATAATGTGCGCCAACTTTGCTCATTTCCTTACGGGTGCGTAAATGGATAGTCAGATTGGCAAGGTCCTGTTGTAATAGAAAGCCCACCCACGGCCGCCATTCATCCAGTCGGCTCTTGCCTAATCTAGTTTTAACGGAAACTGGTAGCCCCGCCTCCTTTGTAGCAGCGATAACCCGTCCAGCTAGTTCGGTATTGCCGATCATACCAGAACCAGCGCCAATTTTGTAAACATCCTTTGCAGGACAGCCCATGTTAATGTCGATGCCGCTAAATCCTTGCTCTCTTAGATCGCGAGCCATAATGCGAAAATGCTCAGGGTTAGTGCCCCATATCTGAGCAACAATAGGCTGCTCGGTATCGTCATGCTTTAGACGGCCTTCGGTGCTAAAGCGACCTTTGTCACTACAGTAGCTGGCGGCATTAGTGAATTCAGTAAAGAAGACATCTGGCCGGCCAGCACGCGCCACGGTTTTACGAAATACGATATCGGTCACCTCCTCCATAGGCGCCAAAGCAAAGAATGGGTTTGGTAATTCATCCCAAAATGTCATAATAATAGTATAGCAAAAAATGAATACAATTTACGGGTTCTCTCTTAGCCAGTCCTCAAAGGCGACGATATCTTTATATTTGTCGCTTTGCTTGACTTCTGGTAAATCTAAGCGAATTACGTGGTTCCAGACACTGCGGACTAGCTGCTTAAACTCGTCCATGGCAACAGTATCGGAATAGTCTACCTCTGGTCGGTACAGGTGACTATCGTCGTGGTTATCCGGCTCGACGAATTCTAGCGCACCAGAGATGACGCGATAACCGGCGTAATCCTTGGAATTCTCAATCAACAGTTTATAGAACATTAGCTGTTGCTGATAACGACGGGCCTTGGCCTTCTGATAGTCACTACCCCGCTCACTGAAATCGTCCATGCCATGGCCGGTCTTGTAGTCCACCACCTGGATGGTCTTATTCTTCGGGTCGATCGCCATGGCGTCAATTTTACCGGTTAGGCGGATGCCACCGTCTAGCACGGCCTCAACCTTCTGCTCGGCCAGCTGATCGGGCGCAAAATATTGTCCACGTTGCTGCATAAAGATGGTCAAGGCGTGGTCGCCCTTGTCACGATAGAACTTGGCCTCGTCCTCACTGATGACATAGCTGTCCTTATCAAAATCCTGGTGGAAATAATTCAGTACTTCATCAATATCCATCAGGCGGTGGCTGTCACTGCGCATGGCGTTGTGAACCTGCTGCATAGTGTGGTGAATGGCGTTACCAAAGATCAGGGCGCCCGACGTTCCCTGTGGCACACGCAACAGATTATATAGTAGGAAGTGCTCGGGACCGCCGTTCATGACATCAGTAAAGGTGTTGAGGTCGGTGGCGGACAGGCGGTAACTCTTTAGACGCGGCGCCAGTAACTCCCGCTGATCGGGGCTTTTTCTAATCATGCGATTCATCATGGATACCTCTAATTGTTGAATGGTTTCTAAGGTATCAGGTTCAGGTAGTTCAGTGCGGTATGGAAAACTTAGTAGATATTCCAGGGCGTTCAGCTCCTTGCCACCCGCGGTGGCGTGGCTAGTGATAAGCAGTTGCTTCTTGGCTCGCGTCATGGCGACGTACAGCAAGCGTCGACGCTCATCATCGTCGTTACCAGCCGCCATGCCGTACGGCATGTTATGAGGCCAGCCCAGGTTGCCACTGCGACTGCGCGACTTAGCACCCCACTGCTCACTCTCGGCGTCGATGACGATCACAGTGTCAAACTCTAGCCCCTTAGAACCGTGGGCACTCATTAGCTGGACATTATGCTCGTCGCCGTAACTGGCGGAAGAATAGATAGCGATATTTAGTTCCTCTAGGCGCGCGAGGAAGTTTAAGAAGTCGGTCAGCTTCAGTTGACGGTCGAACGTGTAGTCCTGCAGTCGCCGCAGCAGGGTCGTTAGGTCGTTTAAGAAGCTAAGGTATTGCATGGCGTTCTCGCGAAACTTCTTGACACTAAAATAGTAGTCAAAGATGGGCGAGCGGAAGGTCTCTGTATGCGATTCCTCCGACCGCGCTGCCGCACTGCCACCCTCCCTTTGCAAAAGGGAGGTATCTGGGGCCTGTCCCGCCCCGGTGGGGGCGGGCAAGCTGGCGATTGCGCCGCTGGGTGGGGTCGTGCTTTCTGGAGCTTCCACTGTTCCAATTAGCTCTAATAGCACATTATTCAGTGGTGCATTAACGGAGCGCTGAGCTAAATCCTTTAGCCACAGAATTAACGGTCGAGTAGCTGGCTTAGCCTCAAGTTGTTCTAGCCAACGGGTACCTCGCCCGCCAGAACTCAAACTGATCCGATAAAAGTCCTCGCGACTCAGTCCAAACGCCGGGTCAGCAATCACCGGCGGTAGGTTTAGGCTAATCGCATTGTTATCGCCGGTTGCAATTCCGTTGACCAAATTAGCTAGATTAACTAGCAGCTGCACCAGGGGCGATTCCAATACATTGCGCTGACGTTCGTAGCTAACCTTGATGTCATAATGCGCGAGGTACGGTGCCACCTGCTCCAAGCTCTTGTGCTTACGCCCAATAATGGCAATCTGGCCGGGATCTTCACCCTGCTCAATCAGCTCTTTCACCTTGCGGGCAATAAAGTCGAACTCATGTTCCAGCGTGGTGGCGGTAATTAGCTGTTGCTCAGCCTCGCCTGCCCGGTTGGCAACCAGCTGCTTGGGTGTGCCATCCACGTTAGTTAGGCGGCTGGCGATGCCCTGGCTGACGGCCTCACTGGAGCGCAAAATCCCGTCGCAGCTGCGGTAGTTATGCTTCAAATTAATCTGAGCCAATCCACTGTAGCGGGCGGCGAACTGCTGAATATTGGAAATATCCGCGCCCTGGAAGCGGTAAATGGCCTGGTCATCGTCGCCCACCACCATCAGGTTGGGGCTGTCGTCATAATCGGTTAGCTCGGCCAGTAGGCGCATCTGGGCGTCGTTGGTATCCTGAAATTCGTCTACCAGTACATACTGATACTGTTCCTGCAAATTAGCCTTGAGGTCGGGGTTGTTGTGAATAGCGTTAATCACGTTAATAATCATGTCGCCAAAGTCGTACAGGTTGCGTTGGTCCATCTCGGTCAGATACTGCGCATAAATGTCAGCGGCGCAATTTAGCTTCTCACTCTTCTTCTGATCCCTCAGCACGAAGACGCTCTCTCCACCAATGGTTGCCTTCTCTAGCCAGTCCTTCTTCCAAGCGGTGATCGGCTTGGTGACGGCAGTTCCCTCTAGCTGCTCGGACTCGTCCAGGGCGCTGCGTAGCGACTTCGCTACAATCTCGCCGAGTTTAGGCTCGTCGGTGAAGGTTAGCTTCGGCTGGCTGGTGGCGATATGTTCGGCCAGCCCCACTAAGTCATAAATGGGGTCGAGCTTTTTGGCGGACAGGCGGCCCGCAAAGGCCTCAGCCAGCGCACCATTGAATTGCGCGCAGAAATCTAGGTTCTGCTGTGTCATCTGACGTAGCTCATCTGGGCTAACGGCGGCTTTCTTGAGGTCGCCGATCATAGAGCGCAGGTCGCTGAGGTAGGTAAATTCATCCTTGTTCTTAACGCGGAGGGGGTTGTCAAAGGGCAGCTTGTTCAGAATGTCCTCGAGGATCTCGGATTGAGTTAGCTCGTCCGCCGCCTGGTAGCTAGCGCCGTTATAAAAATATTCATTGTAGCGTCCAATCACCATCGAGCCGAAGCCGTGAAAGGTGTTGATCTCGACCTTGTAGGCGTCGGGGCCAATCACACGGGCTAGGCGCTCGGTCATGTTGGTCGCGGCGGCCTCGGTAAAGGTTAGACATAGGATGTTATTCGACAGCGCATCGGTTTGCCTTAGAATGTTGGCTACACGCATAGATAGCAGCTCGGTCTTACCAGTGCCTGGCCCCGCTACTACCATCACTGGCCCTTCAATCCGATCTACCGCCGCCCGCTGCTCGGCATTTAACTTCTGATAGCGCTGCTGAAATATCCCCTCGTAATCCATGGGTATATTATAGCAAAAAGTTATTTTTCGCTATCGGCAGTAGAATTTGCTAGCTTAACCATCTCGGCCTCGGCTGATTTCTGCGTTGGGCGGCGACGACGAGTGGTGGTGCGCTTGGTGGGTGCGGCTGATTTGACGGGCTTATGGGCTGGCTTATCAAACCCACCGTCAGCCGCCGAGGCGGCTACTACCTCCCTTTGCGAAGGGGAGGTATTTTTGCTCTTTAGCTGATCCGAATGAAATGCGGGTGCTGATTTAATTTTAGCGCTGGCGGTCTTGTCTTTGCGGGTGGCACGTACAGCCTTGACGGCCTTGGCGGTCTTGGCAACAACATGACTAGTACTCTTACCGCCCTTATTCTCGATCTTCTTAGCGAACATCATGCGACCGGCTTCGGTCTGTAGCGAGCGGATGATTTCTACTTTAACTTTCTGTCCAATTTGGCTCTTGCTGTCCTCAACTACTACCATAGTGCCGTCGCTTAGATAGCCAACGGCTTGATCGCGGTTAGCACCTTGCTGGATTAGCTCAATCTCGACACGATCGCCCGGCAGGTACTGCGCCCGCATTACCTGAGCGATTTCATTAACGTTAATTACTGGCACATCCATCACCTTAGCTACACGATTTAAGTTAAAATCAGTGGTAGCAATCGAGGCATCGTAGTTCTTGGCTAGGTCCAGTAGGCGCTCATCCACACCGCCGTGGCCCACGCGACCATCGTTCACAATGGCAACACTGACGCTATCCATAGCCTTTAGAACGCGGACGTTCTCTAGACCCTTGCGGGCGCGGACACGCTTCTCGTGGTCGGCCTTGTCGGCCAATAGCTGCATTTCGACAACTACACTACGTGGCACAATAATCTCAGCGGTAATGATGCCGGTTTTAGCTAGGTCGACAATTCGGCCGTCCATTAGAGCACAGCTATCCACTAGCATTGAGCCACGGGCGACCTTCAGCTGGCGCTGCTTTAATTTCATAATGGTTAGATAGGTTGCTTCAATCAGCACAACCACGCTGATAATACAGGTAGCCAAGGCTACCCAGTTGAAATTTTGCATATCAAATAATTCCTTTCGACTAATATTATAACACACCAGATGAGAGCAGCTAGTGTGGCAAATCTGCTATAATACGGTTATGGATAAAGAGATTTTAGAGCACCAAAAATACATAGAGAAGGAGCTCAAACGAATTAGCAAGACCGAAGATGGTGTGTCTGATTTAGGACAGGATCAGCGCGAGGATAGCTTGCGGTTACTAGATAGCTACAACACCACAATGATACATAATTTTCAACATGAACGACTAATCCATCTGATGGTCACCTTCTTCTTTGCAGTTGTTGCTATTGGATCCTGGATTGCTCTATTAATGTGGCTATTTACGGTTAACGGCGAGTGGGATATCGTAACGATACTGCTGGCCGTTTTAGCGCTAATGCTGACCATTCTAGAAGCCTGCTATGTGCGGTTTTACTATCATCTGGAGAACTGGACACAGCGACTATACGCTCTGTCAACTAAAATTCATAAAGCACTACAGTCTGTGATAAAATAAGCATATGCAAAAGGAAATGCCGGCCAAGAGTCGCAACGAACAAATAGGCGAAGTTGTAATCTCGTCCATTACGCGCCAGCCCAAGCGACGCTTGATCGAGGCAGTTCCAACAACCTATGAATCGAATTGGCGTAGCTGGAAGTTCTGGCGTAACGCCTTTATTATTTACTGGGTGGGATCATTTGTCGGGCATCTACTAGAGCTCGGTTGGGTGAACCTGCCGCTGCTAGTTGGCAACCCGCCGACTAATGTTCTGCCATTATTTGTAGTAGCAGCGCCATATGGCTTGGGCGCTCTGGGCCTAATCTGGATTCTCGGTCCATCAGTTAAACGTGGCAAGATTACGGCTTTTCAGGTGTTTTTACTAAGTGTCATCATTGGCGGCGTAGTGGAGTTCGCCTGTGCAGCAGCTATTGTATCGGTTATAGGCTACAATCCCTTCTGGGACTATAGCGACCAACCCTTTAATCTACTGGGATATATCTGTCTTAAGAACTGTCTAGCCTTTGGCGTGGCAGCATTACCGTGCATCTACTGGGTACTACCAATTCTCAATAACCAGATTCGATGGCTGGACCAACATTATCAAAAGCTATTAAACGCCGTGACCTGGGTCGTATTTGTGGTATATATGATTATCCAAGTTATGGTAATCTCGGGCAACCCACCAGCCAAGGTATTTCACCTAGACAAACCTTATTTTGACCCAGCTAATGTTTGTCAAAACAAGCTCCCCTGTCCACCACCGAGACATTAAGCTTTGTGCTGATTGCCGCGACGGCGGCGAGGGCGGCGCTTGCTTGTGGCTTGGTGCTCTGTATTACCATCAGCGTCATTATGGTGTAGCTCGATAGCTGAATTGGCAATGCGCGGTGGCATGGCTGAGCTAGCGGCAACGTTCTGTGCAACAGCTCTTTTAACGTCATTCTTGTTCACACTATTAGATACTATACCATTTGGTCTTACTGGCGGTTCATTTACATTACTATTACTTGAAGTTCTTTGATTGGTCGTCAGTGCACTAGAAGCAATGCTCTTATCTGGTGACATCGGTGTAGCATTGGGGTTATCGGTACCCGTACTAGCTGCATCCTTGATTGCGGCAAATAAGTCACCTAGTTTCTGTGAACCCTGCACTCCCGATGGAGAAGTCTTTTTTAGTTTCCTCTCTTCCTTCTTTAACTCACGCTGAGCTGATTTAGGCATTAGCTGCTCGGGCGTCTGAATCTGGCTACTAATCATAGCCTGAATCTCAGCAACGGGCTTACCATATGCCTTGCGACTATACTCAATAATCTCATCCAAGTGGTCGGGTGGCGTGGGTGGCCACTTCAAGGTAATACCGCTAAAGGCTGGCATTTTCTCGCCTTCGATCATCATACAACTGATAAAGTGACGATTATTCATTTGCAGTATGTCGTTAGCTGCGAAGTTAGGCTCAAACTGTTGCGCTAGTACCGGAGCATCCTCAGGCGACACGCGCATCGAAATAATCGTACCTACGTTGCCAAAGACAGCATCGCGCACAGTATCCGTCATCTGGGATATATACTGATTAGCCACAGTCAGACACAGACCGTATTTACGTGCCTCAGACAAAATGACAGCAAACGAATCAGTTGCAAAGTTCTGGAACTCATCAACGTATAAATAGAATGGACGGCGATCCTTAACATCGGGGATATCACTACGGCTCATAGCAGCCAGCTGAATCTTGGTAACCAAGAAGGAGCCTAGAATACTAGCGTTGTCCTCGCCAATCAGGCCTTTAGATAGATTGACGATTAGAATCTTGCCCTCGTCCATGATCTGGCGAATATTAAAGCTAGACTTGGGCTGGCCAATGATATTGCGGATGGTTGGGTTAGCCACAAAGGCCCCTACCTTGTTTAGAATTGGCGCTACCGCCTCGGTCATGTACTTATCAGTCCAACTGGCAAACTCTACGCGCCAGAACTGTAGTACTACCGTATCGGTCACATGGTTAACAACATCTTCGCGAAACTTCTTGTCGGTTAGCATGCGAGTGATATCTAGCATGGTAGTATTCGGGTATTCTAGCAGCGCCAAAATGGTATAACGCAAGATGTATTCTAGACGCGGCCCCCAGGACTCGCCAAACATACGCTTCAATACGCCGATGATTTCTGAGCTAATATTGCTACGCTGCGCTGGATCATAGACCTCCATCGGGTTGAAAGCCATAGGATACGCAGTATCAGATGGATTAAAATAAACAACATCTTTGATGCGGGACGGCGGTATGAACTTTAAGTTATCAATAGCGAAGTCACCGTGCGGGTCAATAATTGCATAGCCCTGATTTTGATAAATATCAGAGATAGTTAGTAGCTCTAGTAAACCCGATTTACCAGTACCAGTTTGTCCAATGATATAGACGTGACGACTACGGTCGCGACGGTAGATACCAAACTGCTTCTGCATACCGCGGAAGTTAGTCATGCCGAAGGCACTGATTTGGTTATCATGCTCACGATCGCCCGTTAGGACGGGTAGGTTTGCTGGTGGTTCAGCGGTTTTACTGTTAGCCCAAACGACGTTTGGCGTCTCTACATTCATATGCGGCAGATGAAAGACCGATGCCAGCTCCTCGATGTTCAGAATAAAGCCATCACCATCACGGAATTGGCGTTCAATATAAGGCTTCAGGTCATCACGATCAAACGAAGGTGTACGCGCCAGCTTAAAACCATTCAAACTTGTCGAGTTAAACTGCTTGAAGGCGCTAGCGACCGCATTCATCTGGATGCGAGCGCTTGTCTGATCGCTACCTAGGTAGGCAATGCGAATCTTTACCTTATAACCCAGTTTTTGCGATTTCTTCTCGGCCTCAGACACGCGCAATTTATCACGGTCACTCATCTCGCGCTTAACGGTCTCACCGGCACCACCCTCAGGCGGTTGCCATAGCGCCTGTAGAGCCTGCACGAACCAAATCCATGCTTCGGATTTAGTAGTAGTACCATAGCCCTCTTTGTACTTGTTAATAAACTTAGCGCTATCCTGCTGCCAGCTATCAGCAATTGGTCGTACCAACATCTGCACCCAGATTTCCTCGTCGGTTTTATCTAGCTTAGTTAATGCAGCGGTAATACCGGCCAATGGATCTACGTCAAAGTTTTGAAAAGTCTTAATAGGAAAGTACTGGTTGTCCGTTAGGACTAATTCGTCAATAGCAGTAACGGGGTGTGAGCTAGCAGTGCTAGCATAATCTTGAGTGGCTTCATGAATCTGTACTGATGGGTACTGAGCGTAAATTTGCCCCTCCACAAAATTCTGTAGATGCTTAGGTACACGGACATAGAAGCGAATCTGGTTGCCAACACTAGCAATTTCAAAGGACAAGTGCTCCTGCACGCCGCCGCTCATCTTTAGCTCCTGCTTATCCCGCAGAATGCCATGTAAGCTAGCAAACAGCTGTTCCGCCGACAACTCTTCCTTGTCGTTGTCACGTGGAATCTCTAGAGTCAGTAGAACGTAATCATAGGGATCGACAATTTCAGTCTGCTCTTTTTTGTAATTCCGCCACGTCAAAAAGCTGAGGATGCCAATCGTCGGCAGCCACACAAACCACTGCGTAAAGAACGCCAACAGCTGTTCAATCATCTATTGATATCCTATCAAATTACCCCGCTAAACTCAAGCGATATGACCGCTCTGCTGACTGAATATCTAGACACTAGCAGTAGCATCAGCCAAAGCGTAGGTCGACTTATTTACACGCTTAAACTGTGGACGCGATAAGCTTAGTAGTACGGTAGCCTCTCGCACTTGGCGCACCTTTAGTACGGCACGTACAATATCCTCGCGATTCATCGGGCCATTCTCACGCAGAATATCGCTAATCACGTCTGTAATACTGCCACGCTTATAGCCACGCTCAGCTAGTGCATAGATGCCGCGACCAACCAGCACGAAGCGGTCGTCCTTAATGAGTTCATTGTGAATGGCTTGTTTAGTAACATTGTTGCGCTTGAAATTCTCAGCCTTGACTGCATCAGCGATGTCATTAAAGTGCATTGGTTGATCGTGCTGCTTTAGTACCACATAAATTTTGTCACGAATATTGCGAGGGTTAACTAGTGGCCACTTGACTAGCCCCCACATTCCATTTAAGGTAGCAATCTTTTTGCTAATTCTGGCAATAGCAGCCACTTCAGAAGGATGCTCGTAATCACCATCAACTAGTTTATATAGATCATCGATGGTTACAGGCTTGCCGTGCTTCTTTAGTGTAGCGACAATAGCGTCAGCCGACTTCTTAATATCGCGCTCGTCCTTGTCGGACGACAGAATTACAGCAGCGTAATACTTATCATTCTCAGTAGTTATAACCATTTTGCTGCTTAATTCAGCTAGCAGCGTAACCACAGCCTTACTCTTGACACTGTGATCCCCCATTAGATGATCAGCTAGGTCGTCAACCCGTGCACCTCGCCCCATCTCATGCAGAGTCTTGACAATATCGCGTTCAGCATTGCTGTAATCAGGGTTCTTATTGTCATCTAGTGAGATCTTGATGCGTAGTAGGGTTGCCTTTTCAATTTGTCGCACACGCTCGCGAGTAATAGAAAGGCTCTCGCCCACTTGCTCGAGAGTTTCCTTCTGGCCACTAACACCAAAGCGGCGGTCGATAACTTCGGCTTCACGTGAACGCTCAATGCCCGATAGGATTCCCTTTACTGCGTTATTTAGCTCCTCCTTCAATGCGGGCGTTTCAGCCATCTGTGTCTCCTGCCTTTCTCTCACCTTAGATTTGACATTAATATAAATTTTTCAACTGACATAGATTATACGACATAGTGGATTTTAATTCAAGATTGATGTATTGGTGTTTATGGCTATTCTAGATTATGGTATAAACGTCCGATTAGAACGTTATACTTACTATATGTAAAGCTAGCCCACAAATTTATATAGTCGAAAATAGCCAGTGACCGCATCTAGGTAACTAGATGAATTAGCCTGGCGATTGCAATAGATACGTTTCGATCCTGATAAGGGCATCAGTTTAAAGCGTTCACCATGCACCTTAAAAGGTGAGGTAGTAGGTAGCTCGTCGCTTACGATTAACGAATAAATCTCTCCGTCCTCAGCCTCGAAACTATGCGACGAAGTACGCTCGTCCACCACGTCGTGACGCAACCAATTTAGATGACCAAATTTAATATGAGTCCAATTGGGCAGCACTGAGTGCTGATAAAATTGCTCGAGGAACAGCTTGCCTGGGCGAGCTGTAATAGTAGTGCTATCGTCATCGCCATCAAAGTAATTACCCTGGTCGCTACTAGTAATTGCAACCTGCTCAATCTCAACGATTTCGGGACTATCGGTTTGCCTGGGTGGTTGCGTATAGCTAGGGGTTACCTGTATCAGGTGGTCGTAGGCCGCATGAGCGTCGTCAGACATAATGCCAATATATTTATCATAAAATGGCGCTAGTTGATCAATAACATGTAGAATAACGTTCGTGTCATTTTCCGTCCGTTGCTTGTCGCTAATAATCTGGTCAATTAGACAGATTGCCCGCTCGATACGAGTTAGACGCCCCTTGGTGATAGGTCCGTGCATGATAGCTAGCTGGCAGCTGACTACAAATGGAGTAACATCTTCGGCATCCTTATTGCCCTGTCCATCCAGATGCAGTATGGGCTGGGTAACCGCCGTCATTAGTCGTGATAGAGCTGGGGTCATATTTTCGGTACCAACCTCTACAAAAGCCTCCTCATCGTTCTCTAGCACTTCGCGGTCAATCATACTTTGGACAATAAGGCTAAGTGCATCCGAAAAAGTATTTAGTTCCGGATAAGTAGGATAGCTCTCACTAGGCACTTCCGATGACTTATTTTGCTCACTCATACGTGCAATTATACCACCTATAATCAAAAAATCCCCTGCTGCTGCAGGGGTGTGAAAGGAGTTACAGAACGAACTATAACTTTTTACGCAAGACCACCAGTGAGGCTTCTCCGTAACAACGTTTGTCCACCACAACAACTCCTTGATTTGGGTACCTCACAGACAGTCTTGCTTGGTTAGATAATATCATAAGCCCATTATTTTTTAAATACCCTAGCAAGCGAAAAACTGTGGAAAACTGTGGATTTTGGTATGGCGGGTCACAAAATATGAGGTCAAATTGCTCGCATGCGAAAGTTGTCTCCATCCAATTAGCCACACTAGCTCGAATTAGCTTAGTTTGACCGCTTACGCCTAGTGATTCAATGTTATTAGCCAAAATTTTCTGAGCAGTCTTATCGCGCTCGATAAAAGTTACAGAACTTGCACCGCGGCTAAGCGCCTCCAGTCCTATCGCACCCGTGCCCGCAAAGGCGTCCAAAACATTAGCCCCGTACAGTACGTCCATAGACGATAAACTGTTGAACATACCACTGCGCACGCGGTCACCCATGGGGTGCGTAGCCTTACTGACACTAGCGTCAATAAAGCGACCACCGAACCGACCGCTAATTAGGCGCAGCCTAGGCATTTTTAGCCCCATAGGACTCGGTTAACACCGAGCTTCCTTCCTTAGCAGAGGAAGCGTCAGATGTAGCGGCGATTACAGCACAGTAGTACCAAGCAAGTAACACGGTATGGATAATAATCGGCATTAGAAAGTTCTTAGTCTCGCGCGCCAACTCTTCATTCCAGCCATGCTCTAGAAAATAGCTATACATGTGGCGCTCATACACTTGGGCAACAATATCGCGATACATTCCCGTAATGCCGCCCTGTTCCACTACTCGTTTGCGATCGTCGGTTGACAAACGCACGTCGCTAAAGCGCTGCGGCGCCGAAATAAAAGCTACGCCTAGTTCATATAAGCCGTGCGAAGTCATTAATCCGTTTGGCTTCCAGTACTCCCAGTTATTGAGGAACTTGTCGCGCAAGGTGTCACCCGGCATAATGAACTTCTTCCAAATGTTGTCCTGCTCACTGGCGTTACCTCGAATCTCGGCTAGACGTTCTTCGTAGGGATAGTGATGTGCCGGCGTGAGACCATCGGTGATGGCATGCGCCAACCAGGCCGCTTCGAAACTGGCGCGCTCGCGGTTACCCTCCTTCAGCGCTTTAATCAAGTTCTCCTGGTTGCCTTGAATCAGTTTAATTAGGTGATTATCGCTGGGGTCATCGGGTCGGATAAAGTGCCGCGGCTCGTCGTGGGCTGGCGACTTGCGCTTAATACCATCAGGACCATTTAGCCCCTCGAAGCGCAGAATCTCGCGCGAGCGCGGAAACCAGGTACCGTCTTTGAGGTACTGCTGCAGCTTACGCCGTGAGACTCGGTCGATTTTTTGGTGGGTGCCGATGATTCGGCCACTACCATGCGTCATAATTGTTCCGCTATACATACTAATTCAGAGTCGTAATCTTTTGGTACTTATTGATTATACGATTCAGCTGGCTGTATTTTACCAGATAATCCGGATTTTGAACAATCTGGTGCGCCACTCGGTCAGCCTCTAGGGCGGCCAGATGAATCATTGGCGTGTCGGCTAGGTTAGCAATTTGTAGATTTAAATCGCCGTGCTGCATGGTACCATAGATCTCGCCAGCTCCACGCATCTCTAGGTCAACCTGCGCCAAATGAAAGCCATCAGTGCTACGCTCAACCTCACGTAGACGCTTACTGGGCTGTTTGGTATCGCTCTGCATTAAGAAGCAGTAGGACTGAAACCGACCGCGCCCTACCCGACCGCGCAACTGATGCAGCTGAGCCAGGCCGAACTGATCGGCGTTTTCAATAACCATGACAGTGGAATTGGGTACGTCTACGCCGACTTCTATGACCGTGGTAGACACCAAGATGTCCAACTCGTGCGCCTCGAACTCGCGCATGACTTTGTCTTTACTCTCGGCCGGCATCTTGCCGTGTAGAATGCCCACTTTGGCACCGGGATATTCCTTTACTACATGCTTGTATAATTCTTCAGCACTGATCTGTTCAGATTTATCCGATTCCGCAATCAGCCGGGTCACATAGTAAACCTGTCGTCCTGCGGTTAGCTCCTCTTTAATCTTCGCCACCATCTGTTTGCGCTCGTTGGGCAAAATAATTTTAGTAATAATTGTCTGCCGCCCCTTAGGCAATTGATCAAGCGCAGAAACATCCAAATCGCCAAAGACCGTTAGTTGCAACGACCGCGGAATAGGCGTAGCAGTCATAGCTAGCAGGTGTGGTAAGTGTTGCTCATCAGTTTTAGCCAGTAAGTCTTGTCGCTGCTTAACACCAAAACGGTGCTGCTCGTCGATTACCACAAAGCCAAGCTTATGGAATTTAACCGTTGGCTGAAACAGAGCATGGGTGCCAATAATGATGTTGGCAGTACCGTCGGCAATTTGCTCTAGCAGTGTACTGCGCACTTTGCCCTTAACAGAACCAGTCAGTAAGGCAATTTTCAACCCAAAGGGCGCTAGTAGCTTGCCAAAAGTCTCGGCGTGTTGTTTGGCCAGCACCTCGGTTGGCACCATTACAGCCGTCTGATAGCTATCGACATAGGCTTGATAGGCTGCGGCAGCCGCCACTACGGTTTTGCCCGAACCCACATCACCCTGCAGCAGGCGATTCATCGGCACCGGTTTCTCGAAGTCTTGCAAAATCTCCCAAATCGAGCGGCGCTGAACGTCGGTCAGTTTAAATGGTAATTGACTAACAAACTGTTTGATGGCCGCCTGGTTAAACGGTATTCGATAACCGGCCAGTCGTTGATTATCATTACGATTCAGCTTAGCAGCTAAAATTAGTGAGAATAATTCTTCAAAGCTTAATCGGCGCTTAGCCTGCTCTAGTTGGTCACGACTACTTGGAAAATGTATGCCCAGTATGGCGTCGGCATGGCTAACAAAATGATTACGTTTAACAATATCATCTGGTAGGGTCTCGGGCAGCATGGTGATCAGAGGTTTGACGGCAGCCATTACTTTTTTAGTCAATGATGGCTTCAGACTGTTTTTTAGTGAATACACTGGAATAATCTTGTCACTAGCGACTGGCAAGTTATGCGCAGCTTCACAGGAAGGACTGGTCAGCTGGTAACGCCCGCGCTTCAAACCGAATTCGCCCGTAAAATAGAAATCCCCACCCTTCTCTAGCTGGCGCTGTCGGTACGCTTGGTTAAACCAGACGGCCTGCACCTTATCGCCAGCATCATCGACTAGCACAGCATTAGTAACCTGCATGTTACGGCGGATGTAATTAGTCTTGACTGACTCGATATGGGCGCGAATAGTTACTTTACCTGGTACCATATCAGCAATGCGCTCAGCCGATGAGTAGTCGTCGTAAGCGCGTGGCAGAAACTCGATTAGGTCGCGTACGGTTTCGATGCCAGCCCCACGGAAGATCTCAGCAGTCTTAGGGCCGACGCCCTTTACCTCTTCAATCGAGGTGGCGAGGTTCATAGTTTAGCCTCGGTCGACACATCGGGTCGAATAATATATGCTAAACCGTAGAAAACTAGATTAAGTATTAGACCAGCCAACGCGGCTAGCAGGTATTGCAAAGCTAGTCGTGAAGCTAGCAGTGCCCAGACTAAAATAATAACAAACGTCCAAATGGTGAGTGCCAACAGCAACTTGACCTGTATATTAGACCACTCAGTATTAAATTGCACCCAGTTGATAACTCGTTTCATTAATTTATTAATGGCGGTTAGCACGATATATAGAATGATAATGGGTAAGACCCAGATTGCCACCTTGACTGCTGGTTGCGACACCTTGTACAGCCAGTTAAAAACTAGCCCCATTTTAGTCGGTGCTTCATACGGGATGCGGTAGCTCGACTGGTTTTGAGCACTCAGCATGCTACGGTTAAGGTCGTCCCACTGTCCCGTGGCAAATAGCATCAAGGCAAATGCAACACAAACTAGGGCAACAAACAGAACCACGTTGCCCGTGCCATCGACTAAGCAGTAAACAAAGCGCTCAAATTTAGACCCCGTTGATGTGGTGTGTTGAGTGGTCGACCTAGGCAGGTTGACCACAGCCACACGACCAAGAGCCTTAGTCTTGACTCGCTCAGTCGTAGATCTCTTACCGCGTACCCTCGTCATCTGACCGATTATTCGCTAAATCCTATTTAGCCTATTTAACGAACACGAACTGGTTTTTACCCTTCTTGATTAGGCAAACCTTGTTAACGATAGCGTCCTCATGTACCTTTTCGCCATCAATAGCGATAGCATTCTGCTGGATTAGGCGCTTAGCTTCGCCTTTACTCTTAGCCACTCCAGCCTGGATTAGAATATCCGCGACCGTCTCGTCAGTAGTAATTTCCACAGTTGGAATTTCGCGTTCTAGATAAGCCTTCTCAGTGTCAGATAAGTCAAATACCTTGGCACCACTAAATAGAGCATCAGTAACCCTCTGTGCAGACAGCATAGCCTCACGCCCATGCACCAGCGCCGTTACTTCTTCAGCTAGGCGTTTCTGAGCATAGCGCGCACTAGGGTTCGCCGTTTGCTTGGCGGCAATTGCCTCGATTTCCTCCTTGCTTAAGAAGGTATAGATCTTTAGATAATCGATCACGCCAGCGTCGTCCACATTTAACCAGAATTGGTAGAATTGATAGACGCTTGTATATTTGGGTTCTAGCCAAACTGCACCAGCTTCAGACTTGCCAAACTTTTTGCCAGTCGACTTATTGATTACTAGTGGCATACCAAAGACATCAGCACGCTTGCCTTCTAGCTGACGAATCAACCGCATGCCGCTAGAACAGTTGCCAAACTGATCTACAGCACATAGTTGGATGGTAGCTCCATACTCACGGTATAAATGCAGAAAGTCGTAGCCCTGAATCAGCGAGTAACTAAATTCAGCATAGTTCATGCCCTTGCCGCCTTCACCAATACGCTGTTTTACGAATTCGCGGTCTAGCAGCTGAGTCATGCTGAATTGCCAGCCGATGTTGCGTAGGAAATCGATATAGTTAATGTCCTTGAACCAATCGTAGTTGTTAACAATCTTAACATCTGCGTCACGGAAGATACGCTCAAACTGGCCACGGATACCCGCCACATTATGTTCGATAGTTTCTAGACTCATCTTGGCTCGCGTTTCGTCTTTGCCATCGGGGTCGCCACCCGCCATACCAGTGGCGCCGCCAGCCAGGATAATACCTTTGTGCCCAGCCTTGATAAACCTTAGACACAAAATCATGGCGGCCAGATTACCAATTGTCATACTATCACGGCTAGGGTCGGCGCCGAAGTAAAACACCTTGCCCGGCGTGTCCAGCTCGCTCAAATCCTCAATTGTAGTCTGCCCGACTAATCCCCGCCACTTTAGTTCTTCGCTCAATTTCATAGCTTTATTTTAGCACATTAGCCGTATTCAATCCCGAACCACCAAACACTCTATCGGACAGCCAATCTTTCTGGCGCAGAAAGAGGCCCCGCACTAGCTAAACTAATGCGGGGCTTATAATCACCAATCCTGTTCAACGGGACGCGTTTGCGAATCACCAGCGGGAGCATTGTCGAGCATGTCCGGCATCATGCCGTTATGCTCCTTCTGAAACTTGGTCAACTCAGCGTCAGTAGCACAGAAGCCTTTAGCGCTAGAACAGCTCTTTTGAGTAAGCTGCTTTTGATAAGTCGCTGCCAGCTTGTGAAAATCGTCTTGCAGATTCTCTGGAAGCTCAACAGGCGTTGTCCACCATGATCTGAGCGTAGCAGAAATTGGATTTAACCCGTTCTTCTGTAATATTTCTCTCATAGCCCTGTGTTCGACTGCATCTTCGTTCTCTCGGTAGACTCGACTATAGTTTTGGAGCCTTTCATTAAGCGTGTAAACTCGATGCGACTTAGGCGTAATAACCAAGACTACGGCAAGTATCAATAAACACACAAAGACCCGCTTAGCCTGTTTCTTAGCCGGTTGAGCGAGTACAGAATGCCTTGCTCCAAAAGTAGAGTCGTCGACGCTGTCTTCGTTGCCATCGAATGACACTTGAGAATTATCGGATCGCATGATCCACGTCCTTTCAAAATTGACGATGGGAAGATTCGTAAATCGCAAAACTAAACGATTTATGCTTATAGTACTACCATATTATAGTGCTAATGTCAAATTAGCCGAAGTAAATACCCCGCACTAGCTAAACTAATGCGGGGCTTATAATCATCAATCCTGTTCAACAGGACGTGTTTCTTCAGGTGCAGTTACAAATCCATTTGGTTTGGTTGGTTGAAATTCGTCGTAGATATTATGAGTGGCAGAATAGCTATTCCACTCAGAATCATTAGCACACGGACTGTCGTTAGACAAGGTTGCACAGATTTTCTTTACCAGGTCCTCGTTGTAGCTGACTTCTCTGAAAATCGCTCCACGAACTTGAATTCGCTTTTTGAGTTCAAAGCCTTGGATAATTTGATCGGCTTGCGGATTAGCAGGCGGAATACATGCAACTTGCTTTCCATCTCTATTAACAGGCTGCAAGTAGCCGTCTTCACTACTGAATTGCGATGACGCCAACTTGTATAAGCTGGCGTACTGACTATTGTTGGTGGTCACCACTGCTTCAGCTGAAGTTGGCAAGTTGTAGACATGCGGCTCTTCGCCCAGTTCACTCATGCCGACATTAATATCAGAGCCAATATCACCAGGCTTGGATAATACTATCCTGGTGGAGTTAACGCATAGTGCCTCCTTCTGCTGGCTGGTCATTGTCTCGTACCAGCCGACAGTTCTTGTAATATAGGTAGGCTCTTTGGCGTTAGAATCTGAGCGATTGACATCTGGCGTAAGATCAATGCTGAACACTACAGCAGCCAGCACTCCTAATACGGCCATTGCAAATACAACAATGATACGGCGTTTGTTAACACTAGCATTATTGTTTCCCTTGTTGCCATCGAATGACACTTGAGAATTATCGGATCGCATGATCCACGTCCTTTCAAAATTGACGATGGGAAGATTCGTAAATCGCAAAACTAAACGATTTATGCTTATAATACTACCATATTATAGTGCTAATGTCAAATTAGCGATGCGTCTCACCACCGGCTCACCACGTGGTAACAAGCGGAGATACCTGCCAATCTAATGCAGCTTGGTTATAATCTCGACATGGTCGGGGTGCAGCAGTAAAGTGTGCTCAAAGTGAGCCGCTAGCGAGCCGTCACGCGTTTTGATAGTCCAACCATCACCGGTATAAGCCACCTTCCAGGTACCTAGCGTCGCCATTGGCTCAATGGCGATAGCGTTGCCTACTGGTACCGCAATGCCCGTTCCACGGCGACCATAGTTAGGAATATCCGGCTCCTCGTGCATGGCTCGACCGATGCCGTGGCCGACCAGATCACGCACCACACCTAACCGTTCGCGCTTTAGTACTGTTTCGACCGCCGCGCCGATGTCGCCCATCCGGACAAAATCGTCCCCCGATTTGATGGCATGTTTTACGGCGTCAATACCAGCGTACAGTGATTTCTCAGTGGTATGAATCAACATCTTCTTGGCGCCGGTTGGCTTCTCGTCATCAGTTAGCATGGTAAAAGCACTGTCTGCCTTCATGCCAGCTACATCAATTACTAGATCAAAACTAATTACGTCACCCTTCTCGAATGGGATATCCGTTGGTACGCCATGTACCACGGTGTCGTTAACGCTAATACATATCACACCCGGAAAGTTTACATCAGGGTCCAGATAGGTCGCATGTGCACCCCGCTCTTTAATTTCGCGCGCAAACCAGGCGTCAATATCCTTAGGCGTTGCACCTTCAACCACTTCCTTGCGCACGTCGCGATATAGACCAGCTAGAATTTGGCCAGCTTCGCGCATGTGTTCAACTTCAGCCGAGGTAAAGTTCTGCGCGGCAACCATGTGCGGCATTATTTATCCTCCGCTAGATGGTACTTAACTACCGCCTGCTCGACGTCATCAAAGATCACCCCCGGAGTACGATTGCCATCAACATGTACGATTTGCACATTGCGTTCAGCGTAGTAGTCCAGTAGCGGCTGAGTCTCGTTTGCATAAACCTCTAGGCGATGGCGAATCGTCGACTCGTCATCATCCAGGCGACCCCGCAAGGCCAAGCGGCGCAGTATCTCTTCGGTCGTTACATCAAAGCAGATGATTAGCGACACGCCTTCACGGCCGAGGCGCTTCTTCATATAGCCCGATAGCGCCGTCGCCTGCTCAATACTACGCGGATAGCCATCCAAGATAACCTTTTTCAGGTCAAACTGGTCATCTAATTTCTTAAATACTGTGCGATTCACCATCTCCGGCGGGACTAGATTACCCTTCTCCATAATCTCAGTAATTTCTGGGTTCTTAGCTTCGCGCAGCAACTGACCCGCACTAAACCATGACCAATTATGCCTTAACGCAAGGAATTGCCCTTGCAAAGATTTACCAGCACCCGCTGGACCAAACATCAAAATCATTATTTACTAAACTCCTTTTTAATTGCCGCAGCAATATCACCGCCAGTCGCACTATGGCCAACTTTAGCTTTGACTGCCGCAACTACTTTACCAAACTCTTTCTGCGTAAAGCCGTTTTCCGATACGACATCCGACACTACCTTAGCTAGCTCGTCAGCAGTTAGCGGCTTTGGCAGATACTGTGCTAGGATATCGCGCTGCGCTTGCTCTTCCGCTTCACGCTCAGTATCACCCGCCTGATGATACACCGCAATCGAGTCGTCGCGCTGCTTCACCTGCGCCGCAATCACATCAAGCATCTGCGCCTCCGTTAGGTCGTCCTTATTACCCAAGTCGACCTTTTTATATAGAAAAGCCGACTTTAGACCACCTAGAGTTACCTTCTTTGTCTCGTCGTGGGCCAGCATTGCTGTCTTATAGTCGGTGTTAATTTGTTCAATTAAACTCATGCTACTTCCCTTTCTTATAATTATAGTATAGCAGGTTTTGGCTATCTAAATAAAAATGTCCTGCCAGCATATGCCAGCAGGACAATCTAGTGGCCAGCAGTTGGCTGAGGTTGCAGTGACTACATAGCCTCCATCAGCTGCCGCAACTGCTTATAGTACTGGGTCAAAGCCTCTGAGTTCTGCATCTGACGAGCCTCGTCCTTGTACAGCTTCACTGTCGGACGATTAGTCCAAGCCCGCAGACCATAAGTACGGTCGCCCTTGCCAGCCTGGTCGTCCAACCAGACCAGCGTGACGCCAGTAGCACCCCATTCTTGACCCGAACGAGCGTCCGGATTATATGGCGCCAGCAACTGTTCACGCGTGTCGGTATCCAGGTCGGCGAAGCGCAACTCACTGCCGTCGTCATTATAGCGATATGCCGGATCAAGCAGTAGTGTCAGATGTACCCAGTCACGCTTGTGACCGACGATCGGAATGCCCATGTCGGGCGTCCACTTTAGCACCGTCCAATGGTGATATTCCGAGCTTTCGAACGGCACGGTTTTATTCGGTAGCAGTTCCGGCACGCCCCGCGAACCAATGCTGTTAGAACTGCGGCGCATACTGGCCGCATGCCCTTCGTCGTAATCGCCCATGTGCATGTCGATTGGCATGCTCTGTAGCAGCAGGATGTGATCAGTTACCGTGCGGACTTCGAACGCCGTACACGACGCAAGGTGCTCGTATAAAAACGTCCGTACCTCCTCGCGATTGGGATAGTTAATCCGCAGATCATCGTTGATACGGCAGAGCTTCAGTTGTCGTGCTATAGCCTCCTTAACCACATTCGTGTCACGATCGGGCTTAGAGCTTATTGGACGCATAACCAATTCCTTTCACTAGATGGATAGATACGACTAAACCGATGCAGCCCACATCGTTTAGCTAAAATAGTATAAACACCTATTAGAGTAGAGCAAGTATAAGCATTTAAGTAGACACAACTTTAAAGCCCCTTCTTGATAAGAAGGGGCAATTTGTGGCACTAGCCACGCTGAGTTACTATAAACTAGTATCCTAGCGAGCCTTAGCTAGGCCCAAACGAATCTGTAAAGTCTTCTCAGCCTTACGCTGTTCGCGAATAATCGCGCTATTGCGGCGCTCAGTCTTGCTGATAGGCTTGCTAAAACGCTGTGATGTCTTAGCCTTTGCAATCACGCCAGATTGCAGAACACGACGGTTAAAGCGACGAAGCAAGTTCTCGTTAGCCTCACGCGCATCTTTTCTCTTCACTGTAATCATATTTACTCCTATTGTACCAGATACCCCTACTTAATACCAGTAATCTTAATCCGGCTGTACTCGTGGCGGCCGCCGCGTACCTTGTTGACGCGCTTCTTAGCCTTAAAGCGGATAGCTAAAGTCTTCTCACCTTTAACCAACGCATCCACCACCTCGGCGGTTACCTTAACTCCCTTCACGGTTGGTGTGCCAACGGTGGTCTTGTCGCCATCGATTGTCAGCAATGCATCAAACGTGAGCTCTTTTGTGTCCTCTGGTAGTCTATCTACCAAAAGGGTCTCGCCGGCAGCAACAGTGTACTGTTTGTTGCCACTTGAAATGACTGCTTTCATCTATAAATCCTTCATTAAATTAATTTAGCTATCTTATTATATCAGATACGGTGCATTTGTCCAGAAGGTTGTATTAGTTTACTACTTTTCAGAAAGTGGTAAACTAATACAACGCTATTGACACAGCTAATTATTTGGTGTATCGTTAGATTGGAATTATCCGCAACTTAGTAAGGTGGTGTCATTATGACTAGTCCAACCCCTGGCTATACGCCAACCAACTCTGCCCAGCCGCAGAATACCAGCAGTAAATCGTACAACAAACATATGTTCGTATGGGTGTTTGCATTTCTGCTCGGCGGAATAGGCTGTGACCGCTTCTTTCGTGGCCAAATTAGCTTTTGTGTAGCCAAGCTAGCCATCTACTTGTTTAGTAACTTCCTTGGCTTTCCCATAATTGGCGGAATTTGGCCACTAGTAGACCTTGTTATTGCCATCTACAAAGCTTACTTCGACTCGTACAAAGACGATGAGTATATAACCTTTGTTGACGGTAACTATAGCAAATAGCCATACGTTCCTTTGTTAATCAATCTAATTGATTGACCGCCTCGGTTTACCGAGGCTTTTTAATTGCCGCACCCGATATCCGTCGTCACCGATCACCATCCATTAACATACTGTGTCCTTTTGACATTGGTGGGTGAGTGTTGTCGGACTGACATACATCTGTTGCACCGTTCAGCCATTGTGTAGCACCTACCACAACTGCACCAAGTCAAGAAATATGCCCGCACCATATGCCGCTACATCATAATAACCACCACGAACTAAGACTGGATATCCTGTATACGGAAACATAGATGTGGTATTGCCCATAAGCTATTATTGCCAGAAATTGTTTGCGATACTTTGGTTTCAAAAATTGGCATGAATAAGAAATTTAGCATTATTGCAATAATACGCCACTGCTGCCAATAAAAACAGAAGAACGAGTAAGGTATCTACGGTATTTCAATCACCTCGCCGCCTAGGTGTTTGCGGAAGTAATTGTCGTGGCTTATATAGATAATGGCACCATGATAATCCGATAGAGCTTGCTCTAACTCCTCAATGCTCGGCAGGTCCAGGTGTGAGGTTGGCTCGTCCAGGATCACCAGATTTGGGTCGTTAGCTAGCATGCTAATAATCTGCAGTCGCGCCTTCTGGCCGCCCGATAGATTTCGCACCAGCATATTACGATCGCCCTCAGTAAACAAATAATTGCTTAATAGCTGCCGCACCTTAGTATCGCCCACCGGCAAATCACAATCCAGATAGATCCGCTCAATCGCATCACCCAACTTAATGTCAAAGTACTTGCCACTAACCTCTTGCTCGTAAATGCCCAGGCGCACGCCACTATCCAGATGTGTTTCGCCGGTATAGATTTTTGGACCCGGCTTACCAAGTAGTGCCTTTAATAGCGTCGACTTACCCGCGCCGTTGCGACCACGGATTTCCAGACGGTCACCACTGCGCACCGCAAAATTAATCCCCTTAAATAGCGGATGGTCATAACCTACCGATAGGGCATGTACTTCCGCCAGCACCCGCTGGCTACGCGAGGTGGTTGAACGCATATTAACCTTGATATTCTGAGCCTTATACTTCTCATACCGATCCGCCTCTTTATATCCCACCTGCTCTAGCGAGGTCTTATCGATCCAAAAACTTGGTCGATCCTGTTGCTCTAACTCCGCCAGCTCCGCGCGAGCGTTGTTTTCCAATCGCTTAAACTGATGGATGGTTGCCGGGTTACGTGCCTTCTCTTTTAGACGCTGATAGTCCAACACCTTCTGCTTCAGATTCTTCATTCGCTTCTCCACCTGCTCGTAGTCCTGCATAGCGTTGGTAGTGCTAGATAGATTCTGGCGAATATAGTCGTCGTAATTACCCTTATAGCTAATCGCCCCACCGTCCTTAATCTCGATAATACGGTCCACATTTTGTAGAACATCACGGTCGTGGGTAATGACTAGAATTGCCTCTTCCGCCTTCTTCATCCAGTCAATAAACTGATCCTTGGCCACATAGTCCATAAAGTTGGTTGGCTCGTCTACTAACACCAGGTGAGCATTACTGTGCATAATTTTCACCACCTCCGATAGGCGCTTCTGGCCGCCCGACAGGTCAGCGAATTTACTATCAGCATACTGGTCCAGCTGAAAGTTCTTTAGTTCCTCCTCCACCTGACCCTGTACATTATAATAACCACGGTTACCAAACTCCTCTAACGCCTCGCTATATTCATTTAGCTGGCGATTGGTCGGATTGGTTAGTAACGGAAATTCGCGCAGAATTTTCGATAGCTTTGCGTAATGCGGCAGTCCCGACAGGATATATTCCGTCACCGTGCGGTCGCCGGCATCATGATACTCCTGACTGGTCGCCACCACTGTCGCACCCTTACGGACAATAATATTACCCGTATAATCCTTATCTTTGCCCTCAATAATACCAAATAGGGTTGATTTACCAATACCATTACGGCCAATCAAGCCAACCTTCTCATGGTCATCTACCTCGAATTTCAGACGACTAAATATCGCCTTCGTACCGAAGGATTTTTCTGTAACCTCAACCTGTAGTAGCATCGGTTATATTCTACCATAGACGTAATATTGGGTGAATACGCCTTGCCGTTCAGAACTATATTGTAGATGGTAGTAGCATTTAGACTACGTAAAGGTCGCAATTGACCATTCATCCGAAGCATCGAGATGCTCTTGTGCCAGCTTCGCCTCTACAAATCCTGCGAGCAGATCTATCTTAGACACATTTTCTCCCTGTTAGGAAGAAGATAAGCGTAATCGCGCGGTAATGGTGTATAATATAGTTATCCGCCACCCACACTTCGGTCCCTGGGTGCGCATCATAAATAACATCCTTCGATACGGCTTTATTGAACGGATAAAGTCCGAGCTGGATAACCCACTGTTACCGTTCCTTATTCTCAAGGAGTTGTTTATGAATCCCATTATTACCGTTAACGAACCCATCGACGTCGAGGTTACCTTCTATCAGACCAAAAATCATCAAACCAAAGTTGTCCCCCGTGCTTTTTTCTGGCACGGGCGCGAGATTGTGATTGTACAGCTAGGGTTGCATCACCTAACCCGCCGCAATGGCCAACTGTTACACATTTTTGATATTGCGAGCGCCACCGACGATTACCGGCTAGAATTTAACGCCAATACATTGACCTGGACGCTAGTGTCTATGCTAGACGGAGGGTGCCTATGAATTTTAATTCCGCCAGCCCCAACATCATGTGGATTGATCTAAACAGCGCCTTCGCCACTACCGAGCAGCAGGCCCACCCCCATTTACGCCATCACCCTGTTGGTATCACTAACCGCATCAGCCCCGAATGCTGTATCATTACCAGCAGTTACGAAGCCCGTGCCCGTGGCGTTAAGACTGGCATGCGCCGCAGCGAGGCCTTACGGCTTTGCCCCAACCTGGTCCTACTAGAATCCGACCCGCCTAAGTATCGCACGGTGTATCAAAAGCTATTAAATATCATGCGGTGCTATTCCGACCGCACCGAGATGCATTCCATTGACGAGGGACTAATTGACCTCAATCATATTGCGTATGCCAACAATTTAGATAAACTAATTGCCCTGGGTTATGAGATAAAACAGCGGGTTAAGGACGAAATCGGCGACTATATCACCATCAACGTGGGACTAGGCCCCAACCGATTCTTAGCTAAGATGGCCGCCGGGCTGCATAAGCCCGATGGGCTAGATGTCATCGACGCTCGCAATCTGGTTGCCACCTACGCCCAGCTAGAGCTAACCAAGCTCACCGGCATCGCTGACCGCTACGCTAGGCGACTGCAATTAGCCGGCATTAGTACACCCTTGGAGTTTTTATTAACACCCGAGGCTAAGTTAGTTGAAGTTTTTCATGGCGTCAACGGTAGCTACTGGTTCAAGCGCCTACGCGGCTACGAGGTCGACAATCGACTAACTAACTTGACCACTATTGGCCGCCAATGGATGGTCGATAATCCCACCAACGACCCCGAATTCATTAATTCTTGTCTGCACCACCTAGCTGAGTCGGTCGGCATTAAATTACGCAGCAAGCACTGTAGCGCTCGTGGCGTCGGTATCTTTCTGCTATATCAAATCGGTAGTGCCTATAAGCGCAAGATTTTATCCAGCCAGCCCATTCGCACCGATGCCGACATCTGGCGACTACTAAAATCCATCGCAAATGGTCGCAACCTAGCACTCAATCTGCGCATGTTAGACGTTTACCTATATAGCATCGTGCCAACTGATCAGGAACAGCTGGCCATATCCAATCAACCACTGCGCGCCCACCAGCTAACCGCTGCGGTTGACAAACTAAATGCCCGCTATGGCGTCAAAACCATCCACTCCGCCGAATCAACCGTGGGTGCCAGTCGCATCCAGCAGAAAGTACCCTTCGGCAGCGTGCGCTATTTTGATATGCTATAAGCCTAGACGGACAGCCAGCAAAATTGTCATTGTGGTCGTTACGATATTATAAACATTACGTAGAAGGCCGAGAATAGCAAAAACAACGAGGTTGGAGCCAGTACGCCCACAATATCAGGCTTGCCTGGGCGCACCGTCTTTAGCGCCAACGAGTTTAGTACCACCGCCACCGACGACAAGGCCATAATTAGACCCGCTAACTCTGGTCGCAGATGGATACCAAATGAACTAAGCGCTCCAGCGGCCAGTGGAATGCTAATGATGTTATAGAACATTGAGAAGAATAGGTTCTGATAGATTTTATGCACCGTAGCGTGCGACAAGTTCAGCGCCCGACAGATATCATACGGGTCACCAGACACCAAGACTACATCACCCGCCTCAATCGCCACATCCGTTCCCGTACCAATTGCCACACCGACATCGGCCGTAGCGATGGCTGGCGCATCGTTAATGCCATCGCCCACCATTGCCACCACTTTACCTTCTGATTGCAGCTTTGTAATTGACGCTACCTTCTCGCTGGGCACAACATTCGAAATAACATGCTTAATCCCCAAGCGGTTAGCTATCGCCTTAGCCGTAGCTTCGCTATCGCCTGATAGTAGATAAGTCTCTATTTTCATCTTATGTAGAGTGCGTATAGTACGAGCTGCTGACGGCTTAGGTTGATCGGCTATGGCAATCACCGCAATCACACCGTCTTCATCAAATAAATAACTAATTGACTTGCTAGCTCGCCGCAGTTTAGCGGTGTCTGGCAGTTCGACCTTAACGTGCTCTCTCGCCAGACTCTCGTTGCCTACATAGTAGGTTTTACCCTTGATATTGCCCGCAATGCCTTTGCCTGGGATAGCCTGGAATTTCATTACCGCCGAGGTCGCTAGGTGAGCACGCTTAGCATAAGACAAGATTGCTCGTGCCATTGAGTGTTCACTCTTCTTCTCTAGACTGGCCGCAATCATCATAGCCTCTTTCGCCGTACCACGCACTGGTACTACATCCGTAACAACCGGCTTACCAACCGTCAGTGTTCCTGTCTTATCAAAGACTACCGCATTGACCTTATGTAGTTTCTGCAGAGCTAGACCACCTTTAATTAGGATGCCGCGCTTCGATCCTTGACCAATGCCTACTGTTACTGCAGTAGGAGTAGCTAAACCAAAGGCACAGGGGCAAGCAATCATCACGACCGCCACAAAATACATCATAGCGGTTGACATATCGATACCGACTACGTAATACCAGGCAAATAGAGTAACTAGAGCTGCCATAATGACAAATGGCACAAACACCGCCGAAATGCGATCCGATAGGTCCTCAATTGGCGCCCGATTATTCTGCGCAGTCTTAATCATGCGAATAATGCGCGACAGCACGGTGCCGTTCTCACTCGTCAGCGCCACAATCTCAACTGCTCCGTGACCGTTAATTGTGCCCGCTATAACCTTATCGCCCACATGCTTATCGACTGCCACACTTTCACCAGTAATCATCGACTCGTCTGTATTAGTACTACCCTCATAGACCGTGCCGTCAATTGGTATAATCTCACCTGGTTTTACCAGCAAATGATCACCCGCCTTGACGTGCTTAGTTGGAATATCAGTAATATGGCCACCGTTAACCAGATGCGCCCGATGCGGACGTAGCTTTAATAGACTCCGGATACTCTTGCCTGTCTGATCGGTAGCCTTAGCCTCTAGATATTTACCGAGTATAACAAAGAGAAATAGAAATACGACTGTCTCAAAGTATAGATGCGGCATCGTAAACGAATAATCCATAGTAATGCGCTTCTGCACCATGATATAAATCAAGTAGGACACCCACGAATACACATAAGCCGTAGTTGTACCAATTGTAATTAAACTATCCATATTAAAAGTACGATCGCGTAAACCCGCTACCGTACTTCGAAAGAAGCTAGCGCCCAGAAACAACATTGCCGCCGTCGCCGCCAAGAAAGACAGCGGCGCCATATAGGGACGTAATATATCATAAAACGGCATGCGATCACCGATAGCGTCAGCTAGCATGTAATAGCACATTGGTAAGGCTAGAACGATAGCAATGATCAAACGACGACGCCACAAGCCTACACTCATCATCTGCATATGATGGCGGCCACCCATACGCATGCTTGGCATATCCATTTCGCCCATATCCATATCCGCCATCTTCATGTCATGCTTATGTATGGCATGCGTCTTGCCGTCAGTCATTTTCATGTCATGAACCTTGGTGGTAGAATCCTTACTCATGGCGCTTCTTCGACTTAGCTGGCCTCACTTTAGCCTCAACCGCCTTAGCCGAACGCTTAGATTTGGCCGTATCCGACTGAAACAGTGTTTTAATATCATCACGGATTCGAAAAGCATAGATCTCGATAATAACACCATGTACCAGTATATACGCACCGATCACCCATACTGTAGCCTGAGCCGCCAATTGCGGTTGCAACAGCACAATAAAGCCCGCTAGTAGCCCTGCGATGCCCATAAATACTGTAACTGTCTTGTCAGTTGAAGCCTCAGCATAGCTCGCCATAATCAAATCCAGTAACGCTTGCATGAATATAAATACCGCCAGTAGGATACCCAGAAAGCTATGCATCAATGTTGGATTAAACATTATATAGACGCCCACGCTTATTCCACACAGCGCAATTAGCGATGACAGCCACCATAGTGGATCTAGTCGAACATTCGTTACTGATTGCGCCAACGCTATCAGCGACATTACGATGGCGAATGCCGCAAAAGCATAGACAAATAGGTTTAATATTACCTCGGGACTCAGTAAGCTAGCTACGCCAAATAGAATGCCTATAGCTCCACTAAAGACCACCGCCCACCAGACACTACTGGCGACATGCTTTGTTCTAGTTATCAAATCTTCCATTTATAGCCCTCCGTTATCAGTTACCCTAATTCTATCACAGTTCCATGACAACAGCCTCATATGGCTGCAAAATTCCGTCGTCAAACTCCGTTTGACCTTCGTATGAATTGGCAATAATTCTGCCATGCAGCTGCGTCAACGGCCGCACATTCTTACCCGACAGGTTAGCGACTATCAATATCTTCTGCTGGCCGAATTGCCTTAGGTAGGCCATAATCGGCTCCTTGTCGGCGTAGAATTTAATCGAACCATCCTGTAATGCCAATGAACTCTTTTTTAAAGCAATCATACGGCGATAAAAGTTTAGCACCGATGTATTATCGTTCTCTTGCCGCTCAACTGAAATGTGATCATAGTTCGAATTCACCGGCATCCATGGTTTATGACTGCTAAATCCTGCGTACTTATCTGAACTCCAATGCATCGGTGTGCGTGCCGAGTCACGTCCTTGCGCCAGTGCGATTCGCTGCGCCAGCCACTTTGGCACATGCTTATCAACCAATGTTTGATATATCATACCTACCACCATATCCCTACTCTGATCGAACTTGATTTTTAGGTCTGTCATACCAATTTCTTGACCCTGGTAGACAAACGCCGTACCTCGCAGCGTAAATTCAATCGCCGCCAGCATCTTCGCTACTTCATCGTGATATTTAATGGCATCCTTACCTCCATACACCGACACCGCCCGCCGTTGATCGTGGTTTTCGAAGAATACCGTATTCCAGCTGAGTCCTTTTTGCCACTTAGTTAGACCATTCTTTAGGCGATCGGTCATCGATCCGTGCACCATGCCCTGTTTGACGTGGTCAAAGCCAAATACTGTATCGAGCTCGTCGCCCTTAGTAAATCTTTTAGCCTGAGCGAGCGAGCCTTGATATAGCTCACCCACCGTATAGGCACCATAAGGTGCCAATACATCGTCGTGCAAACGCTTAAGCACTCTATGCGTGCCGCTAGTCGAGACAAAATACTCGGCACCCGTACCTGATATCTGTGGTTCACCATCGTCGTATGACTCATCGTATAGCAGGTTAATTACATCGCACCGAAATCCCGCCACACCTTTATCCAACCAGAAACGCAGGACGTTTTCGACCTCTTGGATAACATTCTCATTGCGATAATTTAGGTCTGGCTGATGTTCGGTGAATAAGTGTAGATAAAATTGCCCCGAACGCTTATCAAAGGTCCAGGCAGGGCCGGTAAAAATCGACGTCCAGTTATTAGGTGGCAACGGCTCACCATGCTTATACCCGCTAGGATCGCGCCAAACATAATAATCGCGATACTTAGAATTGGGGTTACGCGAAGATTGAAACCATTTGTGCTGGTCTGAGGTGTGATTAATTACTAAATCCATAATGATCCGAATGCCACGCTTCTTGGCCTCGCTAATCAAACGATCCATGTCGCGCATGGTGCCATATTCTGGATTAATTTTGGTATAGTCGGCAATGTCGTAGCCATAATCACGGTTCGGTGACAGATATACTGGCGAAAGCCAAATCGCATCTACGCCAAAGCTGGCAATATAATCCAGCTTCTCGATAATACCAGGGATATCGCCAATCCCATCGTTGTTAGAATCCTTAAAGCTACGCGGATACACCTGGTAGATCACAGCATGGCGCCACCACGGTAAGTGCTTTGCATCATAGTCACTCTGCTTTTTGCTCATGTTTATATTTTACCATAAAGCAGTCAGCCGTCTCAGTAAACGTTAGCGTTGTAAAATACACAAATACTATTGCACGGTCAATGTGTTAGTGCTAATATAATAACAAGCAAAAGTTCAAACAAAAACTTAAAACAAATTGATTGAGTTCGAGAGCGAATTTTTGCTTTTGTCTCCACCACACACCTCTTTGGGGTCGGTTCTCTACCGGCCCCACCTTTTTAATTTAGAAGTATTCCAATTCCTGTGACATTATAGTGTATTATATAGGGTAGAGATGAAGAGATTTTTAGTGATCACCCTGTTTCCTGAGATGTTCGATGGCGTCATGAATAACAGCATGATGTGGAAGGCGCAAAAAGATGGCCAACTAGAGTTCCAGACTCTAAACTTGCGCGACTTTGGGCTAGGACCCCGACACCAGGTCGATGACAAGCCTTTTGGGGGCGGCGCTGGCATGCTACTCATGATTGAACCGCTAACCAATGCTATCACTGAGGCCAAGCGACGATTGCCTGACGCCAAAGTGCTGCTGATGACGCCGACCGATAATATCTGGAATCAAGCCATGGCCACCGAGTTCGCCAAGTCTAGTGATGACTACATTATAGTGTGCGGTCGCTACGAGGGCTTTGACGCCAGAATCGACAAGCTGATTGATCAAAAAATCTCTATCGGTCGTTATGTTTTGACTGGCGGCGAGCTGCCCGCTATGTCTATTATCGATTCAGTTGTGCGCTTACTACCTGGCGTACTAGGTGGGGGCGCTGAAGCCACCGAGCTAGAAAGTTATTCCGACGAAGCCGAATTGGAATACCCTCAGTATACTCGCCCCGAAGTATTTAATGGACAGCCTGTACCGTCTGTGCTGCTATCAGGCAACCACGCTAAAATTCGCAAATGGCGCAAGCAGCATGAGATTAAATAGAATAATTACTCGCCTATATTAATTCCAGCTTGCCAACCACTACGCAGCTCGATAGACCCAAAACCCGAAAACCGTCCTCTCGCAGGACGGTTTTTAGGCACAAATAAATCTCGCATTTTTTTGTTAGGTTTAACGCGCACACGTTCAACTTAACTGTTTATGATTATACATCAAGGTCATCGTCTTCCGCAAGACCTTCACGCAATTTTTTAACACGATCCGACGGTTTGCCAACAGATAGAGCGTCATCATTATCCACAGCATTTTCAGTGGTGGTGGCACTTGGTGTTGTAGATTCAACCGAATCAGATTTATCGGTATCTACAATCTTCAGGTTGTAGCGTGTCTCATTCTTCATCCCCAATGCGCGCAGCAGTGTACGCAAGCTTTGCGCCGTCGAGCCGCGCCGACCAATAACTCGTCCCAAATCATCTGGCGCCACCGATAGCTCCAGTAGCGTTCCCCGGTCGTCGTCAGTACGCACCACCTTTACCTGATCTGGTTCACTCACCAGCTGCTTTACTACGTACTCAATGAATTGCTGCTCAATCATATCATCTCCTCATTAATAACTAATACTATAATACCATAATCCACTAGCTCATTGGCGATAAAACATAAAAGAGCCCTGCTTAGTAGAGCTCTTTTATCGTACCGTATATGGCTATTTACGCTTCGGCCTCGGCAGATTCTTCTTTAGGCTGATTCTTGCGCAGTTTATCAGGGTTACGAGTCTTCTTGTTCTGACTACCGCTGAACTTCTTAACCCACTTCGGCAGTTCAATACCTTCCTTTTCGAATAGAGCCGCTACGCGCGTGGTTGGCTGCGCACCATTGGTTAGGTACTTAGTAGCCTCGTCCTTATTTAGTTCTACATCTTTAGTATGTGGGTTATATGAGCCTAAATATGACACAACCTTACCACTTGACGGGTGACGCTGCGAATCCTGCACTACGATACGATAAGTAGCGAAGTGAGTTTTACCTAGACGTTGCAAACGAATTGTAAGCATTTTTCTCCTTACACAGTTAAAATTTACTTATTTGACGGTTACCTAGTATTCTACTAGATTTTGATGGCGAATTCAAGATTTATGACTCTTATAGGTCGCTATGGCTTCACGAGCTGCTGACTGCTGTGCGGCTTGCTTACTGCCACCGGTGCCGCGACCCATTTCCCTATCATTAACATAAACTGCCACTGTAAAGGTTTTGTCGTGATCAGGACCAGTCTCGTCAATCACGCGATAGCTTGGCGTGACATCATCGATGCGCTGCGAAATCTCTTGCAGATACGACTTGGAATCGCGCCAGCTACCGTCCTCTAGAATGGCATCCATATTTTTTAGAATGTGTTTCGCAATAATCTTTTGCGCCGCCTGATAACCTTTGTCTAGATATACCGCACCCAATGTTGCTTCAAAGCAGTTGGCTACGATGTGCAGCTTCGACTGCTCAGTACCCTGTTGCTCGCCGCGGCTCATTCGAACTAGCGGTGCGTATCCTAACTCTTCGCCGGCGTCCCGAATTGATTCGGTGCGCACCAAGGCTGACCGCCAAGACGTTAAAATTCCCTCAGGCATGTCAAAATTACGGAACAGAAAATCGGTAGTAGCTAACTCTAGCACAGCATCGCCTAAATACTCTAGGCGCTCGTTGTGTGCTTTGGCAGTCTTGCGGTGTTCATTGACATAGCTACGATGAGTCAGCGCCGTTACAATCAACGACGGATTATCAAAAGTAAACCCCAGAGCCTTCTCGGCCCACTCTTGATAGGGCGCAAAATCAACGCCTTCTACCACTGGCACCAGCGGCTCGTCCGCCGTGCGCCGATCAAAACCTCCGAATAACGCTCGTTTTTGCCTAGTATTCTTCGTCCGACTCATCTAAATCAATAATTCCTCTCTGCGCCAAACGCCGGCGCCCCATACGCATTAACTTCGCAATATCTCTATACGCAATAATATCAACCGCCTCGTCATAGTCAAACCAGCGAATACCATTCATCCAGTCTTCTTTCTGAATATCATTAGTGTCGCCTAGTGCCTTAAACAGGTAAATCTGCGTACTCATCAGTACCAGCACATTCTCGCGGCGATAACGAAAATGGATTTTGCCCAGCCAACAAACCGGCTCTAGCTTATGCACACCCGCTTCTTCGCCAATTTCACGGATAGCGGTTTCCTGCGCCGTCTCACCTTCCTCAATATGACCTTTCGGTATAGTCCAGCGGTCAAAATGATCAGCTACTAGTAAGATCTGCAGACAGCCATCACCGTTGACGCGAAATATTACACCGCCCGCAGTTGCTTCGCGCGAAATCTCACTAATCGCCGGGCGAGTACGGTGAGGTTTTAGCACGCGGTTTAGCGGTCGACTAGTCTCATTTTTGGATAGCGGCTTTTGCCTTGCCGCTAGACGTGCCTCTTTACGTAGGTGACTACTGGCACCCTTGATAACGCGTACGGCCCCAGAGCTCTTACTTGCCCTTCGTTGCTCGGCAGCCGATTTGCGTCTAGCCTTTAATATATGCTGCTTGCGAATTTTACTTTGATTGCTCGCCTTGCTCACTCTTCTCCCCTTCTTGCATATGGCGCCAGATAGTACCTAGCACACCATTAACAAAACGGGAGGAATTTTCCGAACCAAATGCCTTGGCCAGCTCGACAGCTTCGTTGATTGCCACCTTAGGTGGAACAATGCCGTGAAACTCACTCAATTCGAATACCGCCATCCTTAGCACATCGCGATCAATAATGGCAATCTGATTGAGCGGCCAGTCGGGTGCGACAGGTGCGATTACGGCATCCAACTGACGACCTGCGCGGTTGACACCGATTGTCAGGCGACGCACAAAATCCTTGTCGTCAATCTTGTCAGCGTAACGCTCGAGATTACGTTCCATAATCTCTTCAATGTTTGCGGTGCTATCACCCAAGCGCTCACGAAAGTCATACTCGTATAGTGACTGCAGTGCGATAATCCTACCTAGATGCCGATTACTTGCCATTTTAGAAAACTCCTCCGTTTTAAAGTTCGAATATAATATTTATTTCTAGCTATTTTACAAGCATTTTCTTGCCTGTACCATTCTTAGAGGTATAAGCCTTAACTGGTGACTTAGCGTTAACCTTGCGCGCCAACTTAATGATTAGCTGACTACGACGATTACCAGTCCGGCGTGGGCTAGTTTGCTTTTTTGGTTTACCCATAATTAATAATTCTCCTTACTTTCTTAAATTAATAGTATTTTAGCAGTTAATAGCGTTAAAATCAAACTAGATCACTAGATATGATAGCATATTATTGACATTTCATCGCGTTTATGTTAGTATTATTGATGTTATGAAAAATAATTTTGAATCGAATAACACAAATAACAAAATTGACATGGCGCAGGCTTGGGAAAACCGCAATAAGGCACCTAAGTTCATTGCCCGCCGCATCGGCGCCCTAGCTCTGGCCACAACACTAGCTACTGGCATTGGCATCACTATCCATAATGCCGTTAGCGAAGAAAAACAGTCAGACCAGTACTCATTTACCACCAAGGTTGTCCAGCCTGGTGATACAGCCTGGAAATATACTACTGAACCCGGCAACGGCTATTACGACGATGATGATAACCAAGGTAACGTAGCAACATTCAACGAGGACAATAAGGACGGCGCCATGGCTGATGGTCAGCTACAACCCGGCGAAACCGTGGTAGTACGCGTAGACAACCAAGAAAACAATCCAAAGTAAAATCGTGCGACTACGTGCGTGTTAAAGCAGCTCCCTCTGGAGCTGCTTTTGATTATTTAACGACGATATTTACAATCTTGCCTGGCACATAGATGATACGGGCAGGCGTTTTATCGCCGATAAAGCGCGCCACGTTCTCGACCGCCGCCGCGGCAGATTTAACATCGTCCTCGGTCGCATCCTTCGCCACCTCAACATCACCACGCAACTTGCCATTCACCTGAATCGCAATCTTCATAGTATCGGTGGTCAGATATTTGTCATCCCACTTCGGCCAATCAATTTTCTCCATGCGAGCATCAGCACCGTCTAGCTCACACAGCATCTCGCTGGCGATATGTGGTGCAAACGGAGCCAGTAGCTGTGATAGTACCACCAGGGCGTCGTGCCACAGGTCCTTATCAAAGCCCGCTTCCTTCGCCTTACTCAGACCATTTAGGTACTCCATCAGCATCGCCACCGCGGTATTGAACTGATTATTATATAAATCAGTCGTTACCTTCTTCACTGCGCCATGACGTAGCTTTAGCAACTCCGTCTTGGCCTCCTTAGATAGCTCCGCTGCCTTATCGCTCTCAATATACTCCTGTACTAAGTTCCAACACCGATTCATAAAGCGGTACACGCCGCCAATCGAGTTGGTGTTCCAGGCTGCATCCTGAGCGTAAGGACCAATAAACATCTCATAGGTGCGCAAGGTGTCAGCACCGTAGCCGCTATCGATCACATCTAGCGGGTCGATGACGTTGCCCTTACTCTTACTCATCTTATGACCGTCTGGCGCGTTGATGTAGCCGTTATATAGCAGGCGCTTCACTGGTTCACGGAAGTTGATCCAACCCTGATCAGCAAAGAATTTCGCCCAGAACCGTATATATAGCAAGTGCGCCACTGCGTGATCGCCGCCCACATAAAAGTCCAGTGGGCTCCAATAATTGACTTTCTCAGGATCCCAGGCGCGTTTGGTGTCATTAGCATCACAATAGCGCAATAGATACCAGGACGAGCAGGCATAGCCATCCATGGTATCGGTCTCGCGCTTGGCCGGCGACCCGCACTGCGGACAGGTTGTATTGACCCACTCCGTTTCACTAGCTAGCGGCGATTGACCGTTGCCTGATGGGGTAATCTCCTTAATTTCTGGTAGCAGCACTGGCAAATCTCCTTCTGGGACCGCTACGTTGCCACACTTTGGACAGTGAATAATCGGAATCGGACAGCCCCAGTAGCGCTGACGCGAGATCAGCCAGTCACGCATCTTGTAGGTCGTTTGCTGATGGCCAACTCCCTGCTGTTCCAGCCACGCCACAATCTGTTCACGGGCGTCGGCCGTAGTAATACCGTTAAAATCGCCACTATTAATTAGTTTACCTTCGCCAGCATAGCAATCCACCACGTCGTCATCATCTACATCCTCGGTCGGGTCGATCACCTTCACAATCGGTAGGTCAAATTTGTGAGCAAATTCGTTATCACGAGTATCGTGCGCCGGCACTGCCATCACGGCCCCTTCGCCGTAACCACCCAACACGTAATCCGCCACCCAAATCGGCATCTTCACACCGTTGGCGGGGTTGATGGCGTAGCTACCGGTAAACACACCGGTCTTTTCCTTGGTCTCTTGGCGCTCAATCTCGCTCTTGCGTAGGGCGCTCGCTACGTATTCTTCCACCGCCACACGCTGATCATCGGTGGTCAGGTCCTTAATCAGCTTATGCTCGGGCGCTAGCACCAGAAAAGTCGCACCAAACAGCGTATCCGGGCGCGTGGTAAAGACCTTGATAATATCATCATGACCATCCACCTTGAACTCTACCTCGGCACCACGACTGCGACCGATCCAGTTACGCTGCATGGTCTTAATCTTCTCCGGCCAGTCAATGTCGTCTAGCCCAGATAGCAGCTCGTCAGCATAGGCGGTAATACGGAAGAACCACTGCTTCATCAGCTTCTTCTCCACCTGGTTGCCACAGCGCCAGCACTTGCCACCCTCTACTTGCTCGTTGGCTAGCACCGTCTTATCCACCGGGCACCACCACTGATAGCTTTCCTTCTGGTAGGCTAGTCCGTGCTTAAATAACTGAGTGAAAATCCACTGCGTCCAGTGGTAGTACTTCGGATCCGAGGTATTAATTTCGCGTGTCCAATCCACGCCCATACCCAGACGGTGATAT
This sequence comes from Candidatus Saccharibacteria bacterium UBA1103, assembly GCA_002313515.1. Classification (GTDB taxonomy): domain Bacteria; phylum Patescibacteriota; class Saccharimonadia; order Saccharimonadales; family Saccharimonadaceae; genus Nanoperiomorbus. Next base: position 123,402 of record DCBQ01000004.1, on the reverse strand, counting down.
TGCTTCTTAAAATTCTCGATATTGGTATGGGTCACATCCTTCGGCGACATGTGCATCTTTAGGGCGTAATTCTCCGCCGGCAGACCAAAGGTGTCCCAGCCAATCGGGCGTAGCACGTTAAAGCCCTGCTGGCGATAGAACCGCGACAGCACATCCACGATAGTAAAGTTGCGCACGTGCCCGACGTGCAACCCCGCCCCGGACGGATAGGGGAACATTTCCGCCGCGTAAATCTTATTCCGCGTCGTATCATTATCCACGGCAGCAAACGGCTTCTCATCCAGCCAAATCTTCTGCCACTTCGCTTCAATCTTTAGTGGTTCGTATCGTTTCATGATTCCATTTTACCACCAAATGGCCTACCGCTCACGATATGATCGTTTGGCTATGTTCGCTAGGCCGTAGCCCCAGGTGTTAGTGAATGCTTGCGCTAGGAGTGACAGTAATTGTCGAGGCTGTGGCTCGTAAGCCGCCGGACGATGGTATAGTTACAGCACCGTCGACTAAGAGTTCAATGAACCATTACTCTCAGCAAAAAGGGGACCGGCTATTCGTCGTCGTTTTGCTGGATGTGACGAATCTCCTCTAACCACTTGTTCTTCTTCTCCATCCATTCGTCACTCTGACGCACTAGCTTATCGCGGTCGTCGATGTTACGCAGCAGCGCCTTGGTAGCCTCTTCGGCATAAACGCCATTTTGCGAACCCTTCACCAAGATCGCCGCATGAGACTTCAATTGCTGCTTAGCAAAAGTCGCCGCCATAATTGGACCAGGAAAGCTAGCCACCTGACAGCCTCGTTTCATGGCCGCTGGCGCTAGATAGCGTGCCGCATCATCGCCAATAGTTATTACAAAATCCAACATCATCGGATCGCAAGCTGCACCCACCTGCTGGTGAGCCTGAGGCGAGAACTGCCCTAGCTCGTTCATACTACCTAAAATTGCAATTCGCTGTGGCGCATCAATTTGATACAACGTATTCAACGCCGCAATGGCCGCTTCGGGTGAGGAGTTATAAGTGTCATCGATAATCACCGAGTCCTTCATGCCTGGCAATGGATTCATCCGACCAGCCACTGGACGCAACTGCGCAAGGCCATTTGCAATGTCCTGAGATGTCATACCCAACTTCGCCGCCACGGCCGCCGCCACTACCGCCGATTTAATATTATGCTCGCCTAAATAGTGAATAACCGCTGGCACCGCCGAGGCGTCCGATTCCATATTGGGATTTTCCGCGCTAGCCCCACCAAATTCTGGCGCAAAGAAGCGCACATTATAGCCCGATAGAGGATCGCCGCCCATAATATCAATACGATATTCGCCACCATCAATACCATAAGTGGTAATACTATCGGTTTCAGCATAACTCGCATAGGATGCCGCCACGTCATCATGGTTGACAATAGTTAGCTTAGAGTACTTAGCAATTGCTAACTCCTCACGCGCCACGTCCGATAGACCGTTCGGAAAGTTCTCCATATGCTCAGGCGCTACCGCCGTAACCACCGCAATATCTGGCGATAGGTATTTACCAAAGGCGTCAATGTCGCCTGGCTTGTCAGTCGCTAACTCTTGAATAATTATATCTACACCCTGCTCAGCCTTAATTCGCGTCTTCATCGCCCTAAAAATGTGATGCCAGGTGCCATATTTCCGCAGTAGCGATAGCGGTGGATACTTAATGCCCATAATAGCTAATGGCACCGACATTTCGCTATTTAAATTTCCTGGTTCCATCTGAATGCGGAATCGATTAGCTAACACCGTTGCAATGGCCGTCTTTGTAGTAGTTTTGCCGACCGAACCCACCACCACAATCAGCTTAGGGTGATGTAGCTTAAAATATTTTTTAACATAACGTTCTAAGCGCCAACGGATATACTTCTTAAACATAAGTTTATTATATCACGGACGCCGCGCCTTCTCGCGTTTATCTAGGCTCTGCGTTACACGCCACACAGTCGCTGCCGCTGCTACGCCAATGACCGCCGATATAATTACTACAGGCGCTATCACTGGCTGATATTGATACTGCAAATAATGTGCCGGCAAAGGCAATAGCAGCAGCGCCGCGAATACCACCATACACGCCATAATTAGCCCCAATTTCCAGCCCTTGACGGGGCGCGACAATAGAATTAGTACCGCCATACCAATTGCCATCACTACAATCGAGACCGCCGTAGATGCAGTAGCAAGCGTCAGGCCATGGGCGTTAACAATGTAATAGGTCGCCATCATAGCAACTGCTTCAATTAGTCCCACGGGTACAGCAAAGCGCAACACTCGCGCAAGAAAGCCAGGTCGGTATAGGCGATCGTTCGGCGCCAGTGCCAAGAAGAATGCCGGAATACCAATGCTAAGGCTGCTAATTACCGTCATTTGAGCAGGAATAAAGGGATAGGTTAAACCTAATACAGTTACCGCGAGTGCTAGCACCATTGAGTAAACATTCTTAATTACAAAGAGATTCGACACACGTTCAATGTTAGCGATCACCCTACGCCCTTCACCCAGTACTGCCGGCAAGCGCGAGAACTTGTTGTCCATTAATATTACTTCAGCCACAGCCTTGGTCGCACTAGTGCCACTGTCCATAGCAATACCGAGGTCGGCTTTCTTAAGTGCCAGGGCATCGTTTACCCCGTCGCCCGTCATCGCCACTACATGACCTTGACTCTGTAAGGCTGCCACAATCTGGCGCTTTTGCTGGGGCTGCACCCTGCCGAACACATTATGCCTGCTAATAATGTCCGTAAACCGTTGACGAGCCGATTGGGACTCGGTCGGGTCAGGGAGCTCGCGAGCATCATACGGTCTAGCTTTAATGCCTACCTTGGACGCTACTGCCCCTACTGTAACTGGTGAATCGCCCGATATAACCTTAATATCTACGCCTTGCTTATCAAAATATTGTAGCGTTTCAGCCGCATCATCGCGTACCCGCTCAGTTAACACTACTAGACACAGTGGATGCGTATTTAATTCATTTACTACTGTATGCTCGCTTGGCCACACCTCGGATTTAACCAGCACCAATACGCGCTTACCAGTTGCCGCCACATCTCGCGCTCGTTTTAGCACCGCGCTACCACCGCCCAAGACCACCTCAGGGGCACCTAATATGTACTGCTTACCCGAAATCTCTACAGCACTCCACTTGCGCGCACTACTAAACGGCACTTCTCGTGTAAAAATAGCAGGCTTGATCTTTCTTAGGGACATAGATATCGCATCATTAGTAGGAGAGTGCGCCCGCAACGACATGGTCGCTAAAACATGCTCTAACTGGTTTACACTAAACGAATCAGTTAGATGGACCAGGTGGTCTAGCTTCATGTCTCCCTCAGTAATAGTTCCAGTTTTGTCTAGTAGTAGCGTGTCCACGCGCGCTAAGGTTTCCACGGCTGGCAACTGCTGAATTAGCACCTTCTGTCGAGCCAACTTTACCGCCGCCAGCATAAAGGCTGTACTAGTTAGCAGCACCAATCCTTCTGGTATCATTCCGACTAACGCCGCCGCCGCATGCACTACCGCCGTTTGCCAGGTTTGCTCCGGCAGCCGCAACTGTCCCCAGATTAACAGCGGCGCCACAATTAGCATCAACCAGGAAATCCATTTTAACAGCTTGTTAGTGCTGGCAACCAATTCCGACGAGGCACGTTTAAATTGTTTAGCTTCGGTAGCTAGCTTAGCCGAATAAGACTCCGCACCCACCTTAGTCACGCGCATCACACCACTACCCGCCACCACCATTGAGCCAGACAGTACTGACTCGTCGGCGCACTTAACAATCGGCTCGGCCTCGCCAGTCAGCAAGCTCTCATTGACTTCTAGGCCATTACTCTCTATCACTATGCCATCTGCCACAATCTGATCGCCCATCGCCAGCACCACTAAATCGCCCTGCACCACAGCACTAGTCGGTATCTCGTACCGCTCACCTTCGCGAATCACCATCGCCTTAGACTTGACTAAAATCGCTAGCTTATCTAGTGTACGCTTAGCCATCAGCTCTTGCACCACGCCAATGGCAATATTGAGCAGCATAGCAATGAAGAATAGAATATTGATGCCGCTACGATCAACTAGAAAGACCGCCACCGCTAGTATCGTTATGATAGCGTTAAAGCGCGTAAAAATATTACCACGCAAAATATCCCCCAGCGTGCGCGAACTGCGATCAGGTAAGGCATTAACTAGCCCCTGCTCCTCACGCTGTTTTACTTCGCTGTTTGTTAGGCCCTTTAGCTTCATGATTATATTATAGTCTATCCAGCTGACTATCTTAATAAAAAATGTCCCCTTGCCATAGCAAGAGGACTGAATAATTTTGGTGGAGTAGATCGGACTTGAACCGACCACCTCAGCAATGCGAATGCTGCGCTCTAGCCAGATGAGCTACTACCCCATATGACGCTATAATTATAGCACAGCTCCGCCGTACCGCCTAGACCAGAAAAACCCGCCGGAGAAGCACGCGGGTTAAGTCATTTTAACTGCTGTTGCGCGCCCACCCTGGGGCTATCACGTTTTTGTTTTTGTTGCGTTCAGACGGTCAAACCCCGTCTGCGCACCAGCATGTTTATATATTAGCATTAGCTATTTAGAATAGCAAGCAGTTCATCCTCGCTAATGATTTTCGTGCCGTATTTCTCGGCTGCAGCCAGCTTACTCTTGCCCACCTTTCCGCCAGCCACTAGATATTTAGTAGACTTACCTACCGACGATTGAAACTCGCCACCGAGACTGCGAATTTTATTTGCCATGTCATCACGCGACATACTAGTTAGCGTACCAGTAATTACAAAAGACAACCCCGCTAGCTTATCGCTCACTTCTTCTTTAACCGGATTAACGCCTAGATCGCGAAACTTTTCAATTAATTTGATATTGTCTTCATCCGAGAACCAAGCCAAGATCGATTCCGCCACCACTTCACCAATGCCTGGTACGTTCGATAGCTCGTCAAAGGTAGCATGGCGAAAGTTCTCCCAGGTACCAAAGCGATTAGCCAGATCGCCCGCTGTCTTAGCACCCACGTGACGAATGCCCAAGCCATAAATAAAGCGTCCCAGCAGCGGATTCTTCTTTGCTTGAATGGCTGATACCAAATTTGTTGCCGATAGTTCGCCGAAGCGCTCCATCCGCGCCACATCAGCGATCTTTAGCGTGTAAATGTCCGCGATATCGTGTACTAGATTGTATTTTATTAACAGCTCCACGTTGCGCTCACCCAGGCCTTCAATCTCTATTGCTTGGCGACTAGCATAGTGCTTAATGGACTGTACTAGAATCTGGCTAGCATCCGCCATATTCTTCACTCGCCAAACCACTTCGCCCTCTGGTCGTTCAAACTCTAGTTCCGGATACTGCTGTTTTAGCTCAGCTGCAAAATCAAACGGTTGACTATCTGCCGGGCGCGCCTCCATTAATACCCGCTCGACCTTCGGAATAATCTCGCCCGCCTTATAGATAATTACAGTGTCACCAACACGCACATCGAGGCGCTTAATCTCGTCCTCGTTATGCAAAGTTGCATGCTGCACCGTGGTGCCCGCCAGCTGCACTGGCTCAAACACTGCCACCGGCGTCACGGCGCCAGTTCGGCCTAGACTTAGTACAATATCCTGTACCTTGGTAGCAGCAGTTTCCGCCGGATATTTATAAGCTAACACTGCGCGCGGCCACTTGCCTACAATGCCTAAGTCATCATATAGGCGACGATTGTCAATCTTGACCACCAGGCCATCAGTATTAAACGGCAAATTAGGTTGTACTTCCGTACGAAACTTGTGGGCATATTCAATCACTGCCGTAAAGCCATGCTCGATGTGAGCTTCCGGATTCAGCTTAAAGCCCAGCTCTCGCATTTTCCGATAGGCAAACTCATTAGTTGGAACCTCTGCGGGGTCATCACGCAGTAGATCATAGGCATGGAACTCTAGCGGACGCGAGGCTGCCACTTTCGGATCTAGCTGGCGAATCGTACCAGCCGCCAAGTTGCGTGGATTGGCAAACGGCTTTTCGCCTGCTGCTTCTAGCTTGCGATTAATCTCTTCAAAGTCCTTACGCATCATAATTAATTCGCCACGCACCTCGGTCTCGCCGCTGCCAAATATTGGGTCGTCATTAAGTCGCAGCGGCACCGTCGGAATAGTTCGCACATTACTAGTTACCACCTCACCAGTAAAGCCATCGCCACGTGTAACCGCACGCACCAGCACGCCATCCACATAGTGCAATGCACATGCCAAGCCGTCCATCTTGTCGTCCAACCAGAAAATCTGCTTGCCAAACTCTTCCTGCTCGTCCAGCGGTAGATTCTTCATTGTAAAGTTCTTCGCCCGCTCAAACCACGCCCAGGCTTCCTCATCCGAAAAAGTATCCTGAATTGAAATCATCCGTCGCTTATGCGTATATTTCTCAAACTTATCTAGCGGCTTAGGTGCTACTCGCTGAGTTGGCGAATCAGTTGTAGTCAAATCGGGGAATTCTGCTTCAATCCTTTTTAGCTCTGCAAACAGTGAATCATACACCGCATCATCAACTGATGGATTATCTAGTGCATAATATTCGTAAGCATAGCGATTAAGTAACTTACGTAGTTCCGCTGCTCGAGCCGCCGCTTGTTCTCTATTCATTTACTATACCCTCATCTCACGATAGGCTTCTTGTAGCACTGACAGTATTGCCGTGTAGTTACCAGTGTCCGCCGGGCGATTCTTAGCATACATGTATAACATATTATCCGCCACCTCAATATTAATTTCAAACGGTGCAGCCACCAACTTTTCCATAAAGGTTGGATTTAGCAGCTCAAAGCTAGTAGCCTTCTCGGCCGACGAGGCAAACACCTCGAACTTATCGTTAAACTGGCCCCATTCAGTTGATAACTCAGTTAAGCCGCGTGGCTTGCCGTCCAGTATCTTCTTGCGTCGCACTAGAATGTCACCGTAATCGCGATCCACTGCTACCTGCGCTACCAAATAAGTCGTCGGCTGGCCATTGTAAGTAGTGCTAGGATCAGGTGCGTAAGTATAGAGCTGAAAAATAGTTTCGTCTGGTTTCACACTAGCATTAGTCGCCGCCAATCGCCCAATTACGTGATTGTTGATGTCACTAGTGCCAAACTTACCTTTACCAAACAGCTGACCAGCCTGTGGCAGCAATAGCCAGCCCCAGTCCAGCGAATAGAAGTAGCCGTTTTGATTAGCGAATTGCTCTAGACTACCTTCGTAAGTCCAACCTGCAGCCGTTGAATTGTCAACGCCGTCTAAGTAATATTTACCATCATTACCTTTAACAAACTTGTAATACTGAGTTGTGCTGACGTTCTGCGTAAATAACGACTGGCGTAGTCCACCATCGCGCAAATCATTAGTAATATCAGTTGCCGAGATATCCAGCCCCACCGTGTAGCTCGTACTAGAATTAGTACCTCTAACAATGTAGGCATCGCGGATTTTAATGTTATCAACCTGATTCTGACGCTTAGCTAGACGCATCGCACCCATCATTAACTCGTTATGTTGATAATAACGATCCGTCATATAGGTACGCATGTTGGCTAGATTAAAGGCCGACCAATCATGTTGATATTGTACGAATAGGCTACTGGCTTGATTAATCATATTAGCCATCACTGGATCGTTCTTTTGCGCCTGTCGTTTTGCGGCTGCCGCTTTAGACTGCCTAATGCTAACAAAAACGCATAGGGCAGTGGCTCCCCAAACCAGAAACATAATTATAAAATCAAGTAAACTAAACGACCCATCGCCCGATCCCGAGCTAGACGAGCTGCTGGAGCTTGACGAACTACTGAAGCTTGATGAACTACTGCTGCCGCCAGATGACGATCCGCCACCGCCCGCCAAAGCCAATTGTTCAGTTTGATAGCTTAGCTGACGATAATTCGTTTGTTCTAAATAGCCCATGTTCTATTTATCCTTCTTCCGTTTACTCTTAGCTTTGTTATCCTTATCGACGGTGTCTCTACTATCTTTCTTACCCGATGCGCTTTTGGTGATCTTATTATTGACGTCATCCACAGCCTTCTTTGATTGCTGACGGCGGAAGCGCTCTCTTAGCGGCACCTTCGGCTCACGTACTGGAATTGGCGTCGGATCATCAACGATATGTCGATATAGCAAATATAGATAACACGTACACCACAGTATGGTTACGGTAGTCAGCACCAACACTGACCATGCGACTAGCGGCATTGGCAATTCAAACGATGAATCAAATATTACTACTGGAATCATAACTGCTAGCCATAACAACGCAATAGGTATCAGCATGATTAATACGCGCCATAGAATCTGCATGCGCCGCCCAATCACCAGATCGCCGGCTCGCGAGTAAGCTCGCATCGGGTACATACCTGGCAAGGTTGCAATTGGTATCGCCATTATAGTTGCCATGATCCAGTATAAGCTCATTACCGCCACAATCGCCAATGCGCACCAAGCGGCCATGTTGCCAATATTAATGCCAGAGTCAATTACGCCTACCGACGCCATCGCCTGATAGACAAACAGACCTAGCCCAAACGGTATCATCTGGATAGCCAGCAGTAGCAATAGGGCCATTATCGATAGCACTGGTGCACCACCGTTATATAAGCCGTCGCGCAGGTTTAGCTTGCTATTGCCATTTAGTAGTTCGCGCATCAACCATATCAGAGCCAGTGCGCCATAAATCAATAGCAATGCCGCCATAACAGTCTGCTCAGTAGTTAGCGTAGTACTACTAAACATTGCATGTGCTAGTAGCGTCGGCCACTTAGTCCATTCGTTAAAGTCAGCCTTTTCTAGCGATTCACGTATACTATCGAAACTCGATTGACTAACGCCAATGATCAAAACCGACAAGATCATGTATAAGCCAATAAATTTTAGAAACAGTCGTCTATTATCCCAGATGAAAGACCAGACTTCACCAACAAAGCTAAGATAACCCCGCATCTTAATACCCCGCCGAACACTACCAGCAGGTGTAAGGTAAAAGCTGCGATTAGGCCGTCGCTCACGAAAATCTGCTGCTCGTCGCGAACCCTTACGCCATAGATATTTAATACCGCGCCCAACAGCAAAGGCCGGTGAAGCTATCGCGTATAACAAGTGCGATTTGCTATACAGCTTTGATTTGGCCTGTCGGTCAAGCTTCTCATTATAGTGCTCTTCAGCGCGTCTAAGCGCCCTCTTGAGTTTCTCATCTTGACGCGCAGTATTGCGCTTCAACCTTTCTTCGTTTTGAATGGCCGCTAGCTGTAAACTTCGTCGCTTACTGACTAGCCTCTTCATGCGGCGCGAAGCTTCAACCTGAGTATTAACCCTCTCCATATATTTATTATAACCTACATCTTATCTAAACTAGCACGCAATCTAGCAATTCGGTCATCTAGCGGCGGATGTGTACTTAGCAAACGGCTAAACAGCCCTGGCTTTAACGGATTAGAGAAATACATGTGCGCCATAGCCGTATTTTGTCGTCGCATCGGGATAGGGTCTCCTTTGAGCTTCTCTAATGCACTAGCCAAGGCCTCTGGGTCGCGCGTAGTAAGTGCACCCGATGCATCCGCTAGGTATTCACGCTGCCGCGATACGGCCAGTTGAATTAATGCGGCAATAATGGGCGTTAAAATTGCCGCTACAATCGACATAATTAACAGGACCACATTACCACTGCTATTCTCGCTATCGCGACTATCATCACCCCACCAAGCAATCCTTAGCAGTAGATCACATAGCATACCAATCGCACTGGTTAGGCCAAAGACTATCATATTAACGCGTATGTCATAATTTTTTACATGCGACATCTCATGCGCCATTACCGCTGTCAGTTCACGTTTATCCATCAACGATAAAATACCAGTAGTCGCTGCTACATAGGCGTGCTGCGGATCGCGACCAGTCGCAAAGGCATTTGGCGAAGGGTCGTCAATTATAAATACGCGTGGCATCGGTAAACCGTCGGTAATTGCTAGATTCTCAACTATATTCCATAGCTCCGGATTATCCGCCTTAGTAATCTCACGGCCACCTGACATAGTTATGGCAATACGCCCCGCCGCAAAATACTGCATTGTAGCGTAGATCGCCGCGACTACTACCACAATCCAAGTTATACTATAATCGCCCGCCAGATATCCGACTAGCCAGCCAATGCCGCCAATCAACAGCAGGAACACCGCCATAATTAGCACGGTGTTCCGTTTGTTAGCAGCAATATTACTATACATGCTACTATTTAACTCCTTCTACTAGAACTTTACCTGAGGAGCCTGTTCAATCGCTGCACGATCCTCGACTTCGAAGAACTCGCGCTCACGGAAGCCGAACATACCAGCAATGATGTTATCTGGGAATGTCTGAATCTTAGTGTTCAGATCACGGACACCACCGTTATAGAAGCGACGCGAAGCCTGAATCTTGTCCTCAGTATCGGTAATCTCAGCTTGTAATTGTTGGAAGTTAGCCGACGCCTGTAGATTCGGATAAGCCTCTGCTATCGCAAATAGCGACTTCAGCGCACCTTCAAAAGCACCCTCAGCCTTGGCAGTAGCTGCTGGACCTTGCTGCGTAGCATTCATCACTGCCGAGCGAGCCGCAGCTACATTCTCAAACACTTGCTTTTCGTGCGTAGCATAACCTTTAACAGTCTCGACCAGATTTGGAATCAAATCTGCGCGACGCTTTAGCTGCACCGTAATGTCGCTCCAAGCTTCATCTACACGCATACGCAACCGAACCAGTGCATTATAGATGCCAATGACCATTGCCAGCAAAATCAGGATCACTACAATGACCACGATTAGTATAATTGCCCATACCGGCATTTCTATACCCTCCTTAATTTAGGTTATTACAATAAACATTTTACCAGTCATATTTGATGTTGACAATAGAAAAAGGTGCCCGCTTTATAATGCGAGCACCTCATCGACTAGTGTCTACTCCTCGGAGTCTTCGTACACGGGTATATTATCAGATATACCCATAATGACGAAGACAAGCGCCGCCATAACGACAGCCGGGTAGTACAGCCAGTAAACTGACCATACACCAGCTCCTATTATCAGAAGAAGCAGAGTAATAAGCACCACCCACAGGGCAATACGAACTCTGCCAACTGTCTTGGCTGGTCTCGGTGTATCGAACGACTCGTTTCGTGTTGCGCGACCCACGATCGCTCGCGCGACAATGCCTAGCGCCAGAATCAGGCAGCCAATGTATAGCTGAGCCTTACCTTCGAATGCGAGGAACAAAATGACCACAACAGCCACAGCCACCCAAGGAATAGCAATCTGAACTTTACTCTTCATCAGAGTATCCTTTCTAATCGACAGCAACGTTCTTACCAAAGCGGCGAGCTCTTTCGAACCCGCCGTGTGTACATTTTCAGAATACAATATTTTGTCGAAACAGTCAATTGCTGATAGAATAGCTCTAGGCGCGCGTGCTGGAATTGGTAGACAGGCATGCTTGAGGTGCATGTGCCATCCGTGGCGTGGAAGTTCAAGTCTTCTCGTGCGCACCAGGATTTATTGTCGACGCAGCTAGAAATTTATTGCAAAAGTTGCGCCCTTTTCTTTGTTATTCTTAACCGACACTTTCATATCCATCTGATCAGCTAGACGTTTGGCTAGACTTAGCCCCAGGCCAAAGCCTTCCGAATGGCGTGACTCGTCCGACCGATAAAAACGCTCAAACAGTCTAGGCATGTCCGCCTTGTTAACGCCTGGCCCTTCGTCGCTAACTGATAGATAGCGACCGGATTTACCACTAATAGTTACCGTGCTACCCTCAGGCGAATACTTAATGGCGTTATCTAGGTACACTACTAGAATTTCCGTCAGTGCATCTTCGTTGGCCCGGACTTCAAACGAACCAACCTTATTCTCAACCGCAATATTCTTAGTCTCGGCCGCCTTCGCGATGCGATCAACCGCCTCGCCTACGATCGGCACCACATTGATACTAGTTAATTCTAGACTTTCTATGCGGTTAAGCTTTAATAGGGCATTGGCCATGTCGCGCAGTTTACCGACCTCTTCGAGATTGCTCTTAACTTGCTCTTTGTAATCAGCCTTTGTAGCCTCTTTGTCACGTAGCAGTACTTCGTTCTCCATTTGCATCGAGGCTAGTGGAGTCCTTAGCTCGTGGCTCGCATCCGACACAAAGCGTGATTCATCAGCCATCGCCTGTTCGATGGGGCGCAGAGTCCAACGTGCCAAGAAATACGAGCTAACCAGGCCAAATGCCAGAACTGCCATATTAATCATCACCAGCGCCACTACCACGCGGCCCTCAGCGCTATCTGCCCTCGTTCTATAAACCTCTACAAAGTCGTCGCCTAGGCGATGCTCTACAAACGCCTGCGGTACATGCTCGAATGGCCGATGAATTTCACCCATTACCACCGAGCCGATAATAACCGAGAACCCGATTGAAATAAGCATCAAGATTCCCGTATATGCCGCCATAAGCTTAACGGTGGCACGATCGAACAGCTTCATTGTGCGCAGTTTATCGCCAACCTTCGACACCTATTCTTCGCCCTCCTCAATGCGATAGCCAAAACCGCGCAAAGTATGAATCAGCGGCACGCCCTTAAACGGCTTATCTACTTTGCGGCGCAGCGAACCAATATAGGCTTCAACGGTATTAGGTAGGATATCAGCATCAAAGTCCCAGACGTGACCAATGATTTTATCCTTGCTAAGGGTATGGCCAGCGTTACGCATCATGTATTCTAGTAGCGCATATTCCGTAGAAGTTAGCTTGATCCGCTTGCCGTTGCGACGAACCTCTAGCCGCGATGTATCCATAGTTAGATCACCGACCTTTAGCACTGTATCAACCGTTTCGGTCGGACGTCGCAACAGTGCCCGCATGCGCGCCAATAATTCCTCAAAGCTAAATGGCTTGACCATGTAGTCATCGGCGCCAGCGTTCAGACCTTCAACTCTATTGCGAATCTGCCCCTTGGCGGTCAATATAATAATTGGCGTATTAATGCCCGCTTTGCGAACTTCCTTAACAATCTCCACGCCTTCCTTGCCCGGTAGCATGCGATCGATCACCATAATATCGTATTCGCCATGTAGCGCCGATGACAAACCTGAGTCTCCGTCGTTACATACTTCTACTGAGTAGTTTTCTTGCCTTAGACCGCGACGCAAGGCATTAGCGATCTTTAGCTCATCTTCGATTAACAGAACTTTCATATTCCTCCTATCTTTTATAACCCCTATTATCGCACCCCGCCCTGAATCGATTCTGAAAGTTGATTGTGTATTTTCAGTATACAATAAACCAAGAAAACTGTCATGCTTATCTAGCGACGACGTAAGAAGTAAACGCCAATCGACAGAGAAATTAGGAATGTAACTATTATTAACAGCCAGAAGAATAGCGGCGAATCCACCTGTCCTGGTAGGTCCACGTTCATGCCGAACAGACCCGCTACCATGGTCGGAACCGTTAGAATTACCGTAATCACCGTTAGTGTCCGCATAGTTTCATTCAAACGTGCGTCCATTACCGCTCGATAGGAATCACGCAGATTTGTAATGGTACGCAGCTGCGACTTGCATCGCACGATCAGCTGTTCTAGGTCAATCGAGAGGTCCTCCACCATATCAGCATCATTATCAAAGAGACCTAGCAGTTTACTGCCTAACATCTTTTCCAAGGCGATGTTCATCGGTATCAACGCATCCAAATAGTCATTGATCATACGCTCATTACGCGTAAACACTGCAATATCCCGCGTGTGAATGTTTGATACATCCAGCGTCACCTCGCGCATCCGCCGATTAATCAAGGCCACCTGGCGCTCGTACTGCTCAATAATGGCCGAAATCATTGCTAAAAATAATTTTCCACGCTGTGTAGTCGGTACAGAGTTTTTATGCGTAAAAGGCGTCCATAGGGCCGCCAACTTGTCCCGACTAAGCGTCACAATATAGCGACCAGACAAGGCAAACATAATCGGCGTCGTGAATCCACCCAGCTCGTCATTAGCATCGGGTAGGCGTGCAATGTAATAGGTCCAGTCACCGTCGCGCTCTAGACGCGGCACCTCGTACGGGTCCAAGGCGTCATGCAACGTATCGTCATCCAGCCCCAAGTCCAACAGACGCGCCAGCTCACTCTCACTGGGGCTTTCCGCCCGCAACCACGAACCAGCAATCAGCTTTGACTGCTTCTTTATCTTCGGACCCTGGATGGTTGATCGATAATATTGAATCATAACTCGCTCTATAATAATAAGCTCCCTGCGGAGCCAAATAAGTTTTATGGTGGGCGATAAGAGACTCGAACTCCCGACCTCAGCAGTGTGAATGCTGCGCTCTAGCCAGCTGAGCTAACCGCCCATAATTTCATGGTGGAGCACAGCGGATTCGAACCGCTCACCTCTTCGCTGCCAGCGAAGCGCTCTAGCCAAATGAGCTAGTGCCCCAAATTGTTAATGGTGGGTCGCAAGAGGCTCGAACTCCTGACCCCCTCGGTGTAAACGAGGTGCTCTAGCCAACTGAGCTAGCGACCCATCAACAGACTTATCATAGCAATATGGCGGCACAATTGCAAGAACCGCCGCCATAGTCTATAATAAGTCACAAGGAGAGCGTCAATTAATCAGTGGCGCATATTTTTATGTTTACACCAGATAAAATCCGCAATATTGCAATTATTGCCCACGTCGACCATGGCAAGACCACCATGCTCGACGGTCTACTAAAGCAGTCACACACCTTCCGCAGCAACAGTGCCGAGATGGGTGAAACCCTAATTATGGATAGTGGTGACCAGGAACACGAGCGTGGTATTACTATTACCGCTAAAACAACAGCTATTACCTATAATGGATACAAGATTAACATCATCGATACTCCAGGACACGCTGATTTCGGTGGTGAAGTTGAGCGCACCTTACAGATGGCTGACGGTGTTCTACTAATTGTCGACGCCGCTGAAGGTCCAATGCCGCAGACTAAGTTCGTGCTATCTAAGGCCCTAGAGCTAGGTCTGAAGCCCCTAGTTATTATTAACAAGATTGACAAGCCGGCCCGCCGCATCGAAGAGGTCAAGGACGAGGTCGCCGACCTATTCCTAGAGCTAGCCACCGACGACAGCCAGCTAGATTATCCGGTGTATTACGCCATCGGTCGCGATGGTAAAGCCTGGACTGAGATGCCGGCTGACCCATCCGAGCCCGCCGATCTAACCCCAATTTTCGAGGCCATCATTAACCAGATACCAGCACCGAAGGTTGACCTAGACGCCCCGTTCCGCATGCTGGTCACCAGCCTACAGTACGATAGCTTCCTGGGTAAATATGCCCTCGGCCGCATTGAGCGCGGCATGGCCAAGGCCAGTGCAAACATCGTTCTAATTGATTACGACGATAACGTCAAAAACGTTAAGATTGAGAAACTATTCACCTACGAAGGCCTAGAGAAAAAAGAGATTAAAGAGGCATGCGCTGGCGACATTGTAGCGATTACTGGTGTCGGCGACGCTAAGATTGGCGAGACTCTGGCCGATCCCGCTGATCCAACTCCGCTGCCGCGCATCGAGGTTGAGAAACCAACAATCTCCATCTACATGGGTCCAAACACTTCACCGTTTAAGGGCCGCGAGGGTGAGTTCAATACCTCTCGCCAGATCGCCGACCGTTTGAACCGTGAGCTAGAAACCAACGTGTCCCTACGGGTTGAACCGGACGGTATTGGTTTTAAGGTTAGTGGTCGTGGCGAGCTACACCTATCCGTTCTAATCGAGGCCATGCGTCGCGAGGGCTACGAGTTCGAGGTTGGACGTCCACAGGTCGTCCTAGTGGAGGAAAACGGCAAGACCATGGAGCCAATGGAAGAGCTGTTTACTGAGGTAGCACCAGAATATGTCGGTGCCGTCGCCCAAGAGGTCGGCGCCCGTCATGCCGAGCTACTGAACCAAGAGACTAGTTCGCAAGGCATGATCCGCACCACCTACCGCATCACCAGTCGTGCTATGATCGGCCTACACAACATCCTACTAACCGCCACCAAGGGCACCATTATTATGAGTAGCACCCCCGACGGTTATGAGCCACTCGGTGCACCATTGACCGGCCTACGTAACGGCGTATTGATTGCCGCCGAGCAAGGTCAGTCCACCGCTTACGCACTCGCTAACGCCGAGGCCCGCGGCGAACTGTACATCGGTCCAGGCGTCGATGTTTACGCCGGTGAAATTGTGGGCTTAAACAAACGTAAGGAAGACCTAGAAATCAACGTCTGTAAGGGCAAACAGTTAACCAACATGCGCAGTAAGTCATCCGATGGTGCCATCCAGCTAACACCGTACACACAGATGTCGCTAGAACAGTGTCTAGACTTCATCGAGAACGACGAGTTACTAGAGGTTACGCCAAAGAACCTGCGGTTGCGCAAGGCTGAACTTGACCCCATCAAGCGCAAGCGTGCCCGCCACATCTAATCAAAAAATAAATACCCACGGTCTCTCAGAGGTGGGTATTTTAGACACTGGGTACATCACGTCCAGCTGTCAAGTATAATAGCATTATCGCTGCATTTTGTCAATGTTGTTATATAATAACTACGTTAATGAAACGAAAATGGTTAATGTTTTTTGGCAAGAAGAAACGCCAAATTAAAACACGACGCAGATGGCTAAATCACAGTATTTATATTAGCCTTGCTTTAGTGGTTCTTAATACTGGACTAGCGCTGTTTACTATATACACTCTTAGAACGCAAAATACCGCGGTCACTCTACCGAACTTCTATAGCGAGGGCATGGTGTTTCAGCACGACAAACCTGCCTTTATTCACGGCAAAACCTCACCCAACACGCAATTGACTATCGCGATTGGCGGTAGCAGCAGCTCCACAACATCCGATGCCAAAGGAGACTTTGCCGTAAATTTAGCCACGCCACCCGCTCGCTTACAAGCTTATCGACTAGCAATCACTAACACCCAAACCAATCGTGAGTTAGCACACATCGATAAAGTATACTCTGGCAATGTTTTTTTAATGTCCGGACAGTCCAATATGGAACTAAATAAGGCTAATTATTATGGAAATAAAGACGCCATACGCACCAACACTTATGACGGCAACAAGAAAATAATCGACATCAAGCAACTGCCCAGCGCCATTAACGACCAAGATGTGCATTTCATTGTCACCAAAAACACTACCGCCAGCCAAAACAGCTACGACTTACCACTACAAAGCATTAACCAAAACGGCTGGGCTACAGCCGATAATACCAAGAATACCGATTGGTTGGGTTATCTACCGCAACAGTTTGTCATTAATATGCGCAAGGCCGAGCCAGACATTCCTGTCGGCATCATTCAGACCGCCTGGGGCGGCACCAATATAACCCGACACATGGCAAATGGCGATATATTTAATAATCACATCGCACCGCTTAGCGGCTATAACGTTGCAGGCATTTTGTGGTATCAGGGTGAAGCCGACACAACCAAAGAGGATGCACCAAAATACGCCGAACGCCTATCACTGATGATCGGCCAATATCGAGCCATATTCGGCAATGACGCCAGTTTGCCATTTATTCAGTTCCAACTAGCCGATTTTAAGTATGGTGGCGACTACTGGGACGACGTTCGAAGTGCCCAGGCTAAGGTTGCAAGTTCCACCTATAATACCGCCCTTATCGACGCCAAGGGCACAGAAAAAGGCTCCACGGCGCTGATCCACCCTCTGGGTAAAGACACCCTCGGACAGACGGCCGCCAAAGAGATGATGAGATTGCTAAATAACTAGCACCTCCTTTGCAAAGTATTTACGATAAAACCATTCCCTCCCCTTGACGGGGGGAGGGGCAGGTGTTTACGCCGGGTGAGACGAATCGAAGTCGCCGGATGAGTTTATGAATGGTTTTATCTGCTTCTCTTATTTTAGCTCTTTAAACTCACGCAACAGGTCCTTCTGCTTGCGACTCAGACCCGTCGGCGTAGCTACTTTAACAGTTACAATTTGCGGACCGCGCGAACCGCGCGAACCACGCGGCACGCCATGACCAGACAACTTGAAGTCGGTATTCGACTGCGTACCCGCTGGTACCTTCATTATCAGTGGACCATCTACCGTATCCACTTCAATCTCGCAGCCCAGCGCTGCGTCCACCATGGAGATAGTTTCCTCGCTTAGAATCAGATCGCCTTCACGCGTAAATTTCTTGTGTGGCTTCACATGAACCACGATGTACAGGTCGCCTCGCTGGCCTCCCCGCATTGCTTCTCCACGACCCGACACGCGAATGGTCGAGCCCTCATCAACACCCGCCGGAATTTTTACCTTCAAGCTCTCGCGCTTACGCACAATGCCATCGCCGCCACAAACTCTACATGGCTTCTCTGGAATCTCGCCCTTACCGCCACAGCGACTACAGGTTATCGCCTGCTGCATCGCGCCGAATAGCGAATTCACCGTCCGCACCTCTTGACCACTACCATTGCAGCGCGGACAAGTAGTCATCTTAGTACCTGGCGTTGCACCCGTGCCATGGCAAGTATCACAGTCGCCATTAATGGTCATACTGACTTCTTTCTCGGTACCAAAAATTGCTTCCTCAAAGGTCAGAGTGATTGCTGTCTCTACGTCGCGACCGCGCGTGCGCTGGCTACGGCTGGCTCCGCCACCAAACATAGAGCCAAAGATATCACCTAGGTCACCAAAGTCGCCGCCACCGAAATCAAAGTGAATGTTCTGGCCGTTGCCGCCAAAACCACTAAAACCTTGGAACGGGTTGCCACCGCCCGACGCGCCGCCGTCTACGCCAGCATGTCCAAACTGATCATAGCGCCGCCGCTTGGCCTCGTCCTTTAATACTTCATAAGCCTCATTGGCCTCCTTGAACTTTGCTTCGGCTTCCTTGTCCCCTGGGTTGCGGTCAGGGTGATACTTGATTGCAAGCTTGCGGAAAGCCTTTTTAATTTCATCAGCAGAGGCTGACTTCTTTACCCCTAAAACATCATAGTAATCGCGTTTTTCTGCCATATCGACTAATATTATACAAAATTAGCACTCTATTGTCTAGAGTGCTAATGGGCTACCTAGTGATATAATAAGTCCTAGTCATTCATATAGACATTAGTACTATGGCAAATCAAAAAACTTACCTCAGATATCGCTTTCGCCGACAGCTACTTTATTTACTGTTCTGCGTAATCATAGCCGTTGGCATCTATTTCTACCAAAACCGTGGACAGGCGGCCAGTAGCAACACTACCGTTACTTTCGTCAGCACTACAACTAACGATAAGGATAAGCTTGCTACAACTGGCTTGTCTAAGCTGCCCGTTAAGCCAGCCCTTTCTACCGACAATTACGAGCGCGACAAGTTTGGCGGCTCTAGTTGGAACACCTGGAAAGAATGCAACACTCGGCAGAAGATTCTGAACCGAGACATTAAAGACAAAAAGATTGCCGCCAACGACTGTACGGTTATTTCCGGCTACCTAGACGACCCCTATACCGGCAAGCGAATTGAGTTGAAAGACAAGTCAGCTGTCGCCCGCGAGGTTCAAATTGACCATGTAGTCGCACTAGCCAACGCCTGGCAAACTGGCGCCCAGGATTTGACCGAGGAGCAACGCGACCAACTAGCAAATGATGATTTAGAGCTGCTAGCCGTCAGCAGTGACTCTAACCAAGAAAAGTCCAGTAGCGACGCTGCGCAATGGCTGCCATCCAACCGTGCCTTTCGCTGCGAATATGTCGCCCGCCAAATCGCAATTAAACTAAAATATTCTCTATGGGTTACCACGAACGAAAAGGCTGCGATGAGCAAGATACTATCGACCTGCCCCAGCCAAGCGTTACCGGTATAGCCAAACTAACTTAAAACAGCTTACGCTTCTTCGCCCACAGCACCACAATGACAATAGCAGTAATCGCCAATCCTACCACTATACCGAAGCCGAACTGGTTCCACTGCATCGGCAAATGAATGTTCATACCATACATACTAAATATCAGGTTAGGTGCTGCAATTAGCAGCGTAGCAATCGTCAGGGTCTTCATTGTGCGGTTTAGTGAGTTATTAGACATCGTTTCATAAGCACCGCGAATATTACTAATGCGGTTGCTATTCGCCTGACACATATTGATTGACTGCTGTGCTGCCAATGCCGCATCGTCAAATAAGTCTTGATCGTTCTTGGTGATATTGTCGTTTTTAACACTCAATGGCAAGCGGTTAATTACTGGCACCATTGGCGTTAGGGCACTAACGAAACCATCTATCTGGTCCTCTAGGATTACAAAGCTTGAGAAATCCTCATTCTCTAGCTTGTGCTCCTGTATTTTCTTTACCATTGCGTGAATGGCGTTAGTTTGCTCTTTGATGTGGTAGTCATAAGAGTCTACCACTTTATTCAAGGTAGTCGCTAAGACCGACGCGACCGTACCACCCGCAATCATATCTTCAATTGGGCTGCCTCCGGTTAGAATGGGCT
The DNA here is from genome assembly GCA_002313515.1 of Candidatus Saccharibacteria bacterium UBA1103. GTDB lineage: Bacteria > Patescibacteriota > Saccharimonadia > Saccharimonadales > Saccharimonadaceae > Nanoperiomorbus. Next base: position 102,887 of record DCBQ01000004.1, on the reverse strand, counting down.
TTAGTTTCTCGGACGATATCAGAATCAGACGCTGGCTATCGTAAACTGCCAACATTGGCACAGTCGTAACAGTCTTAGTCTTACGGTTTACGCTTGGTACGCGAATGTATAGATAGTCATAGCTATCGTGTAGCTCTAGACGTGGCGCCTCGTTGGGATCCATAGCGTCATGCAAATTACCGGGGTCAATATCCATTTCCTCAGCAATATCTGCTAGCTCGTAGTCCGTCGGACTCTCGACAATTAGCAGCCCGCTAAAGCTATCCGCCAGCACCCCTGCCGACTCTAGCCTTAGCGCATGCACCTGCCCCTGATGCCTATACACCGCCGTAATCATGATATTTTTATTTTAGCATAAACGTAATGAAATGCTATTCGTCATCTATAATGATTCAAAGTACCTACGGATATAGTCGGCCATCAGAATTCGTCTCTGACGTAAGAACTCTTGATAATTACTCACATCCATAGATACAAAGCTTTCAGGAATACAGTTCTCGCTCATGTTGCTCTTCAGATCATCCAAGTCAACAATTCCACCGATGTGCTTTCCATTGTATCCATCTATACACTGATTCTGGACCAAGCTCATATATTCAAACGGCGGCCGATCGCTAACCTGGATGTTAACCTCAGTTTGCAACATAGCAAAGTTGGCAATCTGATTGTAATCCGCCCTATTTTCATACCCATTCTTACGTAAATAATTTTTTGGGAAAATATGATGAATATCACCGCGATTATCAATCAGCGACCTAACCGTTATATCTTTCGATAAAAATCCTCTAGCATTCATCTTAATCTGTGCGATCACAAACGTCTTCCAATATGGAGAAGATGTTACGGGCGTGTTCAAACTATTTACAAGTGTCACAGTCCAGAACGTCTCATTTGTGCGGTCTGCTATCACAGATTCAATCGCACCCACAATATCGTCAGACTTACACAGCATTCTAATGTCGTAATCAAAAGCCGACTCCGGTGATGAGGTATACCGCTGTGTCAAAATTGACATAATCACCCATTTGCGTACAAGATGCTCGACAACTTCCGGAGCTACTCCTTTCTCGGTAAGAAGCAAATATAGAATATATCCAAAGTTCTTAACATTTGACGAACGAACTAATCCAGCTTCGCGTATTCCGGCCGATTCGAGAATCATCAGATAGCGCTCAAAATTAGTTTGGTTCACAAAGCGATCAACACCGTCACGCAATAGCTTGTAGCTATTCTCAACTACATCATACCGGTATTCGCGTGTTTCAAAATCACGACCAGATAGCATACTCACTAGATCTTGTAGCTTGCCGCGCCTAAATTTATAAGTAAAAGCAACACGTAGAACATCGGTATAATCAGGTAGGTAGATTTTTTGATTGTTGTTCTTAATCCAAGCTAACCGTCTGAATTGGTCGGTAGCCGAGAACTTAGTGTCATTCTTAACTATAGAGTCATAATCAGATGGCGTTTCAGATAGGTGACAGAAGTAATCTATGGTTTTGCGAACGATGTTGCCACCATTATTTTCATCCACACTAATCTTTGACATTGCAAAGTCAGCCTGCGATAGCACCACCCCCTTAGAATTAATCCGAATAAATATTTCCGTCACGGTATCTATATCTAGCGAAGATCCCAATTCTATACGTCCAATTGGAATATCCTTAATCTTCTGCAGCCGAAGAAACTTTTTACTAATGTCATTTGGGTCGACGTTTAGCTTATCCGCATACTCGCTTACAAGCTGATACATATTGATGTCATTGTCGTATATGATGCTAGCTATATCGCTAATCCACTCAGGCTGATGATCAATGGTTGGATTATAAGTCTCGAACTCTTCGGTCTTGACATTGAAAGAAATCTTAATCTGACGACGCCGATAATTGCTCATTAGGACTTTCTGCCCCAGCAACGCTGCCGTCAATGCGGTGATACGCTGCTGTCCATCAATGAGAATCTGTCTGCCCTCCGACTTTGTTCCGTCTTTCAACCTTACATCTGGACTTTTCCAGGTTATTATATATCCCACTGGATAACCTTTATATAGCGAATCTATCAGATCACGCACCTTTACTGTATCCCATACAAACGGACGTTGTATCTCAGGTATCGCAATTACACCATCCTTAACATATGACAGCAACGTGTTAATGCTTACATTATTTACTTCAAAATTAGCCATGACCCCCCTAGATTAAGTTGCAAATATTATAGCATGTTACAACACGTCATTTATTCGCTTTATTATCATCGGGGTGACGTGTTCGATCTGAGACAGGGCAGTCTCGAAATCCGTAAAATCGCCGTACCATGGATCAGAGATATCTAATCGTTCTAGACGACCACCTGCCGCCTTAACTGCCCGACGATCAAAGCTACGGTACAGATGGATTTTCGGCCACTCAGAATCTGGTGTCATACGCCTAAGCGCCCGCAGATGACTATGGGTCATCGGCAATATCAAATCCGCCTCATTAATCTCTGCCGCGGTTATTTGGTGGGCAAAATGCCGTGGCACTTCATAGCCATGCTCTCTCAGTACTCTAGCAGCCCGTGGGTCAATCGGATTGCCATGCTCTTCGTCCGACACACCCGACGACACCACTTTAATCCGACCCGCCAATCCCTGCTTGACAATCTCCTCATTCAGAACCACCTCCGCCATGGCCGAGCGGCAGATATTACCCGTACAAACTACGTTAATTAGATACATATTTCTTTTATATCAAGAAAACGTGAATTCAAGCAATATTTCGCTCAAATTCACGGTAAACTGACTGAGCCAGTTAGCTCTGATGGCACAGTAGGCTATGCTGAATCATTCAGCGTCCTTCAGTGCTTCGTCGATAGCTTTCTTCATATCGTCGTAGGTAACTGATTCGAGCTTCTTGCCATTGACAATCCAGGTTGGCGTTCCCGACACACCCGCCTTAATACCAATCGCTTTATCACGATCGATCTTGTGCTGAATACCGTTATTCTCAGCATCCAAAATAGTCTTATTAAACTTATCTACGTCAATGCCCGACTGTTTAGCATAGTCGTTAAGCGTTGATTTGCGCTTGTCTGTGACGACTGCCTGGCTAACCCACATGTCGTTCTGGAATAGCAGCTTATACATTTTCCAGAAAGCGTCGTCGCCACCTACCTTATAGGCTGCTTCGCCTGCCGTAATGGTTACCTGTGAATTCGGGTATCCTAGGCTATAGTCACGATAAATAAAATGTACGCGATCCTTATACTCATCCTGAATCTTCTCAGTATAGCTATGAACCTGCTGACAGTGCACACAGGCAAAATCCTCATACTCAATCACTGTTACCTTACTATCGGCCTTGCCTAGGGTGTGATCCGGAATAATCTTAGCCTTCTCGCTATCGGAAATTTCCTTACCCGTCACCTTCTTGATGGCATTTGCTACATCGTCCTTAGTTATAGCCTTATTAATGTCCAGCTTATTTACATAGTCCTCAGTTTTGACTACCGATTCAGTGTTACTCTTATCCTTGACGCGTATCTCACCCGAATCTAACACGGTACGATTCTTATACCAAATCAGACCTCCAATCGCCGCCACAACTAGTACACCCAGCACAATCCATAAGCGATAGTTCGTTTCCTTCTTCAAAATATCCTCCTCAAAATTCGTTTACATTATATCATGCTATAATCTAATCATGAACATTATCGGAATTATTCTGCTAACTATCCTAATTACTGCCATCCATAGCGTTGATTTCAAATCAGAGCTATCTAGCTTTGAGATTGCGCGATTAGGCGAAACCAGTCGTAAATATAAGAGTGTGGCGAAGTTTATCGAATTTTACCCCTGTTTCAAATTCTTCATCGACTTAGTTTCAATTGTAGTAGTCGTTCTGATGGCTGGACTGGCTGCCATGTCCTTTGGACTGTGGGGCGGCTTATTTATCGCACTGGCTCTGCAGGCCCTAGGAATTCTACTAGGCAACAAGCTAACCGCCCTGACCACCAGCCTGATTGCCAACCATGCCGATTTCTTGAATAAGTATTTTAGCTGGACCGTCATGCTAAAGCCTCTGCTGTCTACCGAGCCTAAGCGCGTAGTCGGCTCCGAGGCCGAGCTGATCGAGCTAATTAAGGACAGCAAAATTAAAACCGAGCAGAAGGAAGAGTTGCTGCACGCTATTCAGCAGAACTCACTCACCGTTGGTGAGGTAGCCGAGAAGTGGGGCAAAGTCATCAAGCTGTCCGCCAAAGATAAACTGACACCCAAGCTAATCGATGAACTGTTTAAGAGTGAGCAAAAGGTATTTCCGGTTATGCGTGGCGAGGACGAGATCGCTGGCATGGTGTTTCTCGACGATATCTCCGTGGTTGATCAGAATGAGAAGAAAATTGCCGACTATATCCGTAGCGACGTGGCCGAAATCGAGGCTAGCGCCAAAATTCGCGAGGCCCTACAACTAATGGCCAAGAACGAGCTAACCGTACTAATCGTTCGCAAGAACAAGAGGCTCTACGGCACCGTGAGCCTTAGTGACATCGTAAAGCAGTAATCTGTGGTAAAATATAGACAAGTTTAGAGAAAGGATATTTTAAGGATGGAAAGAACATTGGCGATTAAGAGTGTCGACATGGTCGGCCAGAAAGTAAAGGTAATGGGTTGGGTGAACACACGTCGCGACCACGGTGGCGTGATCTTTGTCGATCTGCGCGACCATACCGGTCTAGTGCAGTTAGTTTTTAATCCCGATGACGCCCAGATGTTTAAAGACGCTGAATCCTTGCGCGATGAATTCTGCATCAGTGCTACTGGTCTAGTCCGCAACCGCGGCGAAGGACTCGAAAATCCACACATTCCGACCGGCAAAGTCGAGATCGTCGCCGAATCATTGGAAATTCTAAATAAGTCCGAGCCACTGCCCGTCAACACCAAGGACGAGGGTCAGCAGTCCAGCGAGGAACAGCGATTACGCTACCGCTTCCTCGATCTGCGCCGTCCATCCATGCAGCATATGATTCATGAGCGCGACCGCTTCTATCGTGTCATCCGTCACTATATGGAAGACCATGAGTTTACCGAGGTAGCCACGCCAATTCTAGCTAACTCCAGCCCAGAGGGCGCCCGCGACTTTCTAATTCCGTCGCGCCTGCGTCCCGGCAAGTTTTATGCCCTGCCCCAGGCCCCACAGCAATTTAAGCAGCTGCTGATGGTTGGTGGCGTGCCAAAGTATTATCAGATTGCCGCTTGCTTTCGCGACGAGGATCCTCGCGCCGACCGCCTATACGGCGAGTTCTACCAGCTAGATATGGAGATGAGCTTTGTGGACAGTGGTGAAACCGTCCGCCAAGAGATCGAACCGCTAATCGTCGACCTATCTAAAAACTTTGGTGGCAAGAAATTAGTTAATACCTATAAATCTAAGGATACCGATTTCAGTCAGCACCTCGACCAAATTCCGCGCATTCCGTACACCGAATCCATGGAGAAATACGGTACTGATAAGCCCGACCTACGCTATGACATGCCACTAGTCGAGCTAACTAAGGTACTAGAAAATACTGGTTTTGGTGTGTTTGCGAAGGCCGAGTGCGTCAAAGCGATTTGCGTCAAAGGTGGGGCTGTGATGCCACGTAGCCAAATCGACACCTTCACTGAACTAGCCCGCAAGAATGGTGCCGGCGGCCTAGCCTATCTGACCTATAAGAACAACGAGATTAAGAGTCCAATTGCCAAGTTCTTAAGTGAGGACGAGCTAAAATCCATTACCGAGCTAACCGGCGCAGAAGACGGCGACATCGTCTTCTTTGGTGCCGATAAGCGTCCGCTAGTTAACAAGGTATTAGGCAAGCTTCGCATTGCCTTCGCCGACTATCAGGGGCTAAAGCACGACGATGAGGTGGCGCTATGTTGGATTACCGACTTTCCGTTCTATGAATACGACGAGAACAATAAACGCGTGGACTTTGGTCATAACCCGTTCTCAATGCCGCGCGGCGGACTAAAAGCGTTAGAAGGTGTTAAAACTGACGCCGACAAGCTAGCCATCGTGGCCGACCAGTTTGATATGGTGATGAATGGCTACGAAATCTGCAGCGGTGCCGTACGTAACCACAACCCTGAAATCATGTATGAAGTCTTCGGATTACTCGGCTATGACCACGACTATGTTGATCGCAAGTTTGGTGCCATGCTAAATGCCTTCCGCTTCGGTGCGCCACCGCACGCTGGCTGCGCCTTCGGCATCGACCGCATTTTCATGGTGATGGAGAATACTGACAACATTCGTGACATCGTCGCCTTCCCGAAGAACGGTTCCGGCATGGATCTGATGATGAACAGTCCATCCGACGTCTTTGATAGTCAACTAAAAGAACTCCACGTTAAAATTGAACGAACCAACACCGACTAGTAGAACAAGCACAACACGATTAAATAAGAATAAGCACCATTTGCAAGGTGCTTATTTAATTATAAGAATTGTCCTAAGACAGAACGACTAGCCCGATAATCACTAAAAATACGACGATGCAGACGCCACATAATAAAAGTGCGTCCGGTTTAGTGTGGCCATACCGACGCTTATCTTCCTTAATAATATCCGAGCGTAAACCGTCCAGACTATCGATCAGTCGATTTATCTCCGGGCTATCATCGTCGTTTAAAGCAGCTAATTTATGTTTTAAGGTATCGATGCTATTCAGCATCTCATCGTTGTTACTCTCCATTTATTCATTATAAACCACTGCTTATACTTAATATATAGTAATCTTCACAATAAGCAGTTCATAACTAGCTATTTCAGATGTATAATCGCCAGCGAATCCTGCAAGCGCAGCTTACCCTGCACCATATCGCGATGCCCAGATACCCACTCATCCACCGCCCGCGCCGCACCCGGCAAGTGCTCATTACCGTAATCGTCCACCACAATAGTTGCACCCGGTTGAAATCGCCCCGCACAGGCCATAAAGCTATCCCGAATGCTTTCATAAAAATCGCCGTCAAGGTAGGCAAAGGAAATTTGCTCCGGTACGTCATGCTCGGTCAAGTTACTAAACCAAGCTTTCTTAATCACTGGTAGCTTCAGTCCCGCCCGCTTAAAGTTTTCGATCACTTCACGCTTAGTGGCCAGTAGTTCACCCCGCTGAAACTCTTGGCCTAACCCCGCTCGATCAGCGTCAGTCTTGTCTGGCAAGCCATCAAATGAGTCATAGATAAACAATTTCTTATCCGAGTGTTCGCCTTCTAGTAAACGCATCAAAAATAAGCTGGTCGTACCCTTGTAGCAGCCGAATTCCACCACGTTGCCATTAACGCAACTATCTAGAACCCGCTTTAGCTCAGTCAAAATAATCTTAATCTCGTTTTTGCTAACCTGATCCGAAACCAAAGAGTGCCGGTCTACCAGCTTATTTATATCCATGTCTCTATTATACTAACCAGAGTCACACTCTTCAAAATTTGCTATACTATAAGCATGCCCAAAATAACAAACACCCTAAAAACCTACTGGACGCTGGTGCTGGTAATAATCGGCGGAGTTGCCGCCGGAATAACCACGTTGCTTCCACATGACGCCCGGCTAGCGCATTATATAATTATCGTCCTCAGTGCAATTATCGTCCTCGATATGGGAATTAAGATGGTAAAAACTATCATGAGCGGTTCTTATGGCATCGATATCCTTGCCATCACCGCCATTGTGACATGCCTACTAATCGGCGAATTCTGGGCAGCCTACGTCATCATGCTAATGCTGTGCGGTGGCGAAGCACTCGAAAATTATGCCGACCGGCGGGCTCGGCGTGAGCTATCCGCTCTAATCCGGCGCCGCCCCACCATCGCCCATATAGTTAAATGCGAACAAATTAAGGATATTACCCTCGACAAGGTTAAAGTCAACGACATATTACTGATTAAACCAGGTGAAGTCGTACCGATTGACGGGATTCTAATGTCTAAGTCCGCCACTATTGATGAGAGCTCTATTACTGGCGAATCCGTACCAGTTGAAAAAGTGAAGGGCGACAAAGTAGTATCCGGCACTGCTAGCTTGAATATCTCCATCGCAATCAAGGCCACCTGCACCACCAAAAACTCCTACTACACTCAGATTATTCAATTGGTATCCGAGGCTGAGTCGCAGCCAGCGCACTTCGTCAATCTGGCTAACCGCTACGCGATACCATTCACCTTAATCTCCTATATAATCGCCGGTGCCGCCTGGTACCTATCAGGCGATCCGACACGCTTCGCCGAGGTGCTAGTGGTTGCTTCACCCTGTCCACTAATCCTAGCCGCCCCAATTGCATTTGTTTCCGGTATGAGCTTAGCTAGTCGTCATGGCATCATCGTTAAGAATGGTACCGTACTAGAACGCATGGCTGCCGCCCCGAATTTCTGTTTCGACAAGACTGGTACCCTGACTACCGGCAAGCTCGCCGTTGACACCATTGAAACTGCCGAGGGCTATACCGACAAAGATATCTTAGCCATTATGGCCGCAGCCGAGAGCCTAAGTGGCCATGTCATGGCCAGTGCCATCATTAACAAGGCCAAAGCTATGCACATATCAATTCCAGCCGCTAAAAACGTTCGCGAGGTAACGGGCGGTGGTATCTTTGCCAATGTCGTGGGCAAGCGCATCGTGGTCGGCAGTCGCAAATTCCTGAACGAAAGCAAGATTCCCAACTTGCCTGAATGTGACCTATCTAGCACCGAGATTATGCTAGCTGTCAGCGGTAAGTACGCTGGTGCAGTTCACCTATCTGATCAGCTACGCCACGACGCCAAATCTACGATTGTCAGGCTGCGCCAGTTGGGTGCAAAATCCATTGTCATGCTAACTGGCGACCGTCCCGCCGTTGCCAACGCCATTGCGAAACACCTCAAACTTGATAAAGCTCTAGCTCAGCTAACCCCCACCGGCAAATATGATTACGTAAAACAACACCACAATCTAAAATCGCCCGTGGTTATGGTGGGCGACGGCATCAACGATGCGCCCGTACTCGCCGCCGCTGATGTCGGTATAACCATGGGGGCTATGGACTCAACCGTAGCCAGCGAGTCCGCCGACGCCGTGATTACCGTTGACCACGTTGCCCGTGTTGCTACTCTGCGCCAAATTGCCATGCATACTATGCATATCGCCCGGCAATCTGTACTAGCCGGCATGCTGCTATGCCTAGTACTAGAGCTAATTGCCATCACCGGTGTCATTCCAGCTATCCTCGGCGCCGTCTGCCAGGAGATCATTGATGTGGTAGTGATTCTAAATGCCTTAAGAGTGCACAAACTAAGGGTTCGGTAATCCACTAGCTTACTGCCTTACGCCTAGAAAAATTAAGTGTTAAACTAGAGAGCGTATGAAAAAAGTTTTTAAGTATTTAGTACCATACTGGTGGCAGTTTCTGCTGGTCATAGCCACCACCTATGGTAACGTTTGGGCATCACTGCAGTTGCCAACACTGATGTCAAACATTGTCAACAAAGGAATATTAGGCAACGATCAGAGCTACATTATAAGCAGCGGCATTCACATGCTACTGGTTACCGCCTTTGGCTCACTTGCCTCCATTGCAACTGGGTTTCTGGCCAGTCGCATCGCTACAGGCTTCGCCCGCAAGGTACGCTTGGAAACATTTAAAAAAATCGAGAGTTTTAGCCTAAATGAGATTAACAAGTTCTCGACCGCCAGCCTAATTACCCGTAGTACCAATGACATCCAGCAGGTGCAGATGGTAACCGTGATGGTTCTGCGTATTGCATTGCAGGCACCACTAATGGCTATCGGTGCTATCTTTAGCGCCCTGCATACTGCCCCTAGCATGACCTGGGTGATGGCCTTTAGCGTGATCGCCCTACTGGTGGTCGTGGGTACCATTTCTAGCTTAGTGGTACCAAAGTTTAAGCTGCAGCAGAAATTAGTCGATCAGATGAACCTAGTCGCCCGCGAGAACTTGACTGGCCTACGCGTCATTCGCGCCTTCAACAACGAGCATGTTGAGGAAAAGAAGTTTAACGACGTCAACCGCAAGCTGACGAAGCTTGGCCTCTGGATCAACCGCGTGATTAGTTTGATGCAACCAGCCATGATGTTGATTATCAACTTCACTATGTTGGCCATTGTCTGGGTCGGCGCCCACTACGTCGTAGACGGTAGCCTGGAAATCGGCAACATGATGGCATTTATGCAGTACGCCATGCAGGTAATCACTAGCTTCCTGCTGCTAGTCATGATCATGGTCATGTTACCGCGCGCTCAGGTGTCAGCCGGTCGCATTGGCGAAATCCTCGACACCAAAAACTCTATCGAGGAGGCTAAACATCCTGAAGAGCTAGACACCGACAAGAGTGGAATCCTAGAGTTTCGCCACGTCGCCTTTACTTACCCTGGCGCCGAATCCGCTGTTATCAACGACGTCAACTTCGTGGCCAAGCCTGGCCAGACCACTGCTTTCATCGGCTCGACTGGTTCAGGCAAGTCTACCCTGATCAACCTAATTCCGCGCCTCTACGACGTTTCGAGTGGTCAGATTCTAATTGACGGCCACGATATTCGTCGCATTGCTCGTAAAGACCTAACCCGCGTGCTCGGTTTTGTACCCCAACGTGGCGTGCTATTCAGCGGCACAGTCGAAAGCAACATCAAATATGGTAAGGCTGATATTTCCGACGCCGAAATGCACGACGCCGCTACAACTGCCCAAGCCGACTTCATCAACGATCTTGACGGCAAATTCCACGCCCACATCGCACAAGGCGGTAGCAATGTCAGTGGTGGGCAGAAACAGCGTCTATCAATTGCACGTGCGCTTGCTAAAGATCCCGAGATCCTGGTCTTTGACGATAGCTTTAGCGCCCTCGATTACAAGACCGACGCCGCCCTACGCAAGGCTCTGCGCGAGAAGGAAGCCAATAAGACTATCCTAATCGTTGCCCAGCGTATCAGCACTATTCGCCACGCCGACCAGATCCTAGTTCTAGACAACGGCCACGTCGTTGGCAAGGGTACGCACGAGGAACTGTTGCGTAACTGCGATGTTTATCGCGAAATCGCCGAGAGTCAGTTCAGTGAAGAGGAAATGAAGAAAGAGTTAAAGGAGGCAGGATATGGCAAATAGTGAAGCACCAAAACCCAGTCCAGCCCGCAGCCACGGACCCGCTACTGGCCGTGTCGTCGAGAAGGCTAAGGACTTTAAGGGTACACTGAAGAAGTTAATCAAGTACATGGCGGACTACAAATGGCAAGTCCTCATAGTCGTGCTATTTGCCATTGGTAGTACTATCTTTGCAATCATCAGTCCGAAGCTACTCGGTAATATCACCAACAAAATTACTGATGATTACATGGCCATGAAGGTCTATGACCAGATTCATAAGCAGCTACCCAAGGGTTATCAGTTAAAGGACGGCACCACCGTCGAACAGCTAGTTGAACAGATGAAGCAGGCTAGCACCAAACAAGCCGAAGCTCAGAAGGCTACTATCGCCAAGCTACCACCCGAACAGCAAAAAGCTGCTATTGCGAAGCTAGAAGAAGCCAGTAAAAAGCAGACCGCTCAGGCTAAGCAGATGAACGAACAGACCAAGTCCCTGCCCGCCAACCAGAAAGAGCGCCTAATGAAGCTCGACCTAACCAAGAAGCCATCCATGGACTTTAGTGCCATTGGCCAGATTGCACTACTACTAATGGGGTTATATATCCTGAGCTCACTCTTTGGCTACATTCAGTCTTGGATTGTCACCGGCGTTACCCAGAAGGTTACTTACCGCTTCCGCCGTGAACTAAGCCAAAAAATCAACCGCATGACCTTGCGCTATTTCGACACGCATCCGTTCGGCGACGTACTATCTCGCATCACCAATGATGTCGACATGGTATCGCAGAGCCTATCACAGGTTATCACGCAGCTAGTCTATAGCACGGCCACCATCATAGGCATTATCGTAATGATGCTATCCATCAACGTAACCATGACTGGCATCATCCTGGTTACCGTGCCGCTTAGCGCCATCCTGGTCAGTCAGGTAGTCAGTCGCAGCCAGAAGTACTTTAAACAACAGCAGGATACTTTGGGGCGCCTAAATGGTCATATAGAGGAAACCTACGCCGGCCACAACATCGTCAAGATTTTTGGTGGCGAACACAAAGCTATTGCCAAGTTTGACGACTACAACGAGAAGCTATACAAGTCTGCCTGGAAATCGCAATTCATTAGCGGACTGATCTTCCCGATCATGAACTTTATCGGCAACCTTGGCTATGTCGCCGTTACCATGCTGGGTGGCTATCTGGTCATTAACGGTCGCATCCGTGTCGGTGACGTGCAGGCCTTTATCCAGTACATTCAGCAGTTCAACCAGCCAATCATGCAGATCGCCAATATCTTCAACGTGATTCAGTCCACCGTAGCGGCCGCCGAGCGTGTGTTTGAATTCATTGATCAGCCCGACGAAGTTAAAACCTGGGAGGGTAAAGGCGTGCAGCTTGACCGCGTCACCGGTGCCGTTGAATTTGACCACATCAAGTTTGGCTACGACAAGGACCAGACCATCATCCACGACTTTAGCGCCAGTGCGAAACCAGGACAGAAGATCGCTATTGTCGGTCCAACCGGTGCCGGCAAGACTACGATGATTAACCTACTAATGCGCTTCTATGACCCAGATAGTGGCTCAATCAAAATTGACGGAGTTGATACTAAATCAATTAACCGCCATGATGTACGCCGCAACTTCGGTATGGTACTGCAAGACACCTGGCTATTCAGCGGCACGGTACGTGAGAACCTGCGCTATGGCAAACTCGATGCCACTGACGAGGAAATTCGCACCGCCGTTAAGGCAGCTCGCGCCGACCACGTCGTCCGTGCTCTACCCGAAGGCTACGATACTATGCTAGACGAAAATGCCGACAATGTTTCAGCTGGCGAAAAACAGCTACTGACCATTGCACGCGCCATGCTAGCTGATGCGCCGATTCTAATCTTGGACGAGGCGACATCCAACGTTGATACGCGCACCGAGGAGCTGATTCAAAAGGCAATGGACGAGCTAATGAAGGGCCGCACCTCCTTCGTCATCGCCCACCGCTTGTCGACCATTCGCAACGCCGACTTGATTCTAGTCCTGAATCACGGCGACATCATCGAGAAGGGTAACCACGAGCAACTAATGAAGCAGAACGGTTTCTACGCCAACCTCTACAACAGCCAGTTCGCCCAGTAGAGCCAATAAGCCATCAGTGGCTAGTTGGCAATAAAAAAGCACTAAAGCAGTAGATTCATACCAGAATCTACTGCTTTAGTAGCCTAACAATACTTGACATATTACGTTTATACTTGAGATAGTAATATTACTTTAATTAACAAAAATACATAGGAGTGGTGAAATGGAACATAAAAATCGCGCTAATAAAGACGCTAGCTGTGCTGACAGAATTAGCGGCACGAATGACGCCCGTACAAACATACGCCATAAGTTATCCGTTAAGCCTAGTCTTGGGCGCAAGGTTAAATATAGTATTAGTGCTGCAGGTATAACTGCGCTTACTGGCATTATAGGACTAAGCCAGAGCCTTACCCCTATATCTTCAGCTCTATCTATTTCATCACTTTCTGAAGTCAGCGGTTCTACTGACGGCGGAAACGAAATCATCGTCAAAGGAGAAGGCTTTCTAAAGAGCATCGAGAAGCAGGATAAAATCGCACAAATAGCCGGCGGAGTTACGGGGAGTGACGGCACAGTGTTCGCCGTTACAGAAAATGGTCAAGTCTACAGCTATGGGGATAATAAATACGGTCAGGCGGGCACCGGAGTTGCATGTAACACTAGTGATAGTAGTTCGAATGAAGCTCCATGTTTTTACAAAGATCCACAAGATATCACCGCTAAATTTAATGGCGAGAGAGTAAACAAGATTTACTCCGATGGTATCGCAATTACCGATAAGCACGTCTACATGTGGGGCATGCCCGGCCACCTCAGCCCAGCCATCGTGCAAGATATGAGCGACAAACATATCGTTGGATCAAGTTCACTTGCAGCATTCTCAGATACAACCCTGTTCTACTATGACTACACTTATCAGCAGGATCAAGCGACAGTTAAGATAAAAAGTAGCATTGACCTGAGTAAGTATCTAGATGGATCGCACATACAGGATTATGCCTACGACGATAAAAATGAATATATATTAACCGATAAGGGTGCCATTATACAGATCACACGCGAAAACGATACTACAATATCGTCGTATGATGATATTACAAAGCTGTTTGGCGGTAACGTCAAACAGCTAATATCATCGAGCAGCTATCGACTTGTAGCATTAACCGACAGTGGCCAGCTAGTAGGAATAGATTCTGAAAACACATCACTGGAACACATTGCAGATAATGTAGAGGCTATAGCAGGATATGACGACAGCGCACTCTACTTCGTAAAAGACGACGGCGAGCTATACACATATAGCGATAAAGTGCAGAGCACAGGCGTAGGCAACATGGCTATTTACACCTATGGCAGTAATGGCATTTCGTTCGTGCAAAGTACCAGCTCAGACAAAATCTGCTCACGTCTCATAGCAATGCTGAGTATTGATGACTTCAAGCCATGCGTAACTATTCCACTCCAATCATACAAGACAGCTGAGCCATCGGTTGAGTCCTTGGCATTCGGAGACATTACGACTGACAAATTCACAATTATTGATGACAACACCATCAAAGTTACCGTTCCACCTCACACTGCCGGCAGAGTTGACGTTACTATCACCGACAACGACGGTAAGAAAACGACTACACTAAAAAACGGCTATACATATATAGATGGCACAGAAAGTCAAAGTCCTGGCCTAGAATCTAAACCTCAATCAGGCAACAATCCTAGCAACAAACAATCAGTTGGCAGCAGCAGTATTTCAGCCAGTAAAACTACTATTGCTGCACCAAATACTGGAGTATAGATATATAGATATATAAATATATAGATTACATTAATTTAGCACCCCCCTATTATAGGGGTGTTAAATTATTATTTCATTGGAATAAAAATGGGCGCCATATAGGCGCCCGAGCAGGATTAATCCTCAATTAAGGGTGTACATACCATGTACCAAAGCCCATAGTGCTCTTCATTTGGTATTCAAGCTTTACTGCTTGCCCACTCTGCGTGTAGCTATATTCGTTTAAAGCATAAAGCCTACTGTGGCTTATGATGTCGCAACGCTTAATGTGATTAGTGATCCCGCTAATAATCTTCATAGGATTTTGTCCCTTCGATCAATGTACCACCCTAACACGGAATTGTGCTAGAGCCAGTTAGTTATTTTACATCAGATATAGATTGAAGTCAATATAGCAGTACAAGCTAAACCTGCGGCAATATTAACCTAGGCATGCGTCTTAGTGATGTCAGCGTGCAACTCCTTGCGTGTTAGCTGCTTGCCATCTTGGTCGACCTCGTAGATTAGAACGGTGCCAAAGACCATTTCAAAATGCGCAATATCTTCATCAGAAATGCTCTGGATATACTTAACTAGTGCACGAATCGAGTTACCGTGGGCTACAAGCAGAATGTTCTCACCCCTTAACAGCTTTGGCACGATATTTTCTTTATACCACGGCACCACGCGATCATAGACGTCATGCAATGTCTCGCCCCCTGGAATCGGCTCATCAAAATTACGACGGATAGCGTTAAACTTCTCCTCGCCCACCTTTGCCTTGACATCCCATTTGTTCAAACCAGTATAGTCGCCGTAGTCACGTTCATTCAATTGCTCCACTGGTGTAGACTCGTGACCCTCCTGACCTTGGGTTTTCAATACGTTCTGCATGGTTTCGATCGAGCGCTTCAGTTTACTGGTATATATTTCGTCAAAATGGATATCACGAATCAGCTCGCCCATCTTGCGCGCATCACTAGCACCCTTCTCGGTTAGCGACACGTCCGTCCAACCAGTCCATTTGCCCAACAGGTTCCATTCGCTTTCGCCATGTCTAATTAATACTAATTTTCCCGACATTTATTCTCCTTTTTATTTACATTTACAGATACATTGTAGCACAGATACTCCTATACACTAAAAACACCCCCACTTGGGGGTGTTTTATCTGCATTAGCCTAGCTGTTATTTCTTGTCAACGACTTCACCCTCAACGGCGCCATCGTCATCCTTGCCGTCCTTCTTGTCGGACTTAGCCTCAGCCTCCTTTGCAGCCGCCTGGTACATCTTGGCACCAATGGCCTGGATCTTCTCCGATAGCTCCTTCTGGGCAGCCTCTAGATCATCCTTCTTCTCGTCCTTTAGATGCTTCTCGGCGTCCTTGACCGCCTCATCAATTGCCTTCTTGTCCTCATCAGAAATCTTATCCTTGAACTCAGTTGGCATCTTCTTGGCCTGATAGATAGTATTTTCTAGCATATTGCGCGCATCAGTAGCTTCGCGAGCCTCTTTGTCCTCTTCGGCATGCGCTTCGGCCTCAGCCTGTGCCTTCGCAATATCTTCCTTAGATAGGTTGCCACTATTCTGAATAGTGATTGACTGTTCCTTACCGGTACCCTTGTCCTTAGCGGTTACATTTAGAATACCGTTAGCATCAATATTGAAGGTAACCTCGATCTGCGGCACGCCACGCGGGGCCGGTGCAATGCCGTCCAGGATAAAGCGTCCAAGCGACTTGTTGTCGCGGGCAAACTCGCGCTCACCCTGCAACACATTAATTTCAACCTGTGGCTGGTTATCTGACGCAGTCGAGAACACCTGCGACTTGCTGGTTGGAATAGTAGTATTACGCTCAATCAGTTTGGTCGACACACCACCCATAGTTTCAATGCCTAGGCTCAGTGGAGTCACATCTAGCAGTAGCACATCCTTAACATCGCCAGCTAGCACACCGCCCTGAATCGCCGCACCATCGGCCACGACCTCATCCGGGTTCACGCCCGCCATCGGTTCCTTGCCAAAGATTTCCTTAGCCTTTTCAATGACAGCAGGCATACGAGTCATACCACCGACTAGCACAACATGCCCAAGATCAGATGGGGTCACACCAGCATCCTTCATAGCTTTCTCACATGGAATAGCTAGGCGGTCAATCAGGTCAGAACATAGCTCTTCGACCTTGGCACGAGTTAACGTAGTCTCAAAGTGCTTTGGACCACTAGCATCAGCCGTAATGAACGGCAGGTTAACCTCGTACTCAGTGGTAGTCGATAGCTCCTTCTTCGCCTTCTCGGCCTCGTCCTTCAAGCGCTGCATAGCAGCTTTGTCGCTACGTAGATCAATACCAGTTTCACCCTTGAATTCGGATAGGAAGTGATCAACGATGCGGTTATCAAAGTCCTCGCCACCTAGGTGGGTATCACCGTTGGTTGACTTCACCTCAAACACGCCGTCGCCTAGCTCTAGAATCGAGACATCAAAGGTACCACCACCTAGGTCGAATACCACGATCTTCTCGTCATTATTTTTATCTAGGCCGTAGGCCAGAGCCGCAGCCGTCGGTTCGTTCACGATACGCTTGACCTCTAGACCAGCAATCTTACCGGCATCCTTAGTAGCCTGACGCTGACTGTCGTCAAAGTAGGCTGGAACTGTGATCACCGCCTCGGTCACTGGCTTACCTAGGTAATGCTCAGCATCCGCCTTGATCTTGGACAGAACCATGGCGCTGATTTCCTCAGGGCTATAGACCTTGCCATTAATCTCGACCGCCGCATTGCCCTTGTTGTTGACAATCTTATACGGCATGATGTCGATATCGCGCTGCACCTCTTTATCGTCATAGCGGCGACCCATCAGACGCTTAATCGCGTAGATGGTGTTTTCGGCATTAGTAACACGCTGACGCTGTGCAACTTTGCCCACTAGGCGCTCACCCTTCTTGTTAATGGCTACCACCGACGGAGTTGTACGGTCGCCCTCCTTGTTGGCGATAATTTCTGGCTTACCCGCTAGCAGATACGCTACAGCACTGTTAGTTGTACCAAGGTCAATACCAATAATTGTACCCATTAATAACCCCTTTCTATTAATCTTTCAAATCAAACTTCATTCTGGCGCTCGGTCATACCGTTTGCCAACTATCTCTAGTTTAGACCGTTAGCACTCGCATGTCAAGAGTGCTAATTGTTGTTATATCAGCTACAGGTTATATAGTGTTTCAGTTTGCCCTATGCTATACTAAATTTATCATAAAGATAGAAAGGAATAAAATGCAAAGTCAGATAAAGCAGCGTAGCCCAATTGCAGTACTTCTACTATCCGTCATAACGTTTGGTATTTACGGATGGTACTGGATAGTTAAAGTAAAAGGCGAGCTAAACCGTTCACAAAACCAGGTACATATTCCAACTGCGTGGATTTGGGTTATTCCAATTATTGGCAGCCTGTGGTACGAGTGGAAATTTAGTGAAGCCACCGATGTAGTAACTAGTGGCAAATATTCAGCACCAGTTGCATTCATCTTAATAATTTGTCTTGGGGCAATTGGCTACGCAATCCTACAGGACGGCTACAATAAGATCGGCTCATCGGCTAACACTTACAATCCGGCTGCACAGCCAGCTCAGTCACAGCCATCTGCTTCGACTACTCCCGTTGCCACAACAATCACCGAGCCAAGCCAAAACGCTACTGACGCCGATCTGTTTCGGCGATAGTTGATTGTACAATCAACAAATCCACCCTGGTCTAGGGTGGATTTTAGGTATTGATTCTATAAAGGTCCGATTATTTTCTAGTCACACTAACCATAGCTGGACGCAAAACCTCGCCATGATACAGATAGCCTGGACGTAGAATCGCCGATAACACCTCCGTGTCACCCTCAGCGTCATCCATCTGGATGGCATCGTGCAGATTATGGTCAAATGCATCCCCTGGCTTAGCATTCATTTTAGACAGCCCCATATCTGATAGCGACTTCGTCAATTTTTTCTGCATCGCCACAATACCCTTTGTCCACTCATTGTCTGCTAGTTCGGCAGGCACATTAGCCAAAGCGGCATCGATGATATCTAAGGTCGGTAGCAGTTTTTTCACTGTGCTACTTTGGCCCAATTCGCGCGCCATAGCCAGATCATGTTCAACGTGCTTTCGGTAATTTTCAAAATCCGCCCGTGTACGTTGCAGGTCGTTAGTAAGCTCAGTTACTTTAGCATCTAGATCTTCCGACTTTTTATCCTCTTTCTTAGCTTTTTTATCCATCAACATTACCCCTCCTAATTATTTAAAAAACGTTCCAGCATGCGCCCCGTCTCTGACACTAGCGACATCACACGCGCATAACTCTGCCGGGTCGGACCTAGGACGCCAATATAGCTGTTATCCGAATAGGGCGACCGGAAGTGACTAATAATCAACGAAACTCCGCTATCCCGCCCTATAGGGTTTTCTGAACCGATGAAAACATTAAGTGTCTCATTTGGCGCCGCCTCTCTAAGCCACGGCTCTAGATTATCCAGTAGCGACGCTACCGCCCGCACGTGCTGACCACCCTCGAATTCTGGTTGTGAGAATAGATTGGACATGCCCGACAGATATAGTTGATCGCCAATCGTAGCAAAGCCTAAATTATGTGTAATTTCGACCAATGAGTCGACGGCTGAGCGAATCGCCAAATCCGAACGATCAGGCGCTGAGTGCACCCTCGTAGCAATAGCTTTAGTATAACGATCCTCTGTCGTTTTCTCGTGGTTCATTGCTCCTGTTTCTGTAATACTATTTACATACAAGCGATAACCTTTGTCTGTAGGAACGCGACCCGCTGAGGTATGCGGCTGCGTTAAGTAGCCCATCTCCTCTAGTCTAGACATCTCACTGCGCATCGTGGCCGGCGAGACATCAAATAGCTGCGCCAATAGTACACTGCCTACAGGAGTGGCTAGCTCGGCATATTGCTCAACAATTGCCTTGAGAATTCGCGCTTGACGATCCGTCATCATATATCAGTACTATACAAAATTGGCACTCTATTGTCAAGAGTGCCAATTAAGTACCTTTGCCAAATACCTATTTGTCTATATCGGCGTTCTCCGTATCTTCGCCTTCAAGCTCTTCGGTGTACTGCTCTTCCGATAGAGCACCAGTACCGACAGGAATCTTGCGACCAATGATCACATTTTCCTTTAGGCCCTTTAGGTGATCAACGCGACCACTGGTTGCAGCAGCAATCAGCACGCGCGTAGTATCCTGGAAGGAAGCGCCCGATAGGAACGAATCACTATTGACAGACACTTTCGAGATACCTAGTAGTAGCTGGGTAAATTCAGCCGGCTGCTTACCTTCGGCAGCTAACTTATTGTTAGTATCCGCTACTAGTGCGCGCGATACGATGTCACCGGCAATGAACTGACTGTCGCCTGGCTCTTCGATGCGAACACGGCTAAACATTTGACGTACAATAACCTCTAGATGCTTCGGTGAAATATCCTGACCCTGTGCAGCATAGATGCGTAGCACATCATCAATGATATAGCGCTGAGTCTCTGAAATTCCCTTATACTTCATTAGCTCGTGTAGATCTGCTGAACCGCTAGTAATCTTGTCACCAGCCTTGACAGAATCACCCGTTGACACCACTAGTTGACGCGAACCCGGGATTGGATCGTACTTTTTCGGCTCTTGCTTCTCGGCAGTTATAACTAGACCACCATCGATGTATGTAACAACGCCATCAAACGGTGCACCCATTGGCAGACCGTTGCGGTCGTTGCTGGCGATAATATCACCAGTATGGACGCTAGCACCGTCCTTAACCATAGCACGCTGCCCCTCGCTGAACATAATCCGTTCCGTACGTCCAGCTAGCGGAGTAATCGTCACAGTGTTAACATCGGCTTCCTTATTGTACTCAACCGTAACAGTACCGTCGTTCTCCGCTAGAATTGCGCGACCTTTTGGCGGATGAACCTCTAGAAGCTCCTCGACACGTGGTAGACCCTGAGAGATGTTATCACCGCCCACACCACCAGCGTGCTTGGTATCTAGGGTTAGCTGCGTACCTGGCTCGCCCACCGACTGAGCAGCAATCACACCGATTGGCTCAGCCTCGCTAACTAGGAAACCAGTCGACAAGTCAACACCATAGCTCTTGCGCGGAATACCTGATAGTTCAGGCGTCGATAGCACCGACATAATCTTAACCGACTCAATCGATTCGTCGTTTTGGATGGCCTCGGCAATGTCATTGGTGATCAAATCACCACGCTTGACATAGTCCTTAACGTCTTCAGCAGCGTAACGACCAGCAATACGATCGGCAAAGCCAATCATGGTTTCATTCGACTCGCTACGATAAATCGCAAAGCCCGGATCCTCAGCCGCACCATCATCAGATACCGTAAATACATCCTGAGATACATCTACTAGACGACGAGTTAGATAGCCCGAGTCAGCAGTCTTCAGAGCGGTCGAAACAGCACCATAACGCGAACCACGAGTCACCACGAAGGCCTCTAGCGGAGTCATACCATGCTTATACGAATCCTTAACCGGTAGCTCAATCTCGCGACCTGAGGCATCCACCTGAACACCAATCATAGCACCAGCGGCCTTCACGTTATCCACGGAACCACGGGCACCAGAGTTCGCCATTACGGAAACAGCTGAATCAATTTCTTGTAGGTGCTCTTCGACGTCCTCAGTCACCTTGGCATCCACGTCGCGCCAAGTCTTAACCGTCAGCTCATGACGTTCCTTGCCGTTGATTAGACCCTCATCATACTGTTCGGCAATCTTAGCTACACGCTTATCGCCTTCTTCAGTAGCAACCTTAACATCATCCAGAGTGAAGTAGTCATCCATACCTGACGAAATAGCTGAACGAGTAGCATGCTCTAGACCTAGGGTCTTAATATCGTTAGCGGTCTTAGCAGCAACTTCAGAACCGTAGTTGTTGAAGACACGTGCCAATACCTTCACTACTGCCTTTTTAGTTAACACGTCGTTAACAAATGGGAAGCCTTCTGGTAGCTGCTCGTTAAACAGTACACGACCAAGTGTAGTATGTAGGGTCTGACCACGGAAGCGGATGATAATCGGAGTCTGATATTTAATCTCGCCTGCATCATGCGCCAAAATTGCCTCAGCCTCTGACGCGTAAACATGTGGCTGCTCGCCGTCTTTTAATTGCGCGCTTGGCTTGTTATAAGTCAGATAGTAGCAACCTAGCACGATATCCTGATAAATCGATAGCACCGGTGAACCATCGGATGGTTTCAGCAGGTTGTTGGTAGCCGACATTAGATCGCGTGCCTCAGCCTGCGCCTCATCAGATAGCGGTAGGTGTACGGCCATCTGGTCACCATCAAAGTCGGCGTTAAAGCCCGATGTTACCAATGGGCAAACCTGGATCGCCTGGCCCTCAATTAGTCGCGGCTGAAAAGCCTGAATTGACAGACGGTGCAGGGTAGGCGCGCGGTTTAGTAGTACATACTTACCCTTAATCACCTCATCTAGAGCATCCCATACAATCGGATCGCCCGAATCAATTAGACGCTGTGCTGTATGAATGTTATGCGCCTGCTCCCACTCTAGTAGCTTCGAGATTACGAATGGCCTAAATAGCTCTAGTGCCATAGTCTTTGGCAGACCGCACTCGTTAATATTCAGTTCTGGACCCGAAACAATCACCGAGCGTCCCGAGTAGTCAACGCGCTTGCCTAGTAGGTTCTGGCGGAAGCGGCCCTGCTTGCCCTTTAGCAAGTCAGCTAGTGACTTCAAACGACGGCGACCGCCAGTAGCCTGAGCGGCGCGAGTACCACGCGCAGCGCTGTTATCGATTAGTGCATCCACCGCTTCCTGTAACATGCGCATCTCGTTGCGCGTAATCACCTCCGGTGCGTTTAGATCAGCTAGTTTCTTCAAGCGATTGTTACGGTTAATGACGCGACGATAAAGATCATTTAGATCAGATGTGGCAAAGCGTCCACCGGGCAGCTGAACCATTGGGCGTAGATCTGGCGGAATGACTGGCAGCACCGTTAGACACATCGACTCTGGCTTGATGCCAGCTGCCTTCATGCCCTCTAGTAATTTCAAGCGCTTCTGTATCTTCTTCCTGACTTGGCCTTTCTTCTTCTCTGCTAACTCGTTCAAGTCGCCAATTAGCTGGTCAAGATCAATTTCAGATAGCAGACGATACAAAGCTGCGCCGCCCATACCGACTTCGATTAGATCCTCATACTCTTCTGGTAGGTTGCGATAAGCACTCTCACTCATCGTCGCACCCTTAACAAAGCTATCTAGAATGCCCTTCTTTTCATTGTAGTCTTCAGTTAGCTTCTCAATCTCAGCCGACATCTCCTTAGCTAGGGTGGTGGCGTCAACTGGATTGTCGCCATCCTCTGGCGCCGACTGCGCCTTATCGTAACGCATTTTAATAGCAGCGCGACCAGCGTTGAACTGTTCCTCATTATCAGCCTTTAGCTGCTCAATCTGCTCGTCATCAGTAGCTAGAATAGCATAGCTTTGAAAATAAGCAATGCGCTCCAACTCCTTAACTGTTAGACCCAGCAGTAGCGACATAGCACTAGGCACACCACGCATAAACCAGATGTGAGCGACTGGAGTAGCCAGCTTAATATGACCCATACGCTCACGACGCGCAGAAGCCTTAGTTACTAGCTCGCCGTTTTTATCAACGGCCGCCTCGCGACTACGGACACCCTTTAGCTTAGCATCGTGTGGATTAATGTCCTTCACTGGACCGAAGATTCGCTCGCAGAACAAGCCGTCACGCTCGGGCTTCTGAGTACGATAGTTGATGGTTTCCGGCTTTAGTACCTCGCCGTAGGACCAGGACAAAATGTCTTCTTCGCTAGCCACTGCTAGACGAACTGCATCAAAATCAGCTACCGACATCTCGTCATTGGATTTTGGCCGCATCATTACGCTTCCTCCTCTTCATTAACATTGTTATTATCATCCGAACTTGCTGGATTTTCTTCATCGTCATCTGGCATTACGGTAGTATTGTCATCTTCCTCAGATAGATCAGTTGGATTGACCGTTTCACCAGCAGCATTCTCATCTAGCTCCTCTAGCTTTCCACCAGTACCAGCCTGCGTAACCACATGCTCAGCGTCCTCTAGCTCATTGTTTTTGACTAGATCAACCCTCAGGCCTAAGCCTTGTAGTTCCTTGACTAGCACCTTGAAACCTTCTGGGATATCTGGACCTTCAATTGGCTCACCCTTAATGATCTCTTCGTAGGCGCGGGCACGACCCTTCACGTCATCGGACTTAATAGTGATCATCTCTTGTAGGGTGGTTGCGGCACCATAAGCTTCAAGTGCCCAGACCTCCATCTCACCGAAGCGCTGACCACCGTTATGCGCCTTACCACCTAGTGGCTGTTGAGTCACCATGGTGTATGGACCAGTCGAGCGAGCGTGAATCTTGTCGGTAACCATGTGGTGTAGCTTAATCATGTACATCACGCCAACCGTGGTCTTCTCCTGGAATGGATCACCAGTACGACCGTCGAATAGCTGCACCTTGCCGCTGCGGTCATAACCAGCTTTCTCTAGCTCGTCCGCAATTGTCTTATTCGGGATGCCACGGAAAGCTGGTGTTGCGACCTTGTAGCCTAGAGTACGTGCAGCCATACCGATGTGAACCTCGAATAGCTGGCCCAAGTTCATACGCGAAGGCACACCCATAGGGTTCAGGATCATATCAACTGGAGTACCGTCAGCCATAAATGGCATATCTTCTTCGTTTAGGATACGTGCAACCACGCCCTTGTTACCGTAGCGACCAGCCAGCTTATCGCCGACCTGAATCTTGCGGCTTTGGGCAATGAAGATTTCAATCTGTTGCAGAACACCAGCTTTTAGATTGTCGCTATTATCGTGATTGAAGATCCGAACTGCCACGACCTTACCACCTTCACTACGACCCACGCGGTGACTAGTATCACGTACGTCCTTAGCCTTCTCACCAAAGATGGCACGTAACAGGCGCTCCTCCGAGCTCAGCTCTTGCTCGCCCTTCGGAGTAATCTTACCAACTAGGACATCGCCTGGCTTCACTTCTGATCCAACAGTAATGATTCCGTTTTCATCTAGGTTGCGTAGCGCATCTTCACTGGCGTTTGGAATATCGCGAGTTACGATCTCTGGACCAAGCTTAGTGTCACGGACCTCCACCATCGAACTGGTAATATTGATGCTAGTTAGACTATCATCCTCGACCAAACGACGACTAATAATAATCGAGTCGTCCATGTTGTAGCCCTTCCACGGCATGTAGGCTACCACCAAGTCGCGACCTAGGGCGATTTCGCCATCTGCCACCGAAGCACCTTCTACTAGTGGTTGACCCTTTACGACCTTCTGACCGCGAGTTACCACAGTACGCTCGTTGAACGAGCGGTCCTCATTTGACTTTACAAAGTGAGTTGGATGATAGACGCCAACCTTACCGTCAGTGTATTTCACCTGAACTTCGTCAGCATCCGCTTTGACCACTTCGCCATCCTGCTCAGCTACCGTTAGAGCCGGGGTATTCATAGCTAGATCGTGCTCAATACCAGTACCAACGATTGGCGCTGACGGCCGAACTAGCGGCACAGCCTGACGCTGCATGTTCGCACCCATCAAGTTACGGTCAATACGCGATTTCTCGACGAACGGAATTAGGGCAGCGGTCGTACCAATCACCTGCATAGAGTCGGCATCCATGTAGGTTACATCTTCGGCATCCACTGTTTCTGGGCGCAAGTGACGACGGGCGTCCACACGTGCTTCTTTAAAGGTGCCGTCCTCGTTAAGTTCAACCGAACTCTCAGCGATGGTTTCCTTAGCTTCCTGAGCGGCGTCCATATAGACCACTTCATCAGTTACTTTACCGTTAATCACCTTACGATAAGGAGCTTCAATGAAGCCATAGTCATTAATGCGGGCGTACGAAGCTAGGTTCAACACTAGACCCACGTTGGCGCCTTCTGGGGTTTCAATAATACAGACACGTGAATAATGGGTTGGATGGATATCGCGCACCTCAATGCCAGCACGCTCACGCGTTAGACCGCCAGGACCCATAGAGCTCAAGCGGCGCTTGTGCGACAGCTCAGACACCGGGTTAGCTTGATCCATAAACTGTGACAGCTGAGAAGAGGCGAAGAATTCGCGAACGGCAGCCACAATCGGACGAGCGTTGATTAGAGAAGCTGGGGTTACGTTGTCTAGGTCGGCGATACTCATGCGGTCGCGCACGTTACGCTCTAGACGTAGCAAACCAACGCGGAACTGACGTGCCACTAGCTCGCCTACTAGGCGTACACGGCGATTGTAGAAGGCATCGATATCATCAGGCTTACCCTGGGTGTTATTTAGACGAATCATCTCTGCGATAATGGCAATCAGATCATCCTTTAATAGCACACGGTTCTCGGGAGTGTTCGGAACCTCTGGGTTCATACCTAGCTCACGCTTGATGTCCGCTAGACGCTGGTTCATCTTATAACGACCCACGCGGCTGATATCAAAGCGCTTGAAGTCAAAGAACATGCGCTCAATCATACCCTTGGCGTTATCAACAGTCGCTAGATCGCCTGGGCGAATCTTACGGAATACCTCAATTAGAGCCTCGTTAGTAGTGCGAGTTGGATCCTTTTCGATAGTAGCGTCAATTAAACTGTTTTCGCCGGTATCAACCTTAGCAAACAGTTCCTTCAGCTTGGTATTGGTACTGTAACCTAGCGCACGTAGCAGAGCCGTTACCGTAACCTTGCGGCGACGATCAATCTTCACATACATTGCACCGTTCTTGTCGGTTTCAAACTCAAACCATGCACCACGACCTGGAATAATCTTAGCGCCGTATAGTTTCTTACCGTTATATTCGTCATCGGCTGTGAAAAAGGCACCCGATGAGCGGATCAACTGCGATACCACTACGCGCTCCGAGCCATTGATAATAAACGTACCACGATCGGTCATCCAAGGATAGTCACCCAGATACAGCTCACTTTCCTTGACCTCACCAGTAGCACGGTTGACTAGCTCAACGTTGGCGTACAGAGGTGCCTCATAGCTAGCATTGTCGCGAATCGCCTCGCGATCAGTTAGCTTCGGCTCGCCAAAACGGTAGTCCTTAAAAGTTAAACTTAATTTCTGACCAGTGTAATCCTCAATTGGATTTACTTCCTGGAACACTTCGCCTAGACCAGTCTTAACCAGATCGCTCCAGGACTTCTTGAGGTGGCCAACCAGATCAGGCAGGTCTAGGACCTTGTGCTCTGGGGTGAAATAGGTGCGCTTGGTGACACCATTCACGACCACGTTATTTCTCGCATCTGCCACGAGTTATACTCCTCTTCTTTAAGTTTACTCTGTTGGCTGAAGGTTTCTAATCCTGCTTTTCGTGTGCCTAGTGACGTTATCAGTAGTGTGGGATAAGTCAGCACACCAGACCCACGCCCCTGCCACGGGCGGGCGTCCATAAAAACAGAATTACACTACTTCATTGGTAATAATATAGTACAGGTGGCCGCCGATTGTCAATACTATCCGCATCTACTCCCAATAGTCGCGCCAGCCTCCATGACCGTAGCACTTATTAGCCCTCCCTCTCGCCGAAGGATTTCCAGTTACGTACATGCCGTCATTGCAATAGCCCGATACAACATTAGTTACACCGCTATTTGGCGAATAATGGCCGCTAGAACCTGAGTTATTTGGCTGGCTAGGCTTTGACACCCGTTGCTGCTGTTGACGGCGTTGCTCTTCAGCTCGTCTAGCGTTCTCTACCTCTTGAGCTCTACGAGCTTCCTCGGCCCTTCTGGTTTCTTCCGCTTTCCTGGCATTTTCAGCTTCCTGGGCCTTACGAGCTTCCTCGTCGCGCTTCGCTTGTTCTTCGGCTTTTTCTTCTCGGCCTCATCAAATTTTTCTTGTCCTCGGCCGCTCGCCACGTCTTGTACTTGTCGTAGTATTGGCGAATCAAATTCATATCTTCATTACTTAAAATATATTTTACCTTTACAGCACGACTGACCATCTTATTATCAAAAAGCTTTGTGTTCTTAACGACAATAGTTTTGATATCGGAGATATCCCTACTAGCCAACGCAGACCCGTCAATCTCGTCATGTTCCCAATCAGGATACATAAAACCAGTCGCATCTGCTGTATACATAAAAGTATCGCCTCTTATCGTGAGACCATCTCCAGATATTTTGCTAGTATCATACTTCGAGAACCTACCCCGATACATCGATAGGTGTACAATCTAGCACGTCGTATTGCCCGCTATACTTGCCACTATCAGCATAGTGCCTGGCTTTAGGTTACATGGAGCGTAAATAACATTATCTTTAAACTGACCATCAATATCAATCCAATAATCACGAGTGATACCTTAGATTCACAGCATAGAATAAGTAAATAGCCCCTTAGCTGCTCTGAGGAGTGGCTGTAATCAAGCTTTACTGGCAAAAGCAGGCGATATCTCAATGCTTAGCATAGAGCCTCCGCAAACAAAGCCACTTATAAATGCTAATCATTAGCAATGGCAACCGTAATTACGTGTACAGTTGACGCCTAGTCCCCGCCATAAGAGCGGAGCAACCAGCGACGTTAGTCCCTGCTAGGGCGGTTTTATTCACTTCTCTTCGATCGCCTCACTGCGTCTGGTAATTTCTGCTACTTACAACAGATACAGATTCATGCCGTTCTTGGTAGCGACGGGCTTGAGACCAGGGATATCAAAGGCAAAGCTAACGACCTTTAGCTGTCTGCATTTTAGATGATGCTTCTGCTCCTTTAGGTATTTAAGGGTATCGTCCATGATGCGGGCAACGCCAAAGATGTAGATTACGGTGGTATCGGCCGGCAAATCGGCGCGCAAGAAATTATGGCAATATACCTTGGCGACTTTGCGATAACGCCACAGGCGAAATCGCGAAATCAGAACTAGCACCGGGTTTATTTCATAGCCTATCGCACGTTTAGCGCCATGCTGCAGTGCTAGCTTTAGCACCACGCCATCTCCCGAGCCAAGATCAACCACCACATCACGCTTGCCAACCTTAGCTAAATCCAGCCCGTCTTTCACCCAGATTTTACGAGTGGGCAGATACGGCGCGCCAAACAGAATGCCGTAGCCGATAAAGATCGCAAACAGCAGTAGAATTATTAATAGCATCTACTTAGTTTCAATAATGTGGTCAATCAGACCGTAATCTTTGGCCTCTTTCGCAGTCATCCAGTAGTCGCGCTCCATATCGTTACGGACTTTGTCTCGGTCCTGATCAGTAGCGGCAGTTAGGATGTCAATTAGCTCGTTCTTTAGCTCCAGTCCTTCCTTTAGGTCGATTTCCATATCGGTAATTTTTCCCTTGGTCCCCGACGCCACTTGATGAATCATAGTGCGGGCATGGGGCAGCATGTAGCGCTTGCCCTTGGTCCCGCTGGCTAACAGTACTGCTCCCATGGAGGCCTGCAAGCCCACACCAAAGGTTGCCACATCGGATTTAATCAGATTCATGGTATCTAGAATAGCCAGTCCGTCATACACCGAACCACCAGGACTGTTGATGTAAAAACTAATGTCATCGTGATTCTGCTGATCCAAAAACAGCAGTTGCGCCACTACCAGGTTAGCGGTTGCTGGATTGACCTCGTCACCCAGGAAAACAATACGATCCTTTAATAGGCGCGAGTAGATATCATAAGCGCGCTCGCCGTCGTATGATTTTTCCACTACAGTTGGCACCAAGTAATTTGTCGGTTTATTCATAATTCTAGCATAGCAAATTAGCACTCTATTGTCTAGAGTGCTAAAAGAATATTTCACCTGCCCAAGCAAGTAGAGAAAATGCTACAAGTATATAATCTTTGTTTAGTGTAGCCATATAATCCCAGTAAATAAGAGATCCAAAATAATGTACAAAGAATGCTAAAGCATTTATCTTACTAAATGCTTTAGCATTTAGTTTTATTCACGAATCCTATGTTCGTTCTCTCCTCTAATTTATTGTTTTAAAGCTAATTACTGAATTTGTAATTTGCACTAATTAACTACCTATTTTTACATAACATATATTTTAAAATGTATATTACAAAAAGAATGATTATTGTTATTATTACGATAAAATACATTGTTGTTATACCAACAGCATCACCATTGAACATTAATCTTACATCAATAGATTCTTTTAAACTATTTATTGCATCACTAGGAATTATTTTTTCAAGCTCTCTAAATGTACTTGCCATAACTGAATTCTTCATTAATGCAGTCCCATAAGTGGTCGGTAAAAATAACAGTGCATTTCTTAATCCAGCTCCAAATTGGCTCATTGGCATATAAGCCCCCGCAATAAACCCATACATAGAGCTAACGATCGAGCCAACAGCAGAAATTTGACCTTGTGTACTTAAGAATGAATTTATTAACGATGATAAAATACATCCGAATAAGGTTAAACCCACAACGTTTAATATTATTAGCAATATATCCATTATATTCATAAACCAGCCACTATTTGCAATATATATCAAACATAATCCTAATGCGAGCAGATTAACAATTAAAGTAGATATAAATGATGCTAAAAAATATGATATAGCCAAGGTTTTCTTATCAGTTGGCGTAATCATCAAATCCTTAATACTACCATTTGCTTTATCTTGAACCATTAACATATTTGAGCAAAAAGCAACTGTTATGCATGAAACAGATAATAATGAACCCACTAATTGGCCGCTTACCAAACCATTAAGCAATTTGCTACTCAGCTCTATTCCATCAGGGATAGAATTTGTAAAAGCATCTTTATATACATTAGCTAGGAATGTAGAATATAGAACCAATAAGATTGCTGGAGTAATTAATGACGTAAAGAACATTCCTTTATCACTAAAATAAACTTTTATATTTCTGATAGTTAAATTAATTACTTTTTTCATCTGATGTCCCCAATTCATTTCCAGTAGCATTTAAGAACACGTCATCCATCTTACCTTTTACTATTTCATAATCTTTAAATACATCTCTATTTTTTATTATCAAATCAGTTGCTACGCTGGTGTTATCAACTTCTAATTTAAAACCATCCCTAATTCTTGTGTAGGGTAGCTTTAGCTTCATTACATCCTTTTCCTCAACATTATAAATAGTTATTGTATCTTTGGCATACTTATTCTTTAGATCTAAAGGAGTTCCTTCGGCAATAATTTTACCTTTTTCTATTATTATTATAAAATCAGCATCTGCAGCTTCCTCCATATAATGCGTTGTTAAGAAAACAGTCATTCCATTTTGTTCTCTTAGATCCCTTATTATATTCCATAATTTTTTTCTTGTATTTGGATCTAGCCCAGTCGTAGGCTCATCAAGAATTAAAAACTCTGGATTATGAATAATCGCTCTTGCAATATCGACTCTCCTTCTTTGCCCGCCAGACAAAGTTTTAATTTTTTGACTTTTGATTTCGTTTAATTCAAACATTTTTGATAATTCTTTAAATCTTTCCTTGAATTCATTTCCCGTAATATCGTATAGGCTGGCACGATATTTTAAGTTTTCATACACACTTAATGTTTGATCTAAAACAGAATCTTGAAAAACCACACCGATTTTATTTTTTATATAATTTGAATGTTTTTCTATATCTTCTCCGCATACTAGTATACTTCCACTATCTTTTTTAAAAGTTCCGCATATCATTGATATTGTTGTTGATTTACCAGCTCCATTAACACCGAGATAAGCAAACATTTCGCCTTTTTTTACTCTAAAACTAATATTGTTAACGGCTTTTACCTTGCCGAAGCTTTTGCTGACATTGGTTATTTTTAAAACTTCCTCCATATAGTAACCTCACTTTCAATTGCTATTCTTCTACTGGATGACTGCATTAAAATTATTTATAAAATACTAACACTTAATATTAATTAATAGTCATTCTTATCTAAATAACCAACAGAAATACCTTTTTATTGTATGCTATTGCATGCTGTTTTACCAATAGTTGATTTTGTCCTTGCTTCCTCTAATAATGTATCAATTTCAGATTCAGCTGCTTCATTATAATTTGCTTTGACTAAATATTTAGCATATATGATTGCATCATTACCATATTTACTAGTTTTATTTACATAAATAAACATATAGTCTACAATGTCTGTTGTTTTATTTCCAGTATATTTTTCTGGGACAGCCACTAGTGAGACACCATCAAGCAATCCAACCAATACTGATTATTATATTCAACTAAATACCCAGTTGATGCTGGATTTAGCGCACTTGTTGTCTACTGCTTCAGTATTAGATCTTGTAGCTAGAAACATCAGTGGTTTTCTTTTTACAATCCCCTAAGGAGCAAATTATTTTTTAATTTCATCAATTATATTTTCTAAACTAGAAAAATCTACAAAGTTTACTTTTTGTAGTAAACTTTGTATCATCAATTTATCTTCTGTCGTTTTCTTTTCTTCTGGTAAACTTTTTGCTTTTTCATAGAGTATTCTCATCATTGTTTTATGTAGAAAGTTAAGCTTAGAATAGTCTATTCCTCCTCTTAGATGATAAATTGATGCTTTTTTGTATATTTCATTTGAAAGTTGTCTCTTCATATTATTTTCTATATTATTTATATTTTCCTCGTCCATAGGATCCGATAATCCAACTGTTGCAATTATTATTTTCTTATTTTTGCAATTAGATATTTTTTTAAAAGTTTTAGCCATTCCCAAAACTCCTCCGGCATACAATGCGCCAATATATATAATTGTTTCATATTCATTTATAGTTTTTATATCCTCATAGCCTTCTGCTTTGATATTAGTCTTTTTTGATAGTTCCTTTGCATATTGTTTTGTAGTACCATACTTAGAACCATATATTATTATATTCATGATTTTATCCTCCTATACAACTACTATTCCCTAGTTAATTATCAAATGTAATCTAATAGTGGCTTTAAATATTTCTTATCAGTCCAATCACATTCCCCCATTGCATCCATTAATGCTTTCATCCAAGGTTCATAGACTTTATTAAACGACAGCTTTTCAAAAGGAGATACTCCAACACAAAGCATAGCCAATTTTTGTTTTCTAATTTTACTTGGCATTTTTATATTTTTCATATTTTACTTTCTTGCCTTTATTTTATCCATTAATAAGCCCACTACCGTTCCAATACATATTCCTAAAGCTAGACTAACATTCATACTATCAGTAGCAACACCTATAGCAATACCAATACTTACTCCACAGCACACACTAATTGCTAAATAGCTATCTTTTTCGTTATTTGATTTTCTATTTTCGTTTTTCATTTTTTATAATCACTCTTCCTTAATTCAGCGGAAACATCTATTTCATTGATTGTTTTATTTTTAACTTTACCATATAGCCAATAACTCCAAAAATTATAGTGATTATTCCAAAAATGCAATTTACTAATTTGGACACTTCGAAAAATTGTATTATTCCGATTACTATTGATACTATAACATTAAATTAAAGAAAACTTTTTCTTTTTTCATATCTTTTTTCTACTAACAAATTTATAGATTATCTAATTATATAGCATTCCAGAAAAATAAGAATATAAATATGCAACCCCAAGCATTATTTGTTGCATCTTTAATCACTAACATACCATAAATTATTATAAATGTAGAGAGTGCCTCAAAAATGGTATATAAATCAAGTCCAATCATACCATGAATTAATATACATACAATTCCACATACAAGAGCACCATAATTTAACAATTTATTTTTACTTATGAATCTATCATTTATTTTTCTAGATATTACAATATAATTAAATCCTTCTGCGAATCCCCAAATCAATGCTATTAGCATATATCCTAATACATTAGTTGGAAAACTTGAATTTAAAAACGACTTTGCAAAAGCACAATTTTGAAATGGCAAGTATGAATCTATCTCATTATTCAATAAGAGAAAAATCATAGATGGGATACATACTAGAATTGACAATATAATTGTCTTGAGAAAATTATTTTTTATTAGTCCATATTCTTTTAGTTTTTCTTTTCTATAGCAAATTACTATTAAACTGCCTAAACCTGCTAGACCAAATTGAACTAGCATAATAGGGATAAACCTTAACCATATATTTACTTCATTTATCCCCGCAAAACTCATAATATTTTTACCAAAAATCAAATAAATAATTAGTGGTATTATAGTAGCAGATATAATAATGTTTAAATCCTTATCAGCACTTTTTTGTCTGGCGCTTAAATCTTTTTTCATAGTTTTACTACTTTAGGAAGTACTATTTTATCTTTATTATTTTTTAGACATATATGCCACAGCTAAAATAATACCAACAAGGTTGCATCCGATAGATAGCCCCAATAAAAAGCCACTACTAAAATTACTAAAATCATTTGTTTCATTGCCATAGAAATAGATATATGCTAAATATAACAAGTTTCCCAATAAAATTAATAATATTCCCGTTTTTAATTTTTTCATAAAACAATACATCGCGTTATATTTAAATATCAAGCATTCTTTAAGAGCCTTCTAAATACTAATATTGCTTTTGCGGAATTGGTTATAGACATTGTTACCAATTTATATCCATCTTCTAACATTTCATTAGATTTTTCTTCTATCTTTTTCGCCATGGCGTCTGCCCTTGGAGAGTATTCTATAACAACAGTTTTATACATTTTTGCACCTCCCAGCTACGTCAAACTACTATTTTTAGCTTAAAATTTCTTTATAGATTATACCGCATTTTACCTATTTTTGCAAAAAATGAAGCTGTGGTTTTAAAAGGTTCTAGGGTATCTCTAGCTTATCAGTAGATGTTAGGAGCATTTGCAGTGCTAGCTAAGGCATAAGTCTTAGTCTACACCAAGACTTCCTTTTTATCTTTCTTTAACTTGATACCTGCTTCCCAGTTTGTATTTTTCGCTTTGTGCTGGGGCATCAATTCTTTTATAACTGTCCGATAAAGAATATTCTAATGCTCTAGTTGCTAATATTCCTGCATTATGATTATCAAAATGCACTTAATTGTATCTATATTAGATCATTCTTTAAATCAGTTGTTATTGTTTTAGGAACTTTACTGTCCTATTGCATCTTTTGGAGTTTAATAAACTCCAGCAATCTAATATTTTAGAAATGCTCGTATTATAATTATCGTCCATACCCCGCCTTTATGGCGGGGCTTTTATTCTAGCTATTTCCCAGCTAGCTCAACCAGCTTCGCCATAGCCTTCTCGGTGGCTAGCTGCTGCGCAATTTGACGAGTGTATTCCGGTGTTTCAAACTGCTTACGAATGTTTTCGTTGGTATAGCGGTCCAGAATCTTATCGCGATAGCTCTTAATTTCCTCGGTAGTTACCTCAATGTGATTATCCTTGGCAAACTGGCTAATTACCAGGCTATTACGAATGCGCTTCTCGGCGGCTGGGCGCAGCTCTTGCTTCTCCCACTCGTCCTTAGTTAGCTTCTTCTGTGCTAGATAACCATCCAGGTCTAGACCACGATACATTAGACCCTGGGTAAACTGCTGCTCCATCTGTGGCATCTGATCATTAACTAGCACCTCTGGCACGTCAACGTCTGATTTCTCGGCCAACTCACTCAGCAAGTCATCTTCAAACTTCTGCTTAGCCTCGGCCTTTTGGCTCTGTTCTAGATTAGTGCGAATATCCTTCTTTAGGTCGGCTAGAGTCTTAAAGTCCGGCGCAATACTCTTGGCAAATTCATCGTTTAGCTCTGATAGCTTTAGCTCATTAACTTTGCTTAGCTTAACTTTGAAGGTCGATTTCTGACCCGCTAATTCCTTAGCGCCATATTCCGCAGGGAAGGTCACGTTTACATCAAACTCTTCGCCTGCCTTATGGCCCTCAATACCTTCCTCAAAGCCAGGGATAAAGGCGCCGCTACCAAGCTTCAGTTCGTAGTCCTTAGCCTTGCCACCTTCGAACTCTTTACCATCAATCGAGCCAGTAAAGTCAATGATAACCTCGTCGCCCTTCTTGGCCGCACGATCAACCGCTGTCTTATCGGCAGCATTAGTGCGTAAACGTTCAACTACCTCATCAACTTCTTTATCCTCAACCTTAACCTCAGGCCGCTTGGTCTTTAGCTTCTTCACATCAGCCAACTTAACTGGTGGCACAATTTCAATGGTCGCGGTATATTCAATCGTCTGATTCGGTACATACTTAGTCAAGCTAATTACCGGCTGATCTAGCGGCTGAATGTCCTCTTTCTCAATCAGCTCAATCACCGTAGTGTTAACCGCCTCGTTAATTTCAGCATCAGCCAGGCGCGCTGGGTCAATCGCCCGCTCTAGGACCTCCATTGGTACATGCCCCTTGCGGAAACCTGATACCTTAGCATCTTTACCCAGGCTCTTAACCGCCTTATCGTGACATTGCTTAATCATGTCCGCTGACACGGTTACCGTGTATTCAAACTTATTCTTGCTAATTTCCTTCTTCTTGTAATCCATAATGCTCCTATTTTACCAGATATCTGATTAACCGTTAATTTTTACCGCAATCTGCTCCGCTGTCAGGTGCTCCTGCTCACCAGTAGTCAAGTTTTTTAGCTGTAGCTGACCTGATTGCACCTCTTCGTCACCGATAAAGATCAGCCACTTGGCACCCTGCTTAATTGCCGCCTTCATCTTCTTATCCATCTTGCGATCCGTAGTGTCGACCGCGACGTTAATACCTGCTTGACGCAATTCGACCACGCGGCTCTCCACCGCTATCTCGTCAGTCAGCGGAATCGCATAGGTCGTTACCGTCGGCGCTAGCTCTGGAATTAGTTTGTGGGCTCGCAGAAATTCCATAAACATAGTTTCACCTGGCGCCGCCCCAACCACCGGCAAAGTTTCCACGCCGAACATGGCGACCAGCCCGTCATAACGACCACCGCCAAACATAGCCCGACGGTTCTCAGGCGCCTCGTCAAATGCCTCAAAGACAATGCCAGTATAGTAATCAAAGCCGCGCATCAGTCGTACGTCGTAAACGGCATTGTTAACGCCCAGCCGCTTTAGCCCATCCAGCACCTGGATTACCGGCTGTACAGCATCCGAGTTCCTCACTTCGTCCGGCAAACTATTCAGACTAGTTACCGCAATAATTTGGTTTAGTTTATCAAAGGTCGCTGCGTTATCACCAATAATATCCCGTGCCTGCTCATCAAAAGCTTCGCGCGGCAGCTTGTCAAAGCGATCTAGCAGCCTAATCATGCGCCCGGCCTGTTCGTCGTTTAGGCCTAGGTAGCTCGTCATAATGAAGTTCGTTAAGCGACGATCGTTAACCTTAATAGTAAACATTTCGTCGGTCGCACCAAAGTGTTTCACGATGTCATGACTCAGGTGGATAATCTCGATATCGCCGGCAATACCTGGAACACCAAATAGATCAAAGTTTAGCTGCCAGAACTCGCGCTCGCGTCCGTGCTGTGGGCGCTCGTAACGCATAAAGTTAGCAATGGAATAGTAGCGTGCTGGTAGTGGTGTTTCCTGACGACGCGCCGCAATCATCCGTGTAACAGATGGTGTCATCTCTGGACGAATCGCCACATGACGACCACCACGATCCTCGAAGGCATAGGTCTGCTCGTTAGTAATTTCCTCGCCGCTTTTAGCCGCATAGGTTTCTAGTGGCTCCAACATTGGCGCCATGTATTCTTGATAGCCATAACTTTCAACAACTTTACGCCAGCCACTAAAAATATAGTTGCGCAGGCGCATGTCCGACGGGTAGAGGTCACGTGACCCCCTATAACTTGATAGACTCAAACTCATAACTAGTTATATTATAACATCATTACCGCAAATGCTGATTCAGGGCATCGCGAAGGTCAGTGGCGGGGATGACAAATTTATTGCGAGCGGCCGATTGCGGACCGATGGCGTACTTAAAGCCCAGTTTCTTTGCCTCGGCAATACGCTTCTCAGCCATGGTAGCACTACGAATTTCGCCACCTAGACCAACCTCGCCAAACACCACCGCCCCATCGCGCAGCTTACGCTCTGCCGCCGCGCTGGCAATCGCCATACAAACCGCTAGGTCCGAGGCGCGGTCATTTAATTTAATTCCACCCACTACATTGATAAAAATATCTTTATCAGATAGATCCAGCTTAGTCCGGCGTTCTAGCACAGCAATCAGTAGAATTAGGCGGTTAGTATCAAAGCCCGATGCTGCACGCTTAGCGTAGCCAAAGCTAGTTTTATTAACCAGTGCCTGAATCTCCACCAATAACGGCCGATTGCCCTCCATGCCAGCTAGCACAATACTACCATCAGTATCTGCCCGCTCGGCCAATAACGCCGCCGAGGGGTTCTCAACAATCTTCAGCCCCTCGCGGGTCATATCAAAAATCGCCACCTCGGAGGTCGAGCCAAATCGGTTCTTCACCGCCCGAATAATTTTAAAGCCACCGTAGCGATCGCCCTCAAAGTTCAGTACCACATCCACTAGATGCTCCAGAATCTTCGGCCCAGCAATGGAGCCATCCTTGGTAATGTGGCCGACCAGAATCACCGCTGTGTTGGCCAGTTTAGCCGCCCGAATAATAATGTTGGCACAGTTTGTAATCTGACTTACCGTTCCCGGCGCACTGGCGATTTCCGCCATGGACATAGTCTGCATGGAATCGATAACCGCCAGTTCATAACCACCCGCCTGGATAGTCGCTGCCACATCATCGGCGCTAGTGGTCGCAGCAAGATACAGATTGTCCGTCTCAGTGGCACCCAAGCGCTCCGCTCGTAACTTCACCTGCGAGGCCGACTCCTCACCGCTGGCGTACAGTACTTTCTTGCCTTTAGAAATATAGCTAGCGATCTGCATTAGGATAGTAGACTTACCGATACCTGGCTGGCCAGCCACCAAGACCACACCGCCCGGCATTAGACCGCCACCCAGCACGTTATCTAAGTCTAGAAAGCCCGTGTTAATGCGGGTCGAAACCTTATCTACCCGCACATCACGAATCCGTTCAGCCTCAATCTTCTTACCCGCCGAACGTGCTACTGCTGATTTACCCTCGGCCACTGGCGTCTGTTCAACCAGGCTATTCCAAGCTCCGCAGTTTTCACACTTACCCGACCACTTCGGATAGCTGGTACCGCACTGCTGGCAGACATATTTGCTCCTCGCTTTTACCATTTAGTCTATTATACCGCAACTTTGTTCGACTTAGTCGACGCCGACTCTTTCTCGGACTGCAGGACGATTTCACCATCTTTCATTGTTGCACGCACCATATCTCCGCGCTTGATATCACCCCGAATCAACTGTTCGGCCAGTAAGTGTTCCAGACTCTTCTGGATCACCCGCCGTAGCGGTCGAGCACCGTATTTAGCATTGAAGCCTTTATCTACTAGATTACGCTTGACTCGACTACTAACTGTTAGGCCAACGCCCTTAACAGCTAATCGCTTATTCAGGTCGTCAATCATCAGGTCGAAGATTTGATTTACCTCGGCACGCGTCAGCGCATTAAACATGATGATTTCATCAAAACGGTTCAATAGCTCTGGCCGCATCTTCTGCTGTAGCAAACTCATTACCTCATTGCGATCTTGAACACGATGGCCATTATCTGGCACGTCGCTAGCCACAAAGCCCACCTTATTGGTCGTCATTTCGTTAGCACCTATGTTACTAGTCAAGATAATTACACAGTTGCGGAAATCCACGGTCTTGTTGTGGCCATCAGTTAGCGTACCATCTTCTAGAATCTGCAACAGAATGTTAAAGACCTCTGGATGAGC
Source organism: Candidatus Saccharibacteria bacterium UBA1103 (assembly GCA_002313515.1). GTDB lineage: Bacteria > Patescibacteriota > Saccharimonadia > Saccharimonadales > Saccharimonadaceae > Nanoperiomorbus. The sequence goes on along the minus strand of DCBQ01000004.1, from coordinate 63,133 downwards.
TTTCTCAATCTCATCAAACAAGATCACTGAATATGGTTGGCGACGCACCTTTTCGGTCAGCGTACCACCATCATCGTAGCCAACATAGCCAGCCGGTGCGCCCACTAGACGTGCTACCGTATGACGTTCGCCAAATTCACTCATATCAATCTTAATCAAGTTCTTACGGCTACCAAAGACTTCATCCGCCAGCACTTTAGCTAGCTCAGTCTTGCCCACGCCCGTTGGCCCAAGGAAGATAAACGAGCCAATCGGTCGCCGCGGGTCGGAAATCCCCGCCCGTGAACGACGAATTGCATCGGCCACCGCCGCCACCGCTTGCTTCTGCCCAATAATACGCTTGCCTAAGCGCTTCTCTAGATTAGCCAGTTTAACCGCTTCATCACGTTGTAACTGCTCTAGTGGTATGCCTGTCATCACACTAACGGTCCGTGCGACATCATTTAACTTAACAGCTGAAGCCGCACCGGCATGTTCGTCTTGCTCCAGTTTTTCGATCTGCTCGTTCAAGCGGCTAACGCGCATCTTGAGCAGAGCAGCCTTCTCATAGTTCTCGTCATTGACTGCCGATTCCATTTCAGCATTTAAGCGTCCGGCTTCAGCCTTAAACTTAGCCAAATCCTGCGAAACTTTACTAGTAGCATTGGCAATATGCACCCTCGCTGCCGTCTCGTCAATCACGTCTAACGCCTTGTCTGGCTGTTTGCGCTCAGGCAGATAGCGCTGGCTCAAACGCACCGCTTCTTTAATAATATTCTCGCTAATCTTAACGTGATGATGCTCTTCGTACTTTGGTGCTAAGCCCTGCAGGATTTTAATAGTATCTGATACACTAGGTTCGTTAACCATAATTTCCTGGAAACGTCGAGTTAAGGCTGAGTCCTTCTCGATAAACTTACGATATTCGTCGCTAGTAGTAGCACCAATTAGACGAAAATCGCCCCGACTCAAGGCCGGCTTTAGAATGTTAGCTGCATCCATAGCGCCATCATTACCAGAGCCCGTGCCAATCAGTAGGTGTAGCTCGTCAATAAAGACTATCAGGTCCTTATCTTTTTTAACCTCATTGATTACGCGCTTCAAGCGATCCTCAAACTCACCCCGGAATTTAGTACCCGCCAGTAGCGCTGCTAAATCCAGTTGAATAATTTTCTTATCGGCAATAAAGCTTGGCACATCACCACCGGCAATCTTCTCTGCTAAGCCCTCAACTACTGCCGTTTTACCCACGCCAGCTTCACCGATTAGCACGGGGTTATTCTTAGTACGACGACTTAAGATGGTAATCATGCGTTCAATCTCACGATTTCGACCAATAACTGGATCAAGTTTACCATCTTTAGCCATCTTAGTCAGATCACGCGAATATTTAGCCAGAAAGCTACCACCCTGAACGTTGCGCTTAATGTTCAGACGCGACGCATCCGCCGCCTCGGTATCCGATCGGTTGGTTCCCTCTAAATAGTCGTTCAAGCTAGCCATAATCTCCATCGTGTCAACACCTAGCTTGGTTAGCAATTGATAGGCCGTCGAGTTGGTCTGCGTCATCAAGCTGAACAAGATATGCTCCGTGCCACAGCAGTCCTGATGGTACTGAGTAGCCACCTCAGCTGCCACCCTTAAGGTCATCTTAAGCGCATCCGAGAAACCCTTGCTCTGACCGCCCGCACGCACGATGGTTGCTGGTGCTAAGTTCATTAGCGAAGCTAGGTCACCGAAATTTACACCAGCCTCACCCAGAATCTTGCACGCCACAGATGTAACCTGATTCATCATGCCTAGTAGGATATGTTCAGTCCCAACCTGCTTAGAGTTAGACAAATCCGCGAACATCTCTGCGTGTACGAGAGATGCTCTAGCGTCATCAGTGAGTTTCTTATTAAATTCCATAATTCCATATTAGCAAATTAGCACTCTATTGTCTAGAGTGCTAATTCTGTATTTCGCATTTATTCAGAAATCGAAAGCTTTACACTATTCTGTAGCAATATCTAGCTTGTAGCCAGTTAGAACCGAAGCTAAACGCACATTTTGTCCCTGCTTACCAATGGCTACTGACTGCTGATTGGCCGGCACGATGACCTTAGCTGTTTTAGCATCATCATCTAGCTCAATGCTGTTAATCTCGGCTGGGCTTAAGGCATTAGCGATATAGTTACGAATATCTGTATCGTAAGTTACGATATCAATCTTTTCAGTATCGCCAATCTCATTCATGACTGCCTGCACCCGAATACCCTTCGAACCGACAAATGTACCCACGGGGTCAATTTCATTGTTGCTACTGTAGACTGCGATCTTAGTACGGCGGCCAGCCTCGCGAGCAATGCCCTTAATTTCTACGGCACCGGTCTCAATCTCTGGCACTTCCTGCTCAAACAGCAATTTTACAAAGTCCGCATCGCCGCGCGACAGAATAATAGTTGGACCACGGTTGTTGTCGCGGTCAATGTTCTTTAGTAGTACACGAATGCGATTGCCAACTACCAGGCGCTCGCCCGGAATCTGCTCGCTAGCCGGCATAATACCTTCACCCCGACCTAGTTCAATTCGTACCACGCGTGGTTCAATTCGGGTAATAGCGCCAGTAACCAAAGTGCCCACCTTGTCGTCGTACTCGCGTGCTACTGACTCGCGCTCAAATTCACGTAGCTTCTGCACTAGAACCTGCTTTGCCGTCATAGCTGCCACCCGGCCAAAAGTAGTTGCTTCATATTCCTGCTCAATCTGGCCATTTAGTAGTGCATCCTTATCAATCTCCTTGGCCTTTTCTAGACTAATCTGGCCTGCGCCTTCTGGCTCTTCAACCACGTCCCAATGCACGATAATCTTGGCTGTACCATCATTCTGATTCAGGATTGCCCGCACGTTCATGTCACGATCGCCATTATCACGGCGCCAAGCCGCAGCAATCGCAGTCTCGATTGCCGATACAACTTCGTCCTCAGTCAAGTTCTTTTCCTCGGCCAAGGCGTGAATCGCCGCAGTCATCTGCTTAATATTTAGTCCTTCCATACTTCTCCTTTCGTATAGAGTTCCTTATACTTACTAAAAACTCCGACCTTACGGCCGGACTTAATATTATTAGTATACCCAACATCACCCTTCGATGCAATAGCCCCACTGTCTAGAGAAACATGATACGTACCCGCCGCCAATCCGCCAAAGACATATCGACCATTCTGATCGGTAGTTACAGCTGCCATGCGGTGATTATCGTCGTCCAGCAGCACTAGCGAGACATTGGCCAGTGCATCATTGGGTAGAAATACGTTGCCATCGGTTAAATTACGGTTTAAGTACAGCGTACCACTAATGGTACTATTGCGTAGAATATGCAGATTTATCGTCACTTTAGCGTCATAGCTTTCGCCTGTATAAATATTATTAATTCGATAGCAAAATAACACCGTGTCGCTGGCGTAATTTGCTGGCAGCGTGTAGACAATTTGCTTGCCATCAGCATCAATTGCCCAGTTACCAGCGGGACGTGGACAGGCGTCAGTACTAATGATTTTACCAACCGTCAACTGATCATCATCTGTGCCATTAGAGCCTATTTGGCCATTCAGGACCGCCAACTGATAAGTCTGTGCCCTATGAATGTCATCCACATTCACGTCCAGCTTTATGTCTTTAATAATAGCAGGATGCCACATTCTAACCTTCTTTTGAACAGTATCACCCACATTCCCAATCTGGAAAGTTTGCCCATCCGATTGCAGATTACCGTTAGCAGCCGACAGTTGGTAGTCCAATTTTCCCGCGGGAAGTTGATTAAAACTAAACTTTCCACTAGTAATTAGCGTGCTCTTTATGCGTGGCTGATTATACATTATCTGGTAGTAATCGGTTTCCAGGTTAGCTGTTCCATTGGCTAAGTCCTCGCCGTCATCCATCTGCTTGTTTAGATTCGAGTCAACGTACGCTAAACCCTCAATTCTCGCCGTCTCTTTAGGCTTAATTGTTATGTTTGCCTTAGCCGCATCATTTACAGTAGATGTTCGATTAAAATAATACGTCGGATTAGTTAGATCAACGGGCCCAGCATACAGATTCCCGCTTTGTCTCAGCTTACTCTCTAGCAAAATCTGCGAACGCAGATAGCTAGTTCCGGCGCGATAACAGATCACATCATGTCCATACGCACCGGGCCTAAGATTATATTTTATGTTATGGTATGTTGCCGTATCCGAGCCAACATCTATGCGTAAATCATTCGGGCCAACCGCACCTAAACTAGGCAGGCAGCCATATTGAGCATCTTCAGTTGATAGCATGCTGTTATCTCTGCCATTCGGCCCCGTATCGTTAGCTAGTACATCAACAATATCGCTTTGACTATCACCAATTCTATCAATGCTAATCTCATGCACATCATCCTTGGCATTAATTGCCTTCGCAACCTTAAAGTTATTGTCATCATGTAGACACAAAGAATTTTCGTCCTTACAACCCCTTGGTATATTTTCCGGCACCTCAATATCGAGCATGCTATATGGGCGTTGTGGTGAAAACCGATTACCCATATAGTCTGGCTTCACTTCCATCGTTATCACATACTTACCAGCTGGAACGTTCTTAAATTTCCATATGCCATATTCACCCGCCGTATCCGTTTTAGCAAAATAGAATTTCTCGCCCGTCACCAGATCGACACGCCATAAGTACACCGTCCAGCCTACCCGCTCTGTCATTGAATACTCTTTTGGCTCATCATCTTGTATGTAATCGAGATTATGATCCACCCACACATCGCCTTTTAAAATATTTTGGCCCTTACTAGGCATACCAATATTCAGTTTTATCTTCCCCTGCCGCAGCTGATCATTGTCGCTAGCTATCTTATAACAAAACATATCGTGACCTACAGCATATGGCTTAATGGTATATTTAATCGTACGGTTAGAAAATGATATGTCACTAGACAATGTCGACTTAGTACAGTCACCATCAGCAAAGTTCACATCCTGCAACCGATCGCCCTTGCTAGCTATAGAATTCGGTAGCTCTATCTCGAACGTTTCACCACGGATATCGCTAAGCGTAAGGTTTCTTTCGTACAGCGGGCTGGCTGCCGTGCTTTTAGCTACCACTGGCGACGCCGTAACACAGAAAGCCAGAATAGCTGTCATTGCCCACCAAATTTTCATAGCTATATTTTAGCACTTATGCTAGTTTATCGCCATATTTTTATAAGAGTTGTATTCAGCTAGATTGCCGAGAGGACGACGCGGTAAACATTATGAGTGCTGGTATCACGGCGCATGACCTCACAGGCGTAGCATGGGATGCATACCCTAAACCCTTCCAGCGTGGCTACGCCACTGCTTGTCACTCTTTATAGGGTGGGACTTGGTTATATTAACTAGTTTATTTAGCTTGTCCACCATTTTTTAGAACTCTCCATTGCTCTTGCGCTATTTGTTCCGCAGGTGGTAGCCATCAAATAACTAAGATTGATGCAAGATTTTCCGCATTTTTATGACATCGCAAAACCGCTTGCACTCAAAAATAAAATGATACAGATCATGCTTGTATAGCCGTCATTTCACTGCTACGCACTCTTTACCAAAGATGCTAGCCGCGGCGTCAGTTAGTTGCTGGCAAACTTTAATGCCAAATGGCATTTTGATAGCCGACTTTTTATCCTCGCCCAACACTAAGATCGCTTGGTCTTTACCGGAGAACTCCGACAGCTTCTCTTTCAAAGCCATCAAGGCATTACCATCAGTCGGATCTTTTACTAGCACATACATGCGCTTCGGCTCAGCACTATCGACTACGCTATACTGCGACATATCAATTGGTGGAGCTTTGTGCACCGGCGCTTCGGCCACATAGGACGCTCCGCCGTAACTGCCACCACTACCGCGATAGCCACCGCCAGAGCCACCTGATGAATCACCATTGTGCCCGCCTTGTTTACCGCGCTTGCTCCATTTGTTGCGTTGCCCCACTGTCGACATATCCACTGGACCTTTCTTCGTGCCAGTTGGTAGATAGCCGTTTAAGATATCATCAGTAATTACCTCGATGCGGTCAGCGATAATTGAGGGATCAGGTTGTCTATTACCCTCGCGGTCTTTACCGCTGACTCGACCCACTACTTTGAGTACCGCCGATGGATCTAGATCTTTCGGCATAGTTTCATACACGCGCGGAAATACTACTACTTCAATATCCTTAGTTTTGTCCTCGATGCCCAGAAAAGCCATCTTGGTACCTGATTTAGTTACCAATGTACGTTGCCTTGCGATTAGACCGCCAATGGTAGCAAGCGCACCATCCTGATCCGAGGTAATGCTCTCAATCGGATTCATCTGCTCCTCAAAAAAAGTATCATAACGATCCAGTGGGTGCGCCGACAGATATAGACCTAGTAGCTCGCGCTCCCAGCCCAGTTGCTCCTTATCGCTAGATTGACTGGGCGATGGAACCATATCAAGGTGCGACTGTGCTCGTTCCATCTCACTAGCATCACCTAGCATCGAGAACAGATCGGCCTGACCCGATGCCGCCTCCTTCTGATATTTCTGTGCAAAAGCGATAATTGAATCTAGGTTAAACAATAGATCCGAACGACTACCAATAAAACCATTCGGCAGTGGATTTTTCAGCTGGAAACAATCAAAGGCGCCTGCTTTGATTAGCGATTCGTACACCTTACGATTGCAGACCCGACTATTCACGCGCTTAGCAAAATCCTCTAGCGACTCGAATGGACCATCCTTTTTCTTAGCCAGAATATCCTCAATTGCTGTCCCGCCAACACCCTTAATGGCACCTAGCCCAAAGCGAATCTTGTTAGTACCTGGCACGACGGCAAACTCATTAAACGATTCATTAATATCCGGACAAACCACCTGTAAACCCAGCTTCTTACACTCGGTAATCTCGATGGTCAGGCGATCAGTGTTATCTGAGTCACTAGTCATCAAGGCCGCCATGTAAGCGTCTGGATAATGCGCCTTTAAGTAGGCAGTCCAGTAGGCAATTAGACCATAGCAGGCAGCGTGCGATTTATTAAAACAGTACGAAGCGAAGTCCTCTAGCTCAGTCCAGAACTTCTCCATCACCTCACGACTGGCGCCCACTTTCTCAACCGCACCATCAATAAAGGCCGGTTTCATCTTCTCTAGTAGTTTAATTTTCTTCTTTGCCACGGCCTTACGTAGAGTGTCGGCCTGGCCGCCCGTGAAACCACAGCATTCTTTCGAAATCACCATGAACTGCTCTTGGTAAACCAAAACGCCATAGGTTTCCTTAAGCTGAGGCTCCATCGACGGATGCGGATAAGAGATCGGCTCTAGGCCATGCTTACGCCTAATGAAGGTGTCAATAAACTGCATCGGGCCCGGTCGGTACAATGCCACCATAGCAATAATATCCTCAAAATGCGTTGGCTTGAGCTCCTTCAGATAGCGCTTCATACCCGCCGATTCAAGCTGGAATACACCCGTAGTATCGCCGCGCTGCAGCAGCTTATAGGTCTCCTCATCATCCAGCGGCAGGTGCGTCAGATCAACTTCCTCGTGATAAACCTTGCGAATAATACGCCGACAGTTATCAATAATCGTAAGGTTAGATAGACCTAGGAAGTCCATCTTCAGCAAACCCATTTCCTCCACCTGCGGCGCTGGGAACTGTGTTGAAACCACCCCCTTCTGCGCCCACTCGAGCGGAATAATATCAATCAGAGGCTCTGGCGCAATCACGATACCGCAAGCGTGTACACCGTGACTACGAATCGTACCTTCCAGCTGCATGGAATAATCGTAAACCTGCTTAGCTGTCGGGTTAGTCTCGTATTCTTTCTTCATATCCGGATCGCTGTTTAGCATATCCTTAAGCGAACCCAAGTGTGCCGATTGTGGACCAGTTGGAACTAGCTTGCTTAAACGATCGGCTTCAGCATATGGCACTTGTAGTACTCGCGCCACATCGCGCACAGCCGACCGTGAAGCCATAGTGCCAAATGTTACAATGTTACAAACGTGATCATGACCATATTTGTCAGCACAATAATTGATAATGGCATCACGGCAAGTATCCTGCATATCTACGTCGATATCTGGCATAGAAATACGATCTGGATTTAGAAAACGCTCGAATAGCAAGTCGTACTTAAGCGGGTCCAGATCTGTAATACGAATACCATACGACACAATCGATCCAGCCGCCGAACCACGCCCAGGGCCAAACACGTAGCCCTGATCCTTGCCCCAGTTAATAAAGTCCTGGACGATCAAGAAATAACCCTCGTAGCCCATAGAACCGATCACGCCTAGTTCCATCTCAGCACGCTCACGCACTACGTCTGGCAGCATCGGCTTAATATCTTCGACCTTGTATTTTTCAGCCTCCTCTAGTGTCATATTGCAGTAGCGCACCAGCAGCCCCTGATAAACCAAGCGATGGAAGTAGCTATGCTCTGTCTCGCCCTCTGGAATACCTGGAAACTTTGGAATTAAAATACGCCCCAGCTCAATCTCGACATTACAGCGATCAGCCACTTTACGCGTGTTAATAATCGCCTCAGGACAGTCGTCCTTCCAGTGGTCAATAATATCGCGCGGGTCCGTTAGATGTAGCTCAAAATCTGATAGCGACATACGGTTGGTATCCGACAGGAACGAACCAGTGCCCACACACAGCAAAATCTCGTGTGCCTTCTGATATTCGTGAGTCAGGTAGTGCCCATCGCAAGTAACCACCAGAGGAATATCCAGCTCTTTGCTCATCTTCATTAAGCCATTATTAATAGTCTCCTGCACCTTCCAGTGCGTGCGACTCTTCGGATGACCATGGTCCTGCAGCTCTAGATAATAGCGATCGCCTAGCAGGTTTTTATACCATTTCGCAATTTTAACCGCCTTATCGTAATCACCTGTCTTCAGTGCCACGCCAACTTCACCCGACGCACAGCCCGATAAGACAATCAGCCCTTCGTTGTACTTCTCCAACAGCTCATGATCAATGCGCGGTTTATAATACATACCCTCAAGATTAGCCGTCGAACTTAATCGCATCAGGTTCTTGAAGCCTTCATTATTCATAGCTAGCACCGTCAAGTGATAGCGCTGCTTATCCTTAGCAGGATCGCGGTCATGCATCCGGCGCGCCGCTACGTAAGTCTCTATACCTAGGATCGGCTTAATACCCGAAGCCTTCGCCTTTTTGTAATAGTCCAGCACACCCGATAACGTGCCATGATCGGTAATGGCCGCCGCATCCATGCCAAACTCTTTACATTTGTCAATTAAGTCTTGCAATTGAGTCAGACCATCCAAAACACTGTAGGTCGTATGATTGTGCAGGTGCACAAAGTCATTTGGCTTCCAGTCATAGTTTTTGTAGTCAATTCCCTCGCTCATTACATCTATTATAGCATTATTAGAGCCAAAAATACCTCCCCCTTACAAAGGGGAGGCAACACGACGCGATCGTGACGATTGGCCTAATCAAGCAGACAACTAGTCTTCGTCTAGCTCACGTTCAATATCACGCTTGGTCTTCTTAGCCTCCTTGGCAGCTGCAGCCTTTTCTTTATTGAAGAACTTCTTAGTGTCTTCAACGCGTGCCGAAGTGAACTCTTTAGCATCGTCAAGCTTGTCTGACGCAAAGTCTTTGGCATCGGCTAGCTTGTCACTAGCAGCGTCTTTTAGCTCACCAGCCTTACGGCCAATATCTGCCCGCGTTTCCTTGCCGGCTTTTGGCGCAGTCAGGATGCCGGCAATAGCACCAGCAGCAGCACCGATTAGAGCACCTAGGGCAAACTTACCAGCACCGGAACTCTTTTTCTCAGTCATTTTGTGTCCTCCTTTTTGTTATATAGTGACGTATATATTTTACCACAATACGTGCAATTACAGCAGGGCTAGCAAGTTGATTCAAGGTTACCACTAAATTACCCAGCCCAGCAGCACCCTCGCGTAAACTGTTGCTAGCCTCTTCAATATTCTGCGTTATTCTGTTAATCTTGCGCGATACGCGGATACACATGATTAGCAGCACTATACCCAGTATCAGAAATATGCCTAGAAAGGCCGAGAGAATTATCACTAGTATTTGGAATGCATCCATCTATAATAGCCCTCACTAATAATCGTATGTACTGGTATTTAGTTTTACTGGCTCGTATTTTATGGTGCTATTGTAGATTGAGGTAGTGCTAATGTTACTCTTAACTGCCACAGCAATGACCGCCATCAGTAGAGCTACACCCGCTACAACTACAGCTACAATAGGCAGTACATTTGGCTTTATCTGAGCCTTCTCGAATTTCTCTATCATAATGCCAGATGCAAATGCACCAGCCGCCAAGCTTAGCGCCGGCAAGCATGAGCCCAACAGGTAAGTCTTCCAGTTATACTCAATAGTACTAGCTCTCAGCAGCATCTCTAGTAGTGCCGCTACCGCTACCGCCGCACCAAACACCGCCAAGGCCTTGGCCACAAATTTTGCTACACCATTAGCCGTTCGATAAAAATCACTAGATACTAACAGACCAGAATCTGCCGAATGGGCAACCTTGTTCATGGCTACAATTGAGATAACACCAGCCGCAACAGCGACTACACCCGTATCGATCAGACCACCTAGAACCGGCAGAATCATCGACACATCAAAGAATCGCATAATTCCACCCATTAGCACGGCCGCGCCCAACACCAGCGCCACGATAAAACCAGTAATGGCACTAGCGTAAGTGGCATACAGGCCAGCCCCCGGACGCTTATCTTCCATACTCACTCCTCCTATAATTAAAGCTTATGGTAACATTATATCATTATTTTTGCGATACGAGCCAATCTTATCTAGACGTTTCTTTATATCGGTAATCGTATCGCGTAGATCCGCCGCCTTCTCGAACTCCAAATTCGCCGCTGCTAGTTCCATCTGTGAAGTCAGGTCATCGATCAGATCCTTATACTCATCCGATGGAATCTTATTTAGATTCAACTTCGGCTTCTTATCATTATCTTTGACCGGGATGATCGCACGCAAGCCCTCATCAATCGCCTTTGCCACCGAATGTGGCGTAATACCGTGCTCTTTATTGTAGCGATCCTGAATGGAGCGGCGGCGCTCAGTTTCGTCAATAGCCTCACGCATCGAATCCGTAATCTGGTCGCCATACATAATCACTTTGCCCTCCACATGACGGGCAGCGCGGCCAATAGTCTGAATTAGTGCTGGCACACTACGCAAGAAACCTTCTTTATCCGCATCCACAATGCAGACTAGCGACACCTCTGGCAAGTCAAGACCCTCGCGAAGTAGGTTGATGCCTACCAGCGCATCGTATACGCCCGTGCGCAAGTCTTTCAGAATATCACTACGCTCTAAAGTATCAATGTCACTATGAATATAGGCGGTTTTAATACCATTTTCAATCAGATAGTCCGAGAGGTCCTCTGCCATACGCTTAGTCAATGTAGTTACCAACACCCGCTGCCCCTTGGCAATGCGGTCTTGAATCTCGTTCACAATATCGTCTACCTGATGCTCGGTTGGTCTTACCTCAATTTTCGGATCCAACAGCCCAGTCGGACGGATTACCTGCTCTACTGGCTTCGGCGAATGAGCTAGCTCGTACTCACCCGGCGTTGCGCTCACGAACACTACCTGGTTAATGTGCCCTTCGAATTCGCTGAAGGTTAGGGGGCGGTTATCCAGTGCACTAGGCAGGCGAAAGCCGTATTCCACCAGGGTTTCCTTTCTAGCCCGGTCGCCATTATACATACCTCGCACCTGCGGAATAGTCATGTGCGACTCATCAATCAGCATCAAGAAGTCATCCGGAAAGTAATCCAATAGCGTCGCCGGCTGCTCGCCCGGTTCACGGCCGGTTAGATAGCGCGAGTAATTCTCAATGCCCTTCACAAAACCAGTCTGCTCCATCATCTCGACGTCATACTTGATGCGTTGAGTCAGTCGCTGAGCCTCTAGATACTTCTGATGCTCCTCAAAAAATTTAACCCGCTGCTCATATTCATCCTTAATCTGTTCGATAGCGTGCTTCAGCTTGTCCTCGGGCGTCACATAGTGGCTGGTTGGGAAAATGCGTATCTCATCAGGATAACCCAGCACTTCGCCAGTCAGTGGGTCAATTTCTAGAATTCGCTCGACCTCGTCACCAAAGAATTCAATACGAAAGGCCGTCTCGCGTCCCGACGGAAAGATGTCGATGGTATCGCCCCGCACTCGGAAGGTACCGCGCGCAAAGTCCATATCATTACGGTGGTACTGAATATCGTTCAGGTGACGAATAAATTTGGCTTGGTTGTAGCGCATACCTCGCGTCAAATCCACCGACATCTCCGCGTAGTCCGCCGGCGAACCGATACCATAGATACAGCTAACCGATGCCACGATAATCACGTCCCTACGGGTTAGTAGCGCCGAAGTTGCCGCATGACGCAGGCGGTCAATTTCCTCGTTAATCCGACTATCCTTCTCGATATAGGTGTCACTACTGGCAATGTAGGCCTCTGGCTGATAATAATCAAAATAGGAAACGAAGTAGTGAACCTCGTTCTCCGGGAAGAACTGTTTAAATTCCGAGAACAGCTGTGCTGCTAGAGTCTTGTTGTGTGCCAGTACCAGAGTAGGCTTACCAGTATTCTGAATCAAGTTAGCCATAGTGAAGGTCTTGCCCGAACCAGTGACACCCATGAGGGTTTGGAACTTTTCGCCCGCACGAATGCCGTTAGTTAGCTCAGCAATCGCCTCAGGCTGATCACCAGTCGGTTGATACTTAGAACGCAACTTGAATTCATGTGCCATTTATTACATTATAGCGCAATTTCGTGAATATCCATTGGATCGAGTTGCGGGCGACCGCGCAAAATGCCCGGCTTTGCACCCACATGTTGCACCACTGATGACGCGTTGGCTGCTGCAAAATGTATCGCCTCGCGCAGGCTATCACCTAAGGCATAGCGCAAGGTAAAGCCAGAACAGAAGGCATCGCCTGCCCCTGTACGATCCACTGATTCAGTCGTATCCTTATATAGACCAGCCCGCAGCGTCTGGTGTCGATCAGTCGCAATCGAACCATTGGCACCGTCGGTAATAATTACCACTGGACAATATTCACGCAGGTTCTTTAACAACTCCTCCAAGGTATCTCCTGGCACAATACGCTGTGCTTCTTCCTTATTAACCGATAGAATTTGTACATTACGCAGCACCTTCTTAAGCTTGTCAGGATGATCTAGCTCAATCGCACCAGGGTTAAAGGCAATTTTGCAATGATTCTGCACAGCAAAATCGGTAATTTTATCGTAGATTTCAAAATGATTAACCATTGAAGTGAGATAAATCCAGTCGATCTTTCGATTTAGCTTATTGAAGTCAAAATCGTCAGGCGAGAAAAACATGCCGCAGCCCCGATAGGTAAATATCGTACGCTCACCATTGGGGGCTAGCAGAATTGTAGAGTAGTCCGTGTTGTACTCTTCACTAATCGTCAATGCTGAATAGTCCACGCCTTCGTCAGCGTAGCACCTTAACGCCGCCTGCGCTGACATATCCATACCAATCTTGCCCATAAAGGTAACAGGCTGGCCACCCCGCGCAAAAGTAACCGCCGCGTTCGAGGCGCCACCTCCAACTTCATAGTCGACACTGTTGACATAGATTTTCTGCCCCAGCTTAATGTCATAAAAGCAGTCCTCCGGGTTGCGACAAACCGGCACGATACCATCGACATTGCTAAGATATACATCCTGCGTAGTCGAACCAATCGCCAAAAAGCTCACTTGATTATCTAGCATATTTTCTCCTATTTGTTTTGATTGCCTATATCTATAATAGCATTAGCGTACCAGGTCAACAATCTGCCTAACAAGACCATCAACGTCAAGCCCATAATGATGCAGTAATTCATCGCATGTACCCGACTGGCCATACTCGTCGTTAATACCGATGCGCTTAAAGACCCGTGGCGTCACACCAGACTCTAGCAACAGCTCCGCCACCGCCGAACCTAGGCCACCTGCTACCTGGTGCTCTTCGACTGTTACACAGATTGAATTCTTACCCGCTTCGCGTAAAATAGTTTCACGATCCAGCGGTTTGATAGTTGGCACATGCACCACCGAGGCACTAATACCCTGTTCCGCCAGCCGATTAGCCGCCAGCATGGCGTTGCCTGTCATGGATCCAGTGGAAATAATGGTAATCGAAGCCTCATCATCGGGTCGCACCACATAGGCCTTGCCGATTACAAACGGCGCCTTTTCGTCACTAAATACCGAAAATTCCGCCCGCGGCAAGCGCACGTAGGCTGGGTGGTTATAGTCCACTAGCGCCCGCGCCATCTTCGCCGCTTCAACCGCATCGCCCGGCGCCAGCACCGTCATATTAGGCAATACTCGCATCAGGGCAATATCTTCTAACATCTGATGCGTTGCACCATCGGGGCCAACATTAACGCCGGTATGACTACCGATAATTTTCACCGGCTGGTTATTTAGACAAATAGTTGTGCGGATCTGTTCCCAGTTACGACCAGGACTAAATGCTGCATACGCCGCTACAAAAGGAATCTTGCCGGCGTGCGCCATACCGCTGGCCAGTGTTACCAGGTTCTGCTCCTCGATGCCTGTTTCAACAAAACGCTCAGGTACCTGCTCGTGGAACTCGCCTAGTCCCACCGAGCCGCCCAGGTCGGCCGTCAGGGCAATTACCCGATTATCGTCACGCGCTACTTCCATTAGGGCGTGGCCGAAGGCCTTACGTAGCGACGCTTTTTGAATATTACCCTTAACAAAATCTTTATCCAGTTGGTACATTATGCTAGCTCCTTTAATGCCTCCGCGGCTTGTTCGGCATTCGGCGTCTTACCGTGCCAATGATAGTCGCCCTCCATAAAGCTTACGCCTTTAGCTGGAATAGTATTGGCTAGTATTGCCACCGGTCGGTTCGAATTTCGTGTTTCGCCCAGCGTCGCCAAAATCGCTGCCGGATCATTCCCGTCAATTGATTCGACCGTAAAGCCAAAACTTGCCCACTTATCTGCCAGCGGTTCTAGCGGCATAATATCCTCAGTTTTGCCCGATAGCTGAATGGTGTTACGATCAACGAATACCGTCAGATTGTTTAGTTGATTCTTACCGACAAATAGCGCCGCCTCCCAAATGTTGCCTTCGTCCAGCTCACCATCACCAGTTACTACGTAGATATGCGGCCGGTCGTCATGGTCTAGATATTTTTTGACGTAAGCATAGCCCGCTGCCTGCGACAAACCACAGCCGAGTGGCCCCGAGGTCGATTCTAGGCATGGCAGCATGGTGCGTTCGGGGTGTCCCTGCAAGCGCGAGCCAAATTGCCGCAAGGTCATCAGCTCATCCTCGCTAATCGCCCCGATTTCCGCCAGCGTAGCATATAGTACTGGACAAGTATGTCCTGCCGACAAAAACAGTACATCGCGATTTGGATCGTCCGGGTGCTTGGGATCGTAATTCATGATCTCGCCACAGTATAAAGTAGCGAAGATATCCGCCAAATCTAGCGAACCAGCCGTATGGCCGCTACCGGCATGGGCTAGCATCTTAATAATGTTGCGCCGAATGTTTTTGGCGTGCGATTTAATATCGTTTAGTTTATCGTCTGACACGTTCATGGTTATATTATAGCGCAAAGTTTATTGTAAGCATCTTTCGCAATTGGCGCCTTACTGATAGCACTACCGACATTGATAACATCAATACCAGCATCAGCTAGCTGCTTGACATTATCAGCATTAGCACCACCATCCCACTCGATAGCTGCATTTGGATTAAGCTTCTTAATATCGGCAGCCTTATTTAACTGCGTTAGATCCGCCTCACCACCTTGATAGCCCAAATGACCACCAAAGATTAGCACGCTATCAGCTAACTTTATCAAATCCGCCACATCAGCCGGCTGAGTCTGCGGCAATAGTGCCACACCACATTGGATATCAAACTTGCGTAGGTGGGCAAAGATTTTTGGTAGATTTTTCGTCGCATCATCGCTTTCGGCATGCAAGATTACTTGGTCAGGCGCCAGCGAAATAATTTGATCCAGCCAATCAATTGGCCGCTCGATCATTAGATGTAAATCAATCTTGGTCGCGCGTTCGTTCACCTCTGGCCAATATAGCTGATTCAAGTTAATAGTTTGGCTGGGTGCAAATTTTCCGTCGGTAATGTCAATGTGAATACGCGGAGCGTAGGATAAAAAATCATCCATGCGGATTTCGTAGATCGTCGTATCGTTAGTAGTAATAGTCGGTTCAATAATTGTCATAATTCATCTAATTCTTTGTTACGGCGAATATAACGCTCAGCACCAGCAAATGGTGTATTTAAGAAGGTATCGACAATGTCTTTCCATAGCGCCTCATTCCAGGACTTATCTAGAACTCTAGCGGGCAGACACAAGCAATTAGCATCGTTATCGTTGCGACCATACTTAGCATCATCGACAGATGTTGCTACAATAGCCCGCACACCTTTGATGCGGTTGGCCGCCATTGCCATACCCTGACCGCCACCACAGATCAGAATGGCAACATCAATGTCATTCTCCTCGTCAACTAGTTTCTCAGCAGCTTGATGAGCAAATTGCGGGAAATCGTCGCCTGGGTCCAGTTCAGTACTACTAAAGTCTCCTCCAACTTGATAGCCTTTTTTAACTAAATAGTCCTTAATTTTATTCTTTAAATAATAACCCTGGTGATCTGCGCCTAGATAAATCATTTTTGCCGTCCCTCGTTATTCAGATAGTTTATTACGATCTTAATCAGTTTGTCGTGGCCAGGCAACAAGTCATCTGGCAGCTCGTCCACTGGATAGAAGTCACCGTCCTCGCTGCTCGACACAAATACATAGTGAACGCGCTCAACTACTGGGCCACGACCATAGTCATGTATGTAAGTATCGGGAACCAGCTTCGGATCGCCTTCCACCGATGTATGCGGCAATTCCACCTCTATCACCTTGCGTGGCCGACTACTTAGGCTGTCGCCTGGACGATAAATCTGACCAGGACAGTGCACTAAACCGCCAAAATATGGGTCAGAGTCTGGGCGTCTAGTCAGTAAAACCTCATATTCGCCATTCAGCGTACGACGCAGGGGTACAACCTCTGCAGCAGTAAGCACCGACAGACGTGACAGCGAGTAGAAGATCTGCTCAGGCAGGTAGCCTGGCTCTAGCGAATCCAGAGCCGACGCTACGCTTAGTATCTCGTTGTTGGATAGAGCCATTACTCCGCTACGCTCTTAGCCACATCAGCAGTTAACTCGACCAAGCGGTTAGAATAACCCCACTCGTTATCGTACCAAGCTACAACACGCAGCAAGTTACCATCGGTCACGGCAGTTAGAGGCAGATCGACGGTCGATGAGCATGGATTGCCGATGAAGTCGCTGCTAACCAAGTTCTCGTCAGTTGCATCCAAGATACCCTTGTAGTAGTCCTCATTGGCAGCCTTGCGGAAGACTTCATTAACCTCCTCGACCGTTACGTTACGCTTCATTAGAGCGGTAATATCAGCAATGGACGCCACTGGTGTAGGCACACGCAAGCTAAGTCCGCCAAACTTGCCCTTCAAGCTAGGGATAGTTTCGGTCGCGGCAATTGAAGCACCTGTAGTCGTAGGAATAATATTAGTAGCGGCGCTACGCATGCGGCGTTGATCCTTATGCGGTGCATCTAGCAGACGCTGATCCGAAGTATATGAGTGAACAGTTGTCATCATTGCCTTCTCGACACCAAAATTATTCTCTAGCACCGACATTACAGGTGCAATACAGTTAGTAGTACACGATGCGTTACTAACGATATCGCCAGCATCAGCTAACGCGCCGTCATTGACGCCCAGGACGATGGTTGTTGCGCCTTCACCCTTAGCTGGTGCGCTAATAACAACCTTCTTAGCACCAGCCTCGATATGAGCACGTGCCTTAGCTGGGTCCACGAAACGCCCAGTTGACTCGATAACTGCGTCGACGCCTAGCTCGCGCCACGGTAGATTGTGCGGATCAGTTTCGCTGTATACGCGATACTTCTTACCATCAACGATGACATTCTGGTCATCACTATCGACCTCATGATCATAAATACCGTAGGTTGAATCGTACTTCAGTAGGTGTGCCAATGCGCTAGGCGCTACTAGGTCGTTAATAGCCACAACCTCGATGTCATCGCGGCTTAGTGAAATCTTAAATGCATTGCGGCCGATACGGCCAAATCCGTTAATTGCAATCTTTTTTACCATGCTAAATGCCCTCCTAATTACCCTTATGTTTATATAATATCAGCCCAATCGCGCCAGTGCAAGCTACTCGTTCAACTATATACCGGTATTAGGCGCGGTTATCTTGCTGCCGCTAGAGGTTGCCTTATTAGGATTACTTAGTAGCTGCGACCCAGTACTTGATTTCTGTGTAGTCAAGCTGCTACTGGACGCTTTTTCACTAGTTTTTAGGCTGCCTTTCAAAGCATTCTTAATATCCTTTAATGTATTATCGTTAACTGATGTATTAGTACTAGAGGTATTGGTGCTACTCTCACCACTGGGCTTATTCGGGTTAGGCAGTAAATTCTCATTACCGCTTTCTCCTCCGCTATTATTAGCCTCATTACCTCCACTGGGCGTATCGGGCTCTGGATCTGGCGTTGGGTCATCATAGGTATAAGACCCTAGCAGTATCTGATTACCATCAATATCACGCTCGACCACATCCACCGTACCTTCGCGCACTTGTCCCGGTACTTTCACGATCACTGTAGAATTATCTCCGTCCTTGTACTGAATGTCATCTGCATCTACATCGCTACCGCCGAAGCTAATCGAGTCAATCTGACCGCCTTCTTCACCAGTGTCGTAAATCAGCTCTGGCGTAATATCACGCGTACGCGATACGTCGTTTAGTTCATCATGTGTACTGGTTTCGTAAATTCGCCCCGATGCTGTCAATCCAATTACCGTACCCTTAGCGTAATCATTGTCAATCGGTTTAACGTACATTCGTTGAACTATCTCACCTTTAGGTAGAGCATCAAGCGGCAGATACTCCTTGCCACCCGCATACAACATATAAATCTGCCCGGTTTCAGTCAAAATATAATGTCCGTCATAGCCATCGGTCATTACCTGTTTAATCGGCGAGCTTATCGGGAAACCCGGTTGCGAGCTAATCTCACCATCCCAGGCAAAGACCAGGTTACTACGTGAAGCTAGAATATACATCTGGTTAGTATTACCTTCTCTTGTATCGCCCGCCGCCACAAAATCTAGCCCACGTTCATCATTGAAACTAAAATTAGCCTTCTGCGCCGTCCCTTCACCATTCCATATAAATAGAGCATTCTCATCATTTAGGATAGCTACATGCCCACCAAACGGGGCGATATCATAGTCCTTAATGCGTTTACCACGCAGCCCGCTGATTCCGCGCGCACACGGCGATTCCTTTTGACAGCCACGCCCGCCGTCGTCTATATTAAATATGTATTTCGCATCACTGCTCTTCCAGGCAAATAACTGCTCGTTAACCCTCTCGTGCTTGTCGTTTACGCCGTAAGTCTTAATAACAGCTTCCGTATCACCCTGCGAACGATCAACTTTTATCGACTCAGCCGTTTGCCCATGCATGCCTAGCATCTTAGTTGGCGTAAGCTGACCATCGCCCCACCAATACACCCGACCGCGCTCAGTCAATGCGAACGAGGAACTAGCACCAGCCGCCACGGCAACTACTCGCTCGATCTCGTCGCTATTATTATTGTGAATTAAGTTTGTGATGTCGTAAGCCTGTTTATCCGTCGTAGAGTCCCTGGTGCCGTTACCCAGCTGGCCATCATCGTTCACACCCCAAGTTAGCAACGTCCCGTTATCCAATAACGCCACATAGTGGCCATCACCCACACCCAAACTAGCAATTTTGCCCAAGCGTTTTAGAATCGGCCCATAAAAATTAACGTTTGTTATTTCAATCGTATCGCCACCCGTCAATTTGCCCGACGCTCGCGAGAAGGTCGTCTGGTTAGATTCATCAATCCAGGGCAGAGCGTTGACCGACAAAGGACTACTCATGACTATAATAATAGCCAGTAGAACTCCAACTCTACACCCTCTAAAGCATCTATTTAGCAAAGCCCACTCCTTTCTTACATTATATTTTTTGTTTTATATTGCTGTTTCCTTCATGCTATCATGCTATTATTGTTCAGTCAACGCTTAACTTAGTTAGTGATATAATAAATAGACCATGAAAGAAGCAACTGAGTTTTTGAGACTTGCGCACAAGAAATTTACCGATAGCGCCGATTTCCAGAAGATTTCAGTTGCCCTAGACTACGCCACCGAAAAACACAAGGACCAGAAGCGCCTCAGCGGTGAGCCCTATATCATTCACCCAATTGCCGTGGCTACTATTCTGTGTGAATGGAATATGGATCGGGATTCAGTTGTGGCGGGATTACTGCACGATGTAGCCGAAGACACTGGCACTGACCTAAAGGAAATCGCCGACAAATTTGGCGAGGATGTAGCGCTGCTAGTTGACGGTGTTACTAAAATTAGTAAGGTCCGCAGCGGGCGCGATGACATCACGCACTATCTGCCTCGCACCAAGGACAATCTGACTAAGCTATTGGTTGCCATTGGCTCTGATGTACGAGTAATTATCATTAAACTGGCCGATCGCCTACATAATCTACGCACCCTAGAATATCAATCGCGCGAGAAGCAGCTAAAGAAAGCACGTGAGAGCCTAGAAGTCTTTGGCCCGCTAGCCGACCGCTTGAATATGGGACGCGTACGCGTTGAGATCGAGGACCTAAGTTTCAAATACCTAGCCCCCAAGCGTTATGAGAAGCTACGCAAGGCAATTGACGATCGCCTAGCCCAGAGCCAACAGACTATTGAGCAGGTTCGCGACGAAGTTGAACATCGCTTGATAGCCGAACACATCCCCGCCAGCATCAACGGCCGTATTAAATCGGTTTATTCGCTGCACAAAAAGCTAACCAAGCATGCCAATATGGATGATATCTATGACATCATGGCGCTCCGTATTATTACCGACGATATATCATCATGCTACCTAATCCTAGGAATTCTACACCAGATGTACGTTCCGATGCCTGGGCGCATCAAGGATTATATTGCTCGACCGAAGCGCAATGGCTACCAGTCACTGCACACCACTGTTACTACACCAGAAGGACAGGTGGTTGAGTTTCAAATTCGCACCAAGCAGATGCACGAATACGCCGAACGTGGCCTCGCCGCCTCATTCCACTATAACGAGCATAAACTAAAGGATGCCTATAGTAAGGGTGGACTAGCACCAATGCCCGCCGACCTCAATTGGATTCACGAACTACAACTAGCGGCCGCTAAATTACGTGCTGGTAAACAGGTCGATTTTGACGCCTTCAAGGTCAACCTGTTCTCTGATCGCATATTCGTTTATTCGCCACGAGGTGACATTTTTGATCTGCCTGCTGGTTCTCTACCGCTAGATTTCGCTTACCAGGTACACTCAGATGTTGCTGCGAAAGCCGCTGGTTTTAAGGTTAACGGTAAGATGGTACGCTTCGATACGCCGCTAAAGTCAGGCGATGTGGTTGAGGTTATTACGCGCAAGAATGTCATACCGCATGTGGATTGGCTAAACAAGATTGCTACCAGCCATGCTCGGCGCAAGTTGCGCAATCAGTTAGGGCGCGAAAGCGCACAAGCTAAATAAAAAGACCTCTCCTCTTTTTAAGAGGAGAGGTGGGCCGGCGTAGTAAAACCAACTGTTATATTACTTATTTGCCCAGCGCTTCTGAGCTTTCTTAATAACGGCCTTAGCCTCTTCTAGACCTTCAATGCCCTTTACCTCAGTTGAACCAGGCTTCTTTAGATCCTTATAGTGAGCAAAATGGAATTCAACTTGCCTCTTTAGCTGTTCCGGCAAATCATCTATTGTCTTATACTTATCACCTGTCTCTCGGTCGTCCGCCGGTACGACAATTATCTTATCGTCAACCTCGCCACTATCAACAAATTTTAGTACACCTAACACGCGTGCCTTCAGAGCCACGCCCGTTGGCAATGGTTCATCGGTAATGGTTAGAACGTCCAATTCATCACCGTCCTCGTCCAATGTCTGCGGTATAAAACCGTAGTTTGTAGGCTTAGCAAACACTTTCGGCTCGACACGATCCAAGGCCATCACCTTTAGATCACGACGCCACTCAATCTTATTATTACTACCCTTAGGAATCTCATTTACTACATTGATGATGCCGCCATCAACATCACCAGCATCTAAAACTTCGTTCCAATCAGACATAATACCTCCTAGTTTTAAATTACTAAGCCCATTATACAACCCGCAGATTAATCTAGCAAAAAACTACAGACTAATGCATGAATTTCTTAATGGCATCTAGATCGCTAGATGGCACGCCACGTTGATCGCCTGTGCGGCCAAATTCATCACGTGCCTTAATTGAGTCGATCTCGTCCTCCGTGTCCTTCTTGAATTTCTGGATGTCGTCATAAATCTTCGCCGCTTCGCGCGCTGCTTGCTCGGACTGCGTCTTGGAATCTTCTGCCTTCTTCATAATCTGACGCACAATATCCTGCGCATCCTCGAACTTGTCAACCTTACCATCCTTGGGCGGATTCTCAATAAATTCGTTTACCGACTGATCGATATTGATATCATTTGTATGGTTGCGCACAGTGTCATCGATGGCGCTAAGTACCGCACGTACCGCCGTCATGGCGCGCTCTGTTACTGCATCGAACTCGCTAGTATAAGTTTTTACAAAATCCATCTTAGTTGGATCAGTGATATCTAGTGTAGGATCAATTGGTTCAGGAGTTACTGCTGCAGCTGGAGTAGCCGTGGGCTCTGACTCTGGCGATGGTTCTGGCGATGGTTCCGTCTCGGGCTCGGAAGTTACTGGCTCTGGCGATGGTTCTGGCGATGGGAACTGCTCCATAATCTTCCTAAAGTCGCCCACGCCTGACTTATCGCTAGTACTGATAGTGTTATTTTTTACTAGCTCTTCCTTAAATTTATTAACCTTATTTGAATTACCAAAATTAGCACCAATGCCAAACGACGCCAAAGGATCTAACGTATCTGAATCGTGTAGTGTCCGCCCTGACGGAACCATTGTTACATTATCGCCATCAGTTGGCTTTATCTTTGTGTCGTCACTAGCGTCACTCTTATTGGAAAATACAGCTGGTATATCCACATGCCCTCCCTAAATTAATTTACTACCATATTAGCATAAACATATTTAGATATTCAAGGTTCTGAAGATTTGTTATAATATCTAGCGACATGGCCAGCCAACCTAAACTGCTACTGCCAAAAGACTATATTAAGACAGCTGTAAAACTAGTTAATAACGCCAAGCATCGCATTGGCCTAGTATCACTAAGCTTGTTCCGCGATCAATCCACCAACGACCTTATCGACGCTATTATTTGCGCGGCTAAGCGCGGGATTGATGTACACGTTGCTGCCGACTTTGTAACCTTTATATACGCTCAAAAGCACCCTATACTTTCACTAGCGTTCCTGCTGGGCACCGATAACCGCACCGCCGACCACATCCGGCGCGAATTTAGAGAAGCTGGTGCACATTTTACCTGGCTGGGGCGCTACAACGTTCCTATCTTTACTGGACGCACCCATTCCAAGTGGTTCATCGTTGACGATACCGTCTTTACCTTTGGCGGTGTCAACACTGAGGACATCGCCATTACTAAGCAGGCCGATTATATGTTCCGAGTCAACGACCCAGTACTAGCCAGCCAATTATGGCGCGAGCAACTTCACATTGAGCGTACCGAGCGTTATCCCGAACGGCGACGTAATCGTGTCGTTCGGCTTTCATACGGTACACTACTAATTGACAATGGTAAGCTAGCCGATTCAATCATTTACAAAAGAGCACTTGCACTAGCTAAGCAAGCCAGCTCGGCTATCTTAGTATCACAATACTGCCCCAGCGGTAAACTAGGACGCTTAATACAAGCCATGGATTCCGAAATTTACTTCAATTACAAAAACTTGACTAAAGACAAACTGAACCAGCTATTAATCGGCTCTAAAAAGCTCTTAATGGGCGTGCACAACTGCTATCGGCGCAACCGATACATTCATGCCAAGTTCATTATCTTCACCATGCCCAATGGTCAGCAAGTTGCCATAACTGGATCACATAATTTTACCACTGCTGGCAGTATGCTAGGTACGCGCGAGATTGCCCTAGAAACCAATAATCCTAGCATCATTAGGCAGCTAAAAGCGTTTCTAGACAAAGAGATTAAGTAGCTGTCACCCCAAGTAAAGACAGGATAGGTAGCCCAGGTGATACCGGTGGCATTGCCGTGGACGCGTATTCTACGGTGACATTATAAGTATCGCCAAGTTTCATTCTTGTCTACTTGAGGAGTGTACAATACAAAATAGCGACCACGTGCGTGTTCGTAAAAATATTTTTGTCTTTTACCGTAAACCTTGGTTGTGAGTAATTAGCTAGCACATGATCGCTAATCCTCTAACAACAAAGTTTACGTTTAGCAAAATATACAAAAATCCGATAAAAGGATTATTCCAAAAACGTTTTCGCACTACCCTGATATCACAAATCGCTCATGGTCAAAAATGCTATAATGCTAGCATGAACCATTTGATCGACTATTTTGTACCCGAACATTACGACCTGTTTCTGAACCTAGATAAATACAGCCGGCGCTTCGGTGGCACGGTTACTATTACCGGTAAAACAGTGGGCGGTGAGATCCGTTTGCATGCCCGCAATCTAAAAATCAAATCGGTACGCCTGGACGGCAACCCGACCGACAGCTATCACATGGATCAGCATGACGAGCTAGTCATCACTGGCCATGCCCACGTGATTCGCCTGGATTTTAGTGGGGATATCAACGAAACCGACATGCACGGCCTATATTTAGGCAAATACAAAGTCAATGGTGAGCCACAGGAACTACTTGCCACTCAGTTCGAATCGCACTACGCTCGCGAGCTGTTCCCCTGTGTGGACGAACCGGCTGCTAAGGCTACCTTCACCTTAAAAATCCAGACCGCCGAACCGGTGGTACTATCTAACATGCCGGGGCACCACGTTAAGAACGCCTGGGAGTTTGGCACCACCCCACGCATGTCGACCTATCTACTAGCCATTGTGGCGGGCGACCTACAGAAGATAAGCGCTAAAACCAAGCGTGGCGTTGACGTCAGCATTTACGCCACCCGTACACAAGACACTAGCGCCCTGCAGCACGCTCTAAATATCGCCACACAGTCCATTGACTTTTACGAGGATTATTTCGGCGTTCAGTATCCCCTGCCTAAGTCCGACCACGTTGCCTTGCCTGATTTTAGTGCTGGCGCCATGGAAAACTGGGGTCTAATTACCTACCGCGAAACCGCCCTACTGGCCCGGCCCGAGGATAGCCAGGAAACCCGCGAATACGTCGCCACGGTCATCGCCCACGAGTTGGCTCACCAATGGTTCGGCAACCTAGTGACCATGCAATGGTGGAACGACCTTTGGCTAAATGAGAGCTTCGCCAGTTTGATGGAACACGTTACGGTTGATCATCTGCATCCAGAGTACCAAATTTGGAAGGATTTCGAGACCACATACGTACCGTTTACCTTGAAACGCGACGCCCTGCCCGAGGTGCAGGTGGTACGCCAGGATGTAAACGACCCCGCCGAAATTGATACTCTGTTTGATAGCGCCATTGTATACGGTAAGGGCGAGCGACTCCTGGTTATGCTAATGAACTACATTGGCGAGGATGCTTTTCGCCGCGGACTAGCCAGCTATTTCCAGCAGATGCAGTATCATAACGCCACCGTTGATGATTTGTGGCAGCATCTATCCGAGGCGTCAGGACTAGACGTTAAAGGCTTAATGGACAATTGGCTAACTAAGCCAGGCTATCCGATCATTGAGGTCACGCATAACAACGACGAATACCGTCTAACCCAACATCGTTACCTGACATCCGGCGAAGCCGCCAAGGATGATACGATTTGGCAGGTACCACTGTTCGCCGATAATGCAGATTTTCCACAGCTAATGAGCGAGAGTGAACTAATGGTCGGTAGCCCATCGACCAAGCTCCAGCTCAACCTAGGCGACCGAGCGCATTTCATTACTAAGTATGATGATGGTTTGTGGCAAAAGTTGATGGATAGCTATGATCAGCAGGATGTGATTGATCGCATTAAACTACTGCGCGAATCCCTAATGCTAGCACAGTCAGACCACAGCACCATTACGCCGCTACTACAATTATTACAACACTGCGACAGCGAACAAGACTTCGCCATGTGGAGTGCCATTTCGTCAACACTAAGCAACCTGAGCATCTTATTAGAAGTGGATAGCCCCGAAGATCAGCAGTTTCGTCAGTTCGTTGAACGCCTAACCAATAGGCAGTGGCAACGGCTATTTAGCCAAGTTAACGCCGAGCTAAACCTAAACGATCAGAAACTGCGACCGATTATTCTAGCCCGCGCGATCTACAGCGAGAACTCCGATGCCAAAGATTATGCGCTAAATATTTACCATCAGCACGAGGATATTACCCATATCGACAGCGCTACTCGTTCAACCGTGTTATCTACCGCCGTGCGCTACGACGAAGCATTTGAGCGATTATTCAAGGAATATCAGACCAGCCAGGATGCTAATTTAAAGCAAGACATCGCCGCAGCACTAACCAGCACTAAGAATTCTAGCGAGATTCGGCAACTATTAGACACACTGACCAATACCGACGTGATTAAGCCACAGGATACCATATTCTTTACCTCGTGGCTGCTTAGTAATACGCATGCCCGCACCACTGCCTGGCGCTGGCTGCGTGACCATTGGGATTGGATTCGCCAGGTCTTTGGCGCTGACATGACCTATGATGACTTTGCCCGCGCCGCTGGATCTACCCTGCGCACCGAATCAGAGTTAGCTGAATACGTCGAATTCTTCACGCCGCTGCTACAAGAAAGCGCCCTGACCCGCACGATTAAGTTAGGACAAACTGATATTCAGAACAGAATTAAGTGGATACAGAACAATCACAGCAATTTGGTTAGGTTTTTGACTGACTCCAAGAGCGGTGAATAAACCACTCAGATGACCTACAAGCGCCAGCTCCCCTTTATAGGGGAGTGTTTTATTCCTTAGTCCCGCCCTATAAAGCGTCAAGCAGGCTGGCGACATCGTCGCCGCTGGGTGGGTTTTGTTCACTTCTCTTAAATTAAATCTAGCGATAGATTATCGATATAATTATCGACCACGATGGGCTGGCCATGGAGGCTACAGCAGGATAGCATGATGTCAAAATATTTACTGGCCGGGTTCATCTTCTGGTAAACCTGGCAAGCGAAGGTCATCTGCTGCAATTTTATCTTAGTAATTGCCGCCACGCCGTCACCATGCACTGCGTTCTCACGGTACTTTACCTCGCAGAAGTTCAACACCTTACCCTTCTTCGCCACAATATCAATCTCGCATTCCGGCGTTTTCCAGTTGCGGTCTACGATTTCCCAGCCTTGTTCGACCAGGTAATCCGCCGCCACACTCTCCGCCTTGCGGCCCATAGTTTCCTCGACCTTATGGCGCTCAGCCGCCTCTGCTTCAGCCACCGCGTTCAACAGGCGCCTAATCGGCGCAAAGCTCGCCCGGTGCAATCCCTTAATCACGCCGAATTTAGCTAGCGCCTCGGTGTGTGCCGCCGTACCATAACCCATGTGACTAGCAAACTTATAGCCCGGAAACAGCCGATCGAGCTGTGTCATATAGTTATCCCGCGCCACTTTTGCCACAATAGAGGCTGCCTCGACCGCCGCCACCGTAGCGTCGGCCTTCGGCATGAAGCTAACCCGTGGGTCGTCCAGCATCGCCATGGTACCATCAATAATAATCCGCTCAGCCGACCGTTTAACCTCTTCAGACAACTGATCATAAGCCCGTTTGGCCGCTAGTTTCAGACTGGCCGTCATACCTAGCCTATCCAGCTCTGGCGCGTCCACCCAACCAATGCCAATACCGAGAGCATTTTTCTTAATGTACGGACTAAGCGTCTCGCGACGTTTCTTGCTCAACTTCTTGCTGTCATTTAGCCCCTCATAGGTGCGGTCCATATCCAAGGCAACCGCACATACAACAAGAGGGCCGGCCCATGGACCGCGCCCTACTTCATCAATTCCGATGGTGATGTTATTTGGCATCCTTCTTGGCGGCTGCACTGTGCTCAGCGTCTTCGCTAGCTTTAGCTTCAGCCTCAATCTTGGCCTCTTCAGCTTTAGCCTCAGCACCGAGATCGTTGATGCTCTTATCAAACTTCTTGCTAACTAGACGTGCCGACTTACCAGTTCGGTTACGTAGGAAGGACAGGAAGTTACGACGAACCTTACCACGCTTTACCACCTCAACCTTCTCGACTAGCGGCGAATGTAGTAGATAGCTCTTCTCGACTCCTACGCCCGAAGCGATCTTGCGGACGGTAATGCGACTAGTAAACGAGCCCTTGCGGTCGGTGCGAATGACCACGCCCTCAAACATCTGGATACGGGTCTTGTTACCTTCCTTAATCTGCTGATAAACACGCACGGTATCACCGCTGCGTACGTCAACGACCTTAGCCTTCTGCTGTGCCTTGTCGATTGCCTTAATTAATTCACTCATAACACTCCTAAAATAATATTAGACTTTTGAACTCTGTTATATAATATCACACTTACCGGATTTTACAAATACTATAGCTAGACAACAATGCCGCCACCCAAGCACTCATCACCACGGTATAGCACAATGGATTGGCCTGGTGCTACCGCCCGTTCTGGCTCTGCTGGCAGAACAATTAGATTATCATTAGCCTCCTCTACCGTAGCATCTACCAGTTTGGCTCGATGACGCACGCGAATCTGACAGCTATCGCCTGAACGTAGTGCATCGTTAATCCAATGGACGTCCGCTAGCCGAATCTCGCGTGCAAAGAACTCGGCAGAGTTTAGATTACGACTGACATACACTTCATTCTTCGCCATATCCTTACCGACCACATAATATGGCAATCCGCCACCGACATTCAGACCGTGACGCTGGCCTAACGTATAGAATATCGCGCCATCATGGCGGCCCAATGTCTTACCAGTTTCGCGATCAATAATATTTCCAGGCTCAGTAGTAACATATTGGCTCAAGAATTCTCGAATACCTACCGTACCCACAAAACAAATTCCTTGGCTATCACGTTTGCGCGCCGTAGCTAGGCCACGTTTTTCCGCATCGGCACGCACCTCAGATTTGGTCTGATATTGCGCTAGTGGGAAGATAGTGTGTGCTACCGCATCACCAGTTATACGATATAGAAAATAGGTTTGATCCTTATTCTCGTCCGCAGCCCGCAGTAAATGCGATCCACGCGAACCTGCATAATGACCAGTCGCAATCTTATCAGCGCCATCAGCCAATGCAGCCTTCAGAAACAAGCCAAACTTTACATCCTGGTTGCACATAATATCAGGATTGGGCGTCCGCCCCGCCCGATACTCATCCAGCATATAGTCTACCACCAATTGCTTGTACTCATTTTGAAAGTCAAAAACCTTAAAGGGTATATCCAGATGTACCGCTACGCGCTTAGCGTCTGCTAAATCATCCGCCCATGGGCACTGCATACCAGGCAAGTCCTGCGTCCAATTCTTCATATAAACGCCAGTTACTTGGTAACCCTGCTCCTTTAGCAAAGCCGCCGATAGCGACGAGTCTACACCGCCCGACATGCCTACGTAAACCTTCGTCATTTTACTGTCACCCCCGCAAGCAGCGCCAAGATGCCACCCCATTCCGATAACGCCAAACGCCAACCATTTAGCTTAAAATACCAATTAGACCAGCTAGCATCGCTAGCTGCCGCTGTGCGATACGCTATCGCTCGATCTTGATGCTCAAAATTCATACGCACTCGACGTAGGTGATAGGGGCTACTAACTAAGATGACATCGCGTGCATCAATATCCTTTAGAATCCGCACACTATTTCGAGCGTTCTCGCGCGTATCGCGACTACCCTTCTCGACATAAGTTGCATCGGCTGGAATGCCGGCTGCACGTGCCCGACGTTCCATTACCACCGCGTTCGGCTCAACCGACTTATTGGCGCTAGCACCACTGAATATAATAGCCTTAGCATAGCCCGCCTTCCATAACGCAATTGCTTTATTGGTGCGCGAAACCGTATCGCCACCACTAACCACCACAATTGCATCCGCCTCACGACAATCAGAGGATTTATCTGTAGAAGGTTTAGTACAAGTAGCTAGATTATCTGGGTCCAGGTAGGCCTCCGTAGCTACTACAAAGCCGCCAGCCAAGATCGCCAAGCCCACTAGCGCCCCGATGAAGTATTTCATTACGCTAGTACTCCAAATTTTAATTGTCTGCGAATAGTCTCGGCTAGAATAGGCTCTACCTTGGCAATATCCCCTTCGGTAGTGAATCGCCCCATCGATATCCGAATTGAGCCATCAGCCTCTATTGGAGTTAGCCCCATAGCCACCAGCACATGACTTCTTAGACCTTTGTTTGCTGCACATGCTGACCCAGTAGCCACCATGACACCACGCTCATCCAAGGCAAATACTGCGCGCTCACCGTCTAGCCCGGGGATAGAGAAATTCAAGATAGCTGGCGATTGGCGACGACCTTCATTAATTTTAGCATCCGGAAATTGTTCCAGAATAAACTGGCGCAACTGATTCCGCATAGCACTGAGCCGCTTTATTTCACTCTTGCGATGTGTTTCGGTTAGCTCCAGTGCCTTCGCAAAGCCGACCACACTTGCAACATTCTCCGTACCGCTGCGTAGACCCATTTCCTGACCGCCGCCCACAATAAACGGTCGCAACTTGACGCCCGCCCTAACATACAGCAAGCCTACCTGCTTAGGGCCATAACATTTCCCAGCGTTGAGCGTCATTAAATCTACGCCCAGTCGCGCTACACTAAGATCGCAGACACCAGCCGCCTGCGAAGCATCCGTATGAACTAATAGCGGTCGAATCACGCCACGTTCGCGCCGATCATCACGTACTCGCTGAACCAACTTAACTACCGCCGACATATCGGCGATCGCCCCAGTCTCGCTATTAACATATCCTACCGATATCAGCTCGGTCTCATCAGAAATAGCCGCTGCCAATTCAGACATATTAATGCCGCCTTGGTGGTCAACCGATATTATCTTACCGCCCCTAGCCTTTGCGACGTTTAGTACAGCAGGGTGTTCAGTAGCCGACACTACAACTTCGCCTTCCGTGCCACATAGTGCAATATTGTCCGATTCGGTAGCCCCAGCCGTTAATACAATCTCTGCTGGACGAGCACCAATTAGAATTGCCAAGCGATGCCGAGCTTCCTCTAAGTCCGCCTTAACTTCACGCGCCTTGCTATATGCCGCCGATGGATTATAAAACTTATCCTCTAGATACGGCATCATCTCGCGCAAAACACGGTGATCCAACGGCGTAGCTGCTGCATTATCTAGATAAATCACTTTTCTCTAAACCTCCCTCGTATCGCCTAATTATTAGAATAGCCCACCAAAGCAGAATAGGATAATCAACGTCAATGCCGCCGTAAACACCGTCGGCGCACCCAGCTCAGCCCAAGTAACTTTCTTATCGTTAGACCACGCTTTATAAACGCGCATCGCCACAAACGAAATAGCCGTTACGATAATGGCAATTTGCGGTATTAATAGCAGCTGCGACACAATCGGATATTGGACATTCCAGTGCCAGCATACAAAGGCCATCATTGCTACCAGCAGCCCCCAGACCGACGCTAGTAGCCCACGCGACTTCTCATCATACTGCCCTAGCATCTGACGCGCCGATGCAAACCCTACGACAAATGAGCCCAGCACTACCACTAGCAGTGGCAAAGTGTACGATGTCATCGATAGTGCCGTTAAGCCAATAAATTGCGCCGCCGCCGCCTGAAATAGCACCCAGCGTTCACTGTGCAAGGGCTTAATCACTATCAGCCAGATGGCATACAAAACAGCTAACGCACCTTGTAACCATATAACATTAAACGGCAGGTCCGAAGCATAGCCACTCTCAACTAGTTCGCTATATAATTGCCCAGCCGACCACGATATTAACACCACGCCCAGCCCTACAATTAAATCTGGCAAAGAGCTAAGCAAATTTGCCCACCAATAGCGCGGGCGCACTGCAATTACGCGCCACTTAGACAATATCACCAAGGCGATTGCTAGCCACGGCGTATTAAAGAAAATCGTCAGAGCCACTACCGCCGATGCCAATGCTATATTAAACACAATATGGATAGCATCAGCCAGCGTACTCGACTTTCTCTTAGATTGAATAAATTCAGCCATTACCTATCTATTATAACATGTAGCCGCACATTCATAGACAAGCCAGTAGATTTAGCGTAAACTAGTTAGAGTGAATAGACAACATAAAACCGGTACGTTATTTAATAACCAACGCAATGAGCAGCTGGCTGCACTAGAGAGCCTGCCTATGCCGCCAAAGGATCAACCTAGAGTTACTGAACGTGATCTAGAGCAATCGCCTAGCTCCGAAAATGTTAGTACGTCAAAGAAGCATCTAAATACACCCCTGGCTAAATCCGGCGTAGAACGACCTCAGCCTGTCGCCACTGGACGACGCGGATCAGCGTGGATGCATGACTTCGTTAGTATTATTGGTTTTATAATGGTGGTTATTGTCGGTGCCGTATTAATTAACAATTATGTTTTTCGCAGTTTTGACGTTGTTGGCCCTAGCATGGAACCAACATTAGAGGGTGAGGGATCTTCCGACCGCTTAATCGTTAACCGTGTTGTCGTTACAATGGCAGGTATTCAAGGTAAGCAATACACTCCTAATCGCGGCGACATCATCGTATTCAAAAATCCTAATCACGATCCCCTAGAAGGCACTGGCGACGAATATATCGTCAAACGTGTCATTGGATTACCCGGCGAGCGCGTAACCGTTAATGATTGCACACTAAAGGTTCACAACAAAGAGCATCCCGATGGATTCAATCCCTATACTAGCTTTACCAACCTAGCTGCCAACGATAAGCAGGTAAATACTTGTGTGGATGGCGACGGAACTGATGTTACTGTGCCTAAAGGTGAAATCTTTGTGACTGGCGATCACCGCGTAGGTAGCTACTCGATGGACAGTCGCAACGGCGAAGGGCGCGCTTCCCTTGGCACTATTCCACTAGAAGACGTTATTGGCCCAGTTGCTCTACGCATTTGGCCTCTTACTAAAATTACAATATTCTAGTTATAAATTATCCTAATTAGTTGACTGTGGTGCTGATTGATCTGGTTGCTGTTCTGTCTGCTGACCAGATGGCTGACCCGACTGTGATTCTGTTTGATCGTCGTAAATACCCAGATTATCATCACTGATAATTGTCGGATCAAAATCACCCACCTCATCTAGCTCCTTCTTATACTTATTGATACGACTCTGAAAGTCGTCGATGGCTTTATCATCCAACTTACCGCTGGAATCAAACGGCTTATCCTCAGCCACTTTCTCAACTTGAGTACGCACCTTTTCATAGCCTGGGCGGCTCATGTCCAGCTGAATAGCGCCACTCATTTGGTATAGCTTTAGGCTCACACCCGTCATAATAAATGCGACGATTAGACATATTACAATAAAGCAGCCAAAGCGATGTTCCTGAATGTACTCCTTGGCACGCTTAATCATTTATAGACTCCTTTAACGATTTAAAGCTATCGCTATATTCCTCAACCAATCGATCCAGTTTTTCGACACTATCCTTTAGATTCTCACGGCCCTGGCGTACACTGACTAGGCCACTATAAAAGTCACTCGGCGCATTACTGCAGTCCGACTTAGTTAGCTCAACCAGCTTGTCATCATACTTATTATAAGTATCTTTAAATTTACTTAGTTCGTCGTTAAAGTCCTCAGTAATCTGCGACAGCTTCGGGGCTGATCGTCGATTATTACTAATGCGCGCATTCATAGCGTACAACAGGTCACTGACCTCATTATATATTCGCCCCCGATTAATCCTAAGCACAGCGTCATTCTTCTCAGTCTGCGACAAAGCCGATTTGGCCGACAAACAACCCGCCCGCACTGCATCGTCCGACGGAATAGCATTAGCTGGAACCGCCATTAGCAAGCTAAGGGTAGTTATAGTTGTAACAATTAGTGTCGCAGTTCGTTGCATAATTCTAGTATAGCAGAAATAGCCGAGCGAGGTTTAATCATCCCATTGTTCCAATAGAGTAAACTGGTGTCCAGCAATCTCAACAATTGAAGTACCTGTGGCGCCCTGATGTTCCAACTCACGTGCAATGCCGCTACGTTGCATAATATCCCGCAAGCGATTAATGGCAAATTCGTTATCGAAATTAGTTTTAATGGCAAAACGCTCAATCTTGGCGCCAGTCACCACATAGACGTCGCCATTATCGCGCACTTCTTTCTTAACCCACCAAGTATTGTCCAGCTGCTCATGCGTCAGGCCAATTACAGGGGTCTCATTGCCGGCTCCCTGTTCCACTAGCTCCACCCGCTGCTTAGCTTCTTCAGCCGCTAACTGCGCCTTATGTTCGTTAACTACTTTGGCTAGCACCCTTAATAGCTCCAATGTTCCGCGATGCGCACTCGACGAAATAGCATAGATTGGCCGGTCAGTCACTTTGACTAGTTCGTCCTTCTGCATCTGTATAATCTCATCGTCCACCACATCAGTTTTGGTTAGCGCAATAATTTCCGGCTTAGCCGCCAGGTTGGCCGAATATTGTTCTAGCTCACGACGAATCTTCTGATAATCACCCGCCACATCGTTGCTCATCACGTCAATCATGTGCAGGATGACCGAAGTGCGTTCCACGTGACGTAGGAAATCATCGCCTAGACCCTTTCCTTCTGAGGCACCTTCAATTAGACCCGGGATATCAGCTATCAAAATCGAGCTATCGTCCACATCCGCCACGCCCAGATTCGGCGTCAGAGTAGTAAAGGCGTAGTTGGCAATCTCTGGCCGGGCATTCGACACTACCGACAGGAAAGTCGATTTGCCTGCGTTAGGAAAGCCCACCAAGCCCACATCTGCCACTAGCTTTAGCTCTAGCTGCGCCGTGAACTTATCGCCCTTGGTACCAATTTCCGCCACCTGCGGCGTCTGACGAGTTGAAGACTTAAAATGAGCATTACCAAAGCCACCTTCACCGCCACGCGCAATCACTACCCGCTGGTCAATTTCTGCGAGGTCTGCTAGAATTTTGCCATCACGATAGACCACTGTGCCCACCGGCACTTTCACCAATTTATCCGCACCATTAGCACCATGCATCTTCTGCTTGGCCCCGGCGCCACCGTT
Source organism: Candidatus Saccharibacteria bacterium UBA1103 (assembly GCA_002313515.1). Classification (GTDB taxonomy): domain Bacteria; phylum Patescibacteriota; class Saccharimonadia; order Saccharimonadales; family Saccharimonadaceae; genus Nanoperiomorbus. The sequence goes on along the minus strand of DCBQ01000004.1, from coordinate 27,666 downwards.
CTGTGCCCGTAATTCTGGCTTGTAGCGAAAATCTGACAGCGTATTCACGTTATTATCCGCCACAAAAACGACATTGCCGCCATTGCCGCCGTCGCCACCATCGGGACCGCCCTTATCCACATACTTTTCGTGGCGAAAGCTGACGGCACCATTGCCACCGTCACCTGCAATCACATAGACTTCTGCCGTATCTGCAAACATAACTATATTTTATCACATTCATTAGAGTATAATATAACCAATGAATCAAGCGTTGAAGGACAAGTTAAAGACTCTGCCGGCTCGCCCGGGCGTGTATTTTCATAAGAATGCCGCCGGCGAGGTAATTTACGTGGGTAAGGCCAGTGTCCTTAAAAACCGCGTGCGACAATATTTCAACCGCGAACATCCCGATGCCAAGACGCGCGCCCTGGTGGCCGATATCGCCATGACCGATTGGATTGAAACCGATAGTGAAATTGACGCGCTCTTCCTAGAAAACGAGATGATCAAGCGCTACATGCCGCGCTATAATATCCTGCTACGCGACGACAAGAACGTTTGTTATGTTCGCATTAATTTTAACGATGAGTGGCCTACCGTCACTATTACCCGTACACCGCTGGACGACCGCTCTGACTACATCGGGCCATTTTATAACACATTGCCTATCAAGAAGGCATTGCGCTACCTACGCAAGCCCTTCCCCTATCTAGCTAAACCAGGCGACCGCGATAGCCGCTTAATGAAACAGCTCCACCTAACACCATCAGGTACTAGCACCGAATATAAGACTGACCTGCACATGCTAGTACGCTATCTAAACGGCGGCTGGAGTAAAATTCAGAAAGATCTAGAGCGACAGATGAAACAGGCTAGTCGCGACTTAAATTTTGAGCAAGCCGCCAAGCTGCGCAACCAGCTATCCTATCTAAACGAGCTAAAGAAGCAGATTATCTTTGGCCAAGCCGAATTCATGGATATTAGCAAAGACAAGGCCCTGGTTGGTGCCCGCGATCTATTCCGTCTCCCCGATATTCCCCGCCGCATCGAGGGGTACGACATCTCTCATCAGGGCGGTCGCGACGTGGTCGGCTCCATGGTGGTCGCTACCAACGGCGTAGCGGATAAGCGCGAGTACCGTAAGTTCAAGATTTCACGGCAACGGAACGACGATTATGCTGCTATGGATGAGGTGATGCGGCGACGCTTTAGCGAACGACACCAGAATTGGGGTAAGCCCGATTTAATCGTAGTGGACGGTGGCGCTCCGCAGGTTAAGGCCATTGGCGATTTGATTAATGGAGCTCCCCTAGTCGGCATGGCTAAGGAGAATGATGAGATCGCCGTATCAAAAACCTATTCCCACATCAGCACCAAGAAGCTGGATGAGTTAATTGCGGATCCGATTCCAGGCGTCAATATCACCACCGACGGTGAGATCTATATGATCAACCTGCACGTGGGCGCTCACCACACCGCTGGACATAGCTTTACCTTTCGCGGTAGCGCCATACCAAATCCCTATACCGATTTATTAAAGCTACTGCAACGGTTGCGTGACGAATCACACCGCTTCGCCATTACCTATCACGAGAGCGTTAAGCGCCGTAGCCACATTCAGAATGAGCTAGAGGAAATACCTGGCGTCGGCCCCGCCACCCGTCGCAAGCTAATGCGGCACTTCGGCAGTCTCAAGAAGATTCGCGAGGCTAGTATCAGCAACGTCGCCGCCATCGTCGGTGACAGTATGGCCAAGAACATCAAGCTGCATCTAAAGTAGAATCAATACCTCCCTTTACGAAAGGGGAGTAGGTCGCCTTAGGCGAGCCAATGGGTTCGAATTTCCCCCTTGACGGAGAGGGCGGCGTTTGAGCTGGGCGGGGTGTGTTTACTGAAACGGATTGGCAGTAACCGTGTAAACCAGGTCAGTCTGGTAAGTACCAGATGGTTGGTTAGTATCTTGGTTTACACCGTAGGCTACCTTGGTGCTATCACCAGTAGTTTACAATACCTACGTAGCGCGTCTGTACTAATCGATTAGCCTACGCCAATCATCAATCGATAATTCCTGAGCACGCTTATTGGGGTCGATGCCAGCCTTAGTCAGAATCTGCTCGGCGGATTCCTTAGTAGTTCTCAGGCCGACCGCCAATGATGAACGTAGCTTCTTACGCTTCTCGCTAAAGCCTGCTCGTACCATGGTGAAGAATTCCGCTTGCTGATCCCGCGGCACTAGCGGCTGGTTGCGCCGCTGCATGATCACTACCTGCGAATCTACCTTCGGCGCCGGAATAAACATTTCAGCTGGCACTTTGATACCTAATTCAACCGTCGCAAACGCCTGAGCGCTGATGGCCAGCAGCGACAGCTTGCCCGGTTTTGCCGCCAGGCGCTCTGCCACTTCTTTTTGTACTAATAACACGATAGTTTTAGGTGAATTTTCGGCAGTTAATAGCTTTTCAATAATTTTAGAGGTTAAATTATAGGGAATATTGGCTACAACCTTGTAATTCCGCGGTAATTGGCTTAAATCGTACTGTAAAAAGTCCATATTGACCACAGCTACATTGTCTGGCTCGCGTTTTAGATCGTCATATTCTAACCGCCACTTCGCAATATTTTGTAGTAGCATCGGTGCCAAACGTCGGTCGAATTCTACCGCCGTCACATGCCCCGCCCGGTCACATAGCTTAGTGGTCAGGGTCCCTAGCCCCGGCCCGATCTCTAGCGCTTCGTCATCTGTGGTGATATCAGCATAATCAGCAATACGGTGCAATACTGCGTCGTCGAATAGAAAGTTCTGACCCAGGGATTTATCCGCAACTAAGCTAGGAGCCATTTACCACCAGCCTCGACTAGCTTTATGATCATACGCTGCCTTCCAACTACCATATCGCCCTATAGCATAGCTATTTGCCCATTTTATCTGCGTGATAGGGTTAGTAGCCCAGTCGGAACCCGCAGAAGACATCTTCCGCCCCGGTGTAGCCTGAAACATGCCATAGCCCAAGCTATCTCGCACAGATCCATGATTAATACAACTACTATCACCTTGCCAACGATATGGACACCAACTGCCTTCATGACTAACAATGTACTCTACATAGCCATAGTCGCTCTCCGAGATTCCCGCCATAGCCATCCAGTCTGTATGACTACCCGACGGAAGCACCACCTTTGTGCCCTTAATCTCCACCTGTTTCACTGGCTGCACCGTAATCACCTCGGATATCTTATTGCGACCGACCTCGACACCATTCTGCATATTCACTTGATAAATTACCGTCTTTTTACCCACCTGGCCAACAGTTTGCACCTCATGATAACCAGTTTGTTTGGTAGAGTCTTCGTGCACCTCAGTGTCAAACGGCACGTCTTCGGTTGCTTCGATAGTCTGTATACCATTGCGCCAAATATTAAATGATGGCATACCTTCTGTAATTGGCGTATCTAGATTAATACTAGCTGTATCGCTCTCTTGTAGGTTAATGCCAGCCTCCTTCAACATCTCACGCACTGTAGATTTCTGTGTGCGCAGTGTAATGGTCTGACCGTAAATGTTAAAAGTTACCGGTATGGCCCGCTTAATTTTCATCTGCTCACCAGCACCACCGCTGGCCACAAAATCTGTTACCAAGTGAGTGCTAGCCGTATCGTTAGACTTTAAATCTGAATCAGCTTTATTGGCCACCTTGCCTTGATCGACCGCCGGAGTTACCACACGCGAACTAACACTACCATTGTCCACTACCGTCACTGGTCGCGCACGATCAATCCTAACAACCGCTACAGAGTCATTAATCACAGAATTGGCTGCTGGGCTAACCGCATCGTATTTGCCAACCTTGATTTTAGCGTCATTCAAAGCGTCACTAACTAGTTTGCCTTTAGTGATGACAGTTTTCTCGCTATCACCATCATATATAGTCACTACCTTACTGTCGGCTGTGTACTCCGTAGATGCCGCTCTGGCGATTGGACTAGCTATCAGACCAATCGTAACGGCAATACTTAGTGTAGTTATTATTAGATAAGAGAAACGTTCTTTTATCATAATGTTCTCATATTATATCACGATCTATTAGAGTTTGACTAGACGGGCGTACTCTAAGTTTAACGAGCGTGTTCGATTTCCAAATTGCACCTTAACTATACCCTGGTCAATACTCTGTACTACACCCTCACCAAACACGTGATGTCTTACATGATCACCGGGATGTAAACCGTCATCGTCCATTACATAATGCGGCTCATCACCAAAATCATTCGCAGGCTCGCTGCCAGAAGATTGACCATAGCTAGAACCCCAACCGTCATTAATGCGTTTAAAGTCGTCAAAACAGCTCGCACGATAGTCCGATTGTATTTGACGACCATTAATTGGACCACCGTTCGCGTCCTCTAGAAACGGCGACGGGGCATTATACTGTGGATCTCGACCGTACAACCGACGGCTCTGCGCATAGGTCATATATAGTTGCTCTTTAGCCCTAGTCATACCGACATAACAGAGCCGACGCGCCTCTTCCATGGCAGCTTCATTTAGCTCATCGCGTGCACTCGGAAACAGCCCTTCTTCCATCCCTACCATAAATACCACCGGAAACTCCAGACCCTTAGCGGCGTGTAGTGTCATCAGGGTTACGGCGTCATCGTCGTTGGTAACATCTGCACCTGATATCAGCGACACCTCCTCTAGAAACTCCGATAGGTCACTATACTGTTTGGCGTCACCAATAAATTCGTCAATATTCTCGATCTTCGACTGCCCCTGCGGTGTACCGTCATCTACGTAATCGCGGTAGCCAAAGCGATCAATTACCTCCATTAGAACCTTATCTGGCGTATCTTTTTTGGCTATTACTACGATATCACGTAAATCCTCGCCGAGTTTATGCAACTGATTGCGTGCTCTGGCAGACAGCGTCGAGCATTGATCAACGTCGTTTAATGCCGACAATATATCCTGACCAGTTGATTCTTGCCACGCCATAAATTTATTAATCGATACATCGCCCAGACCGCGCTTCGGCACGTTAGCAATTCGGCGAAAGCTAATTCCGTCAAATGGCTGATAGATTAAATGCAGGTAAGCCGTCAGATCCTTTATCTCTGCCCGATCATAAAAGCGCAAGCCGCCTACAATTTTATACGGCAAACCTAAACGACGAAACATTTGTTCAATTACGCGCGACTGCGCATTAGTACGATACAATACTGCAAAGTCATGATAGCTATATGACCCAACGGCGTGTTCTTGTTGGATCTGCAATCCAACTACCTCGGCCTCATTAAGCTCGTTGTAGGTTTCTAGTATCTTGACCTCCTCGCCGTCGCCCGCTGCTGTCCATAGTTTCTTGTCAGTACGCTGCGAGTTACGCGAGATAACGTTGTGAGCGGCATTTAGGATATTACCAGTCGAGCGATAATTCTGCTCCAGCTTAACTACCTTAGCACCCTGAAAGTCCTTCTCGAAATTAAGAATGTTTGTAAAGTCCGCTCCACGCCAGCTATAGATTGATTGCCAATCGTCGCCCACAGCACAGATATTGCGCTGTTCATTTAGCAGTAACTTTACAATCTGATACTGAGCATTATTAGTATCCTGATACTCGTCAATTAAGATATATTTAAACTGCTGTTGCAGCTTATGGCGAACTTCAGGCACAGTACGCAGTAGACGCACGGTTTCTAACAGTAGGTCATCAAAGTCTAGTGCCTTTTGTTGCTTGCGACGCCCCTCGTAACGTTGGTAAACTTCAGCGTACGTCCATAGCCTTGGACTGTCCGCCTTAACCGCGTACTCATCAGGGGTGAGGCAGCGGCTCTTAGCGCCACTAATTGCCGAACTAATCGCCTTGGGGCTGTATTCTTTTTCGGTAATACCTAAATCCTTTAGAATGGATTTTACTAAAGAAGTGCGGTCTGATTCGTCATAAATCACAAAGTTTGACGGAATATCAATGTTTTCACCATAAAAACGCAGAATCCGAACGGCAATAGAATGAAAAGTACCCATCCAAGGCATAAAGGCCCTAGAGTTGGGTACACTGATCAGTCCAGCTAAGCGCTCACGCATTTCACCAGCCGCCTTATTAGTAAAAGTTACCGCTAGGATTTCGCGCTCGGTCGCAAGGTGATTAATTAATAGATAAGCAATCCTATGAGTTAGCGTCTTGGTTTTGCCCGACCCTGCACCAGCAATCACCAGTAGAGGACCCTCGGTAGTCTCAACCGCCTCGCGTTGAGGCGCATTTAAACCTTTTAGAATCGCTTCATCATTAATCATACCTGCTTATTATACTATTATGCAAAGAAGTTGTTCAGGTATAAATAGACACCTGCGAATGATACTGCTGCCAGCAGTATCACAAACAGTAGTACCCAACCCCATCCATGATGCTTGCGTCCCGTGATATATTCGTCATACGTTGGAATATTAGCCATGGCATAGCGCGATTCACTCTCGCGCGCTGCACGATCAGCAGCTTCGTTATCTGACCAATTAGGATCCTCTACTCGCGAATTATTCACTCGATCTAGTTTAGCAGACATATCGGGTGCCGCCGTTGGGCGCTCGGCTAGTCTAGCTTTGGCTTCGCGACGTTCTTTCATTTCGCCAATAAAGTCGTCAATGAAGTCGTCCTCGCGCGCTTTTTCGTTGTCGTTTTTGCTAACCGCTGATTCAACATTAGCTGCAGCATCAGTACTATTTTGCTCAGCATTCGTCGCCCCTGTATGAATACCGCTATCCAACGGAGCTTTCGGCATCTCTACCTGATTCGATTGCATATTCTCACCAATCGGTTTCTTGCTAACCTGAACGCCATCAATGAACGGCGATGTATAAGGCTCCTCGTCGGTTGATTCCGGCACCGATAAGTCAAGCGCCGTTTCCTCGACCGGTCGCGGCTGCGTTAATGCACGACGACTGCTAGTATGGGCGTACTGTACCATACGACGTGCCACTGCCTTGCGCGGTTCTCGTTCTAGTTTTGCGCGTTCTACCCGGTCGGCCTCTAGTTGTTCCGCTAGCTCAGCCGCCTCGCGCGCCTTCCTTGCCGCGTCCTCCGCATTTTCGCTTACAACATCCTTATCTGACGTAGTTTTATGCTCAACACCCGGCTCAACCTTGCGTCGCTGCTCTTTCTGGCCTTCGTGAGCTGCTGCTCGTGCACGACGCTCTTCAGCCATGCGGCGACGAATCTCTTCCGCCCGCTTCTCACGCCGCGCCATCACCTGAGCGTGCAGTTCCGCCATACTAGGCCGCTCCTTCACGTCGCCCTCAGCATCTTTAGCCGGCAGAACATCCATTGAACGACGACGCTGATGGGTTCTTGCGCCAGCTGGACGCTCGATTACGTCACTGCTAGGCTTTGAGCTAGCCAAGTCTGTCTTAGTGGATTTAATGGCTTTAGGATTACCAGAAGAAGCATCCTTGGCGGCAGTATTGCCATCAGAACTAGCATTGCTAATGTCATCGATCATGCGATCTAGTTCTTCAAAATCTAAGTCACCCATTAGAATTCTCCTTCTTGGCGGCTGTTGCTGCAGCTTCAACCATAGCCGCAAACTCCGGGGCTATTAGGCTAGCATGGCCAACTAGCAGTCCATCAATCCCCCCGACCGACAAGATATCTGAGGCGTTTTGCGAATTAGCACTACCACCATAGAGAACTGGCGTACGGTCGGCAGCTTCCTTACCAAACATCCTTTCGACCTGCGATCGAATAATGCTAGCAGCTCCGGCAATATCATCTAGACTAGGTAGACGACCAGTACCAATTGACCAAACTGGTTCGTAGGCTATCACAATACTATCTAGCTCATCCGAGCTAATGTTCATTAACCCAGACGCAACCTGGTCGCATAGTACATGCTGAGTATCGCTGTCATTGCGCTCCATTTCAGTCTCGCCAACACATAGCACTGGCGAAATACCATTGCGTACGGCAGCCTGTACCTTGAACCGAATGTCGCGATCGTCCTCGTCAAATATATGGCGACGTTCGCTGTGACCAACTAGCACGTATTGAGTTAGACCTCGTAACTGCGAAGCGCTGATCTCACCTGTAAAGGCACCACTATCGCGCCAGTAGCAGTTCTGCGCACCTAGTTTCATCTGACGATGATTAATTTGCAGTGAAACCGGCTCTAGCGCCAGAAAACTTGGGCAGACAACCGTCTCAACATTACGACGAACCGGAACTACTTGCGACAGTTTAGTCACAAACAACGAGGCCTCATGCACATTGAGGTTCATCTTCCAGTTGCCAATGATATATTTTTTCATACCCCCCATATCTACTCCTATTTTAGCACAAGCATTATAGCATCACAAAATACTGAATTAGCGCGGCATCAGTGCTGCAATACCCGGCAAGGTATCTCCCGCCATTAACTCTAGACTGGCACCGCCGCCAGTAGATACGTGCGTAAAGCTGCCACCTTTTAGTACGTCCCAGTTACGCACAAAATCAGCCGTGTCGCCACCGCCAATAACACTGACGATATTAGAGTTCTGCGCCAGCACCATTGCTAGACGTGCCGACCCATGACTGAACTGCTCGCGCTCGGCCATGCCTAGCGTGCCGTTCCAAATCACCGTACCGCTCTGGCGCACTACTCGATCAATTTCCGCTATAGTTTGTTCGCCGACATCATAAATTACATTGTTGCCGTGCACATTGTCCAGAGCGACTTCTTCACGGTCCGACGTCAACTGGCCATCCACTGCGATCGCCACGTCACGCGGTAAGATAAAATGCTGGTCAAATGAATCACCGTATTTCTGATGTGCCAGATCCAAAATCTCCGCAACTATGTCGTCAACGCCGTCTTCAACTAAACTATTGGCTACGTCATAGCCCAGGTGTTTCAAGAAGTTATTGGCTAACGCGCCACCAACCACGACATTATCGGCAATCTGAATAAACTTCTTCACCAGCGGAATTTTGTCGCTAATCTTCGCACCGCCAATCACTGCCGTGAGTGGTCGGTTGGGGTTATCGGTAGCAGTCTTAATCTCGACATACTCTTTCTCTAACAGCAGCCCCGCATAGCTAGGTAGAAACTTAGTAATAGCCGAAGTCGAAGCGTGTGGACGATGCACCACGCCAAAGCCGTCTTGCACGAACATTTCGGCGTGCGAGCTATGGGCTAACTCAGCAGCGAAATCGGGATCATTAGCTTTCTCCTCCGGATGAAAGCGTAGATTTTCCAGTAGCGCTACTTCCCCTGGCTGCATGGCAGCTGTAGCATCTAGAACTTCCGCGCCAATACAATCATGCACAAACGTAACAGGTTTTTGCAGTCGCTCAGACAGAGCTTCGGCTACTGGCGCTAGGCTATATTTGGTGTCTGCTGGCGATTTTGGCCGACCTAAATGCGAGATTAGCACTAGCCTTGCCCCGCGCTCCAGCAGATAGTTAAGAGTCGGTAGCGAAGCAGTGATACGAAAGTCATCGGTTATATTGCCATTGTCATCTAGTGGCACATTATAGTCGGCACGCATTAAAATTTGCTTACCGGAAACATCGATATCTTTAATGGTTTTGTATGGAAAAATAACAGAGTTATTGTTCATAGACACCTTTCTACAATTCAACCAATTTCATCTGATAGGTATCAGCCTGTTTAACTATCACTACAACTCTCGGAGCATCCTTGCCAAAGAAATTGTTGCTCTTTAGCTCATCCAACACTTGCCGAGCATCAGTACCTATAAAGCTACGCGTGAAGGATAGTAGGCTAGCACGGTTGGCTAAACGCTCGGTCGGCAGTACCGCTAGATTCACAAAGTTGGCTTTCTGGTTGGCTAAATTCTGCGCTAGCTCTAGCGTTTTGTCGACCGTCATAATTGCATCCGCTGAGGTATCAGCTGCCAATTTGACCGCCGCAACTGCCACTGATTCATGCTCAGCGTCGGAACCGTGACGCTCGTATGGCGTATAGAACTCTGGGTGCGACTGAGTATAGCGTGAAGTCGTATCCATAACCGTTACGGCTTCAACCGGGTATTTACCAGCCGCCGATTCGTCCGACAGCATGGTTGCATCGGCACCTAGCATCGCTGCTGTAGCCACATCGTTAACCTCAGCCCGCGTCGGCTCGGGTTGCTCAACCATTGAACCCAGCATCTGAGTTGCTACAATGCACAGCTTGTTGTACTTCTGACACAGCTGCAAAATCCGACGCTCAACAACAGGCACAATCTCATAGCCCGCCTCAACCGCTAGGTCGCCACGCGCCACCATCATGCCATCAGCCTCACGCACAATACCCTCAAGGTTGGCCGGATCAGCACCCGACTTAGTTTCTAGCTTAACGATCACCGGGCGATCGCTACCCTTAGCCTTAATAATATCCTTTAGTTTTTTCACATCGTCAGCGTGGTGAATAAAGGAGATGGCTGTATAGTCAATATCCTGATCTAGACCCCATTCTAGGTCAGCCATATCCTTCTCGGTTAGCACTGGCGCCTTGCCACCCTTCATATCGGGCAGGTTAATGGCCTTTCGTGACATAATATAGCCCGGGTTCATTGCCTTAACCCAAACCGTCTTACCCTCAATAGACTGCACCACCGTACGAATCTTGCCATCGAATAGATAAATGTTATCGCCAATTTCACACTTGTCGCTTAAATCATACTGCGACGGCAGGTTGTTGCCACCATCATGCTCAATACCATAGGTTAGGCCATAAGTTTCACCCTCGTTGATCTCAAAGCGCGCATTATCCTTCAGCATGCCAAAGCGAATCTTCGGCCCTTGTAGATCCTGCACAATCGCAATATGTCGACCCAGGCGGTGACTGATCTCGCGAATGTTATTAATCTGCATCAGACGCTGTGCCTCGTCGCCATGACTAAAGTTTAGCCGACAAGCATTCACGCCACTGCGAATAATCTTTTCTAAGACATCCTTATCATCCACCGACGGACCTAGGGTTGCTAAAATTTTTGTACGTTTAATCGTATCAATATGTGCCATGTTTATTTTTACTTCCTTTCGTTCGGTACTATTTTACCACAGGTTAAGCTTTATTAAACCTAGCCAGGACTTCTTTGATCTTTGCCACCACCTGACGCGGTGTTGAGTTAGCCTTGACGATGTAGTCGTCAATATCCCATTTAGCTAGCTGCTTTGGTGCACTGTCGTCATCTAGGTTGGTCAGCACAACTACTGGTGTGGCAGCCGCCGTATCTAACCGCCTAATGCCGTCTAGCACCGCCGAACCTTCAATATCCGGTAGCGTCAAATCTAGCAAAATCAAATCTGGCTTAGTCTCTTGCACCATTTTAATGCCGTCCATTCCCGTACTAGCCACGTTAACATCATACCCCTCAGTTTCGAACTTCATTCGATACATCTGCGAGATCAGCTGGTCGTCTTCGATAATCGAGATATTTGTCATAGCTTTATTCTATCATATCTTACCATGCAAAGATGCCTGCAATAATTACCAGTATAATCACTGCAACTATAACGCCGTTACGAACGCTTGTTTTGTGGTCGTGCAACCACTGGCCAAAGTTCGATCGCACCTTCGCATTAACTTTACGTATACGCACTACATCATCGCGCTGTTTAGCGTTAACACCCTTATATTTCTTATTCCGTTTCTTCTGCTTCTTGCTCATATTAATATTATATATTATAATACTAACTATTAGATAGATGGTCTCGTCGTCTAAAGGTTAGGACATCAGGTTTTCATCCTGACAATTCGGGTTCGATTCCCGGCGAGATCACCAGAAATTATTAAGACGGCCTGATGGTCGCCTTATTTGATTCTAGAACTTTGATATTTCCGGTGGAGACATTTTAATTCAGAGGACTCGCCTCCCTGTAGCACAGGAGAGGCGGGAGGCAGCCAGCCGTATCCTCTGAATTAAATATGTCGGAACTACAGGAAATTAGAATCAAAGTTCTTTAGCGGGATAGCTAGACCGAATAACATTATCGAGCAGCGCTGCAATCGTTAACGGCCCGACACCTCCCTTGATTGGCGTAAGCTTCAAATCTTTACGCTCATAAACTGCAGAGTCCAGATCACCTACCACTTCACCGTGATCCGTCGCCGTACCAGCATCCACCACGGCGGCTTTAGGCTTTAGCATTTCTGGCTTAATTAGCCCTGGCACACCCGTTGCCGTCACTACTACGTCATAATTCGGTAATTCATCAGCTAGACGGTCAGCTGAATTAATATCAAAAGTCGTTACGTTTAAATTAGAGTTTCGCCACATTTTAGCTAGCGGTGCACCCACTAAGCGACCTTGGCCAACGATTGCGAGCCGTCGATCCTTTAGCTGCACATTATAGCCTGCTAGTAGCCAGTTAATCGCTGTTGGCGTCGCCGCATCCCACTTAGCATTGGCGCCAAGGCCATCCACGTCCTTTTCTGGCGCAATCAGGCTCACTAGTTCATTGGTCTGTGCAGGGTCAGCCAACGGCAGCTGCACAACAATACTCGTTACCGATACATCGTCATTTAATCGTTTAATTAGATCGGCAGCCGCCGATTGCTCAATGCGATGCACCTCAGTTTCGATCTTAATATCTGCTGCGTAGTTACATTTCAATCGTACGTACAAATCAATTACCGGATTATCAACTGTTGTAATAATGGCCAATTTAGGCTGCACCTTAAAATGCTGAATTAGGCCTCGCACCTGATGCGCCTGCCGCTCCTTAATAAAACCTACTAACTCTCGACCACTTAGAACTCTTGTCATAGCTAAATTATAACATCACTGCTCAGCCTGCTGGATATACTGATTAATCTCATCGTCAGTCATCAACTGATTCACCGAATCGTCTACTTTATATCCTTGCTTTCTCAAGTCTTCTAATAGCTGATAATTTCGCTTAACCGCCGACGTCCTGCTGTTGACTATGCCCTCAACTGTCATCATATAGACACAATTAGCATCACCTTGCCAACCCGTAGTCGACTCGATAGTAGACTTAACTTTGGCCATCTCATCCTGGTCGCCCGTTACTGCCTCGTTGTATAGACTAATCGTAGTCGACGAACATTTATCATGGTGAGCAGCGTATTCTTCCTTTGCGTGCTGCTTAGTTAGCAGATAGCCAGTAACCGCTATAACAATCGCAACAGTCCCAACCACACCTATCACCCAGGGCAGCAGACGGCGTAATTTATCCAAAATGTATTTATTGCGTCGCTGCCGCAACGTCATATCAACTTTATCGGTGTCGTAATAGCTGGCGTCAGTTTTATCAACGCTATTGTCAGAATAGTATTTATCGGCACGCTTCAACACGCGTTTAATCTCAGACTGCTTAGCCCGATCGGTCGTAGTTGATATAGTCTGGTTGATACGGCCGCCAACCGCATCCGCTAGCAGCTTCATCTCTCGATCGTGCGCACGTTGTTCGTTGGCTAGCTGCTCAGCCTTTGCCCTACCCGTTAATTCAGTCATGTAACAATAAAATAATTCCTGGTACGCCCAGCAGGGTTCGAACCTGCGACCCCTTGGTTCGAAGCCAAGTACTCTAATCCGCTGAGCTATGGGCGCATCTATTAGTATTATACTACAGATTATAGGTACCGCCCAGTAAGACTTGCGGGGTTACCCTTAATTTCGTCCGGGGTTCCCGTCGCAACAATGCGTCCACCTTCATTGCCACCACCTGGACCCATATCGATAATATAATCAGCGTTTTTAATCACATCCAAATCGTGCTCAATCACCACTACCGTGGCGCCATGGTCAATCAAGCTCTGAAAAACATTCAGTAGCACCTGCACATCCAGTGGATGCAGGCCAATTGATGGCTCGTCAAAAATAAAGATTGAGTCAGTTTGCGTGCGCCCGATTTCGCTAGCTAATTTCAGCCGCTGCGCCTCGCCACCCGACAAGCTCGGCGTTTCCTCACCCAAGGTTAGATAACCTAGGCCCAATTGACTGAGTACCTTCAACTTGGTCGCTACGGACGGTATATCCTGGCAAAACCCAATTGCCAAATCGATGTTCACGCTCATTAATTCAGGCAGAGATACACTTTCGCCCGCCCGGTTGACCAATTTAACATCATAAGCTGCCCGGTCATAGCGCGAGCCGTGGCAATCTGGGCAGGGGATATTAACGTCCGGCAAAAACTGCACATCCAGACTAATCTCGCCCGTACCGTCACAACTGGGACAACGTAGCGAACCAGTGTTATACGAGAAATCACCCGCCTTATAGCCCTTAGCCTTAGCGGATTCCGAGTGCGCAAATAGCTTGCGCAGCTCATCATGCACGCCCGCATAAGTCGCCACGGTTGAGCGCACGTTAATACCGATCGGCGTAGCGTCAATCAGCTTGACATGCTGGATATCATCAGCTTGAATACTAGTGACATGTGCCGGCAGGGCTACATGGTTGATTTTGGCGCTAATGACCGGAACTAGACTTTCCAACACCATAGTAGTTTTACCTGACCCCGAAACACCCGTTACCACAGTCAATCGACCCTTGGGTATTTTTACCGACAATGGTTTTACCGTATGAATCGTAGTAGTTTGCATCTGAATCGTACCCCGATCAAATAGCTCTGCCGCCGGCGTACGCTGCCGCGTAATGGTTTCCTGCTCACCCGACAGGAAAGGTCCAATTTGCGAGGCATCCGACCGCTCAATTTCTGATACCGTGCCACTTGCAATCACCCGACCACCGCCAGCACCAGCCACTGGTCCCATTTCAATTAAATAATCCGCCGCTTTTAGAACCTGTACATCATGATCAACTAGAATCACTGAGTTGCCATCCGCCACCAGGTCACGCATAACTCCCGTCAGACCCACGATATTCGAAGGATGCAGACCAATCGACGGCTCGTCCAGCACATACAGCACGCCAGTCGTCCGATTACGTACCGCCCGGGCTAGCTGCATCCGCTGACGCTCACCCGTAGACAAAGTTGCCGCCGCCCGATCTAACGACAGATAACCTAGCCCCAAGTCAACTAGTCGGCGTGCTACATCGTTGAATGATTCGCAAATACTATTGGCCATCGGACGCATTTCCACCGGCAAGCTCTCTGGCACACCCCGCACCCAATCGATTAGTTCCGTTAGCGTTAGCTGGCACACTTGATCCAGCGACACATCGCGCACCTTCGGCGCCCGGGCTGCCGCCGACAGACGCGTACCATGACACTCTGGGCAGATATCATCACGCAGAAACTTCGCCACCCGCTTCATACCCTTATCATCTTTTATTTTGGCCAGGGCATTTTCCACTGTATAAATAGCGTTGTAATAAGTAAAATCTAGCTCACCCGCCTGGTCGGAATGCTTCGGCCGATACAGAATATGCTTCTTAACTGCTGGACCATGGTAGACGATATCCTTTTCCCGATCTGTCAGATCTCGAAAGGGAACATTTGTGCGCACGCCCATTGCCCGACAAACATCGGTCATTAGCGACCACATCAAGCTGTTCCACGGCGCCACGGCACCCTGGTCAATGGTCAACGAGTCATCGGGCACCAAGGTAGAAACATCCACTGCATGCACCACGCCTGTACCGCCGCACTTCGGGCAAGCACCCTGCGAGTTAAAGGCCAGCTGCTCGGCCGACGGTGTATAGAAATGCGCCTGACACTGCGGGCAGACCAGCTCCTTGCCTGCTGCCACCGCTAAGGTTGGCGCCAGATAATGCCCATTAGGACAACGATGGCTCGCTAGACGCGAGAACATCAGCCGCAAGCTGTTTAGTAGCTCGGTACCCGTACCAAAAGTGCTACGAATCCCCGGCACACCGGGACGCTGATGTAGCGCCAACGCCGCCGGCACATACAGCACCTCGTCCACACTCGCCCGCGCCGCCTGAGTCATGCGGCGCCGCGTGTAGGTTGACAGCGCCTCTAGATACCGCCGCGAACCCTCAGCGTACAACACCCCGAGCGCTAGCGACGACTTACCCGACCCCGACACACCGGCAATCCCCACAATTTTGTTCAGTGGTATATCTACGTCAATACTCTTGAGGTTGTGAACTTTCGCACCACGCACCAATATTTTATCTATCGTCATTGCCTATAGTTTAGTCCTAATTAATAAAATGCGCCACCTGGCGCACTCAATAAAACCCTGGTACACCCGATAGGATTCGAACCTACGACACCTGGTACCGGAAACCAGTGCTCTAATCCACTGAGCTACGGGTGCATGGCTATATTATACTACATCTAGAACAGCCGGCCAGAATCATGCGCCGCAGATGGTTCATTCTTAATGCGGGGTGATTCTTCTGCGACTGCAAAGCCAGCATACTTAAATGAGTCTAGGAGATTGTCATTCTTATATTCAGAAAAAATTGCCATCAAAACATTCTTTGCAACCATTTTGTAGGCATTGGCCATATTATCAACCACCAGGTCACACCATTGCGACAGTCTATTGTCGCGTAAATAGTTAACGCACCAATATTGTTTTAACGAATCTACAGGAGACTCATTTATTATCGATCGTATCAAGTCTTTGTATTGCCTAATGCGTCCAAACGCTGCCGGCATGTTAATAAACATATTGCCAAGCGTCCGCATAGACACCTGTCCACCCGCAGAAAAACTATCTCGTATATTCGTATTAACAACCCCTTGGCTACTAGCCAGCCATAAAGCATACCTATTGTATTTCTTGTTACTAGTCGGACCAAGCACCTCTGGGAATAATGCGTAGCCTTGCGCCGTCAGTTCTTCTTTTTCTTTTTTATTGAGCGATGTCCATAATCTAATCGTGGCCGATGACGTCGTTGACTCAGATTCCCCTTGCGCCCACCATAAACTCTCGCCTGGCTTAGCGTGCTCCGTATAGTACTTAGATACTGGCGCCACTGGATTATCCATATGTCGCAATGTTTCATACGGCACGCCCATCTTGTCAAAGATGGTATCACCAGGTCTAAGTTGCATATCTATTTTGTATCTAGGATAATGCGTAACCGCAATTCCCGACAAGCATTCCTCGTATGGACGAGAGATAAATTCAACTGGCTTACCCAATTTTCCAAACGTTAGATATATCCTATCCACACTCTTGCTTCTAGTTGACTCAAGGATGCTGCTTCCAGTTGACGTCCAGTGGTTTTTCTCTGTACTCTTTACTTCAACACCATAATACTTATCGGCCACAATATCAGGAAATGATGCACCCGAAACCAACTTGATAGTTCCCTCGAATTGTGTACCTTGAGACGCTTGGCATACCGCACGATAAACATCCTCTTCTAGCGGCTTGCCTCCACGTGTAACATAATAACCCTCTCTGCTGCGTGCATCCTGGTTTAGCAAAATGTCAGTAGCCTGCATGACAGATTTAAAGATAGCAATATCTGGCCGGTTGTCATTAGAGATAATCATGTTTTACTTATCTCCAAAGTACTTAGTCCATTTGCTTTCTATATTTTTAGCGATACTGTAGGCTAATACACAGGGGACGGCATTACCAATGATTTTATAAGCATCGCTTGATGATACAGACACATTGTCTTCAGTCTTCTTTAGTATAAATTGATAATCATCAGGAAATGTCTGTATACGCGCACATTCTCGCACAGTTAATCGGCGTTCTAGTTTGCCAGCAGCCAGCTCATCGAGATAGACACCGCCGTGCTCTTCGCTTAATCGTCTGTATTCAATATTGCCGTGATGTTCCGAGCGAATAGTTGGACTAACCCCATCAAGCTTAATCTCCGATTGCCCCTGGCAATGTTTGCCCATATATTTAGCCTTAGAGAATTTTTGTTGCGACAAATCATTTGATAGTTCAGGTTCAGACAAATCAGCTAATACATCTCGACATGTAACTATGGGCGACAGACCATCACCATGAGAAGGGCTTGGATATGGATTATACTCCGTAGAGATAGTGTCTCGAGATAGCTCTTCCAGCGCCCTCTTTGTCAGTGTGCTCTTCTTAAAGCCAAAGAATATAACACGTTCGCGCGATTGTGGCACTCCATAAAATGGAGCTTTTAGTACTTTAGCAGGAACCACCAAATAACCGCCACCAGCAGTTGAGAAGTCGTGCTCTATAACAGCCTTGACATCTGCAAGATTCGTCAGACCTTTCACATTCTCCGCTATGAACAAGTTAGGCTCTGTTAATGTAACCACATCGCGCATCCACATATATAGTTGGCCGCGGCTTTCAATAGATGGTTCATCATCGGTCAGCTTTGAGCCAAGATGACTCTTTTGCGATTTAAAGCCTAAGCGTTTGCCAGCAACAGAAAAATCTTGACACGGAAAGCCTCCTGTTACCACGTCTATGTTAGCAGGAAACTCATACTCACCGCCTTTGGCCTTTTTCGCCAAATCAACAATACTAGCTAAGTTGTATATATCATTTGCATTCTCTTTGGTGTTTCTAAAGTATGACACCCAGGCTGCCTTGGCAAATGGTAAAATATCATTGGCAAATACAGTATCAAATATTGTTGGCGCAACAAGCACTTTATCACCGTAGTCTTTTATTATCCAGTCAGGGTGTAGTTCCGTGTTAATGGACTTTCTAAAGCAGGTAAAATTTCCCTCAAATCCGATATCCATACCTCCGCAACCAGAAAATAATGATAGTAACCGTTTTTTACCCGATCTCTTTGCAGCATCTGCCATATCAGCGCATCCTCCTCCATGTTTGACGACTCATAGTTAGTGGACGCCGCTAATAAAAATGGACGGCTCTGCTACTCAGAGTCGTCAAACATAACAATAGCATTGATTGTTGGCAATCAGGATGCACTGCCCTTTCACAGAGCACGCCCATTCTAACCCTGATGAACACCAGCAGAACAATGGCTATTGCTTAAATATTGTTATGTTTGACATCTTTATCTTATCACAAACCGCCCCAAAATCAGATATGGCAGAGTTTTCTATAGGTTGGCTGAATTATATACAATGCTTATGCTATAATTTTATTGACGAGAAATATAAGTCGCCAAGCTTTTGCCGGTGGTCATTAGTGGCAGAAAGGAGGTGCTTATGACCATTAAATTCGCACTGAAGTTTCGTAAGCATCATATATTTATTAGCATTAGCCTATAAATATTGATCCATAGAAAGGACTCAGCCTTAGCCAATACGTAATTTCTCGTCGTATACCACTAAAAAACACCTCGTTGCTGCGAGGTGTTTTGCGTATCCCATTAAATTCGCTTAAAAATACTTTATCACATCGCCATACTTTACTCAATAGCGATGATCTCGCCGTTTTTAGGTGCAATATACGCTAGTTACAATTCTATAAGGTCTCGCGATTAGATAGTTATCAGTTTAGGCTAATTTATTATATTGACATTTCACTATATTATATATACAATAGCAACATATGAACGCTACCACGGATATGATTAATACCAGTTTTCGCACTAGTAAGACACTAAAGAGACAGGCTGATGCGCTATTTCGTAGTTTAGGCATGAACACTAGCACTGCGCTAAACATTTTTATGGCACAGGCGGTGCGCGATCAAGCCTTGCCATTTACACCCAGTCGCACCAAGACCCCTACGCCAGAGCTACTAGACGCCCTGCGCGAATCCAACGATATTACTAGTGGAAAATTAGCCGCCAAAAAGTACAATAGCTTTAATGATTTACTAGCTGATTTAGACAATGATTAAATATAAAATCAGCCAAACCAAACAATTCAAAAACAGTTACGCTTAATGGTGCGACAAGGTAAAGATATAGATAAGCTACGTCAAGTGGTTGATACGTTAATTGACGGCAAGGCTCTGCCACCTAAAAATCGCGACCATACTCTAATTACCACACCCAGATTTCAGAATTGCCGTGAATGCCATATTGAGCCAGATTGGCTATTAGTTTACCGTATTGAGCGATCGGAACTTATATTAATTCTGGTTGAAACTGGCACACATAGCGAGCTGTTCGGAAAATAAGATCGTTTATTCAATCGCCGTGATTTCGCCATTTTTTAGGTGCAGCATACGCTGGTTGCGGCTGCCGCGGAACTTGAGAGTCAGGTCGCGCTCGGGTAAGATAAATGGCCCGTCAATTAGGATATCTAGGGATTTAGTGAACTCCCACATGTCCAGTTCTGCCCACTCGCGTTGGTATTTGATGTTTTCGTAAGTAAAGCCACTAAAGGACAGGATGTTCCAACCTAGCTCTTTCCGCGCCCAGTCGGCGATTTCCTTGCAAGCCCGCGCCTGCAGCATCGGCTCACCACCACTAAAAGTAATGCCAGTTTGACCACGCAGTTTGCACAGCTGGTCCTTAACCCAGTCAATTTTTACCACGGTGCCTGCCTGGTCCGACCAGGATTCCGGGTTATGACAGCCCGGACAAGCGCGGTAGCAGCCCTGGCACCAGACCACCGCCCGCAGCCCTGGCCCGTCCACGATTGAATCGCTCTGGATTGGTCCAGCTAGTAATATTTCGTCGTCGTTAATATCGATTGCCATTGGTTTAATTATAAGTTAATTATTAAGAGATGTGAATAAAACTGCCACGCCATAACCCTCCCGATTGCTGATAGCAATCTGCCCTCCCTTGACAGGGAGGGACAATGGCCACTAAACCTTACTCATCCTCCGTGGTTGAGCAGCCTTGGCTAGTTCGCGCTCGGCCTTCTGGCTCTTGGTGTAGACGCCGGTGATGCTGGTTGGTACACCGTGCTTGACACGCGCCTTCTCCTCGGCCCGTTTGGCATCATTCCAGTTCTCCAGTGAACCCACTAGATAGCCGGTAATACGACGCAGGCGTTCAAAGCCAACTGGGCCATCTGATTCTTCGCGGCCACAGCTTGGGCAGGTTGTACCGTTAATGATGCCGCTAAAGCCACAGACTGGGTCACGATCCACCGGGTGGTTGACTGAGCCATAACCAATGCCCTTTTCCTTCATGTGGCGAATCACCGCCTCGAAGGCCTCGACGTTCTGGCTTGGGTCACCGTCTAGCTCGATATAGGTAATGTGACCAGCCTTACATAGGGCGTGGAATGGCGCTTCCTTATCAATCTTGTCAAAAGCGCTAATGTGAAAGTACACTGGCACGTGGAAGGAGTTGGTATAGAATTCACGATCGGTTACACCTTTAATCTTGCCGTACTTCTTCTGATCAATACGCGTAAAGCGGCCCGACAAGCCCTCGGCTGGCGTAGCAAACACACCAAAGTTCATGTTGTACTTCTTGCTATACTCTTCGCAGCGGTCAGCCATGTGTTTAACAATCTCTAGACCCTTCTGCTCCATCTCGTCTGACTCACCATGATGATGGCCAGTCATAGCAACCAAGGTTTCCGCTAGGCCAATAAAGCCAATCGATAGCGAACCGTGCTTTATTACACTCCCTAGCTCGTCATCTAGTCCCAACTTCTCACTGCCCATCCAGTTGCCTTCGCCCATCAGGAACGGGAAGTTGCGCACCAATTTATGCGCCTGGAACTGATAGCGATCCCACAGCTGATCCGCCACCATATCCATAATCTGATCGAGCTCCTTATAAAAGCCTTTCCAATCTGGCTTCTGGCGCTTGTGCAGGCAAATGCCATGCTTAATACCTATGCGCGGCAAATTAATTGAGGTAAACGAACAGTTGCCGCGTCGTACCGAAGTGCCATTAGACTCCGGAAAGATTGATTCAAATACCCGTGTGCGACAACCCATGGTAGCGATTTCCGTATGATAATCACCTGGCTTGTAGTACTTCAGGTTAAATGGTGCATCGATAAAGACAAAATTTGGAAACAGGCGCTTCGCCGACACCTGCATTGCTAGCTTAAATAGGTCGTAATTCGGGTCCTCGGGGTTATAGTTCACGCCCTCCTTGACCTTAAACACGCCAATCGGGAAGATCGGGGTTTCGTGCCGCCCTAGACCCGCCTCGGTTGCCTTTAGCCACTGCTCAATTACTAGCCGTCCCGCCGGCGAGGTGTCCGTGCCAAAGTTTAACGAGGTAAACGGCACCTGGGCACCGGCACGGGAGTGCATGGTATTTAGATTGTGCACCAGCCCCTCCATTGCCTGATAGGTCTGGCGAATCGTATCCGCCTTAGCTTCCTTAAACACCTTGGCTGGGATACCGTCAATCGTTTGATCGTAATCTAGCTTTGCTAAATCTTCGTCAGTAATTGCGTAGTCGTTATCAGTGTATTCATTGTAGCGATCTAACTCTTGCTTTACACTCTTGCGGTAAGTCTTGTTAACACCAGGCGCCATAGCGTAGTCAAAGTTCGGAATCGCCTGACCACCGTGCTGCTCATTCTGATTAGACTGCAGAATAATGGCGCAGAGTGCCGCGTAACTACCAATGCTGTTTGGTGTGCGTAGATAACCGTGACCAGTCGAAAAACCACCATTTTTAAATAGCTCTAACGGATCGGTTTGGCAGCAGGTCAATGTACCAGTAGCATAAAAGTCTAGATCGTGAATATGAATTGTACCGTCATCATGCGCCTTGGCATGCTCAGGCTTCAGCAGAAAGGTCTTGGCGTATTCCTTACTACCTGCTTGGCCAAACTGCAGCATCTTACCCATAGCCGTATCGCCGTCCACGTTGGCATTCTCACGCTTGATGTCGCTGGAATCCTTGGCTAGCGAACCCACGATAGTTTTGTATGACGAAATTAGTCTATCCTCGTTGAACTTGCGCACACGCTTTGTTACTTTTTTAGAATCCACCGAAACACCGTCGCGTTCCATGACCGACACTGACATTGATTTATACCCTCCGATTAACTTGCTAATATGTCAATTTTGTTTTACCAATACACTACTGCTTGTGTATTGATTTTAGTTTAATACACCATACATAGCGGTGTCAATAAGCTTTAGCATGTAATATTTGCAACGCTAACAGGGGTAGTATAGTGGTAGATAGATTGTAAAAAACACTATATATAGTTATAATGATTTTTAGTTATGAAGGGGCTAGAGATTAAGAACCTAAGTGTGACTACAGTGGAGGGCAAAACCATATTTAGTAATGTGTCGGTAAGGTTTAAAGACGGCGAAAATTACGCCCTAGTCGGGCGCAACGGCAGCGGCAAGAGCACCTTAGTTAGCGCCATCATGGGACATCCGCACTACCAGGTTAACGGCGGCCAGATTTTATTGGACGGCAAGGATATTACGGGTCTTAGCCCCGATGAGCGCGCCAAACGTGGACTATTCCTAGCCATGCAGTATCCCGCTGAGATTCCCGGTGTCAGCTATGCCAGCTTCCTGCGCACCACTCTAGGAAGACTAACCAACAATCAGTTTAATTTTCTAGAGGTTCTAGCGCAGTTGCAGCAAGAAGCCAAGGCACTAGGCTTTAAGGACTTTGACTACGAGCGCGACCTTAATGTAGGCTTTAGCGGTGGAGAGAAGAAGAAGTCCGAGATCCTACAGATGCTAATTTTGCGGCCCCGCTTCGCCTTCCTGGACGAACCCGACTCTGGCCTAGATAAAATTAGCGTCAAGCGTCTGAGCGAACGGCTGGCTGGATTAAATTATCCGACCTCTCTGATCATCATCTCCCACCACGATAAATTATTGGAAGCAATAAAGCCCAATGCTATTTACGACATGGAACAGCTCGAGGGCTTGGCTGGAGGTGCAGACCTTGACTGAGGTTAAGTTTCCTAACGGCCTGAACGAGGACATTGTCCGTCGCATCAGTACCACTAAGCATGAACCAGACTGGATGCTGCAAATTCGACTAGATGCTTATCGCAAATTTATTAGCATGCCCATGCCCAAATTCGGGCCCAAGCTAGACATTGACTTTGATAGCGTCTGTTATTACGCCACCCCCACCGACCAACCGACCGACCGTTGGGACGATTTACCAAAGGACATCAAGAACACTTACGACCAAATCGGCCTGCCTGAAGCCGAGAAGCGTTATCTAGCAGGCGTGGGCGCGCAGTACGATTCTGGCGTGGTCTATCAGAACCTCAAGGCCGAGTGGGAGGCCATGGGGGTAGTCTTTCTCGACACCGATACTGGCCTGCAAAAATACCCAGAGTTGTTCAGAAAGTATTTCAGTCAGGTTATTCCCGCCAGCGACAACAAATTCGCCGCACTTAATACCGCAGTCTGGAGTGGCGGTAGCTTTATCTACGTGCCGCCCCACGTACAGTTAACTATACCGTTGCAGGCGTATTTTCGCATCAACATCGCTAACCTGGGCCAGTTCGAGCGCACGCTAATTATTGCCGACGAAGGCGCCGAGGTGCAATACGTCGAGGGCTGCACTGCCCCTATTTATTCTACCGACAGTCTACATGCCGCCGTAGTTGAGGTGGTCGCCCTACCCGGCAGCCGCGTTCGCTACACCACCATTCAGAACTGGTCCACCAACGTAATCAACCTAACCACTCAGCGCATGCTGGTTGAAAAGGACGCCATTGGCGAGTGGGTTGATGGCAATATCGGCAGCAAGATCACCATGAAGTATCCGTCGGTCATCCTGGCTGGCGAAGGTGCCCGTGGCAACATATTATCTATGGCTATTGCCAAGGGCGAGCAGAATCAGGACAACGGCGGTAAAGCCATTCACTTAGCACCCAATACCTCATCCACTATCGTTTCCAAATCCATCTCCATTGACGGTGGCATCTGCAGCTATCGTGGCAAGATTAAAATTGCCCCCGAAGCCGCAAGCGCCAAGACCTCAACCAAGTGCGACGCCCTATTAATGGACCCGGCTAGCGTCAGTAATACCTTCCCTACCAACGAGATTCACCGCGACGACGCTGAGATCGCCCACGAAGCCACCGTCAGCAAAGTCAGCGAGGAACAGCTGTTTTATATGATGAGCCGCGGTCTATCCGAGGACGAAGCCACTGGCATGATCGTTAATGGCTTTATGGAACCAATTGTTAAAAATCTGCCGATGGAGTACGCCGCCGAACTGAACCGCCTAATCGACATGTCCATGGAAGGGAGTGTGGGGTGATTAAAAATACAAATAGCTCTCTTTCGCAAAGAGAGCTGGCACCCGTCAGGGCGACTGAGGGTTCGATGCAAAATATCCGCCAAACCATCTCCAGTAACTTCAGTCAAAAATACCTCATCGAGACCAATAGAGATTGTAATTTCAATTTTCGTTTTGTCCACGATAAGCCCAATACCTCGTCCAATATTTCCATATTAATTCTAGCGAGTGGTCACGCCCACATCACCGCCAACGCCACTATCGCAATCGAAAACAGCGCACCTGACACCAACGCCTGGCTAGAGATCAAGGTCATCACGCGCGATCAAGCCATTGTTACCGCTGCGCCCAACCTAGAAATTAAAAACGACTCCGTAAAGGCCGGCCACGCCCTATCCACCAAGCGTATCAGCGAGGAGCAGCTATTCTATTTAATGAGTCGTGGTCTTGATCGAACGTCCGCAGAGCAGTTGGTGCTCGACGCCCTAGCTGAGCCATATCGCAAGGAAGGAATAAAACTAGCATGAACCGTGACGACTTTCCGGTGTTAAAAAATAATCCAGGTCTAATTTACCTAGACAGCGCAAACACCACTTTAAAACCGCAATGCGTCGCGGACGCAGTTAATGCTTATTATACTACCTACTCCGCTAACATTGGACGCACCAGTTATGGATTATCCGAAAAGGCCACTCTAAAATACGAAGACGCCCGAGTCAAAGTAGCTAGATTTATTGACGCCAATCCAGACGAAATAATTTTTACTCAGTCCGCTAGTTACGCTATCAACCAGATTGCCCGAGGAATCCAGAACTTATTAAGGCCTGGTGATCAAATTTTACTAACCCGCCACGAACATAATTCCAATTTGCTGATTTGGTATCAGCTAGCCAAGGAAGTCGGTGTCAAAATTAGTCTTGTCGAGGATCTAGTCGATGACGACGACATTTCCAAAATTAGATTGTTTTCCTATTCTTTAGTCGACAACACAGCGGGCGAGCTATATGATTACACCAATTTAGTCCGCAGACTCAAGGAACAGGGATCTATGATAGCAGTAGATATCAGCCAGGCAGTTGCCCACCTACCCCTGTCCGTCCGACAGTTAGACTGTGATTTTGCGGTGTTTTCGGGACACAAGATGTATGGGCCTAGTGGCGTTGGCGTGCTATACGTTCGTCAAGGATTGCAACCGCAGATTGAACCCCTAGTTTATGGCAGCCAAACCTTTGCTAGCCTAGATACAGCTAACGACCAATTCACCCTACTCGACTCTCCTGCGAAGTTCGAACCTGGCACACCAAACATAGAAGGAGTAATTGGACTAGGTACTGCTGTTGATTATTTAGCTTCGTCTAATGTAGGTGATAAAGGCAAATCTAGACAGTTAAACCCTCAATTCTACCAACACGAGAAGCAGCTTACCCAGCACTACCATAAAAAAGCCAATGCGCTAAATCTGGATGACTATATGTTTAGAGATTCGCCAGTAACCATTGGTGTTGCCACATTAGCACATCCGAGCATCCATCCTCATGACATTGCTTTATTGATGGATGAGCGCTACCACATCGCCGTCCGCGCTGGCAAGGCTTGCGCCGACCTAGTTGCCAATGGCGCACATGAACGGCGCGGCTTCCTTCGTGCCAGCTTTGGCATTTATACAACCACTGACGATATAGACAAGTTCCTAACTGCCTATCGGGAGATTATTGATGAGCTTAGATAAGTTTCTCCTCGACGACATTGTCTATCGCCGTAAACATCCACAACACCGTGGCGCGCTAGCGCAATCAATCCATACCTACGCCAGCAACACCTCCTGCGGAGATGAGATTGATCTGTATCTAAAAATTGATGGAAACAAAATCGCAGATGCTAAGTTTAACGGTCAGATGTGCAGCATCGCAAATTATGGCGCCGAGTTGTTAATCGACCATATTATTGGTCTATCCGATAAACAGGCCAGACAAACCAAAAATGCCGACTTACTAAAAACAGAGCAGGGGTCTTCCCTGCTCTGCAATCCCGTGCGTCTAAAGTGTTTTGAGCTTTGTCAGCATGCCCTAGCTAAGTTGTAGCTACAATCCCTGTGCGTACTTGCGGCTGCGGATGTAAGCGGTAATGGCAGCAGCTAGTGAGGCAATGGCAATTACCGAACCGATCGCTTGACCTGCACCAGTTTGAGCAATTACCTTCGGGCTCTCTGGGGTAGCTTGGTCATTAGTAGTACTCTCTGTAGTAGTTGACGGAGTAGTTGGCGGAGTTACTGGCGGAGTAACTGGCGTACAAGTCTTACTGACCGTTGTTGTAGTATCATTGTTGCCATTGTTGTCTTCACTCTGGTCCTGGTCAGTGGTAGCACTAGCGTGGTTCTTGATGGTGGTAGTACCACAGTTGAAGCTATCCTCATTCTTTAGCTTGTAGCTAATGGCGATGGTAGCAGATTTACCAACGGCTAGCTTATTAATGGTTACTTCACCGTTTTTAGGAATTGAGCCTGTATAACCACCATCGGCTATCACAGCTTCGCCAATAGATTGGTAGTTAGCTGGCAGCTTATCTGTTACCTTGACGTTAGTTAGGTCTACTTCA
This sequence comes from Candidatus Saccharibacteria bacterium UBA1103, assembly GCA_002313515.1. GTDB lineage: Bacteria > Patescibacteriota > Saccharimonadia > Saccharimonadales > Saccharimonadaceae > Nanoperiomorbus. The sequence goes on along the minus strand of DCBQ01000004.1, from coordinate 176 downwards.
CCGGTATTAATCACAGTCAGAGTATAAGTTAGGACTTCACCAGGCTTAGCAGTAGTTTTATCTACAGTCTTTACTAGATCATAGCCTGGTTTCTTTACTGGTGGAGGCGTACAGTCCTTATTGACGGTGGTAGTAGCTTGGTTGTTACTGTTATCGTCTTCGGTTTGGTCCTGATC
>DCBQ01000001.1:7188-8419 GCA_002313515.1 Candidatus Saccharibacteria bacterium UBA1103 | reverse complement strand
TTAGCAATATACTAGGTGCTAATCTAAAGGATTTCTTTAGTGCCATTGATAAAACTGCGGCAGATATTGGCCATATCGACAATAGTACCCCGGGCTGGCAGGGTATTGCTGCGGTGGTAACAGGCGGCGTAGGCTTGGGCGCTGCTGCCGGTGCTGTTGTGGCTTTTAGCCAATTAATACCGTTGCTAATATTTGTCGGTCTAATTATTCTAATTTTAGTTGCTATTATCATACTGTGCATCTTGCGCGAGGCGGGCCTAATTTTATTGTGTGTGATGGCGCCAATTGCCTTTGCTTGTGCGGCATTGCCGGGAACAAAAAATGTGTTCGACAAATGGCTAAAGTTCTTTATGGCGTTACTAATTATTTATCCATTAATTAGTCTGATTTATGGTGCTTCGGCCCTAGCGTCAGACGTAATCGGTAACAGTGTAGGCGGTGATGCTTGGCTAATGAACGTAGTGGCGTCGGCGATTAAGGTGCTGCCGCTAGCGGCCGTACCAATGGTGATAATGAGTACACTGGATAATATGGGCGTAGCTGGCGCAAAGCTTAACGGTATGATGCAGAAGGGTCTAAAGGGCGCTCGTGGTAAGCTAGGCAAATCGGCTAAGCAGAATTATATGGACTCGAGGGGTCGTCGAGGCTTACTAAGGGCACAGAGTGGTGCGGCTAACCTTAACGCTAAGGCTCATGAGGCGCTAGGCTTGCAGCCCTCGCATAAAACCCGACAACATCAGGCGGCTTATGCTACGGCTATAAATCAGCAGCATGATACTAATGTGCGTAATGCGCAGATGGCGTTAATGGGAGCGCCTAAAGAAGAACAAAAGTTGATAGCACGTACAGGTCGCAATTCGAAAGGTAAGACGGTGGACAAGTATACCCGCGAGGCTGCGATGAAGAACACCTTTAGTACCATGTCGGCCAAAGAGGCTAACGATACTATTATCGAATTGGGCAATGAACGTGCCGGCAAGACGGCTGAGGAGCTACATAAGTCAGGTGAAGACCGCATATTCTTGACGGCTGCCGAAGAACTCAACAAGGGCGGTAAAGCCACTATGGGCAAGGGTGCGGTAGTTAAGATTATGAACGGTGGAATGGTTAAAAATGTGCAAGGTCCTGATACGACGGTTCATGCTGAGCTCGACATGGAAGCGGTAACCAAAGAGCAGATTAACTATGTGGCCTCGAAGTCCGAGAAAGATTTAGTAGAAGCCTCGGCGGG
>DCBQ01000001.1:0-7122 GCA_002313515.1 Candidatus Saccharibacteria bacterium UBA1103 | reverse complement strand
GAAATTAATGGTTGGGGGCAAACTATTGCTGCTAGTATGGATGCAGCGGTAAGACAGGATAGCGGGGTGACCTATCAGTCATTTGTAACGCCAGCCGCTCCGACGACGGGAAGCTCAACGGGTGCAACGCCTACTGGTATGTTAGCTACTACGATACCTATGGTATCCAATAGCCAGCAGGCTGCCTCGGCAGTGATACGGGAGAAGCTACGGGTACCAGCGCAGAGCTATGTTGCTCGCCGCCAGAGCTCGACTGGTACGCCGCAAACTGCTTTGGCTGGGCCGGATACTGATCGCTTGCTGTACGAGTTGGATCGCGGAACGTATCAAGTGCCTCCAACGAGTTAGTGGTATAACTGCTTATGATTTGGTATGATAGAGACAATGAAACGGAGACTATTTACAGATGCACGCTTATTAAAAGTGCTAGCTGGCGCATGCCTGGTAGTCGCAGCAACTGTTCTAACGATCGTATCTTTTTGTAATCAGAGTGTCAAGGCGGCAGCTCTTCCGCTAACTGGTCTCTATAGTCGTGACAAGGCGGTCAAACAATGTTCTAAGTTTAAGAATATTTCGTTGGATAATTTGACCTCGTCGGGGGATTCGGGCGACGACATAATTGGCTGCTTTGGTAAGGACGGGGCAGGACGTACTGCACTATTCCTAGCGCAAAATATGAATGTGAACGACTTTAAGCGCAACTATGATGACAGTAAATCGTGGTGCCGCCTGTATACCGACAATGACGCGAGCAAGAACAATCAGATTAATCAATATACGCACACTAGCTGTCCTAAACTAGTTAGTGCTGAGAAAGAACAGTCTGGTGAGCAGGAAGAAGCTAAAGAACAAGCAGGGGCTGGGGTATTCTACGATACGGTATGTGGCAAGGTAGAAGATCTTAGTAGTCCAATGGCTAGCAGCCAGCGATCAAAATGTGTAGCCAATATTGATACGGCCTATAAAAACTGCAACAAGAAAACGGATGTGCCAACTTGCATTTACGACCGCCTGGCGTCGGGGAATAACCTAGGCCTATTACTGGGTCTAAGCCGGGATGATGCCATTAAACAGCTTGAGGCTGCTTGGAGTCAGAGCAAGGAGGATCAGAAGGAAGAAGAGAAAAAGCAGAAACAATGCCTTGAACAGAAGCAATACAGCTCCTGCAGCACGTCAGATCTGTGCAGTCAGGCGGGTGGTAATTGGGAAGCGGGTGCATGCAACTCGCCGACGGGGGTTACCACTACTACATCCAACGCCTGTAAGCAGGCGACTTTTGGCTGGGTGTTATGTCCACTGTCACAGGGTCTGGGTAGCTTGGTTGATGGGGCCTATAGTCTAGTTAGTGGCACGCTACTAGAAATAGATAGCCTTAATATTTTTCAGGGTAGCGCCTTTAGTGCGTATAAGATGTTTCTGCCAATTGCGAACATTATGCTGGCAATTATGTTCCTGCTAATCATCTATTCCGAGGCGACTGGTAATGGCTTTGGCGCATTATCTAACTATAGCATCAAGAAACTACTGCCTAAGCTGGTGGTCTATGCCATACTGGTTAACGTATCCTGGTGGATTTGTGCGGCAGCCGTGGATATCAGTAACATCTTAGGCGCTAACCTGACGAGCATGTTTGGAAAAACAGCAGATAGCCTGCAGCAAGCTATTGGCCCTACGGCGGGGTGGGCTAGTCTAGCGCTAATGGCTATTGCGGGCGCAGGAGGTCTTTATGCTATTGCGTCAATGGCTTTGTTTCTTCCGCTAGCGATATGCGCACTAGTAGCGATAGCTATTGTATTTTTGCTAATTATCCTGCGCAACAGCTTGATTATTCTACTATGTGTGATTGCTCCAATTGCTATTGTGCTAGCGCTACTACCTAATACTACCAAATGGTATAAACAATGGTTTAACACCTTACTATCGATACTGCTAGTCTATCCAACGGTCTCTCTGTTATTTGGTGCATGTCGGCTGGCTAGTTCTCTCATGACCTCGGCGGGTAGTGGGTTCTCGGATTTCGTCATGGATGTAGCCGCTGCGGCCGTGTCAGTGATTCCGCTGCTGGCGGCTCCTTATATGGTGATTAAGCTAATTGGTGCAGTACCTGGTATTGGCGGAACGGTAGCTGGCATGGCCAGTAAGGCTATGAAGAGCCGTACCAATAAAACCAAACAAGCAGCGAAACGGGGCTACCGTGATTCAGGTTTGCGCAGAAGGGTGAATAAAGCAAAGGGTGCTGTGGCACGCGGCTATCTTCAGACACCTATGGGGCGACACGATCCTACTGCGGCCTTACGTTTAGCGGCATCGGGTGGATTGGCCGATGAGGAAGCTGACAAAGAGACGATGAAGCGGGCTACCGATATGCTAGGCGTTTACAGCATTGGCGAGCAAAAGATAATTGCTAAAACTGGTAAGGACGTTAAGGGTAACAACGTGGATGTGAATGTATGGCGAGCGGCTATCCGTGAGCATGGCGAAAAGTTTGACTATGATGACAATGTGACATTCGCCAATGCCCTTCACGATTTTCGTGAGCGCAAGAAGCGATCGGGGCTGAATGACGAAGACTTGGATCTGGGACAGGACGGGGAATTTACACTCCTGCAGAAAGATGCCCTGGAGGCTATTAAAAAATCTAAGCACTCGATGGTGCCAGGTAGCAAAAATATCCACGTTGCAAGGGGTAATGCCATGCTGGATGTGTCTGAAGATGCTACGGCGTGGGCTCCAGGTGCGACACCAGCCGCCGCTCCTGCTGCTTCGGCAACTCCACCTGCCGCTCCTGTCGCTGCGGGTGCATCTCCGGCAGCCGCCGCTGCCGCTCCGGCTTCTTCGTCAATCATATATCGGGAAGAAGTGATTAAAAAGCTCGATTCGGTTAGTGCTCAACAATTTGATAGCTCAGACCCAGCGGCGGTTGGTAGCTTTATTGGCGGTGCAGCTATGGCGCTATCCGGTCGGGCGACGGCTCCAGGGGATGATGAGCCTGACGAAAACTACGAGCGAGCTAAACGTGAGGCTAGCGCCCACGTATTAGACGCTGCTATCGATTCCATGGACCGTTCGCAGGCTGGTCTAACTAAGCCGATGCCAGAAAAGAAACAGGATGCTATGCAGCAGATTGTTGATGATGGTGTCAAGGGTAAGACCGAGGAACTGGCGGCAGATAAATCTGGTGAGAAGCTAGCACGGGCGATCAGTGAGACTACGGCAGATGGTAGGAAAAGTCAGCTTGATCGCTTACGCGATGACCAGCTGGCTCATACTAGCGATATCAAGAGCGGCAAGAAGCAACTCGACAAGGCTCAGAAGGATATGGATATGAAGTTGGCCGAAACGGCCGATAACTATTTGTCTAAGCACGCCAATGGTGCAGCTGCGGCGACTGCTGGGGCAGTGCCGACTCCGCTAGGCCTGAAAGTTCAATCGGAGATGCAGCGAATTCGTCATGATGGCACCGAGCGCCGTATGAATACCTTGCACGTTAGTGATATGACTACCTTAAAGAATGATGGGTCGGTTAAGTTTAATTACCAAAAGGCTCTGTCAATGTATCAGAAGAGCGGCCTAGGAAATCAACAACAATTCGATAAGGTGCTGTACCAGAAGTTTGCTCGAGACGGTGGCTACAAGGGTAATGCGACCGATCGTAATCTCGATGCTGCAATGCGCAAGATGCAGGCTGCCGCTGGTGGACCGTAAAATGCATGGCTGTGATTACGCTTACGGTTTGCCAACTATCGCAGAATTTGATATTATAATTACAACACACAGTACAGGAAATAGAGACTTACTGTAATAGATAAACTAGGAGGAATACTTAATGCTTGATGTGTTTATTACATCACGAGTGCGCCGAAAAATCATCGTCGTTTATGCTAAATACCCTGATTTTAAGACACACGTACGTGGTTTGGCTAAGCTCATCAAGGAAGATCCGGGCAACATCCAACGCGAGTTGCGACGCCTAGAGAAGGCGGGATTTCTGAAGTCCGAGAAGAAGGGTAATACAAAACTATATTCGACTAATAAAGAGTTTCCGATATTCAAGGAGTTACAGGCGATCGTGATTAAGTCGCAGCAGCTGTCCAAGCATCGCAACGGCTTACGCTAGCCTGAACGGTTTAATTTAATTGCCTATTAGGGTTATTTTTATGACAAAGAACAAGTTGATTCAACGGATACTAGTTGGCCGAGGTTACAAGACGCCGGCACAGCAGGCGGCCTTTTTAAGTCCCGATTACGAGGCAGCCAAGCACGACCCGCTCTTGCTACCGGATATGGATAAGGCGATCGCGCGACTGAAGCAGGCGCTGGCACAGGACGAGCAAATCACGGTTTATGGCGACTATGATGTGGATGGCATTACGGCGACGACGCTACTGCTAGACGCCTTGCCGCGGTTTGGCTTTCGGGTTGATACTTACACGCCCGATCGCTTTCGCGAGGGCTATGGCCTGAACAAAAAAGCCGTAGAAACCTTGGCGCAGCGGGGCACCAAGGTGATTCTAACGGTAGATAACGGCATTGTGTCGCTACCAGAAGTAGCCCGGGCGAATGAATTGGGGGTGGATGTAATTGTGACCGACCACCACAGTCCACGCAAAGACTTGCCCGCTGCCGTGGCCGTGGTGGATCCGAAAATCCTGCAGTTCCATAACCCTGAAAAATACGATAGTGACTACGTTTTGAAACCGGAATTTGCCGACTCTGGCCTGTATCCATTCCTGGATATGTGTGGTTGCGGCGTGGCGTTTAAACTGGTACAACAGTTGCAGAAAGAATTTCCGGATAAGTTGCCGGCGGGGCAGGAGAAGTGGCTGCTGGACCTAGTGGCACTAGGTACGGTTAGTGACGTCGTGGCGTTAAAGGACGAAAACCGTGCCTACGTCAAGTGGGGACTAGAGGTCATTAAGCGCACGCGCCGACCTGGTATTAGAGCGCTGGCGGCCGTGGCAGGTGTGCCGCTGGATCAGGTCGACTCGCGAGCCATTGGTTTTATGCTGGGGCCACGCTTGAACGCTTCGGGGCGGCTGAAGCATGCCAAACTGGCCATCCAATTGCTGTCCAGCACGGATAACGAGCGGGCGCTAGCCTTGGCGGAGCAGTTGAATGAGCTGAACGATAAACGCAAGAAATTGCAGAATGAGATCTACGAGCAGGCGGTACAGCAGGTGGACGTGAGCCAGCCGATTGCCATCGCGGTGGGCGAGGGCTGGCACGAAGGTGTGGTCGGTATCGTGGCTAGTAAGATTGAAGAAAAGTTTGAGCGGCCGGCCTTTGTCTTTAGTCGCACGCCGACTGGCATCAAGGCGTCAGGCCGGTCCTTTGGCGACTTTTCGATTGCGGCGGCCATTACGGCGACACGGGATTTACTGCTAAAGGGTGGTGGTCACGTGGCGGCGGGCGGCCTTACGGTGGCGCCTGAGAACTTTGATAAATGGTGTGCGGCGGTACAGGACTATTACCGCTCGCTCAACCTGCCGGATCAGCGGCACTTGCTATACCCTGAGCCGGATTTAGCTATTGATGATTTCAGTGAACTAACCGCCGACACGGTGCGGGAATTAGAACAGCTAGAGCCCTTTGGCGCTGCCAATCCTGTCCCGGTGTTTAAACTGCAAAACGTCACGGTGTCGAACCGCCGCACCATGGGCAGCGATAGCCAGCACGTTAAATATACTTTCACTGATAAAAACGGCGTTAGCCTGGATTGCCTAGCCTTCAACGCCGCCGACCGTTTTACTTTAACCCCGTTTGATGACAACGGCCAGCCTCAGCACGCTGATGCCCTGATCGAACTCACCCTCAACGAATGGCACGGCAACGTCAGTGTCGAAGGCAAGCTGATCAAGCTAGACCGCGCAGTTTAACCTCCCCTTTGGCTGAAGGGAGGCCCGGTCGCCGTGACGACGACCGGGCAGAATCGTTGAATTTAAAGCCCCGGTTCGAATGAACCGGGGTGGCATGGGTTTAATAGCTACATAGACTATTTGGCTGCAGGCTTGTAATACTTTTCTCCGCGGCACTGAATCTCTATTGTCAGAGTATCCAGTGTGAGCGGGTAGAGAGTCTGGAGCGTGATGTGGCAAACATCCTGCTTGTAGTTTATGAAGCCGGTCTGCTTGTCGACTGGCGTACTCACTTCAAATGTTGGATAATCAGTTGTCACGATGCCCATATTCAGCGCTGTGGATGTATTGTCGTCTGCTTGCACTGATAGCTGCAATGCACCAGCATATGACTGAACTTCCGTCTTATACGTTTTCGTGTTGTCGATATCGTTTAAGAAGCGCTCGATAGCATGGTGTAGTAGCTTAATTGGCCCACCGCAGCTAGTGAGTGCTTCGACTAGGACGCCATATTTGCCACAGGGAGTGTTGATGACGTAGGCAACAGACAATTGATCTCTATCTAAAATATCTAAAACGTTGATATTGTTTACATCGATTAGCGACTCAGCCAGTCCGCGTGAGCTAGTAGACAGACGCTCTAACAGCGTATCGCGCAGACAGCGCTTGAACTGTTCTGTGCCACTGGGGACATCGGATATCAGTCGTGCTACATCTAGATTACTAACGGTCTCAATATGCTGTGCAATCATATCTGAATCAGTAGTATGGCTAGGCGCATCGGCAGCTAGCTTAACTTTATTACCAGACATTTGCTCGGTCAAAGAGTGTAGGCCATTGAGAATACCCATTTTAAGTACTTCCTTTCGGACATTGCCCACGGTATTGTGAGGCGCTAGATATTAAATCATACAATTAGTATATTTACAAGGATATGCTGAATGGCATTGTGGCAGAGGCTAAATTAGTGGTATTATGGTAGTGCTAAGACAATCCGTGGCTATTTGAAATAGCTATGTATTCTTTAAGGATAACACAATAGATAGCGATCATGTGCATCGTTATTGCTGTGTTATCTACATGGCTATATGGATTGTTTTAGCGAACACGCACGTGGTCGCTATTTTTAGTTCCTGTAACTAATTAACGTCCATCTGCATGCAGAGATAAAACAAGAACAATGGAGGGTTCCAAAAATGGTGGACAGGACAAATAAACTAAAGATAATCTAATACCTCCCCTTCACAAAGGGAGGTGGCACGGCGAA
>DCBQ01000002.1 GCA_002313515.1 Candidatus Saccharibacteria bacterium UBA1103 | reverse complement strand
TAATAGTAAAGGTGTCGCGAGTAGGGCCCCACGCATTAGATGCTACTGGGATAGTTACCGCAGCAATAACGCCGGCCGTTAACACAGTAACGGCGGCGACACGCTTTGGCACATAATGCCAAATCTGCTTGATCTTAGATGTTACGCTCATTGAATCTCCTATAATAAACATTATCTTAAATTGATTATCAATATACTATCATGTAATTGCGTTTATGTCAATATTGTTACATAGACTAAATAATAGCCCTACCTCCGTGTGTAGAGCTATTTTCTTTGGCCTATTCAATTTGCCAATCTGTCTCTCCGGGACGAGTTTCTGTGCCAGTACTAGAGTCCTTACTACTATTGTTACCCGATATATTGCCGTTACTATCACTTGGTTTCGATATCTCGGTACTGCCAGTATTTCCATCTTGGCCTACATCGCCATTTGGCTTAACATAGCTGTTATTGGTGTTCGATTGGCCAGGCTCTTTCTGGACTGGGCTATTCGTTGCAGGTTTGTTATCAGTCTGATTGTGGTTGCCTGAATTTACATTAACACCCTCGCTTGGATTCTTTGACGGAGTTGTTGGCGGAGTTGCTGGTGGGGTTGTTGGCGGAGTTGTTGGTGGGGTTGTTGGTGGGGTATAGGTATTATTCGTGGTGGTGTGTGTTGTAGTCTGGTAAGTTACATTAGAAGATTGTGGTACATAGGTTGTTTCTACTGTCGGAACATATACTGCGTAGCCTGCTAGTAGCTGATCACAATGCGGCGAAACTGCAATGTATTTGCCATCGCCGACGCCGTTAATATTGGCAAGTTTAATTAGATGGCCAGTATGCGTATCCGATTCTGTAACCGTTAGGCCGTTGTCGTTATTGATGTCACCGTATGAGTAAACATTGGCTGCATTAAAGCCATTAATTTGTACATTGGACTGCAGTAGGATATCGCGAATTTCGTTAAACTTTTGCTGCTGCAGTTCTTTATTGCCCTTTAGATCGTGCGATAGCTTCACAACATTGTCTTGTGGGGTAATAAATCCATAAATGGTACTTGAACTATTAGCCTTGGCTTCATCAATTGCACCTGCATACATTGCTAGCACATCATCATGCTGAGCAGCTAGATAGACCATATTGTATTTAACCATATCAGGATTGTTCTCGCTATCCACGAATGCGTCACCTACGTTGCCCTGCTGCTCTAGATTGTCCTGTAAATACTGCTCAGCGTTGTCGCTCAGTAAGGTGCTATATGGTTGGCCATAGCCATCGGCCAATTTCTTTACTGTATCATCCGAAATACCCATGTATTCAGCGGCCTTATGGATACTGCGGTAATCTTCCAGATTGGTGCCCAAGGTGTTGGCCTTAATCTGATCGCGATGATCCTCAGCCTCCGTACGTACTTTGGCAATATTACTCTTTATCTGCTCGCGTTCAGCTTCGTCTTTAATCTGATCTGCCGCCTTATCAGCAGCATCAAGTCGCGATACCATGCCATCAGCTAGAGCCGAATTGTCGTCGTTTTGCTTATCCTTAAGCATCTGGTTTACATCATCAACTTCCTTTTGCACCGATTGAGCTTCACTTGATAAGTCTTTATTATTTTTACCGTGATCTTCCGTATTAGAACCGTCTACCGTCTGCGACGTGGTTGATTCCTTAGTGTTTTCAACTTTCGAGTCACTACTCATTGCACTACTAATGCCTAGCGCCATGGCGATAGCTAACGCAGCGGCAGCAGCGCGCTTAGCAGCACGTGACAGCAAACCTTTCTTAGTCTCCTTATCATCACCTGTGTCATCTACATCATCACCAACAACCTCAGTTTTCTGTGCGTCATCTTCATCCGGTTCATCCTCAGTCTCCTCATCTGAGTTCTTACGTGACCTCAAATTGATAAACCAATCCTTAATCCTAGTATGCCATGGCACCTTTGGTTCATCCTCTTGCTCGTTATCAGTGTCCGACACATCTTCTAGGCTAATCGGCGTTTCACCTTCTGTGGGCTGGCCAGACTCTGGGCTTTTAACTGGTGTATTCAGTACTGAATTAACCGCTGTCTTGCCTGCAAAACTAGCTATTTCAACTAAACGCTTCTCTATAAGATCGAGTTGATCCTTCATCTCGTCTAGATTAGCCTTCATTGCATCGATTTCTCTCTGCATGCGCTCATAACGGTCACCGCCCTGGTCTTCTGGACCAGATGTCGAGCCTTCTGGATTCTTTATCATTACCATCTCCTTTCTCACAAACCTGCCATACAGGATATCTACAGTCTATAATCGCTGTAAATTATACCAATAATCTAGCACAAACACTTTTATTTGTCAATGTATTTGGCAAATTGTCAAACAAATCGCAAGCGAAATAGAATCTTTCACTTCTTAGTACTAGACAATCCACGCCGTGTATGATAGTATACATAGTGTTCTGACGTGGGCCGGTAGCTCAGCTGGTTAGAGCAGGGGCCTCTTAAGCCTCGTGTCGAGGGTTCGAATCCCTCCCGGCTCACCATGAGATTATTTCACACCCTGACTATAGGGTGTGATTTTTGTTATAATAACAGCATGAAGGTCACACGACGACTACTTTTGTTACTGGCAGCAGCCCTATCGGCTTACTCTGCTTGGTGGCAATGGTACGGATTATGGCCCGCCAGCACTAGCCTGAATTCCCTGCTTACGCACGCTAGCTTCGCCGGCATTACCCTAAGCGTCGAGCTGTTCAATCATATTACGCTAGCACATACCATATTTGCATTAGCGTTTGTAGTTTTGCTAGCTGCCGTAACAGGATTTAGATCAATCAGTTGGATAAGCATTTTCTTGCAAGTAATCATAATATTATTCGTGACGTTTGCGACCGGCTCTAGCATCGATACCCTGGCCAGCATTCACGCTGGCAACGGCCCATGGATTATGATTGGTACTTGTATTCTAATTATCGTAATTATCCTGTTCCCAAAGCGTAGACCTAAAGAGGACAAGAAATGACAGGCGCCGATTACCGGATAGCGATTGGACACCTAATTACCGAATTACGACAGAACAAGCATTTAACCCAAGCTGACTTAGCTGAGTTGCTCGGCACCAGTCAATCTGCCATTAATCGCATTGAGCGCGGAGCTCAGAACGTTAGCTTAGACATCTTAGCCAAACTGTCTGACGTCTTGGACAGTGACATCATATTACTAAGCAATCCCAATCGCCTAAGCCTTAAAATAACCGGAGGATGCACCCTATCTGGCCAAATAAATGCAACTCATTTAAGTGAGTTTCAAGCCCTGGCACTGGAGGTTTTAAATCGCACCACTGGCTCTAGCATTGAATTATCATCCGTCAAAACCACTGACAGTCACATACAAGAAGTCTTGAATGGCACTAGGAGCGTTACCAGTGTTAAGCCATACATATCTCCAATTTTCTACCAGCTGCTATCCCTACTCAATCGCTCTAGCTACTCCGAGCCAACAATCGAATACTCTGATAGCATACCCGAAAATAGTATTATATATGTCGTTAGAATGCTAGCAACAGCCGGTACATCTTACTTAATAGACGCAGCCAACACCAATCGACAATACAAGGAAATTTACGACCAGTTAAAATATTGCGGTGCACAAATTGAAATCTATCATGAAATCTGATATTATGTGTACAACCATGGCGTCTGTAGCTCAGTTTGGTTAGAGCGTCTGTTTGTGGCACAGAAGGTCGCAGGTTCGAGTCCTGTTAGACGCCCCATGAAATTATCTAAATGACCCCATGCGGGGTCATTTAATATATGATATAATATGTTTGTAAGTTTATGCGGGTGTCGTATAGCGGTTAATATTCGAGTTTTCCAAACTTGCGACGAGAGTTCGACTCTCTCCACCCGCACCAGAATTTATTCTATGCCTCAGTAGCTCAGGGGATCAGAGCAGGTGGCTTCTATCCATCGTGTCGGGGGTTCGAATCCCTCCTGAGGTACCAGAAATTATTATTTGCCTCAGTAGCTCAGGGGATCAGAGCAGGTGGCTTCTATCCACGCGAACAGGGTTCGAATCCCTCCTGAGGTACCAGAAATTATTTAGTTATTTCCTAGTGCACTTTGTATATCAGCCACCGTCAGGCGAATGCCGCTACCAGCCACCAACTCACCTGACAGCATCTTATTGGCTACAATATTCTCTACTGTACGTTGTACAACTCGCCGCATCGGACGTGCACCCAGGCGAGGGTCATAGCCTGCATCTACTAGCAGCTTCTTTGCATCATCATCCACTTCCACTGAAATTTTCTGCACTGACAGATTCTTGTTGATGCCCTTTAATATCAGTGTCACAACCTGTACTAACTCATCCTTAGTTAGTGGCCTGAACACTGCAATTTCGTCAAAACGATTCAAAAACTCCGGACGAAACTCGCCAGAATTAATAATGGCATCTTGAATTTGTCCAGCAAACTGCTCTATTTGATAACCCGCATCAATGTATTGGCGAATCAATCCTGCACCAGCATTAGATGTTGCAATCACGATCGTATCACGGAAGGAAATCTCTCGATTATTAATGTCTCTCAAGACACCCTCGTCCAGAACCTGTAGTAATGTTGTCAGCACATTGGGGTGTGCCTTCTCAATTTCATCTAGCAGCACAACGCTGAATGGATTCTTCTGTACCTGCGCAGATAGCGAGTTCATATCCGTTGCACCATCTGCGATTAAGCGCGCAACATCCTCTGCTCGTACATACTCGTTCAGGTCAATTCGCACCATATGACCTTCGCCGCCAAAATAGACATCTGCCAAAGATTTGGCCAGCTCCGTCTTACCTACACCAGTTGGCCCCAAGAACAGGAAAGTACCGATTGGCCGATTCTCATTACGTACACCTGCCCTAGCCCGCCTCAGCGCCGAGGCTACCGCTGAAACTGCCGACTTTTGATTAATCATGCGTTGGTGGATTAGATTTTCCAGATTCAGCAACCGTTCTCGCTCCGCCTGATTGTCTCCGTACGCCAAGTCACCGCCAACCTTGATTCCTAAGGTCTTCTCGATGGTTGCCGAAATAGACTGCGCCGTTACAAAACCATTGGTCGCTTGTTGCACTGACTGCTCTAATAGCTGAACTGCCGCACGCGGTTGCGCTACGGTTTGTATGTAGCGATTACTTAGACGAATCGCTTCGGTCAAAGCTTGATACATAAACATGCACTTAGATTGATACTCTAATACGACAATCCTATCCTCTAGAATTTGCATAGTCTCGTCTGGAGTAGCAGGCTTTACCTCAATGCGATTTAGTGAATTTGCCAGAGCTGGTTTAGCTTGCATAATCTGCAAATAGCGCTGCTCATCCATCGACATGATCAGTTTCAAGTTACCGCCTTCCAAGATTGGCTGCAGAATATTGCTTAAGTCTACCGCACCTGTGCCATCCTCAAAGAAGACTTCAGCATTATCCAGAAATAGCACTATATTCTTTGCTTGGTAAGCTTCGACTAGCAGACGATTTATCAGGTACTCAACTTGGCCACGACCACTTGCATTGGCTACAATTGTCGGCGCATCTAGTGAAAATACCTGGTTAAAGCGCAGGTTAGCTGGAACTTTTTGCCCAGCATCCATTAGTCTATCGGCTAGCGACTCTACAATAGTTGATTTACCTGCTCCCAGTGGGCCCACCAACGCCACATTACGACGACCAGGCGTAGATAAATTAGTTATCATTGAGTCTACAATCGCCCGATTACTCTCTAATTCAACATTAGACGATCCACTATGAGTATATTTTTGACTAATATTTACACCAAAGTGTTGTAGCGTCGGTATGTAACCAAACGACCAGTCACGTGCGATGCCGCCGGTATAACGAGGCTTATCGGCGGTTCGCCGTAAATAATTAATATGCTCGAACCACTGCACTACCTTAATAATGTCATCACTATCCACATGATGCTGGCGCAGTAAATCATCCACGCCAGGCGTTGTCAGCATTATTGCCGCAACTACTACTGGCGCAGTAATAACATCTGAGCGATTGGGCACATTTTGCCATAAGTGCAGTGCAATCTGCCAAACCGCTGCAGCATCAGAAGGATTATCGGAAATCAGGGGAAGGATAAAATCACTAGCGATACCAAAACGATTCATTACAAAATAGCCGCCGTCAGCCTGCTTGGCTGCCTCGAAAATTAGCTTGGGCGATGGATTAGCAGGCAACCGGCCCAGCAGGTCGCCCGACAGCACCGCATCTATTGTACGACCACCTTTAGCTGGAGCCACATTCTTTAGATCGTACTTTTGCCATAGATATAGCGTAAATAGCCACAAACCCAGCGATGCCACCAGCCAGCCCGCAGCCTGACCAGACAGCCACATGACTACGCCTAGTAGCAGTAAAAATACACCCAAGACCAGCGATAGAATACCTATCCACTTACCAAATTTAGCTGCAAAACGCGCTCTGGAACATCGCACTGAATTATAGTTTAGATTAGTTTCCACGGTGCCCCCACTATCGTCATCATGACCAACCCAACCACAGGCATTACAGGCATTAACGGCCAAGCCACTATCTGGACTAGAGCGAGGACAGACTTAATAATCAGCGTAATTGTACCTGCTACTATCATAAATGTCCGCATCACGAAACCGATAACACGACTAATGAGCTTGTCTAGAAACATATTCATTTTCCCACCCGCCTCTTGCTGGGTTTCGTCGGCGCTAATTTGCCGGAATGGCGCAAATAGAGTTTTTAGCAGCAGACCAATACTAAACGTATCAGCTGTCTTGCGCAGCGACAGCTCTGAACGAGCTATTTGACCCATCCAGCCCTCGCTATACCACCATTTCAGCATTCCCACTAGAATCATATAGCATTATTATAGCAGATTCTGCCTATGGTTTAAGAGCTAGACAGCTACCCCTATTATCTGGTATAATATTCTCGATTTAAGGATAAACAAGGAGAAGAAAATGTCCGGACACAGTAAGTGGGAGACCACCAAGCGCCAGAAGGCCGCCGAGGACGCCAAGCGCGGCGCCGCCTTTACCAAACTTAGCAACATGATTGCCATTGCCGCTAGGAGTGGAACCGATCCAACCATGAACCCATCACTCGCTATGGCGATCGACAAGGCCAAGCACGCCAGTATGCCAGCCAGTACCATCCAGCGTGCTATTGATCGCGGTGCCAGCAAAGATGCCGCCGCCCTAGAGGAAATCGTCTACGAGGCTTATGGCCCAGCCGGCACCGGTATCATTATCGAGGCCGCTACTGACAACCGTAATCGCACCTTCCCTGATATAAAGACCACACTAAATAAGAACGGTGGATCGATTGCCGCCCAGGGTTCAGTCATGTTCCAGTTTGACCGCAAGGGCGTAATCACAGTCAATGCTACTGGCGACGACAACCTGATGGCCGTACTGGACGCCGGTGCTGAGGACGCCCGCGAGGAAGACGGTGAGATCATCGCCTACACCGATATGAAAGATTTGCACAAGGTGCGCCAGGCTATCATTGATGCTGGGTTGGAAGTCACTGATGCTGGCCTAAAGTATGTCGCCAAGGATCCAGTTGAAGTCAGCGATCCAGAAATCGCTAAGAAGGTCATCAAGCTACTTGACGCTCTGGACGACATGGACGACGTCACGGACGTTCATACAAATGCTGACATTACGTGCGATCTTTGATATAATAAGTCCCGTTGAGGGTATCAACGGGAAATTTCGGGGTGTAGCTCAGTTTGGCTAGAGCGCGCGCTTTGGGAGCGTGAGGTCGTCCGTTCGAGTCGGATCATCCCGACCAAGCAATTATTTAAGGGGTTTTAGGTGGACAAGATCAAACAGCATATCGCATTAGTGAAGAGTAAACGAGCAGATGGTTCAAGTTGGTTATCTCGACACAAGGTGTCAACCATAATCTTATGTAGTGTATTGGTACTGTTTATAGGAATCGTTGGCTTTGCTTATTATTACTATAGCGATAAAGCCGCACCAAACACCACTATCGCCAATATCAATGTCAGTGGACAAACCCAGAGTCAAATTAAAGGTGCACTAGAAAAACTATTACAGAATACTCGCCTCAGCCTGACTTATAACGGTAAGTCTGCTACCGCTAGCGCCAGCGACCTAGGTCTTAACGTAGATACCGACAAGTTCGCCGCCGAGGCGGCAGGTACTGGTCGCGATATGATGCTGAATCCGTTTGCTAGTCGACATTTTGACCTGAGCGGTTCGTACGACAAAGATAAAATACTTAACTTCGTGACCACCAACTTCCCCGAGCTAAGTTCAAACCCCGTCGACGCAACCGTTCAATTTAACTCGGCCAAGAATGCATTTGTCGCCGTTCCTGGCGCCGTTGGTCATTCTATTGAAACTCGCAAGCTATTCGCCAAAGTCGAGGGACTCCTAAAGGATCCGAAAATTACAAGTTACGAGATAGAAATCAGCAATGCTCAGCCAGTCATTAGTGATCAATCGGCGTCCGATACCGCAGCTTACATGAATCAAGTCATTAATCAACGCATTAGCATAATCAACAACGGCAAAGTACTCGCCTACCCAGACCCAGCAGATATTGCAAAGTGGGTCAAGTTCACTGGCAATAGCAGTACTGGCAAGTATGATATAGCCTACGACAATAGCAAAATCCAAGGTTACGTCAACGACTATATTAGCAGCCGACTCTCCAATAAGCCTGTAAACGAGAAGGCCATTACTGATGCGTCTGGCAATGTCTTGCGATCTGTATCGCCAGGCAAAGTAGGACAAAAGCTCGCTGACCCAGATGCAATCGCCACAGGTATCTCGAATGCCTTAGCCGCAGGTAAGGGTGGCAGTGTCGAAGCACAGACTAGCGATGCTCAGTTTAAGACCGATGGATATCAAGCCAAGGATAATCACTGGGTCGAGGCTAATCTAAGTGATTACAGTGTCACACTATGGGACGGTAATAACCAAGTCTATCGTACTACTAGCACTTCGCATGGTAAGCCCTCGACCCCGACCATCACTGGCTTATTTAAGGTTGTGCGTAAAGTCTATAACAAATGCATGCCCAACCCGCCATCCAAGGAGCCCCTGTGCAACATTCACTATTCCACCTTTTTTGATGCTAGCGGTTATGCATTCCATGAGGCCTGGTGGATGAGCGCCGCCAAGGGCAATATGAATAAAGGCATTTCACATGGCTGCATCAACATGTTGAAAGACGACGCCAAGCGTGTCTATGACTGGTCCACTGTTGGTACTCCAGTATGGGTGCACTACTAGTCAACAATATTATCACTATAATAACTATGCTTGGTTATACGTTTTAGCGCCAGCACAATCAGCGCCACTACCACATAAAATACCGCTGCCTGCCACAGTGGCATTTTAATATCCGCTGTACCGCCCGGAATCTCACTACCCCACGCCGCCACCGCCAGCACAAAATCCAGCAGCCACTTGGCTGGCGTCGCAATTACAATCGCCACACTAATCGGCGCTACAGCCACACTTAGCCCGGCAGTAAAAGTTAGCAACATGGCGAG
Organism: Candidatus Saccharibacteria bacterium UBA1103; assembly: GCA_002313515.1. Classification (GTDB taxonomy): domain Bacteria; phylum Patescibacteriota; class Saccharimonadia; order Saccharimonadales; family Saccharimonadaceae; genus Nanoperiomorbus. The sequence continues at coordinate 91,725 of DCBQ01000002.1, read as the reverse complement.
CGGCAGCAGTGGTAGCACTAGGATATTGGTTAGTATTCCTACTATCGATACATTACCCATAAAAATGGCAATAATTGGCAGAGTAAAAGCCTGGGCGCTAATGGTTTCAAATAATATTTGGCTAATCGTTTGCGGCAATCCACCCAGCCATTCATTCACTCTATCCCAACCCTTTAGCTTAATACCCTTCCACTTGCGCTTCTGCTCTGCCGCCATCCTATCCGCATAAAAATAGTCCTGCAACAGTGGCGCCATTAGGATTACACCAGCAAACGACCCGAACGACAGATACCAACCCACATCGCCCCATATAGCCGTCGGGTCAATCATCAGCGACACCGCCGCCACTAGCGACAGTAATACCACTGGGTGAATGTTGCGACCGTAATACCATAACACCAAGCTAAGAATCGCCACCATACTGGCCCGCAGCATACTGGCACTCATACCGGTTACCCCTGCAAACATAATCACTAGCGTAGCTGCTAATATCAGCGCCAGTAGTCGCGCATGTTTAGCAAACAGCCGCCGCGCAAAGCGCACCAGCACCGTCAAATTATAGCCACTGGCCACCAAAATATGTGTCAGCGCCGCCGCGATGAAGGTCGCCTTCATATTATCCGACTGTGCCGACTTCTGCCCGGCCAGAATCCCCATGCCGAGTGCCCACTCATCATCATTGGTAACCTCATGTAAATTATCGCCAAACCAGTCACGCACTTGGCCCATTGGGTCAGCACCTGGCCATTTTACAACTTTCTGCAACTTTGCCGATTGAAGAGTTGCCGCATAGACGCCGAAACCTTTGCTTAGCTTACCCGATAGCGTCACCTGATTGCTGCGCGCGATTGATGCTTTCGACCCCTTGCTAATCGACGTCCATATCTTACCACCCAACAGCTTCCCATCAATCCGAACGTCCGACAGGGTTAACGACCACTTATCCCGTAGCGACGACAGGTCGTCCGATACGGTTGCCGTAACAGTAACAGTCTTATCGAAATGTGCCCGATATCCCGCTAGCTCGCTTTGCGTCACCCCGCCGCGCAGCAGCCCAATTAGCACGCCCGATAATACCGACACTATTAGCCATAGCCGGGTACTGCTATGGCACGCCAATATAAGCGCTCCCAGTGCCAGCGCGGCCAGCAAATAATTCCAAGGAGCCGCCACGGTGAATCTAGCTAAACTTAGCAACGCTACACCACCGACAAAGCCCAGACACCAGGCCGTAATTTGCCAGCTAATGTGGATTTTTGTTTTCAGCATTAATACTATAATAAAACTGCGCCAGTACTTTAGCAAAAATATTAATTCCGCCCGCCTCTTTTAGATAATATGTTTTTATGCTATGATATTTAACAGACATGGGTTGATAGCTCAGTTGGTAGAGCACGGGCCTTTTAAGCCTGGTGTCGCGGGTTCGAGACCCGCTCAACCCACCAGCAATTATAATGACACTTTGCATGAAGTGTCATTTTTTACTTTACACCCATATTTCCTCCCCCTTACGGGGTAGGCGTTTACACCAGGCAAGGTGAAGACGGTGGGATCAAATGTTATTTTGTTATATAATCGATCTATGGAAGACAAGATAAAATCAATCAAGACCTGGCTAGGCACTGGGTCAATAAATATATTCGGCATTCAGTTTAGCGGCAAGGATACTCTCGGCGTCAAGCTGGCCGAATTACTAAACGCCAATTTTCTCAGCAGTGGTGACCTGGTCCGCGCTGCCGCCAAGCAGGACAATAGCACTGAGATTCGCCAGGCCGCCATTGATAGCGAGCAGGGCATTCTAACGCCGACCGAACAGTTTCGCAAGTTGATCGTACCACATTTAAAGGACGAACACTTAGCCGGAAAACCATTGGTTTTAAGTTCAGTCGGTCGTTGGTACGGCGAGGAAGAAGTGGTCATGCAGGCCTTGCGCGAGAGCCAACATGATTTGAAGGCTGTGATAGTTCTAGAAATTAGCAATGACGAAGTCTGGCGACGCTGGGAAGCTAGCAAAGATGAACCTAGAAACGGCGGTCGCGTCGACGACCTCGATAAAGCCAAGGTAGAGAAACGCCTGGCCGAATTCTACGATAAGACGGTGCCGGTTATTGAAAAATACTATTCCCTCGGCCTCGCCCGCCGCATCAACAGTGAGCAGTCGCCCGAATCCACCCTCTCCGCCGCAATTGATTATTTATATCTGTTAAGCAAATAGACTTGGCTGTCGAGAGTGACGTTTATTAAAGGTTCTAGCGAAGGCGGCGGCAGTAGCCTTATTTGCTTCAGCTAGATTAGTGCTAATGAGGTTAGGTGAATTAAGTTAGCCTTTATTCATCCCGTTTCAGCATGACTGTAAAGGCGTCAGCTGGAATGTCAACCTTGCCGAAGCGCTTCATACGTTTCTTACCCCGACGCTGCTTGTCCAGTAACTTGGCTCGCCGATCTGGGTCACCGGTGTGAATCTTGACCGTTACGTCCTTACGGTAGGACGATATATCCTCGCGTGCAATAATCTTACCGCCAATCGCCGCCTGCAAACTGACCGCAAACTGCTGGCGCGGAATGACTTCCTTTAATTTCTTACACACTTCACGACCAATACGCACCGACTCACTGCGGTGGCACATTACCGATAGCGCAGACACCATTTCGCCAGCCACCAGGAAGTCCACCCGCACCAAGTCCTCCACCCGATAACCAATCAGATCATAGTTAAACGTGCCATAACCTGAAGTGGCTGACTTCAATTGGTCATAAAAATCGGTTAGCAAATTCGCCATCGGCGCCTCAAAGTCAATCACCGCTCGTTCACCGATATAGCTAATGTTTTTCTGCAGGCCACGCTTACTAATCACCAGCTGAATCACCGTCCCTACGTACTCACTCGGTACCACAATCTCCCCGCCAATCCACGGCTCGGCAATACTCGTAACCATACTGCGATCTGGCAAATCCGGCGCCGATTCGATATCCAGCTCACGCCCGTCACTCAGCTGCACATGATAGTTGGTAGACGGATTGGTCACAATTAAATCTAGTCCATATTCACGTTCTAGCCGCTCCTTCACAATGTCCATATGCAGCAGCCCCAGGAAACCTAGGCGCAGACCGAAGCCTAGCACCGGCGAATTTTCCGGCGTATAGCGTAGCACTGAATCAGACAGTGCTAGCTTCTCCACGTCATCCTTTAGCTCTTGATAATACTCGTTGGAGGTTGGGAAAAATCCCGCATAGACAAATGGTTTAACCTCTTTATAACCCGGTAGTGGCGTCACATCACGATAATATATTTCGCCCCGCTCCTCTAGCACCTGCTTCTTCAGGATCACCGTATCACCAACTCGTGCCTCGCGCGTGGTCTTTAAATTAGTTACTATATAACCAATTTCGCTGGTACCCAGGCTGTCATCCGGCTGCACATCCGGAGCCAGGTGTCCAACTTCTAGCGCCAGTGCATTGCCCTGGGTCGCCATCATATGAATCGCCGCACCCTTCGGTAGTTCGCCATCGATAATTCGCACGTACAGCACCACCCCACGATAATCATCGTAATAGCTATCAAAAATCAGGGCGCGTAGTGGTTTGTCAGGTTCGCCAGTCGGCGCCGGAATCTTATCCACAATTGCGTCCAGCACTTCATCCACATGCTCGCCCGTTTTCGCACTAACCTTGATAATATCGCTCTCATCGCAGCCCAGTAAGTTCATTACCTCCGCCGAAACCTTCGGCACATTCGAGGCAGGTAGATCAATTTTATTTAACACTGGAATAATGGTTAAATTGGCATCCATGGCTAAGTAAACATTGGTCAAGGTCTGCGCCTGCACGCCCTGCGTGGCATCAACCACCAATACTGCACCCTCCACGGCAGCCAGGGACCGCGACACTTCGTAGCTAAAATCCACATGCCCTGGCGTATCAATCAAATTCAAATCATAGCCCTTATATTTCATCCGTACGGGCGACAGTTTAATAGTAATCCCCTTCTCGCGCTCCAAGTCCATGGAATCCAGTAACTGCGACTTCATTTCGCGCTTCTCCACCGTATCGGTTAGCTCCATCATGCGATCAGCTAGCGTAGACTTACCATGATCAATGTGGGCAATGATACAGAAATTGCGCACCCTCGAGATATCGCTCATTTCTTCTCCTTAATCATAAAGCGCCCAGTTAGAATACGTCTTAGATAACTCACCACAGGAACAATCTCCTCTAATTTCAGTATACTCGACATTGCACCGTAAACTAATGCAGATATTATTACTATAATTCCCAATGGGATTAGCACCATCAGCATATTCTGATTCTCGAATTTCAAATCAAAAACATTAACTAACATATATGTTACGATACCCATCACCACCGCCGCAATAGCCATTCGTATAACCGCCAGCCAAAACTTATGCGTGAATAGATTTGGTACCTTGCGTAAAATCAGCACAAACAAGCAAGCAAGCTCTAATATTGCCCAAATCACCTGAGCCCATGCTACACCCAATATACCAGTGTGCAGAGCTAGCACAAACCATAATTCAAACGCGACCGATATCGACAAAGTAGCCAGCGACACCTTAAACGGCGTACGTGTATCTTGAAAAGCATAAAAGCTGCGGCTAGCAATATGAAAAACGCTACGCAAGAAAGTCGCGATACACAAAACGCCCAACAATGAAGCAATTAACCCATTGCCGCCACGATCAATAATCGACACTAAATACCCACGCACAAAGAACATGCCAACTGCCACCGGCAAGGCTAGCCAGATAATCGTCCTTAGAGTTGACCTAAGCTGTGCCGCGAATTTCGCTGTATCACCTTTCGCCACGTCACTCGACAGTTGCGGAAAAGCCGCCGTTGAAATCGCCACCCCAATTAAGTTAATCGGCATATTGTATAACGTACCCGCCTGCTGATAAGCGCGAATCGTACCGTCTGCCATACGGCTGGCTAAGTTGGTGTCAATCATCTGACTAACATAGTCTAGCCCTTGGTCCGCCGAACGGGTTGGCAGCATCGATAGCACTTGTCGAAAGCCCCTATTTTTCCAAAAAATCTTAAACCGGTAATCAAAGCCCAGCCCCAGTAATCCTACACTAGATACAATTAGTTGCATAGCTGCACCCAACACCACGCCCAAGGCCACACCCATGATACCACCGCCGAAAATCTGGTGGCCAAAAATCGATATACCGTCAGTAAAGAATAGCGCACCAATAATAATGCCTATGTTATAGATGATTGGCGCCATGGTATAGAACACAAAGCGTCCAACCGCTTGCTGCATCGAGCCAATGACCGCTGCGATTGAGAATAGAAATGGATTAACTGCAATCACCCGCATCATACTGGTTGCAAGTACCTGACCCGATTCCGATAGACCCGGCCCTACGATATACTTCACTAGCACTGGCGCGAAAATCATAATTAACACTGAAATTATCATCGCCATAATGGCGAAGAAATTAATTAGACTGGCGCTCATTTGCCAGGCGCTCTCGCGGTTATTCTTAGCCATACGAGCGTTAAATACCGGAATAAATGTAACCGACAAGGCTCCACTGACCAATATTAAATACATAAAGTCCGGGATACTGAAAGCCACCGTATAGGCATCAATGCCCACCTTATAGGTATCCAGGTACATACTGTTTAGCAGACGGTCGCGGTAAATCCCCAGTAGTGCCGATATCAAAGTTGAGCAGGACAGCAGCAGCGCCGCCAGTCGCATACCCATCTTCTGGTTAGACTTCGCGATAGCAACCAAGGCACGGTTGCGCTTACGCTCCTTCTGACGCTCTTCGCGCTCGTCGTTGCGGCGTTCGACTTCACGTCGCTTTTTGAATTGCATTAGTAAACGAGCCACCGGTCCACGCCCGGCGGACTTAACGTCACTATTGGCTCGTTTAAAAAACACTCTTCTTACGTTCCTTTACCCGCTAATTACTAACTAATACAGCCTAGCCGATTCAGGCATCTTAGCACCCTTAAAGATCTCTGCCACTGCATCCGCTTCTAGCGTCTCGTGTTCTAGCAGAGCATCCTTTATTTTCTCTAGGTATTCGCGGTTAGTAGCTATGACCTCCTCGGCTCGCTTAGCCGCCTCGTCAATTAGCTGCATCACCTCTGCATCAATTTCCTCGGCGGTCTTCTCGGAATATGGCCGCTCGCGACCCATGCGGTCCATGGCTGTACCACTTTCATCCTCGTGGAATACTTGATCGCGCAACTTCGTGCCCATACCTTGTTCGATAATCATATCACGGGCAATTGACGTAGCGTTACGCAAGTCCGATCCAGCGCCCGTAGTAATGTGGTTGGCGCCATAGATTACTTTCTCGGCTACCCGGCCACCTAAAGCACGTGCTAGCGTATCTTTGTATTCCACTAAGCTAGTATACGGTCGGTCTTCGGCCGGCAAGGTCCAGGTCACACCGCCCGTACCGCCGCGCGGAATAATGGTAACTTTATGTACGTTGTCACTATCTGGTAGCACCTGCGCCACTAGAGCATGGCCACCTTCATGATAGGCCGTCAATTCACGATCACGCTCAGTCATTGGTTTATTTTTAGATTCCGGACCGATAGCAATCTTTTCAAAAGCTTCGGTAACATCGGCATTAGTAATCTTTTTGCGATTCTCACGTGCCGCCCGAATGGCCGCCTCGTTAGCAATATTGGCTAGATCCGCACCTGACGAGCCGGTAGTCTTGGCTGCTAACGCATCCAGATCGACATCATCAGCAAGCGGCTTCTTCTTAAAGTGTACCTTTAGGATTGCTAGACGATCGGGGCGCTCCGGCAAAGTAATGTTCACACGACGGTCAAAACGTCCTGGACGGAGCAGAGCCGGATCCAGTACGTCCGCACGGTTAGTGGCTGCCAATACAATTACATTCTGATCCTTATCGAAGCCATCCATCTCGACCAGGATCTGATTCAAGGTTTGCTCGCGCTCATCGTGGCCGCCACCCATACCACTACCGCGACGACGCCCTACCGCATCAATCTCGTCAATAAAAATGATACACGGGGCATTCTTCTTCGCCTTATCAAACAGGTCACGCACGCGCGAGGCACCTACGCCCACAAACATTTCTACGAACTCTGAACCGCTAATTGAGTAAAACGGTACCCCCGCTTCACCCGCTACAGCCCGAGCCAGCATAGTCTTGCCAGTTCCCGGAGGGCCAACTAGCAGTACGCCTTTAGGAATGCGTGCACCTACCGCCTTGAATTTGTCGGGATGCTTCAGAAAGTCCACTACCTCAGTTAAATCTCGCTTAGCATTATCATTGCCAGCAATCTCATCAAAGCGCGTTTTGCTTTTATCAGCCGAGTACATCTTGGCACGACTCTTACCAAAGCCAAGCGATTGACTGTTCTGCGCACCAGCTTGGCGCATCATCCATACCAGCAGACCAACCATCATTAGAACAGGTAGTACCATAACCACTAGATTCCAAATTATATCACCGGTGTTATCTGGTGCTACAACCTCGTATTGCACCTTGTCAATTTTAAGCCCCTGTTCACTAGCCGATGCGCCCGATGGGATGCGTGACGTTCGCGATGGCAATTGCTCTGCCTTACCATCCCTGTCTTTCATGGTAATCGTTAGATCAGATCCACTCTCGGTAATCTTAGCAACTTTACCTGCGTTAACCTCTTTAACTAGATCTGTAAACGACATCTCTTTCATCTGCGATCCCAGTCGCAACGTAGCAAAGATGCCAATAATTAGTATTAAAATTATCGAATAAAATATAACATTCTTAATTGTTCGGCCTGTGCCTCCACGATCCTTGCGCGGCCCCTTGGGACTCGTATCCTTTTTAGGTACATTAACCTTTCTACCATTTGATTCCATATCTTATATAATACCATATTTGGCCTTTAGATTAGTGGCACTTAGCTGAATCGACTTAAGACGTCGCAATATCAATCATAACAGTATGCACTGTCAATCGAGCAGATATCTGTTTAAATTGTAGAACTTTGTGCGGTTCGCCAGTTTTTACAAACAACAGTAGCCGCCATAGCTGATCTGTTAGTAGCCTCGACTGAGTCAAATGCTTTAGTATTTCTATCGCTACACTATTTGGTAGCATAATTAGGTAATAACGCGATAGCACTAATGAACCAGCGGCACGATCGATAAGTATGTCTAGGCCGTCGATTTCCTTCTGGATCAGCCTACGTAGCTGCATCTGTCGAACACATAAATTATATAGCTCATCTAGCTTTGTGCGATCAACTGTTGACAACACCATTCGCACTCGATTACGAAAGTAGAGCAAGGAAGTATTAGTCGAGTCCTCGCGCCATACCAAGTTGTGCTCTAATGCATAAGTAGTTATTTGAAACTTAGTCCAGCTAAGCAAGGGGCGCAATATCTCCCGGCCAGCCACTACCCCCGCCATTGGCGCTAACCCGCGCCAACCCGTACCGCGGATCAGATTCATAGCCACGGTTTCAATTAGGTCATCCCGATGGTGCGCAGTTACCAGAGCTGCGTCGTTGTCCTGGCAAACTTGCGTTAGAAATTTATAGCGTGCCACTCGCGCCTGCTCTTCGCTGGTAGTTCTAGGCAAATGCCCCTGTCTAGATACAAATTGTACGCCATAGGCTCTTACTAGGTCGCGCACAAAGGCCGCATCAGACGCCGACTCGGCACCGCGAATGCCATGATCAAAATGCGCTACTATAAAATCATCCGGAAAATTAACGTTACCGAAGTTATCCAACCTAAAGTTAGTGTCATGTACTATGCGGTCCAATAAAACCACCGAGTCAATACCACCAGAAACCGCTAGAACGTATTTCATTATCGTTATTTTACCTGCCTAGCCCCCATTTTACAATTTATCGCTCAATGCTATTGACATTTTGTCCACTTTTTGCTATATTAAACACAGTTGAATTATCCAAAAATTAAAAAGTAACCAGTAAAGGAAGATAGTGATGAATAAGTTTTTTGGTAGTGTCAAAAAATGGCTAATCCAGACCACAAACAATGAGGCTGAGTTATCCGCCGAGGAGCGACGGCGCCTGTTTATCGAGCGCAAGCTCGGTGAGGCCGCTAACACCGCCGCCAATCGTCAACCCGACGATATCGACCAAATTGCCGCAAAGATTCTATCCGACCCCGTCTCCACCGCCGCCATTGCCTTAAACGGCGTGAAAGCAAGTCTATAGCCATTCGAGCAAGCTATATCAGAGAATATCGCCTCTCATATATTTGCTACGGCGTAGCTTTGACGCTACCACGACGCACCGTCCACTGTTCGATACCACGATACCGATTAGACGAATCAATCAATAAACTACCATTTTCTAGAGCAGATACGCTCTTATCTGTAGCTAGATATAGACTAGGTTGATATAGCGCCACGGCTGGATTGTCCTGTTGCCACTGTTTTACAAATGTCAGATAACGCGACTTACGCAACGCTGGATTCATCGCCGTTCGACCATTAGACAGTAGCAGCTCAGCGCGCTTAGAACTATAGTTTGAGTAATTTAGGCCAGTAGAACCAGTCTGAGTTGACGACCAATAGGCATATTCATCCGGGTCGGCACCAAGGTGCAGCTGATAAATCAGAACATCATACGAGCGAGGCGACAGCACTTCCTGCTGGGCGGTCGATGGATCTACTGTCTGGATTTTAGTATTTACGCCTACCTTGCGCCACTGCTCAGCGATAATACCGGCCACTGATTTATAATTAGTCCCTTTTAGCGTAACCATATTAATAGTCAAAACCTTATCTCCATTAGTACGATACTTGGCGCCATCCTTCTTAATCCAGCCCAACTTATCCAATATCTCGCCAGCAGCCTTAGCGTTGGCAGTGGGTTGTTTCATCTGATCAGCTTCACCATACACACCAGCAGCAATCGGCGTCTCTAAGGCTCGCGGTTGACGCACACTACCTACACCGCTAATGATATCCTTGCGAAGAGCTGGTAGGTCTATGGCCAGACGTAATGCATTGCGCATCTCTAGACTGCCCGTCAGCTCTCCATCTGTATTAAATAGTGCATATACACCATCAGCTGTAGTAACCTGACTAACCTGATAATTCTTAGCTAGATTATTTATATCATCAATGCGTACATTGGATATCGCATTAACCTCGCCCCGTCGTAAGCCCTTTATCATAGCATCTTGGCTAGTATAAGTACGTACTGTTACCCTGTCTAGTCTAGGTGCTGAACCTTGATAATACTTATTTGAAACAAATGACCATACCGTCTGGCCGTCACGTTGATTCTCAACAGACTTTGAGATGAAGGGCCCGCTACCAGCAATACGCTCTGGCGTCTGTAACGACATATTATTTATCTCTGTGACTGATTTGCCCGACAAGATATGCTTAGGTAGCACTCCGAAAGTCAAAGCCGTTGGAAATGGCATGTAAACATTCGGCGTGGTGAACTTGAGTGTACGATCATCCTCTTTCTTAACGCTCACTGTCTCGTAGCTGTTGTACATGGGTGAGTTTAGACCTTTATTCTTAATCAGGTCTAGCGTAAAGACCACATCATCAGCCGTCAGCGGCTTGCCGTCCGACCAAAATAAGTTCGACTTTAGACGAACCGTCCACGTTACACCATCAGGCTCCACCGACCATTTATCAGCTAGGTCACCCTTAAGCACATTAGACTCATCGTAAGAAAGCAGACCCCGATAAACCATAGCGCCCAGTGCTTTCTCAGTATCCGTGGAAGCTAGTATTGGATTGACGGTTGTAATTTTATCAACCACCCCCTCAGCGTAAACTCCACCCGCAACAGACGTCTTAGTTAGATTGTCTTTAGAATAAATAGTAGTCTGCACAATACTTACTACAACCAAAATCAGCACGACCGCCAGCCACAATGTCACACTCCTGCGAACAGCCAAAAAATTATCACGCCGATCAACTAGCCACTTTTGGATATGATTCAGCACATGTCGATTGGCTTTATTTACACTACGCCGTGCCGCCTTAAGACGCTTTTCTACTTTAGTAATATTGGTGGTGGATTTAGAGGCCTTCATTAATACCTTTTTAGTTAAATCAACATACTACCTAGCAAGCTGACTACAAAAATCACCGCTAAAACTATAGTCGTATCGAACAAGTTCTTCTCAATTCCACGCCGAGTTGTAAATAACTCTCCACTAGCGCCGAACCCCGCACCAAGCGATGCCCCACGCGATTGTAGTAGAATCGACAGCACCATCAGGGATGCACTTCCTACCGTTAACACATTTAAAATCTCGCTAATACTCACAAATCCTCCTTATTGATTGACACTGGCGTCAAACTATTCATTAGATAGTTTATCAGACTTAGCACCAAACTGCTAACCATTGCCCAGCCAAAACTCATATGAATGGATGGTGCAATGGCAACCGTTAGCCATACCATGAACCCGTTGATTACGATTGTAAATAACCCCATAGTAACCAGCACAAACGGTAGCGACAAGATGGTAACGACCGGCTTAATAATTGCATTAACCGCTGAGAATATTAAGCCCGCTAGTAAGAATGTCGCCACCGTCATTGGTACCGTCATTAACGTGCTATCACCAAACATCATCACCGAGATCCACAGTCCCAAGGAACAGATGAACCATCTAATAATGAATGATATAGAGCTTTCCATTAGCCCTATTATAGCACAGAGTTATTTCACCTTGTTCCAAGCGTCGGCTAGGATATCAGCACTGTGACGTAGCTTACCGATTTCCTCATCGCTGATATTCGGGGCAATTACCTTCTCAACGCCACGACGACCCACTACGGCTGGCAGTGATAGATAAACGTCATGAATGCCGTATTCGCCTGTCAGCCTTACAGAGACCGGAATAATTGACTGTTCATCGCGTAACAGTGCCTCACAAATTCTAGCGGTACTAGCGGCAATGCCGTAGTAGGTCGCCCCTTTGCGATTAATGACCTCGTAGGCCGCATTCTTAACGTCATCCGCAATAGTTAGGTAATCCTGATCCTGCATAATACCACCGAACTTATCACTGGCCTCGTTAATGTTCATGCCGGCAATATTCACCATACTCCAAGCGGCAAATTCACTATCGCCGTGTTCACCCAAGATATAACCGTGAATATTCTTGCTATCTACGCCAAACTTACGGCCCAAGATGTGGCGGAAACGCGCCGAATCCAAGTTGGTACCACTACCAATCACCCGCTCGGCCGGGAAGCCCGAAACCTCCTGCGCCACTCGCGTCATAACATCCATCGGGTTGGACACAATCACTAGCAGAGCATTAGGCGATTGCGGCGCCACCTGCGATACCACATCACGCATAATGGCTGCGTTACGACTGATCAGATCCATGCGCGTCTCACCTGGTTTCTGGTTGGTACCAGCGGTAATCACCACGATATCCGAGTCCTTAGTCTCTGGATAATCACCCGCCTTGATCTCGGTGGTAGCTAGAAACGGCATACCGTGCTCAATATCCATAGCCTCACCCTCAGCACGCTTCTTATTTACGTCAACTAGCACAATGTCGCTGGCCGTACCACGCATACTCAGCGTGTAGGCAATGGTGCTACCGACAAATCCAGCACCCACAATCGAAATCTTGTTTGCAGTTTTCATGTTATCCTTTCTATTTATTTTAAAAGCTACCTTAATTTTACCACAAACACTAAAAGTGGTATAGTTATATCGTCAATTAATATAAATAGAAAGGAATAAATGTCAAACATTCAATCTGTTAAGGCACGTTGGATTTTGGATTCGCGCGGCAACCCTACCGTCGAGGCCGACGTGGTTTTGGAAGATGGCTCGTTTGGCCGTGCTGACGTGCCTAGTGGTGCCTCAACTGGCGCTGCCGAAGCCCTAGAACTACGCGATGGCGGCGATAAGTTTATGGGCAAGGGCGTATCAAGAGCCGTTGCTAACGTTAACGAGAAGATTGCCCCAGCCGTCATCGGTCACGAGGCTAGCGACCAGCAAGCCATCGATCAGATCATGTTGGACCTAGACGGCACCGACAACAAGTCTAACCTAGGAGCTAACGCTATCTTGGCCGTATCACTAGCTACCGCCAAGGCGGCAGCCGCTTCGCAAAGCTTGCCACTATATCGTTACATCGCTAATATCACCGACACCAAGGAGATTTCCTTGCCGTTACCGATGATGAATGTGATGAACGGCGGTGCTCACGCCAACTGGACCACCGACATTCAGGAGTTTATGATTATTCCAGTCGGTGCCCCAACCTTCCCTGAAGGCATCCGCCGTGCCACTGAAGTATTTCACACTCTAGGCAAGGTGCTAAAGGAGAAGGGTTATCCAACCACTGTTGGTGATGAGGGCGGCTACGCACCAAACATCAATGAAGGCAACGCTGAACCACTACATCTAATCGAAGAGGCCGTAACCCGTGCCGGTTACAAGCTAGGTGAAGACTTTGTGCTCGGCCTAGATATTGCCGCCAGCGAGTTCTATCATGATGGCATTTATGACATGAAGGTCGAAGGCAAGCAATTTGATGCTGCTGGCATGATCGAGTTTACTAAGAATTTGATTGCCAATAACCCGCTAGCCACCGTCGAGGACGCTCTAGCCGAGGAGGATTGGGCTAACTGGACTAAGCTAGAGGCCGAGGTTGGCGAGCGCACACAGCTAGTCGGCGACGACCTGCTGGTCACCAACGTCAAACGCTTACAGAAGGCCATTGACGAGAAGGCTGCTAACTCGATTCTAATTAAGCCAAACCAGATCGGTTCACTATCCGAGACCATCGCTGCGGTTAAACTGGCTAAGGCTAACGGCTTCACCACCGTTATTAGCCACCGCTCCGGCGAGACCGAGGATACTACGATTGCACATCTAGCCGTTGGTTTGAACTGCCAGCAGATTAAGACTGGCTCACTATCTCGTACTGATCGCGTAGCGAAGTACAACGAGCTGCTACGCATCGCCGAGATGGAACCAGGCATCGAGTTTGCCAAGCCACTACCGCGGAAGTAGTTGATAAAACTATAGGATTTAGCCGCCTATAGTTCCGATACGAAAAATTCAGAGGATACGGCTTACTGCCTCCCGCCTCTCCTGTGCGACAGAGAGGCGAGTCCTCTGAATTTTTGTATCTCCACCGACGGCGATATAAAGTTATAATACCAAAAGCCTCTCCTCTTTTTAAAAGAGGAGAGGTGGGTCAAGGCAGGTTGATTATTATTTTTTATCCTTATGAAACAGCTTCTTAAACCAATTCTTGATCGCTGCTCGAGTAGCAGGATTTTTAAGTGCCGTAATCACAATCGGCATAAAGGAAACGATTAAGATGATTGCAATGGTTGGCAGTAGCACCGTATCGATGCCCAGCCCCATACTCTCAAACCAGTTACCAAGATAGTAGCCAGCCAGTGTGACGCCAAAGGTCCAGCCCGCCGCGCCAATGATATTAAACGCAATAAAGTGGCGGTAGGTCATTTTAGAGATGCCCGCCACAATTGGCGCAAAAGTGCGCACAATCGGCACAAAGCGCGCTAACACGATTGCCACGCGGCCGTGCTCGGAATAAAACTTCTCCGCCCGATGTAGATACTCTTTCTTAAATATCTTACCGTCTGGCTTCTTGTACAACCTTCGGCCATAGTGTCGGCCAAATTCATAGCCGACTGTATCACCCAAAATAGCCGCCGCAAACAGGATCAGACATAATAGCCAAATATTAAAATGCAGTACCTGCTGGCTGATCAGAAAGCCGGCCGTAAAAATCAGGCTGTCGCCCGGCAGAAAGAAGCCAATAAATAGCCCGCTCTCTGCAAAGATGATGGCCGCCACCGCTAGTACGCCACCTGTCACAATAATCTGCTCAATCGAAACACCTGGAATCATGGTCATAATTATAACATCTTCGCTAGGTATTTAGCAGTAAAGCCCTTGCCTGACGCCGCAACTTGCTCTGGCGTACCACTGACTACTACGCGACCGCCATCAAGACCGCCTTCTGGACCCATGTCGATAATGTAGTCCGCCGACTTGATGACATCAAGGTTGTGCTCGATTACCACCATGGAGTTGCCGGCATCGACTAGCTTCTGCATTACATCCAATAGCCGTCGCACATCCGCCGAGTGTAGACCAGTGGTCGGCTCGTCCAGCACATACAGAGTTTTGCCGGTTGCTCGCCGTGATAGTTCGGTTGCCAGTTTAATGCGCTGCGCCTCACCACCACTGAAGGTCGTGGCCGGTTGACCCAACTTAATATAGCCCAGCCCCACTTCTTGCAAAGTCTTGAGTTTGCGATAAATAGCTGGAATAGATTCAAAGAAATCAGTCGCCTCATCAATGGTCATTTCTAGCACCTGCGAAATGTTCTTATCGTGCCACTTAATCTCTAGTGCTTCTTTATTATAGCGAGCACCATGGCACTCCTCGCAGGTTACGTAGACATCAGGCAAGAAGTGCATCTCAATCTTAATTGTGCCGTCACCCTGGCAATTTTCACATCGACCGCCGCGCACATTAAAACTAAAGCGCCCAGCTTTATAACCGCGAATATTGGCCTCGGGGGTTGAGGCGAATAGCTCACGAATCGAGCCAAAGATACCAGTATAGGTGGCTGGGTTAGAGCGCGGTGTGCGGCCAATTGGACTCTGATCAATTACAATGATTTTATCCAGTTGCTCAATGCCATCAATGCGGTCGTGCGCACCCGCCACCGCCTGCGAATGGTTCAGGCGTGCCGCCAGCTCTTTACTAAGAATATCATTAACCAGAGTAGACTTACCCGAGCCTGACACACCCGAAACCACCGTCAGCACGCCCAATGGAAATGCCACATCGATATGCTTCAAATTGTGCTCGCGCGCACCACGCACAACCAGCTGACGCTTTGGGTCTATCGGGCGACGGTGCTTTGGCACGGCGATTTTTTCGCTACCATTTAGGAATTTGCCTGTTAACGATGCGGGGTTAGCTGCTACTTCAGCTGGCGTACCAGCTGCCACAATCCGACCACCATTTACACCAGCACCTGGGCCAACGTCCACCAAATAATCCGCTGCTCGTATCGTATCTTCATCGTGTTCTACCACAATGACCGTATTGCCCAGGTCGCGCAAGTGCTTTAATGTAGCGATTAGTCGATCATTATCACGCTGGTGTAAACCAATCGATGGCTCATCCAATACGTATAGCACACCCTTCAGGCCCGAACCAATTTGCGTGGCCAAACGAATCCGCTGCGCCTCGCCACCCGATAGAGTATTAGCTGCACGGCCTAGCTCCAGATAGCCCAGACCTACGTCCTTCATAAAACTTAACCGCGCGTTAATCTCCTTAAAAATCTGACGGCCGATTAAGCGCTCCTGCTCCGTCCAGGCAATTTTATTAAACACATCAATACAGTCATCAATACTTAGACTGCAAACATCAACAATCGATAGGTCATGCACCGTAACCGCCATCACCACTGGTTTCAGGCGAGCACCATGGCAGGTCATACATTCGCGCTCGCGCATAAAACGTTCAATATCCTTACGAATAAAATCACTATCCGTTTCCGCCCAGCGACGTTCTAGGTTCGAAATTACACCCTCGTACCTCGTGCGGAAAATCTTGCCGTTGTTTAGTGGTACTTCATAAACTTCGTCGCCAGTACCGTATAAGATCATCTGTTTTACCTCTTTAGATAAGTTCTTGACCTCGGTGCGCAGACTAAAGTGATGCCGCTCCGCCACGGCGGCGAGCTTACGCATCCACCAGGCTTCGGCGTTGATACGGTTAAACGGACGAATAGCGCCCTCCATAATGGTCAAGCTCGGATTCATCACCAGGTCTGGATCGACTTCCATGCGACTGCCTAGACCCGAGCAAGTTGGACAAGCGCCAAATGGCGCATTAAACGAGAATAGGCGTGGTTCCAGCGGTGGAATTGGTTCATCCGGATGATCCGGACAAGCGTAATGCTCGGAATACGTAATTACCACCTTAGTATCTGCATCGGTCAATTCCACCGTTCCATCGCCGATTAGCAGCCCCTGCTCCACCGACTGCGAGATGCGCGATTCGTCATCCAGTGTGATTACCAGGCGATCAATCACCAGGTCTACATCATGCTTTAGCTTCTTATCTAGCTCTGGCCATTCATCCAGCGCATAAATCACACCGTCCACCCTGGCGCGTGCATAACCGCGCTGCATATACTTTTCCGGCACATAGGCAAACTCACCTTTCTTCTGACGAGCTATTGGCGCACTAATATACACGCGGCGCCCAGTCGACTTCATAATCTCGTCAATAATAGACTGCACCGTACGCTTTTGCACCACCTTGCCGCAAATCGGACAGTGCGGCACACCTAGACGCGCAAACAGTAAGCGCAGATAGTCATAAATTTCCGTGACCGTGGCAACAGTAGAGCGCGGGTTGCGACTAGTTGACTTCTGATCAATTGAGATAGCTGGACTCAGGCCGTCAATACGATCAACGTCCGGCTTCTCCATCTGGCCTAAGAATTGTCGAGCGTAGGACGACAGCGATTCCACGTAGCGTCGCTGACCCTCAGCGTAAATAGTATCGAAGGCTAGCGAAGATTTGCCCGACCCCGATAGACCCGTAATGACCACTAATTTATCACGCGGAATGGTCACATCCACGTTCTTTAGATTATGCACCCGGGCACCAACTACCCTAATCGAGTTCTCATTCACTTTTTATACTCTAACACTTGATGCCAGTGTTGTCAATTTAGCACACTTTTATCAGTCGCTATATGGCATAATCGATTCAGCCCATAGCTGCAACTCCTGCAGGATGTAATCATCAGCACCAGCAGCAGCCGCTTTCTGTAGTGATTCCATATATTTTGGCAGCTCACGCTTTAGTTTATCCGTGCGATAGGACTCCCACTGCTTTTGTTCATCTTCACTCAAGCTTTCTGGGTACATTCGCGCCTTGTAGCGAAGTAGTAATTCCGATAGGCGGTCGTCATTAAACTCTGGGTGAAAGTCTGCTAATTGCCGCGCGCTAGTCATGGCCGCAATAGCCCGACACTTCGGACGATCCGCTTCGGGCGTAAAACTATCGTATAGCTGACCCTCAACGTCTTTATCGCCCCGCCATTCTGTCCTAGCATTATAAGTATTAATTAGCCGCACTAAAAAATCCTTGTTCTGCTGCAATAAAGTCAAGTTAGCCTGTGCCTGTGCCTTAGTTAAATGGATGCGTTTTTCGCTGTCGTCACCCAGCGTACCGAGTGGAGCGACAGCTGGACATTTGTTTAGGCCAATTTCTTTAATTGGCAATGGATGAAACTCTTCAGCTTGGCGCTGATCATAACTAGCCGTCAAATTCTCCATAATCTTCTTCTCGTTCCACTTCGCAAAATCCACTGGACTATAGCGCAGATCCCACACTAACAAGTTATTAGCATTTTTTAACTTTGCAATAGGCACTGCAATAGAAGTTTTTTCATTATCAGACGAGTAGCGACCGCTAGTATAGACAAATGGGTGACCCAAGCGTACTATCTCAGCTACCGCCGATTTACCACGATGCCCATATAGATAGTTCCACATTCGTGGTTGCTTATCCCGAACTAGACGCGCTAAATTAATTAGCGCCCGTACATCCGCCAAAGCATCGTGCGCCTGCTTATTCTCAAAACCGTTAGCCTTCGCCATATCAACCAGGTTGACCGTTGGGCGTTCAATCCATTCGCCGGTCTTCGCGTCCTTGCTACGTTTCATTGGCCAGGTAATACCATCGGGACGCAAAGCTCTTACCATACGCACTACATCTAATAGATCCCAGCGCGAGCGGTTCTCTGCCCACGACCACTCATAAGGATCATGAAAATTATGCCACAGTGTATAGCGCAGGAATTCGTCGTCAAACCGCACACTGTTATAGCCTAGAATAACTGTCTCTGGCGTCGCAATCTTATCTAGAAAATATCGGCAGAAATCAGCTTCGGACATACCATCCTCAATCGTCTTCTGCGGCGTAATGTGAGTAGTCAAGATGGCACCAGCCGACGGCAGAGTGTCATCGGTTAGTTTTATTAAGATATTCTCCTCTTGGCCAACCTCGTTGAGATCCTTATCGGTACGGATACCAGCAAATTGCATAATTCGATCATGCCTTGGGTCGAAGCCCGAAGTTTCAAGGTCGTAAAAGAATAGTGTTCGCATATACTCATTATAGCATTGACCAAATTGGCAATAACCCTTAGTGAATAAATTTGTATCCCGATAGGTTACTAATGGTACGAGTTGATCGCACGCCCCAACCCTTATAGTTCATCTCTGACACAAAGATGGACCCGTCAGAGTTCACACGCTCAACAATTCCAACGTGGCCATAGTACCCAGAATCAGTCTGGAACACAGCGCCAACCGAAGGTGTGCGATTAACCGTTAGGCCAGCGGCTGCCGCCGAAGTATCCCAGGTGTTAGCATTGCCCCAACGATTAGCGATTGGAAGCCCCAGCTGCACACGGCGATTAAACGCGTACCAGGTACAATAGCCATAGGCATAGCGATTATCACTAGCAGTCGGCACGCCAATGTTACCCCTTCGAATCGAAACAGTCTGAGTAGAAAGCGCAGTACTGGTACTAGGTGGTACATAGCCTGGTCGCTCATCCTCAGGCAGCACACCATCTGGCAGTAGAATTCTAGTGTTAACCGGTACGCTAGCATCAGATAAGTTATTCAGAGATAGGATATCGTCTACATTGGTATGATATTTACTAGCTATAGTCGCTAAGTTATCGCCTTCCTTGGTAGTGTAGACAACACCGTTTGTAGCAGGTATGGTCAAATCTGAACCAGGATTAATAGCATCGGTCGTTAGATTATTGGCAAACCGAACTGTATCCGTCGTCAGGCCATACTTATCGGCCACAGTCTGTACAGTATCGCCAGGTTGCGCTTTGTATGTATCAATCGCCTTAGTAGTTGCTGTAGGCTCAGTAATCTGATGTTTAGTAGCACTAGTTGTGTCAGACTGCGCCAGCTCGGCTGTAATATTAGCCGACTCCGCGCTTGACGATACGCTGTTAGTTGCCGACAAGCCTGCTACCGAAGCTACCGAAGTAGCTAGGTTGGCTGAACGCACATCTGAAACAGTAGTCGAAGCCGACGCTGCACCCGAAGTCGCCGAGGCCGCCGACACTGGAGCGCCCAATACGTTAATTGCATCAGAATTCTGCCCCTGCATACCGTTAATACCAACCGTCGCAGTAGTACTAGGTAAACTAGCGGTTGCATGATTACTAGAATTGTAACTAATGCCTATTACCGCCATAACAGCTATAAATGCCGCAACGTAAGACGCATATTTTAGCTTACGCCCACTCTTGCCACTATATAGCTGACTAACTTTCTCGCTAAGATGATTAAGTAAATTACGATTATCTCTCATAACGTGATTTATTAAATCTTAATACAGTATAGCGACTAATGATACTTAAGTCAAGCTATCGGGCTATTCGCACAGCTTAGTACAGTGGTTAGCTATTGCCTGGTTATGCTGATCTAATGTATCCGAAAAATAGGTTTTGCCGTCATCGCCCGCCACAAAATACATAGCCGTACCAATTTCTGGATTAGCCACCGCTCTTAGTGCGCTAAGTGTTGGTATGGCAATCGGACCCGGCGGTAAGCCCTCGTGAATGCGCGTGTTGTATACCGAATCGCATTTTGAATTATCTTGGCTACACAGACCTTGTGCATAGGCATATTTAAAGGTGACATCTGAGCCTAAGTTCATACCGTTGCTTAAACGCTTATAAAACACGCCTGCTACCTTGCGCTGATCAGTAGGATCCTTGACCTCCTTAGTCACAATAGACGCCATGGTAATACCCTCGTGTATGTTTAGGCCGTTCTGTTGGAACTTAACACCCAGATTATTGCTAAGAATCTCCGAATTCATCTTATCTAAAGCTTTCTGAATTAAGACACTTAGATCGTCACCTGCATATACGCGATAAGTATCTGGGAATAGATAGCCTTCTAGCGTAGCTCCAGCCGGCCGATCGGCTAAGACTGGGCTGTCATATTGCTTGGCAAAAGCCGCATCGATCTCGTCATCCGTATAGTCATACTTCTTAAAGTTCTCTCTTAGCTCCTTCAAGGTCAAACCTGGCGGAATAGTAACATCAACCTCATCAGTCTCGGCAGTGGCGAGTGTTTTTACGACCTTAGCCAGATCATAGCTCGGACTCAGCATATGCGTCCCAGCTTGGATAACACCACCATGTAGCCGCATATACAGTTTAAAAGCTAGCGTATTGCGAATAAAGCCACTGCGCTTCAAAGCCTCGGCTACCTCAGCGGTCGACGTACCCTTGTCGACGTCAAACTGTCTAGTATTGGTATCTTTAGCATCAACAGGATTAGTGGAAGTACTCCACCACAAGCAGCCGCACCCACCCAAGATAACAATTAGCGTCATTAACGAGGCAACAATTTTCACAAATGAATGGCGAGGTTTGCAGGCCTTACGCTGTTTACGTTCAAACTTACGTCGCTCGCGCTTACTCATAGTAGCCATACGGTCTGCATCCATTACAGCCTTAAAGTCCATCTCTATAAAATCATTGGCAATATCCATAGATGGTCGGCGAGACACTTTACTAGGATTACTACGCATGATGTGCCTCCAAATAATCCTGCAAGATTATAGCAGCTGCCCGACTATCAGCCGTGCCATCACGCAGTGACACTGGGTTAAAATGCCGATCTCGTCGCATCTCCGCTTCAGCTTTGACCGACGTTAGACTCTCATCTTGCATAACCACATCAGCCTGCACTGAAGTATTTACTAAACGCTGCGATAGCTCAGATGCAAACTCTCGACACTTAGCACTTTGAGTAGTCTCCACGCCCTTATTGTCGCGCGGCAAGCCGACTACTACCACATCTGCTCTCTCCTCCACGATAACACCCAGTAGCTCTTTCCAATAATCACCATTAACTATTATTGGCTTAAGGGGAGTAGCCAAGCAGATCATCGTATCGCCCCGACTTAAACCAATATGTTTAGACCCAAAATCTATACCCACTACCCTATGCATAACACCTAAGTTTATTGCTCGATCGTAAAGTTAACCTTTATCTTATCTGCTTTTGGTGCCGTAGTAACCCAAAACGGCCCCATCTTCACATCCACATCACTAACGCCAGTGTTCTTCGCTAGTTCAGTTTTAATCTCCTCGGTCTTCTTGCCCACGGCCGAACTCTTCACCTTATTCTCGTCAATTTGTGGACCGACATTGCCCGTAGTCTGAGCCGTAACCTTGTAGCCGTGTTTAACGGTACTAAATCGACTAAACTCTACTTTGCCTAGACCATTGTCATAAATCTTTTGGTTGGCGTCGTTTGTCTGCAAGCGACTATCTAGAATTTTTCCTAAATCAGTCTTGCTAATGCCCAGCAGTGAATAGCGAACTTCCATACTAACGCTGGCCTGCCCACTTGCCTCTTGATTAACCGACGGGGTAGCCTTAACTGTTCCAAAGCTCTGTTCGAAACTATCATTGACGATTAGGACATTATTACCCAACTGATTTTTCAAATTATTCTTAGCATCATCCTGGTCCAGCTGATCCTTTAGTTTTTGCACGGCATTATCGATATCGGACTGCTGAACAAACTTAACAGTTTCGCGCGTGCCGCCAGTAAACTCACCTTTAGCGCTAGCCGACACCTTGCTACTGCTAAATCCCTGAACTGACATCTTGGTGCCATCCGAAATATTGTATTCGGGCCCATACTTTACAGCCGTCGCCTTAACTGATGAGCATACTTGCTGATCCTCGGCGCCGTTGTCGTCACTCCAGCCCTCTAAGTCATTAATAGGAGCATCCGTCACAAACTGCACACCATCTGCATACAGCAGTGTACCTGCCGGAACATCAATAGTATTGGTGGCATTGCTAGTTAGCGATGCGCGCAAAGTCTGTTTATTGCAAATATAAACACTTCCCTTTGCTTTTTCACCTTGTTCGCGCTCACCCGTTGCCTCAAAATTTGCTGTCTCGGTTGACTTACTAATTTTCACTACTGGAGACACAATTCCTTCATCAACATTTAGCTCGGAATCTGGCGTTAGCTTTAGGTCGATAGCCAGGTCCTTGCCGACCGTCTTCGCTTTGATAGTAATAGTAGCATAGGGTGCAAACACTACAGCCCACACGCCAAAACCAATCAACAACAAAACAACCGCAACACCAATCAATAATTTCTTCCGAAAGTTATTAAAGTTCGGAATGCTAGCCTGTGGCTTTCTGCGCGATTGTCTAGTGTTAGTTTTAGGCTGGTCATCATTAACACCATCAGCATCAAGATCGTTGTGCATTTGATCGTCCGCCTCGATAGAATCAACCGCTGCTGACATGCTTTTATCAGCATTCCGATCTCGACTGGTCGTTCCATCTAGATCACCGATAGACAAGTCTTTCCCGTCTATTACGTTATCTTTGTTTATATCGCTCATTTCACTGTCAGCGTCCGGAACCTTTGCTTGAGCATTGATACTTTTTGCAACTGGTATATGTAGTCCAGACGCCAAATTTAGTAGAGCTGGATCAGTCGTTACGAGGGTTAGTCGTTTGTGTGACATTTCTACGGCGCGACTAATAAGCTTCAAGTTAACTACACTATTCAACGCACCACGCGCCGCTGGCGGTACTAATGCTACTACCGGATCAGTTGAGCGCTTAATCTTGCCAATAATCGATGTCACATCATCGTCGACATCAACATATATAGTATCACGCCCTCTCAAGGTAGACTGTGCGCCCGAAGTCTTAGACGCATCACTCGCATGAGCACTACCGCCAGTCTTCGCTTTAGTACCTTCTCTCCTATTCTCTATATCGTCCAATCTTGCCATGCACTCATCCTATATTCTTAGAATTCTGTTTAGCTTATCTCTTAGCCCAGCTGAATTATCATTAGCAACTTCCATTGTATCATAGCCAACCCGCAGTAAACCAAGTGCCGTTATAAACGTATGATCCACAACGTTACCCGTCTCATCAACAATTCCGATAACATCCGATGGCTCTATATGTTTAATCACGGGGCGCCTAGTAAACGGTAAGCCTCGATACCATTTAGCTTCCTCTAGATACTCGGTCAGTGGTTTTAGCGAAGATCCACCACCACACAGCAAGAACCGATTAGGCAGGTGATCGACCGCGTCAAATTCAGATAATGCCAACTGTACACCCGATACCCACACATCAAGCGTCTTGCTGATTGAGCTACCTATAGACTCTTTGACAGTTGGTTTAATCTTAGGATCGTCCAGATTCAGCTTCAGCCTCTCAGCCGCCTCACGTCCAACGCCTAAGTCATCCGCAATGGTTTTTGTGAATGATCGACCTGCTACGCCGAACATTTGCGTGCCCTCGACGCCACCATCATTAACTACGGCGATATCTGTACTACCGCCACCAATATCACATAGAATGGCCGTGTAGTTAGGATCACCGTTATTACCCAAAACCGCACGAGCTACCGCGAACGGCTCCGCCGCTACTGCTACTAGCTCTAGATTAAGCTTAAGTGCCGTACGCTCTAATGCACCGATATGCATCATAGGGGCATAGGCAGTGTAGATTTGGATGGCTACATCGCGACCCGTAAAACCAATAGGATTTGATACCTTATAGCCATCAATATGAATATCTACGATTGCACTGTTAACTAATTTTACCTCGATGTCCGGCGTACCCGTTTCAAAGGCAATCTGTTTCTGAGCCTTAATCGCCGTATTATCTTGGACCTTTTCGATAATGAGTTGCATCTCCGCATCATCTAGTGGCCGATCCGCCGTTGGACGCTTATAGTGAATAGTCGAGGTAATACCCTTTACAAACTCGCCTGCAATACCTATAACCACGCGACGCGCCTGTACACCCGCTTGTTCCTCAGCCTGCGCCAGGGCGTCTTCACAATTTTTAACCACGCCAACAATATCCGATATAGCGCCACCGGTCATATTGCCATATTCCTGTCTGGATTTACCAGCACCAACGACCCTTAAATCATCATCGTCACCTAGCTTGGCTATTAACACCTTAGTGTACTCAGTACCAATATCCAATGCCGCAATGTAGTCATCGGTATTGGCCTGTCTTTGAAACAGTTTCATAAATACATTGTAGCATTAATGGTTATTTTTAGCACTAGCTAGAACTTCCGCTTAGCGCCAGCTTTGCTAAGGTCGCGCTGATGTTGCATCTGGGTATTAAATTGCTCTCGCCAGTCATCTGGCACAGCAATATCACGCTTATAGGCTTCTTCGACTGCTAGCTCCACTGGGAATCCGTAAGTATCGTAAAGCTTGAATATTTCCTCGCCCGTCAGTCCGTCGCCAACTAGACGATCAAATTCCTTTAGACCCTTGCGTAAGGTTTGGCGAAAAGCCTTTTCTTCCTTAACCATCACCTTTACAATCTCATCATGCTGCGCTTCCACCTCAGGGAAGAAGTCTTTGTAAATACCAGCAATTACTGGCACAATTTCTTCCATAAAGTTCTGCTCCACACCTAGGTCGAAGGCAAAACGTACCGCCCGCCGAATTAAGCGTCGCATCACATAGCCTTGTTGCTTATTGCTCGGCCGTACTCCATCCACCGCCAGGAAGGTAGCCGCCCTTAGGTGATCGGCAATCACCCGCATAGCCTGCTGGTTAGATTCATATTTCTTACCACTCAGTTGCTCTAGCTTTGCAATAATCGGCGCAAATAGAGTCGTCTTAAATACATCAGGCGAATCGATAGCTGCCGCCGCAATGCGCTCTAAGCCACCACCAAAGTCCACATTTTTCTTTGGCAACAGCTCAAAGCCATGTTCGCGACGCACATACTGCGTAAACACCTGATTACCGATCTCCATGTAACGCCCACAATCGCAGTTTGGATGGCACTTTGGACCAAATTTCGGGTCATGCTCGATTTCGCTAAACTCGTAAAAGACTTCACTGTCGGGACCACACGGGTCACCCATTGGCGTAGTAGCAGGGCCACCGTTACGGCTCCACCAATTCTTACTGCCATCATAGTAGAAAATCCGCTCGCCTGGGTGCATGCCGACCTCATAGCCGTGTTGCTCACTACCCATGTCAACCGTCTTTGCTTCGATACCTTTCGACTCAAACAATTTCTGCCAGATCGCAGCCGCTTCAGTATCACGCGGCACGTTATTTTTCTTGTCGCCTTCAAAACAAGTGACATATAGGCGGTTCGGGTCTAGGCCAACTATTTCAGTCAAAAAAGTCCAAAACCAGGTAATCTGTTCTTCTTTGAAGTAATCGCCTAGAGACCAGTTGCCCAGCATTTCAAAGAAGGTGGTGTGACGGTTATCACCTACCTCCTCAATATCCTGTGCCCGCACACAAGTCTGCGTGTCAGCTAGTCTAGTACCATCGGGATGTGGCTCGCCCAGTAAATACTTTAACAGTGGCTGCATGCCCGAACCCGTAAATAATGTCGTATTATCGTTCTCTGGTACGACCGGTGCGCGCTTAATAATTACGTGGCCGTTCTTAGCAGCATAATCTAAAAACTTCTGTCTAATATCCTCAGCATTCATGCTACTAGTTTATCACAGACCCAGAGCTTTTGTGATTTGTGCCATTTCGTTATCATCCTTATACCGAATAATAATCGAGCCACCGTGCGCATTGGTGCGTTGTACAACGTTCTTAGGCTTAAAGCCAATACGTTTCGCCAGGCTGCGCGTAAAGTCGGTTTGCGTCCGCACGGCCCGCTTAGCTAGTGTCGTTGACTTAACGCCCTTCTTGCCACTTTCCTTATAGCCGATCACAAACTGCTCAGCCTTGCGCACGCTCCACTTATTCTCAATAATCGCTTCTAGTAACTTCTGCTGCATCTTTGGGCTATTGTCTATTGCTAGAATTTGCCTAGCATGCCCTTCGCTAATTGTACCTCGACGCAAAGCTTCCTTTGCCGCATCAGGCAAACCGATCAAGCGAATCAGATTCTTAACTGTACTGATTGATTTGCCAACTCTAGCGGCAATATCTTCGTCAGTTAGGTTAAACTGATTCTTTAGCTTGACGTAAGCTGTCGCAATTTCCAATGGATTTAAATTTTTACGTTGGACGTTCTCGATGATAGACAGCTCTAGCTTATGTTGGTCTGACAGCTTTCGCACGATAGCTGGCACCTGTTTCAACTTGGCTAACTTAGCTGCCCGCCAACGTCGTTCACCTGCCACAATTTCAAATTTACCACCACGTTTCGGCGCTACTACCAACGGTTGCAATAGACCATGCTCTCTAATCGAATCTGCCAACTCCGCCAGCTCTGCTTCATCAAAATCACGCCGCGGTTGGTCAGGATTAGGCTCAATATCTGTCAGCGCTAGTAAGCGTAGCGCCGAGATCTTCTCGTCCTCAGCGGCCGTTATATCAAAGTCACTATCAACTACGTCGGTTGGAATTAACGACGCAAAACCTTTACCCAGTCCCCGTTTTACCACTGATTACTTCTCCCATCCTAAGCGCCTTAAAATCTCTGCTGTGGCAGCTTTGTATGCTCTTGCGCCCTTACTAAATCGATCGTATGCGCCAACTGGCAAGCCATGCGAAGGTGCTTCGGCTAATCGTACATTGCGCGGAATCTTAGTCTCTAACGTTTTACCCGGAAAATGTTTTGCAACCTCTTCGTAAACCTGTTGTGATAACGCCGTACGAGCATCGTACATCGTAACTAGAACTCCCAGTAGCTCAATGGTTGGATTAAGCGACTGGCGCACCGCTTTCATAGTTTCCAACAGTTGTGTAAGACCTTCTAGAGCGTAGAACTCCGCCTGTACTGGCAATAATACCTGATCGGACGCCGCCAGGACATTGACGGTCAACAGCGAAAGCGACGGCGGTGAGTCAATGATAATTAAGTCATAACGATCAGCAATCGTACGCACTGCATCCACTAAACGGTTGAAGCGGCGATCTGCTGTGGCCAAGCCAGCCTCAGCGTCGGCCAGCTGCGGTGTTGACGGAGCAATATATAGATTCTTGAACTTAGTAGTCTGAATTGCATCTGCCAAAGCCGCTTCGCCAGAGATGACGTCTAAAATAGTAGCAGCGCCCGCAGGATTATTGGGTGAACGAAGAGTATCACGATCGACATTTAGCCCCGATGACGCATTTCCCTGCGGGTCAAAATCAATCAGAAGTGTACGAGCATCATGGCCTTTGGCGGCGTAATAACCAATGTTAATTGCTGACGTCGTTTTACCGACGCCACCTTTCTGATTGATTATTGCGACAACATTAGTCACCAATACCTCCTTAATTATTTTCTATTATACCTTATTTTTGTGACATCTTGCCATGTTTACCTAGCAGCAATATCGCCAAGGTAGCCAAAGCTAGAAAGCCTATAAAGCTAGCCGTAGCAACAGTAAAATTAGAACCAGTGGCCGGCACACCTGGCGTCGTCTTGGCCTTATCTACGTTGTCGTCTGACGACGTTGGCGGAGTATCAGTTGTGGTTTGGAATACTGGTTGAATCTTTAATAGAACAAATCCCGAGTAAGGCATGCAACTATTGACATAACCGTTCAGCTGGTCGTAGCCTAGCATAGCACCAGTGCCTTCACCTTTAGCCGTATAGACTTCATTCGGTAGATCAAAGCCGCCATCATCTTCAGTCTTTAAGTTATTGTAGTATTTCTGCGACACCACCTTTACGTGAAACGCTTTATCGCTCTTTAGTACAATATTGTCCCAAATCTCAGTAGGGTTAGCGTTACTGGACGACAGATAACCATTTACCTCAAATTGTTTGCCAAAAGTAGTTTCAGCAGTAGGCAGGTTGACATGCGCTCGCACGTTCGCCGCCATATATTTGCCTTCCTCGCCATTGTTATGAACATACAATTTAACCTCGTAAGTATGGCCTTCTTGCATATTCATCGTATCGGTCCAGCCATTCTTACCATTATTGCCATAACCTTCTGGATTGCTACCTGTCACCCAATATTTACTATCAGCATCACGAACTCGCAGGAAGTTACGTTCGTCACCAAAGTTAGGGTTATCTGTTATCGAGTTAAACGTAGCGTAGGTAGCCGGTTTTGCCATGGTAAAAGTAGTACGCTCAGGTCCCCAGGCGTTAGCCGAACCTGAAGTCGCCACTACCGCTATCATACTCATTAATGATACGCCAGCTACCATACCCGTTACTCGACGTATTTTGACTCCACTTGACATGTTATTACCCTCCTATTTGTTACTACTGATTCTGACTTGCGTTAGTGGCGGCTTGTTGAGCCTGTTGAGCAGCCTGTTGCTCGGCCGCTTTCCTAGCGGCTTCAGCGGCAGCCTGAGCTTGACGCTGTTGCTCCGCGATAGCGGCTTGACGTTGTCTCTCAGCTTCAGCTGCCTGTTGTTGCCTTAGCTGCTCTTGACGAGCTGCTTCAGCCTGGCGCTGTTGTTCGGCAGCCTGTGCTTGACGCTGAGCTTCTGCCTCCGCCCTTGCCTTAGCTTCTGCTTCCTGCTGCTGACGCTCGGCTTCGGCCTTAGCTGCAGCTTCCTGCTGCTGTTGTTGCTTTATTTGCTCTTGGCGTTGACGTTCAGCTTCTAAGGCAGCGTCATCATCAGATTTATTTTCAGCTGAGGCGCTAGACTCTGAATTGTCTTCAGCTTGCCAATCTTGTCCGTTCGGACGTTGCGGCTGGTTACCACTGATGTCGCCATTTGGCTTATCATTGTTATTACCGCTCGAGCTACCATTGGAATTGTCATTTTCATTCGGACTAGCGCTTGGCTTTTCGTCGGGCTTCGGCACATATTCCGAGCCATTATCGGGATTTCCGTCAGTATTACCAGCATTAACCTGCGCATCTTTAGGCGGAGTAGCTGGAGCAGTAGTGTTACCCTCTTCGTCTTTACCAGGTTCATATTCCTGAGGCTTATCCTGAGCCCCTGGCGTCTCGTCTGTCTGATTGTGATTTCCTGGATTAACGTTAACATCCTCTTCTGGATTTTTATGTTCCAAAGTACGCGTAGGCGTTGGAGTTGGTGATGGCGTTGGAGTTGGTGATGGCGTTGGAGTTGGTGATGGCGTTGGGGTCGGCGATGGAGTTGGGGTCGGCGATGGAGTTTCGGTTTCTTTCTCGTGAGATGGAGTTTCGGTTTCACGAGCAGGAGTCGGCTCCTCGTATTCTGGATTGCGGCGCGGCGGAGTAATTTCCTGGACTGGTGGCTTCTCACCAATCTTGATAGCGTTGCCGCAGCGCGTATCCATATAGGTCTCACGACCATCTGCCGACGTTACCTTAACAATGTTATGTAGTACACCCTCATTAACTCGATAAGCAACCAGCGTAGTATCAGTCACGTCGCCATTATGACCAGTGTAGTTTAGGCCGTAATCGTAGACTGCATATTTGCTAGTATCGATATCAACTAACTCTACCTTTCCGCCTTGGAATTGCTCGTGCATCATATTTATCAGATTGGCGCGTGCCTCGTTATTACTCTTAAGCATATCGGCAAAGGCATTCATGTCACCGTTATAACCCATACTACGCAGAGTATCATCATCAATAAATCCTTCAGAGTATGACACTAGCTGTTCTGGGTTGGTTTCAACTGCATGCCAGAAATCGCTACTCCAGGTCTCGACATTTGTAATATCAAATCCCTTACTAAACGCAGTATTGTTAATCTTTAGATCAAACTTTTCAAACTCGTCATAACTGACAGCTGGTACATTAGCCGCCGTATATGGCTCAAAATTATCCTCTACCACTGAATCAATTGACTGAGCTGCCTCAGTTAAAGTATTACCATTACTCCTTGGTGATGGCACAGCACTCTTATCTAACGCATCATCGGTCAAGCCGTTTCCACCATTGCCGCCTGGGGTATCCTCGGCGAACGCCTCCTTAACGCCAAATAGCCCAGCAAGGTTTTTAGCTGTACCACTAACGTTCTCGCGCATTTCCATTAAGCTGTCGTGCAAAGGCCCTTCGTTTAAGGCCGTACCAATGGCTGCACCAGCAGTGGCACCCAGCGCCACTGAACCAAGCGTCATCGCTAACCGCATGCGCTTCTGTTCGTGATCCTTCTCGCGCTCATGATCCTGGGCCTTAGCTTCATAGCGGTGGTTTAACTCATTCAGCCTGCGATCACGCTGTGCCATAATAGCAGATAGTGCATCGTGCGATGCTCCAGCGGCCGCCGAAGTTTTAAACCACTCGTCGATTGACTGAGCGTCCTTTCGAAAGTCCTCGGCATGCTGTTTTTGCCATTCCTGCTCAGCTCGGTTAACCTTCTCGGCGCGCTCCAGGGCAAACTTTTTAACTGGAGGAATTGCCATAAAGGCTTTAACCGCCGCACTTGATACGCTAGAAATAGCTTTCTCATACCAATGTTTCTCTAGATTTTGCCGCGACTCGGTTTGTGCCGCCTTCATATTGGCAACCGCCTTACCAATGCGAGTACCCACCGTAGCCATACCGGCTACCGCTGCAGCTACCGGAATCGTCAGGCCACCCGTAGCTACCGTCACTGCACCAGTCACTGCCGCCGTAGCTACCATACCCATGGCAACGCGCGAGGCCATATGACGACCGCCCCACCACTCAATAAATTTGCCCGACGCCTTCTGCATCTCTAGATTGTGGCGCGTCGGCGCAATCGATCGATTCCAGCTCTTGGTGTACTCAGCAATTGCTCGAGCTTTATCTTCGTCGGTTAACTCGCCCTTCTCGGCCTTTAACTTAGTGCCGTAGTCACTGGCTAGCTCAGTACGCAGGGCAGCATACTTAGCATAAGCTGCCTGGTATTTTTCTTGGCTTGACTTAGTGAATAGTAAGCCGCCCGTACGGTTCTCTAACCGCGCCACCTCGTTACGTGCTAAAATAACTTCCTTTAGCTTTACTGGATCTACTTTGTCACCAAACTGCTCCAAGCCTTGTTCAAAAGTGTTTTTAAACTCGCGCTTATTCGCTAGAATTGAATAGCTCCACTTAATTTCTTCTGGCACTACCTCGTGTGACTGCTCACTATCTTTAGAAGACGCGCTCTCCGCGCGCGCCCGTCCACCAAACAGCTCTCGAACATTCAGCTTCTGACTCTTGTTAAAGGGATTAACAACTTCAGCATCAGTTCTACTCGTCGAGCTAACTTTCTCTGCGTCATTAAGTTCATTGGGCACTAGTACAAAGTAAGATCTGTGCGGTTTTGAAACATCAAATCCTGGTGCCATTGCCGTCTCTCGCTTGCTAGCTGCAACCTGCTCGCCAATTGGCTTAACTTGATTCAGTAGATAATTTACAGTCTCGCTAATATTAGTCATGTAGTCCTGCGAGCTACCAATTGCTTTGGCTAGTTGCTCCAGCTGGGCCTTAGACAAATTAACCGTTTTAGCTAGCGATTCAACCTCATCCATCTTGGTGCCCACATAGCCCAAAACACCCTCTATATCCTCGACGCGCTTTTCCGTATTATCTAAGCGGCGCTCTACACCATCAACACGCCTTTCTGCACTGTCTAAACGCGTTTCGGCGTTTTGCTCTGCGCCTTGCTCGTTCCATCCGAATCTATTTTTGTCTGCCATAGCAAATCACTCCTCTGTTATCTGATTCTATATTAACATATAGTTTATACCTCATCAATCTAAACCCTACCATCAGACCAATCCAGCTTGGTTTCATATGGCGGCTCAGTTTTTTGCTTTTGCTGGTCACTAATAATTAGCTTTTTAAAGTCTACGCCAGCATAGGCCTCATATTCCCTAAGAGTACGTTTACGTCCGATAAAGCGCCTATCTCGACCTTGCAGGATATTACGTATAGTTCGGTAGCTTAAGTCAGTCATATTCGTATAAATCTTCTGTAGCCACGGAGTAGTACGCATATCGTCCCAATATTTGGGTGTATTCTTGCGTCCGTACATGTGATAAATCGGCAAGTCTCGTGGCACATAAAAATCATAGCCGTGTGTATACAGCTGTACTGAGCGCACAATCTCATCACCCATAAAGCAAATATCCTTGATATAAGGCAGTTTTATAATCGAACCGCTAGCGAACACAAAACCACCACAAACAAAAGCTGAGCGGCGCAGACGTCGCTGGTCTTCCGCGTTGCGTTTAAGCTCCCTTGCTCTAAACACTGGAATGTCCTTATTGAAGAATTCTCCTACATACATTTGAGCAATATTGTCGGTTTTTGATAATTTTACCCTTCCTTGATCATCATAGCTATAGTTCGACGGATAGACCGACAATACTGCCCTAGGATTATGACAACTGCGCCACTGCTCAATTAGTGATGTGTCCCAATTTTTATCAAAATACATATGCGAGTCCACCTGCAACGAAAACTCTTCACCTCGATAGAATGTTTCACTAATATTACGCGCAACACCTAGGCCCCGCGCCGCAGACCAATGCACTTCCGTTAGGCCAAAGCCACCCTGACCGCGAAATTGATCTAGCATGTGCAGAGTCTTGTCGTCGTATTGATGCATAATGCCGAATGAAATATTTTCTGGATGTGCTGCATTCATTAAACACGATACAATAGTTGGATATAGCTCAGGATCGCGATAAGATGCGATCTGCACAAAAATCGTATTTGCCCGCCCTGAATTAAACATAACCTTATTTTACCACACTATCGGCACTGACCGGAATGAATCTTGGCTGCTGCCGAGTAAGCCGAGTTTGTCATATGGTAACGCGTATCATTGGCGCGATTTAGTGTGCGGTCATTGGCGCCTAGGTATAATACTGCATAAGCACTAGTAACCGCCTCTGTATCAACGCCCGACCTAGTAATTACTAGCGGCGACGTAGTGCCACAGCGACGATTGATCAGATAGTGAGCAACTTCATGTCGCATAGCATCCGCAAAGTATACATCTCGGTATTCTTCGGCTGGTCGTTGATCGCTAATATAGACCTTATTGGGTGTGGCAGTGCAGAATGCACCAACCCAAGACTGCGCTTGTGCAGACGTTATATTGCATGCCCCTTGCATGTTATTAAGACCCCATACTTCAGTTAACCCGGCCGCTTGGATAATTTGCGTTGCCGAATCTTTATAAGTGCCATCAGCACCAAGCTTGTTCGATATAGCCTTAATATTATCCTCAATCTTGTTAACCTCTGCCGCAGTAGAAGAGAGCGAATCACTTACCCGATCAATAGCCTCTTCCAGGCTATTGCGTACCAACTTAATTTGGCTAGTATTATCACTATCCTGCAGTTGCTGCGCCTGATTAATCACTGCATTGAACTGGCTGGCTAGGCTAGAATTGCCACTGGACTGCAACTTATCCACCACAGCTTTAGCTGAATCAAGTGTTGACTCTAAAGCCTCTTTTGCATCAGATAGCTCCTTGGCTTCGTAGGACGCCTTTGCTTCCTGTAGCGCCTTATCCAAATTCTCGTAAACGCTATCCAACTTATCGTAGGTCGTAGTAACGTCGTCTTTGGCTTTTGCTAGAGTTTTAGCTGATTGATCCATGTCACAGCTTGCCTCATCAGCCCTCAGCAATTGCTTGGCGTCTTTAAGCTTATCACTTAACTTCTGGATCGTCGTCTTGTCTTGCACTTGGTCCTCTGTCAAGCTGATTACGCTCTTTTGATCAGACATCAGCTGTCGCAATCTAGACTGCATTAACCGAACATCGTCGCTCATCTCGGTACAGTCAGCAGCCAAACTCTTTCGCGTGCCGTAATCTATAGCAATAAACGAACATGTACCAGCTAACACAATAATCAGAAGTGTCACTAAGCACACCGCTAGCCAGCTAGTCTTTTGCGAACCACCCGACCTAGTCGACGCTACATAATGATAGTCATCACGCTGCGGCGAGTAGGTCCTAGTTGTATGTTGCTCGTCCTGAAATGGATTCTTGCTATCGTACATTTGTTTGTATTCTAAGTCCTATTCCTGATATCTAGCTTAGCACAGGTTAACGCTAATGGATAGCTAGATTTGATACAGTTTCGTTACATTTTCAGTCGTTTGCTGGGCCACTGTTTCAAATGTCACTCCCTTCATGACCGCCAAGAATTCGGCAATTTCACGAATATGCGACGGTTGGTTTGACTGTCCTCGGTAAGGTTTGGGTGCCAGCCACGGTGCGTCGGTTTCCAGGATAATCCGCTCCAGTGGCATCGCCCGGTAGGCACGATCTAGCTCCGGATCCTTATTGAAAGAAACAATACCGTTCACTCCGACATACAGACCACGCTCTAATACTTCCTCTAAATTAGCGGTCGTATCGGTAAAGCTATGCACTGCACCGCGAACCTTGCCACCAAAATTGTCTAGTAGCGGAATTAGATCAGCAAAGGCATCACCGCCCTTTCCCGAACGAATATGCATGGAAACTGGCAGATTCAAATCCACCGCCAGCTGCAGCTGCCGTTCCAGCACTGCAATCTGTAGATCATGGTCGGCAAAGTCATAGAAATAGTCTAGGCCAATTTCGCCCACACCCTTCACGACGTCATGATTAGCTTGGATTTTCGCCTTAATAATTTGCTCAAAATCCTTTGGTAGCTGCGCCGCCTCATGCGGATGCACACCTAGGAAGGCATACAAATCAACATTATCTCGTAGCGGGTTGTTTTCACGCACGTAGTTCAGAGCCAGGTCGAGGTCGGTCATCTCGCCCGACATGGTAACAATTTTGTTTACCCCAGCAGCAGCTGCGTTGGCTAGTACTTCATCCGCCAGCACCGCATAATCCGCCCCGTGAATATGGCAATGGCTATCAACTAGCACCTGCTTACTCCTTATTCTCTAATCGCGGAAATAGCACCGGCGTTTCCGATGGCACTGCCTGGCCGCCAAATACATTCTGTATCTTCTCGGCCGTATCCGGAATAAATGGCGCCAGATAGCGACTTACTCGATTCAAGTCGTTGACTAAGGTTGAGAAGATCTCGATTAAGCGATCAGTGCGCTCCGGCTCGTCATTTTTCGCCACCTTCCACGGCGCCGTCTGCTCGATGTACTGATTCAGCCCATGCACATAGGTCATCACGCTATCCAGTGCCGCCGCCAGGTTCAGAGCATCCATACTAACTCGGTAGCCGTTATCTGCGGTTTCAGTTGCATCCTTTAATTCGTCAGTCGCGGTTAGCTTTGACAAATCACCGTCCAGGTATTTGCGCATCATGGCTGCTACACGGTTAACCAGGTTACCTAGATCGTTTGCCAATTCGCCGTTGTAGGCCAAACGGAACTTTTCCCAGGTAAAGTCGCCGTCCTCCCAAGTCGGAATGTGCCGCAAGAAATAATAGCGGAAGGCGTCTACGCCATATTTATCAATCACGGCCAGCGGGCTAACCACGTTGCCCAGACTCTTACTCATCTTCTCACCATTTACGCCGATAAAACCGTGTACCAATAGGCGCTTCGGTAACTCTAGTCCTAGTGCCAATAACATCGCTGGCCAAATAATAGCGTGGAAACGAATGATATCCTTCCCCACTACCTCCACATCGGCCGGCCAGTAGCCCTGGTAATTATCGGGATAACCTAGCGCCGTAATGTAGTTTGATAGGGCGTCAATCCACACGTACATCACCTGTGACTCGTCACCTGGCACTGGCACGCCCCAGGTCAACTTAGACTTTGGTCGCGAAATCGAGACGTCCTTGGCCCCGTCCTTAATCAGCTCCAGCAGTTCCTTGCCGCGAAAGCTTGGCGCTACCGCCGATTTAATAAATTCACGAATCTGGTCAGTGAACTTGGAAACTTTTAGGTAATAATTCTCCTCGCTTAGCTTCTCATATGGCTTCTTGTGATCAGGACAAACATAGTCGTTGTCACGCGCCTCAGTCTCAGTCACAAAGGCTTCACAACCACTACAGTACCAGCCCTCATACTTATTCTTGTAGATCACGCCGGCTTCGTCCAACTTCTTCCAAATCTGTTGAACCCGTGCACAGTGGGTCAGATCAGAGGTGCGGACGTTGATGATGTTTTGCTTTGCTAAATCTTGGTTAGCTAGCGGCTGCGCAATCTGCTCGATCGGCACGCCAAAGGCCAGGTTCAACGCCCCACGCATCTTTTGAAATTCTGGTTGCAGATTGTCCACGAATTGCTGTGGTGTCTGACCATTTGCCTTGGCCTTCTGCTCCACCTTGGTTCCGTGCTCGTCGGTGCCAATTGACATTTTAGCGTCCTCACCACGCCCCAGGTGATAGCGCAGAATAGTGTCGCCATAAATATAATCCATCGCCGTACCAATGTGCGGTGCCGCGTTGGCATACGGGATTGCCGTCGTGATATAGAATTTCGTCATAGTCATATTATATCACTGATAGCAGTAAGCCTCCCCATCGGAGGTAATAATCGTTTGTTACTTCGCATACTCAATGGCACGGGTTTCACGGATGACATTGACCTTGATGGTGCCGGGGTACTGCATGGTTGACTCGATCTTGTTGGCGATATCACGGGCTAGCTTGATAGCTGATAGATCGTCAATCTTCTCGGGGTGAACAATTACCCGTACCTCGCGACCAGCCGAGATAGCATAGGCTTTGTCGATACCGTCAAAGCTAGTAGCAATATTTTCTAGTTCCTTCATACGAGTGGCGAAATTCTCGGCGCTTATGTTGCGGGCACCGGGCCGGGCAGCCGACAGAGCATCACAAACCCGCACAATCACCGCCTCAGGTGTGGTAGCCTCGATGTCGTCATGGTGTGCCTCGATAGCATGGGCAATCCGCTCGTCCATGCCATATTTGCGCGCCAGTTCCGCCCCAATGTGGTGGTGCTTACCCTCAATGCGATGAGTCACCGCTTTACCCATATCATGCAGCAGGGTTGCGGTCTTGGTAATCCGCACATCGGCCCCGACCTCTTCAGCAATCATGCCGGCCATCTGGGCCATCTCTGTGGAATGTTTCAGCACGTTCTGACCGTAACTAGTGCGGAATTTTAGTTCGCCTAGCAAGTGAATTATTTCCGGTGGGATACCTACCACGCCACACTCGCGTGCCGCATCTTCACCGGCCCGCACCACCTCGCGATCAATTTGTTTGCGCGCCTTTTCGACCACCTCCTCAATACGAGCAGGATGAATGCGACCATCCTTCATTAGCATCTCTACACTCAGCCGCGCCACCTGACGCCGCACCGGATCAAAGCTACTTAGCACAATCATACCAGGGGTATCGTCCACTAGGACATCCACCCCGGTCGCGCGCTGCAGGGCCTGAATATTACGGCCTTCCTTGCCAATAATGCGCCCCTTCATGTCGTCATCCGGCAGCTCTACCGCCGTAACGGTGCGCTCAGCCGTTACGTCCGAGGCCATGCGCTCCATGGTGGTTACCAGCAGCATCTCCGCCTTCTGCTCCACCTCACTCTCAGCGTCGCGCTGCGCCTTAGTGATATAGCCCATTAAATCGTCCTTAGTTTCCTTCTCAGCTAGCTTCATCACCCGATCAGCCGCCTCTTTGCGGCTCAAGCCCGCCACTTTTTCTAGCTTTTTCTTGGCCTGCTCGCGGATTTTGCGAACCTCATCCTTAATATCATTAATTTCCTGTTCATCCTGACGCATCTTTTCTGAACGCTGGTCCAGCTCGTCTAGTTTCTTCAACATAGAATGCTCGCGCTCGGCCACCTTCTCTTCTTGGCGCTTAGCGTCGCGACGGATCTCATCAGCCTCTTTCTTGGCCGATTGATTAGCCTTTAGTACAATATCACTCGCCTTGGCTCGTGCGTCGGCAATGATTTGGTCGGCGCTGGTTTCGGCTCGACTGGCCCGGATTTTAGTATAGCCAACAACAGCGCCAGCACCAGCCAGTAGCGCTAGTACGGCTATGATAATCTCGATCATAGTTGTCCTTTCCCCTACCCTCAGATTCTGTCAATAAGGGGTAATGTTTATCAAAAATTAGTTATCAGTTAAATAGATTATTGCTAATCTGACTATATTATATCACCTAATGCTTGGGCTTGGTGATATGCGGTGCAGCGCCATAATCCGGCAAGACTATTTTGTCATTCTGGTTATCCTGCAGTCGCTGCACACCGTCAACTAACCAGTTCTCGCCCGTAGTACCGACAATCGGTAGCTGTTTGCCGTAAGCAATGGCGTTCTGTGTGGTAATGCCGATACGCAGACCCGTAAAGGAACCTGGCCCTTTATAGGCAATTAGCCCAGTTAGCTGATCAAAATCGCCGTTCACCAGCTCGTCTAGCTCGCCCAGCAAGTTTTTAGCCAGCGTCCGTCCGGCATCCCAAATCTTCTGCCGCACCACCGTGCCGTTATTGTCCAGTAAATATATCTCTGCCTCGGGCTTATCGCTACGTACCGCTAAAATCATATCTATATCTTAGCACATCACGTGATATAATAGAGGCAAGTAACTAAGGAGGGATTAAAGATGGCAAAGAAAGAATCCAAGGCCATGGCCGAGAAATCGTCCGATCAAGCGGGCAAGCGTGCTGCGCTAGATCTAGCAGTTAGTCAGATTAGTAAGCAGTTTGGCGATGGCTCTATCATGAAGTTAGGCGACGCCTATAAAATTAACGTCGAGACCATTCCATCGGGCACATTGTCACTAGATTTAGCGCTAGGTGGCGGCTATCCAAAGGGTCGTATCATTGAAATTTACGGCCCCGAGTCATCCGGCAAGACCACCCTGGCTCTACACGCCGTGGCCGAGGTGCAAAAACTCGGCGGTACGGCTGCCTTTATTGACGCCGAGCACGCCCTGGACCCACAGTACGCCGGTCGCCTAGGTGTCAACACCTCGGATCTACTAGTTTCACAGCCCGATAACGGTGAACAAGCTCTAGAAATTGTCGAGACCCTGGTGCGTTCTAACGCCGTGGACATTATCGTTCTAGATTCCGTGGCTGCCCTAGTGCCACAGGCTGAAATCGATGGCGATATGGGCGATTCTCTGCCAGGTTTACAAGCCCGCCTGATGAGCCAAGCTCTACGTAAGCTGACCGGTATTATTAACAAGAGCAAGGCCACTGTCATCTTCATTAACCAGATCCGCATGAAGATTGGCGTGATGTTTGGCAATCCCGAAACTACTACCGGTGGTAACGCCCTAAAGTTCTATGCCTCGCAGCGCCTAGACATTCGTCGCATTGGTCAGATTAAGGCCGGCGATGACGTCATCGGTAACCGCGTCCGCGTTAAGGTAGTTAAAAATAAAATCGCTCCACCGTTTAGACAAGCTGAATTCGACATTATGTATAACGAGGGCATTTCTACCGAAGGTGACACACTAGACCTGGCTACCAGCCACGACATCGTGCAAAAATCCGGTGCCTTTTATAAATACGAGGGTGAGACTATTGGCCAGGGCCGCGAAAACGCCAAGAAGTGGCTAAAGGAGAATCCGGATAAACTAGCCGAAATCGACCAGAAGGTGCGCGACGCGGTTAAAGTTAAAGAATCACAGAATTAGTAGAGGCTGGCGGTGCAGATCACCAAAGTTCAACCAGCCGCCAAAACTGCTGGCCGCTACAATATTTACGTAGACGGCCAGTATTCGTTTTCTCTGGACGAGCTACAGCTAGTGCAGTCGGGGCTACACAGCGGGCTGGAAATTAACGAGGAACAACTAGAGCATCTAAAGTCCGAATCAGATTATGGCAAAAATTACATCCGAGCGGTCGATTTAATCAGCCGGCGCCTACGCAGCGAACGCGAGATTCGCGACTATGCCTTCCGCAAGCAGTGGACCAAGCACAATACCGAGCGTGTGATCGACCGGCTAAAATCCCGTGGCTATCTAAATGATGCGGTGTTCGCAAAGGCATTCGCCGAGTCGCGCTTAAGTAGCGGCCGCTATTCCAAAAAGCGTATCAAGCTGGACCTACAGAAGAAGGGTATCAGTAGCGACATCATCGCGAAGATATTACATGATGAGGTGCGCGACGACGACACCCTAGACAAACTGGTCGCTAAACGCATTCACCGCTATGACGACGATCGCAAGCTGATCGCCTACCTGATGCGCAATGGCTTTCAATACGACGACGTGATCAACGCGATCCAGCGCTTTCGGCGGGACGCGACTTAGGTTTGCGAAACGGGTTGTCAAACTCGGGGTTCAGTAACTTTTCGTTCACTGGCATTTTTTTAGCCGGCTCTTTTAGACGAATATCGGGCGCTTTTACCACGATTTTTTTATCATCAATTTCAATAATCTGATTACGGCTAATAGTCAATTCAGTTACGCTGAGGCTCTTCCAGAAGCGTGGTTGCACCACGATCTGCATGATATTGAAGCTATGCGAATCTACGATATAAGTTCCAACATGGCCTAGCTTTTGTTTATGATTATCCACTACCAGTAATTTTACTAAGTGAAAATCATACGCTATCACTTCATTCAATCGCACCATGTCAACTGGCGACATGATATTCTCGGCTGAGTCGATCAAAACACCTCGCCTATCTAGCGCCCGAATATCTTCAGTAAATATCACCGCTGGGTCATACTGTACCATCGGACCATCAACATAAAAGGCTACTACCTTCAGAGTATAGGGATTTATGATTGGCTCAGTAATAACGCCAAGGGGCTGCGAAGTCCTTAAGCTTACTACTGGCGCGCCAATAACGCTATCGATGGTAATTAGCATATGCTTATTATAGCACAGCTAACTGTTTAAAATCTGTCATTAGCGTCGCTCGCAGTGAGCCGTTATATAACGCTGCTGCTGGATGATAAAGCGGTAAGATCACCCAATCATAGCTTTTACTGCCTTCGGTTAAGCGAATCCGTTGCGGTTGGCCGTGTATTTGCGATATTCTAGTCTTCGGCAAAAAGTACCCCATAGAGTGACGGCCCAGAGTTACAATAATCCTGGGGTCAATTACTTCTAATTGATGCACCAAATAAGGCCAAAAAGCACGCTTTTCATCAGGTAGCGGATCACGATTATTGGGTGGACGATATTTTACGATGTTAGTTATATAGACGTTCTCGCGCTTCAAGTTGATCGAAGCCAACATCTCGTTTAGAAATTTGCCCGCTGCACCCACAAACGGAAGCCCCTGTTCGTCCTCATTTTTGCCTGGCGCTTCGCCAATAAATACAATATCTGCATTTACATTACCGTCGCCCATTACCAGCTGCGTCGCTTGTGCTGCCAGGTCTGGACAAACCTTATTTTTAATAATCTCATCGGCAATCGCCCGCAATTGCTGTCTTTTATCGCTTGCCTCACCCGCCATTATTTTGCCTTCTCGTTCAAGTAGTCGTTTAGGGTAGTTACTAATTTAGTAAGATTCTTAGCGTCATCACGTATAGCATTAACGATCTCGTACCACTGCGAGTCAAATTGCGCCAAACTATTTTTTGCTTGTAGCTGCGCATTAGCAGCATCAGGGTCGTTGCTAACGCGTTTACGAATCGCATCAACGGTTAATTGATAGGCATCAGCCGCCTGTTTGAAGGCCAGATTAACCTCATTCTTGGACGTATTAACCCCACCGAACTTAGTAGAGATATTACTGGCATTAATTGACAAATTATTGAGGGCGGTCGCATCTAACGGCGCCGTGCTCTGACTAGCCACAGTAAGCGCCGTCAAATCATCTACCACCCCACTAGTCGCGTCAATCACGGTTGACAGAATCTCTAGATCGCTATGGTATGCTTGGTATTTGTTTGATAAATCAGTCAAGTAGCTACTGGCGGTTGCATCGCGCGCTACCGCATCTTTGCTAGCCAGAGTATTACCCTGTTTTTCCAACTGGCCCTTCAGTTTATCTACTGCCTGGCGCGCTTGCTTCAAATCTTCGGCAGTCGCTTGACTATCGCTAGGCAGCATTAAACTACTATCTACTGTCTTATAGTCATCACTCTGCATAGTCTTTAATAAAACTGTTGAGGCTGTTGCTGCTTCCGCATAATCCGCTGGATGTAGCTCACCCATGTATTTTGCCGCCATCACACCAACCACACCGAGGACTAAGCAGATAGCGCTGCCCAAGGCAATGAACAGGGGCAAATGCGACTTTTTCTTAGTGTGCACTGGCTCGGCTACATTCTGTGCCGGGAAAGCATCACCTATTATCTGGTTCTGACCTAGCGGTTGCACTCCTACTGGTATCTGATTATTATCACGGCCATAGACGCCAGTCTGCTGACCATAGTTAGGCATATAGTCGCGGCCATACTGTGGCACGCCATTGTAGGTCGGTGTAGTATAACTAGGGCCACCAGGTTGTGGATAGCCCGGATAGTTCAGTGGCTGACTACCGTTCTGAGCATTGGAGTTGTTAGGATTATTGGGAAACATATTTAGTATCCTGTAGCAATAATTATAAAACTATTTTAGCATAAGCTGTTTACTAATAGCAGCCTTTACGCGCTTAGTTAAGATAGCAGCCGTTTCGTTAGGCTTAGGTGTAATTAGCGGTAAATAGGTTACCGATATGTGCGGTCGGCCACTCCGCCATAATTTATGATCCGCTGGCCAAGCCTCCCGCGCACCCTGTATTACAACTGGTAATATCTGTGCACCCTCCTCTATCGCAATGTGCGCCAAGCCTTCATGGAACCTGCCTAATTTACCATCGCGTGTTCGCGTACCTTCGGGGAAGACCAGAATTGGAACACCTTCATGCACCAATCGCCGCGATACACCGTTATGACGGTGTGAATTATCCCGATCAATAGGATAAGTATTGACCAAGCAGCGTGCCGGCTTGGAACGCAGCCAACTGCGAAAGAAGTTATCGGTCGCCGCCCCCACCGCCACCTTAGCGCCGAATTTACGCGGCAAGGTAGCAATGATTAATGGCGCATCAAAGTGCGACTGGTGGTTTGGCATGATGATAATGGGTTTAGAATTCCCTTCATCCGGCCCAGAAATCGTTGATTTCTGGCCTTTCCTCCCCGCCAGGAGGAGGGAACAATTAGTCACCTTCAGCCGCAGCACCATATGTAGAGCCGGATTAAGGATTAGTAATTGAATAATGTAGCGCAAGACGTAGCGCCAAGTCGAATGATAGCGCTTTAACGTATGCGCCGCACTGTCAGTATACGAAGTGTCATGATATTCAACCGCCATATTCCACTATTTCTTATAATTATCGGTCGCCTGATAGCGTCGACTGACGTGACGCCTTAGTGCTATCGGACCATGCTGTAAACACCAGATTATAAACTTCCATCGCCAGGTCGGTACTACCACGGATTTGCCCTGCCTTGCGCCTTTTAGTGCTTGATCTACTACCTGGTCAGGGTGAACATACAGCCACTCCGGGACCGAGGGCTCACCTAAGCCCACTGCCGCGTGAAAATTAGTATGCATCCACGAAGGGCAGACCGCCGTAGCAGTCACACCAGTACCCTCTAGGCTTAATGCTAAGCTCTGTGTATAAGTCAATACGTAAGCCTTGATAGCCGAATAGTTGCCATTAAATAGCCAGGCCGAAGTAGATGAAACATTGATAATATGACCATACTGCTGGCGCTTCATAACGCTAGCTGCCGTCGTACTAAACAGTAAGGTATTCAGCGCCATAACATCTAGGGCACTACGCTGCAAATCGTGGGCTTTCTTACTGTGAGCATCGGCATCAATATGCACACCAAAGCCCGCATTATTA
The DNA here is from genome assembly GCA_002313515.1 of Candidatus Saccharibacteria bacterium UBA1103. Classification (GTDB taxonomy): domain Bacteria; phylum Patescibacteriota; class Saccharimonadia; order Saccharimonadales; family Saccharimonadaceae; genus Nanoperiomorbus. Next base: position 47,119 of record DCBQ01000002.1, on the reverse strand, counting down.
ATAAAATATGCCAAGTCCTTAGTGCGACGGACCTTATCCACAACTTTTTCCACAGCCTGCGCATCCGCCAAGTCTACGCTCATGGTAGTCACTTTCACCGAATACACTTGCTCGAGCGACTGCTTAGCCTTAGCTAGCGCTTCCTCACCTCGTGCCACCACTACTAGGTCACAGCCCGCGGCCGCCAAGGCCTCGGCAAACTTTAGTCCGAGACCCTGACTTCCACCTGTAATAATGGCGGTCGCCATCTACTGCTCAACCCCTAGCATAGTTAGGCTCAAACGTCCCTTGTCGTCAATGGCCACTAGCTTCACATTTACCGGCTGACCCATTTCCAGCACTTCCGCTGGTTCCTTGATACGCCGGCCCTCGACAATTTTACTGACATGTAGCATGCCGTCAATGCCCGGTAGAATATTCACAAAGGCGCCAAAGTCCTTCAGCCCCACAACCGTACCGCGGTAAATCTTACCCACTTCCGGCTCTTCAGTCAGACTGCGCACCCAGTCTATGGCTCGCTGCATCATCTCAGCGTCATTGCTAGCAAAGGTAATCAGGCCATCCTCGTTAATATCCACAGACACACCGGTTTCAGCAGTAATCTTGTTAATCGTATCACCACCCTTGCCGATGACCGCACCGATTTTGTCGGGGTTAATCTGTAGCTTTTCAATACGTGGTGCATAGGGCGACAGCTCCTTACGTGGAGCCGGCAAAGCCGCTAGCATATTCTGTAGAATCTCCGCCCGCGCCGTCTTGGCTCGCTGCAAAGCTTCGCGCAGGATATCGGTGGTTAGACCATGCACCTTAATATCCATCTGTAGGGCCGTTACACCCTCGCTAGTACCCGTGCACTTAAAGTCCATATCACCAGCAAAGTCCTCTTGGTCAGCCATATCGGTTAAGATGTAATGCTTATCCCCATCGGTCATTAGGCCCATCGCCACACCAGATACCGGGCGCTTCAGCGGCACGCCGGCATCCATTAGTGCTAGACAGCTAGAGCAAGTCGCCGCCATCGAGGTCGAGCCGTTCTGCGACATAATCTCCGTCACTGAACGGATCGCATACGGAAACTCCTCGGTATCCGGTAGCACTGGCATTAGCGCCCGCTCAGCTAAGTAGCCGTGGCCAATTTCGCGACGACCCGGCGTACCAATGCGCTTAATCTCACCCACAGTGTAGCCAGGCGCATTGTAGTGGTGAATATAGCGACGCTCGCCGTCGGTTACCTCCATAGTGTCCACTAGTTGCGACATCGATAGCGGTGCCAAGGTCACGATATTCATGGCCTGAGTTAGACCGCGCGTAAACAGCGATGATCCGTGCACCCGTGGCAGTACCGCCACCTCCGAGGTCAGCGGCCGAATCTCAGTCAGTTTACGGCCATCGGGGCGAATACCTTCTTCAATAATGCCTTTACGTACATCCTTCTTAATGGCGTTACCAAAAGCCTCACTATATTTCGGCTCTAAATCCGCCCACGCTAGCTCGTCATAGTCAGAGCTAAAGTGATTCATGAATTCTTCGCGAATCTCTGCCACCTTCTCGTTGCGCTGTAGATACGGCATGCGCAGGTTAGCACCCAGCTTATCCTTCAAGTACTCGTCCACTTGCGCCTGCAGATCATCACTGACCTTCTCAATCTCGTACTCCTGCTCGGCCGGCGCCACCTTGGCCTTTAACTCCTTTTGTAGCTCTAGCGCTGGTTTAATATTTTCCTCAGCCCAAGCGAAAGCGTCCACTAAGGTATCCTCAGATACTTCCTTGGCACCCGCCTCCACCATCAAGATACCCTTGTCACCACCGGCCACAAATAGGTCCAGCTTACCGGCCGCTAGTTCATCGCGACTCATAAAGGCCCTAAAATCACCGTTCTTGTCCAGACCAATCCTTAGACCCGCCACTGGACCATCAAACGGCGCGCCGGTTAGCATCAAGGCTGTACTAGCTGCCAACATAGCAATCGCATCTGGCCGGAAGCTCGGGTCCATCGATAATACCGTCGACACCACCTGGCACTCGTTCTTATAACCCTTCGGAAACAGCGGTCGAATCGGGCGATCAATTAGGCGGCCAATCAGCACCGCCTCATCCGACGGCTTACCTTCGCGCTTCATAAAGCGGCTGCTGCTCATCTTGCCCGCTGCATAATACTTTTCCTCGTAATCAATCGATAGTGGAAAATAGTCTAGATCTGGGTTTACGCCACCTACCTGTGCTAGACCTAGTACCGTGGTATCACCGTAGCGCACCAGCACAGACGCCTGTGTGCGGAAACATACCCGGTTGACCTCCATAGTCAGCTCGCGCCCCAACCAGTTGGTCGAGACTTTGATTAATTCTTTCCCCGTTTGAATGACTTTTGCCATGAAACTCCCTTCTTTAGCGTGTCAGTAGCGCAAATTGCCGCACCGCAGGTGGGCGAAAATGCGGCAATTTTCACCGCTGACACCTTACTTACGATTTACATTATATCAGAACTAGGGTAGATTTGCTGTAATCCGATAGATTATACCGACACCATATGTGCCACTGGGCACTGCCTCCGTATTTGCGCCATATACTAAATTGATATCACGTCGACCTAATATGTCATCCTCAACCGCTAGCTCGTTCGATGCCATTGGCATAGCGCGCCAACTCTGTTTATTTGGCAGCCTTACACCCCACGTACCCGATTTCAGCATATTAGCTTCATCTACGGTCGCCTTAATTAGGCCACTCGGTCCAACCATGGCATTATCGCTAGCACTGCTGGCTAGTACGTCGTAACCAATATTGCCTTGTGTATAGATTACCGTACTGGCACTAGCTATATTAGTTAGCTTAGTATACTCTAGCTGGACTGCGTCATCATAGTTAATCGATAGCTTCGTGGGTTGCAAAGACACTGTCACCATAGCCACCGCCGTCTGGTTAGAATAGTCATCAGTTTCCTGATAATAGAACTGGTCTACAGTATCGCTAGAAACATTGCCATTAGGTATATACTGCAAATGATCACCTATTATCCTTACGCGGGCATGAGGCGTAACTATTTCATTTACGAAGTTGTCACTAGGCGCAGCAGCTAAGCCCGATAGGCGCAGCTTTGAATTACCACCCGATAGACCATTGGCACCAACATCGTTGCTTAAAACGTCCAAACTCCGCGTTGAATCGCCCGCCCCAACTACTATTGGCCCATATTTATCAGGGTTAGTATGGATTTTATAAACAGCAATCGCATTTTGCGAATAGCCCCGATTGCCCGAATCTACCTCGATTTGGTTAGGCAATATATATAGATCAGAAGCGTCAATCGCTCTAGCTAGTGTACTAGAATTCACAATTAATGCCGTTATTAGTATAGCTAATCGCCAGCCAATACCCCACCGAATTTTCATAAATTAATTATAGCACAAACAAAATACCTCCCTTTCGTAAAGGGAGGTAGCACGGCATTAGCCGTGACGGTGGGCTCGACCCCGATAACCTACTTACGTAGACCTAGAGTCTCAATGACCTTCTTATACTGCTCGAAGTCATTGTCGCTAAGCGCCTTCAGTAGCTTCTTGCGACGACCGACCATCTGAATTAGACCGCGGCGAGCCATGAAATCGTGCTTGTTAGCCTTCATGTGCTCTGTCACCTCGTTGATGCGGGCGGTTAGGATAGCGATCTGTGCGCTAGCCGAACCGGTGTCGCCATCATGAAGCTGCGTAGACTGAATAGCTTTTAATTTATCTTCTTTGCTAATCATTGCTTTTATAGATTACCCCACTCTCCCCTGTTTTGTCAAATTTATCCAATGGCTCTGCATTTTTAATATCAAAGTCAGCAATCTTGACGCGACGAAGAGTAGTCAAATAAGCACCCACTCCCAGCACTTGTCCAATATCAGCAGCAAGTGAGCGAATATAAGTACCACTACTAACATGCGTGCGAATTATTAAGTCGGGGTAAGTGTAGTCTAGAATTTCTAAACTATAAACTTCAACTTCTCGTGGAGGTATCTCAACCTCCTTGCCCGCCCGCGCCAACTTATATGCCCGCTGGCCATTAATTTTAATGGCGCTAAAAGCAGGTGGCGTTTGTTTTATCTTGCCGGTAAACTGCTGCAGCGCTGATTTAATTTCGTTTAGATTCGGGACTCGATCAGATACATTGGTAACATCACCCTCGGGATCGCCCGTGGTAGAAGTCCAGCCAAGACGTAGTGTTGCCTCGTACACCTTGTCTAATTTGGTAAATTCCATGGCCCGACGAGTATTTTTACCACTGACCAGGATTAGTAGCCCGGTAGCGAAAGGGTCCAATGTACCACAATGCCCCACCTTAACCTTATGGCCCGCCAGTTTCGTCAAATAACGCCGCACTCGAGCCACGCAGCCAAAACTAGATATGCCAGCTGGCTTATCTAGTAAAATTATTCGATCGATTGTATCATTCATTTACCATTCATAGTAATGAATACTCGTCAACTGCGTCAATACCTCCCTTACTAAAGGGAGGTGGCACGGCATCCGTGACAGTGGGTTCGCAAAGCACCACTGACGAAGGCGCTATAATCAATTTGGGGCTAGGTCGATAGCGTGGTTAACTACGTTGTCTCTGTCTCGACGAACAACCAGTCGTAGGGTAACGATAACAGCAACTTTACGAACGCAGGCAATCGTTGGCCGGATCGGGGCGGCAACTACAACAACGGTTCTAACGCAGGTGTGTTCTATTCAGGCAACAATAACGGCAACCCGAACAACAACTATGCCTTCCGAGCAGTGCTGTTGCCTCTCCCCTAGTGCGCATTAACGCTAAATGTAGCTATGGTTAGTAAATGTCTACGGATACGAACACCGGATTATGCGCCCAGGCCAGCTCCTTTGCCGGCGGCGGTTATCCTGATCCGCCGGCATAAATTTATATTGTTTAGTCCTTTTTTGTAAAAAGGGGCTAATGCTGTAATTTTTACCTCCCTTTAGCTAAAGGGAGGTAAATAGCTATTATTTACACAACATCACATGTCCACGCCAGGCGGCGAGGCGGCGGAGATGACGAGCGTCATCATCGATACCCAATCGATAATCGCGCTGGATTTTATGGAGTGTCTTCAATGCGCGGGGACGTAACTTCAGATGGTCCTCGAATATGCGGTAACCCACGAAATCTAGCCCTTGCTTTGCCGGATAATAACGACTCTTGGGATTCAAACGCAAATTCAACCGCTCTGTTACAAACTGTTCAATCTGGTCATACCACTGCCGTGCGATCTGCCGATTTGACGCCAGCATCACAAAATCATCCATGTAGCGCACGTAATATTTAATACCCAAATCTTGCTTACAGAACCAATCTAGCTCGTTCAGATAAATGTTAGCAAAATACTGCGAAATATAATTACCAATCGGGATACCACTATGGCCATTATCGTCAAACACCATGGTATGAGTCAAGTCTAGCAGTGGCGGGTCGACTATCCGCTGCGCTAAAATCCGCCATAAAATATCCTTATCAATAGTGTAGAAGAATTTGGATATATCCATTTTTAACACATAATAATAACCGTATTCATCTTTTATTTTCCTCATATAGCCCTGCATTTGGCGCACCGCCGCATGGGTACCTCGCCCCGGAATACAAGCATAGCTATCCGAGATAAAGCGCGGCAGGTAAAACGGTTTAATAAACTCGCCCACGTACCATTGGTGAACGATGCGGTCTAAGTAGGGCAATGCCAGAATCAGCCGCACCTTTGGTTCGCGCACGTAGAATTCGCGGTAACGCGACGGCTGGTAGCGCCCCAACCCGACAATATCCATAACACGTAACAGATTAGCGGTTTCATTCATATTAAATCGCAAAACCTCTGGCCGCAGACCCTTGGATTTCGACGCCCGGCTATGCGCCCGTTGCCAGGCCGCCAGTGTCATGTGGTCGGCTAGCTTCTCGGTGATTTTATCGTCGGGATTCATCGGCCTTCTTCGCCTGGCGTTCACGCGCCTGCTTTTCCATACCCATGGCAAAGCCAATAGTTTGGTCATCCAGCTTACTAATCATGCGCGACCAGGCTTCACGATTCTGTGGCTTGATCCAATCATGAGCACAGCTTAGCTCCACCAGGACATTCAGCTCCTTAAAGTTAATCGACATACGGCGCAGAATCTGCTCTTTGTCTAGTTTTGGATTGTAGCCATAAACTTCTAATGCTCCACGCAAGTTATCCTGGGTCAGCTCAGCAATGCGGCTGGCTGGGCCAATGCCATGTTTCTGCCACTTCGGGTAGGTTTCCAGGCGGTCATAGGTATATTTATATAGCCGCTTCATCTCGCGGTACATAATGGCATACAAATTTTGCGACGGTTTGACCGCCCGGAGCGGGTCGGTCAAACGCTGCTTTGGCTCGTTGTTATTGGTTAATGATAATTGTTTCATGAGATTATGAGACCCTAGGGGAGAGGCAACAGCACTGCTCGGAAGGCAAAGCCGATGCTCGGGTTGCCGTTATCGCCGCCTGAAAAGAACACACCTGCGTTAGAACCGCTGTTGAAGTAGCCGCCCCGAGCCGGCCAACGATTGCCTGCGTACGTAAAGCCGCCGTAATCGCTACCCCACGACTGGCTGCCCGTCGAGACAGATTGTACCATCTTGTTCTCGTGTAACGCCTGGCCGCCGCAAGTTTCGTAGGTGCAGATATCCCAGTTCCACAGATTCTCATTACTGGCGCCTATCGACCAATCGCGCCGTGTACCAAATCCCGCCGATGCCTTATATAGATTCACATATGGTGGTTTGGTCGGATTCTTAAAGTAATTGACGTCGTTTGGTGTGGTTTGCGTGTCGCTAGTGGTTAGGTTACCCATCACCTGCTCGTACGCGCCGCCCGACATGTCGTAAATGCCGGTAATATTGCCGGTGGTACTAGCCAGCATTCCTAGTTTGCCAGTATAGCCATGGTTAGTGTCATCAGCATAACAGGCATTGACAGTTTTAATGGTTCCAGGATTAGCATAGCTAGATTCGTTGCCACTAGCCTGCGGACCACAACCGGTAATACCATAACTAAAATTACCATTGTCGTCCCTAGCGCCACTGCTTTGCGCATTGATCTGTACCTTGTTGACCCCTACCCCGTATTTACTGGCGGATAGATAGGCTGCGGCGCCCCACTCGGTTTGAATTAGGGCGTGGGATTGGTATTTAGCTAGATGTTGGTTATTCTGGGTGGTAGTAGTGCCATTACCACCGGTGTTGGCGTCATCCTTTAGCCCCATGGATTTAGCAATGTCAAAATAGACACCACGGGTAACATTAGCAATGTGTTTTTCATTCGGCCGCACGGTTGGTGCGGTGGTCGAACCAGTGGTTTCGAACTTGCCCATCCAGAAACCATTTAGTTCACGGGTTGGGTCGGTCATCCAGGTGAAGGCAGGATGGGTGGTCCAGGTGGTCTGGTTGGCGTTATCCTGTGCCAAGGTTGTTGCAACACCATTGCCATCGGTGGTAATGGATGGATAATTAGTGCGATTGAGGTTACAACCGGTGCGGTAATCCTTGGCTAGGATATTGGATTCTGCGTTATCCGCCGTGCCGTTCTTCCACATCTGGGCAACAGTGGTAATACCGCTGTTACAGCTCTTCACTGGCGATTTCTTGATGTCTGGCGCCTTAACAAAGCGGATGTCATAATCCTGCGCCTGGACGACCTTATCAGTGGCGTCGCGGCGTTGTACCTCGTACTCATAGCGTGGAACGTAGACATAGAAACCGAGGATATCCGCATCGGCTACATCGAGGTCCTTATACGTGCCGTCGCCGTTGCTGTATTTAGTCGGATCTTTCACGGTTACAGCGTTAGCCCATTGCTTATTATTGTAATCATACCAATCGGTAGCGGTCTTAGGATTGGTTATAGCGTGCCAAGTAGCGTTACCATTATCGTCGGTGCTAGCATACTTAACCGGGATCATATTAGTGTCGATATCGACCGCACAAGTACTATTAGCATCGCCGGATTTACAGATGCTAGGGGCAATGTAGCTGTAGCGATTGGTTGTGGCAGTATTTTTGGTGCTAGCAGTACCGCCATCGCTAATGACGTAGGTATCATGGATACCTGGTTTAGTGTCGGTTGGCGTGGTATAAGTTAGCTGAGTTTCAGATAATGGCTTAACATTGGTCGCCAGTTCGTTGTCCTGCTGCTGGCCATCGTCATTTAAATCGACCCAAACCTTACTAGCGGTTAACAGGTTGGTTCCTGTCATTGTTACACTAGCGGCTTTGTTGTAGTCGGTGTAGTTGGCGGTATTGGTGGCGTCGTCGGTGTGAGTAGTGGTGAGCGTGGTAATAGTTGGTGCCGGTGGAAGGTTAGCGGTTACCGTATATTGGATGGTAGTACTATAGGTACCAGCAGATAGGTTATCCAGATTAAACTTCGCCGCAAAGGTTAGTTTAGTGGTATCGGTGGTGGTTGATAGGTTAGTGGGCGATTTAATAGCTACAGCGGTTTTAGTTAGACCTATATATTTATCTGCCGCAGTATTTTCCAGGCGGTAACCCCAGGTGTTGTCTGCTAGATCCGACGGCGCAGCTAGCGTGCCCGTGGTGGCGGTTAGTTTGCTGTTATTATCCTTATTGTTGATTAAGTCTACGCTGCTCGCCGTACCCTGCATGGTTAGGCTGTAGCCATAACGCAGGTCATTGAGGTCGGTAGAGCTGACGGTCACATTGCTATCCACGGTATTAATGCCGTTGGTGGCGTTGGGGATGGCGGTAGTGTCGCCATCTAATAGTTTAATAGAGACGCCAGTTGATGGTGCGGCGATGTAACCATAACTCTCCCGATTGTCATTGGCAGTCTGCCCTCCCTTGACAGGGCGGGACGAAGCAGTGCTCACTTCGCCCTTAGCAGCCGCCGCAGGGGACGACAAAAAGCCACTGCTAAATATAGCAGTGGCACTGATTACAATTAGTAGAGATAGCGCTAACGCACTAGCACGTAATACCCCCCCCATTAGGCTAACATTATGCGACAAGCCATTTCTGGTATTGCTGCTCTTATTTCCCCACACGATCTTCATTATGCTCATGATTATAGCACGATTATACTAGCACGCACAACTGATTACGACGGTATCACAAACTGCGTTGGATCGGTTGGTATCGCAGGCTGTTGCGGTGCTGGGGCGGTAACTGATGCTGACATAGGCGGAACCATTGACGTTGCAGGCTGCGCTAAGTTGGCGGCTTGTGCCGCTAAATCAGCACTACCATTCGTGACCGGAGTTGCTGGTTGCATGGGCGCTGGCGCCATCGGTTGATTCAGGCTAGAAGATAGTGAGCTACTCGGCATCGACGGCTGCTGCAGTGATGTCTCACCACCCAAATTAAGACCACTAAAGTCTGGTAACGGCGGTGGTGGTGGCAACGGCACACCTAAATCGGGCGTCGCTACAGTTTGCGGCTGTACGGGAACCGGTTGCGGTTGAAATTGATTTGCAATTGGTAGTGGTGTAGATTGCGCTTGAGACTGAGTCGCCAGTGCTGGCTTCGGCAGTGGTGGCAACGGCGAGGTACGGTTGGCGATCATATAGGCTGGCGTTGGCTTAGCGGGAACCGCTGGCTCAACGTTGCGTCGCACCGACTGAGGCTGGGGTGCGGGCGCCAAAGTTGGTATCGGCGGCAATGTAGGCGCTGGATTTGGCTGAGATTGTTCCATCATGACTGGCTTAATTGATGTTGGTATTGATGCTGGCGAGGCAGGCATTGTTGGCGACAAGGTGGCTACTGGCTCAGGCTGAGGTGCTAATCGCTCGTTACTAAAGCTAGGCAACGGAGCCGAGGTCGGCAGACTAGCAGCCTTACTCTGCGCATTCTGGCGATCGAGCTCATCTTCAGTTAATTGCGAGTGCGCCACCGCTACCGCATCCTCGCTGCGTGCTTGTGCTAAGCGCGAGTTTTCCTCGACCACCATCTTGTTCATACGATTAACTTCGTCACCGTGCTTTTGCTCGGCGTCCATTAATGTTTGGGCTAGGTTGTCAACATTAGGCTTACTCTTAGCAGTTACACCTGCAAATACGCTATGATCGGCTGGCTTCGGGGTGTTGGCGGCATTGTTATGCGTAATTTCAAACTCGTTACTTGGCCGAGTTGTATCCGGTTTATTGTTCGAAGGATTATTATTCCGATGTGTCTCAGTATTGGGCTTCTTGCGCCGATCGTATTCAACCTTATCGGATGACTGCTTGTTGGACGGCTCAATTTCACTAGCCAGTTCAGACGAAATTAGCTGTTGGTTCGCCCCGTGTGCCATTAGGTCGGCAGCTAGTGACATGATTGACGGTGTAGTCGACTTGTTGCGGAACTGATCGGTGGCCGAAACTACACCAGTTAGCAGCGCCGTGGCCACTGCTTCATCCATCAGTACATGATTTTGCCCCGCTGATAAAGCATTGACTAGTTCGGCCACCATTTCACTGTAGCAGTCCATGCCTTCATCTTGCCAGCTAATCGACCCCAGAACGTCGTGTACCTTGTCCATATTGATGGTAGCTGTAATTGCATCGTGAAAGATTTTACCGTGCGAGGCGATGGCTGAGTCCAGCTCTTCACGACTAGTTACACCAATAGCGATAATCAGTTCAACATTAAAATCGCCATCCTCAAACTTAATATCCTCAGCCGTAATCTTGGTACGGTACGGCGTGATGTACACCTTGGCAAAATCGCCATCGGCGTTGACCCGTAAACGCCCCGCCTTCTCCTTGTCAATCAGAATAATAAAGTCGCGCAAGCTATCAGCATTGCTCTCAAAAGTCTTCTGTGGGTTTAGGAAATTTAAACTTTTCGGTATGCGACCACTAAACACCGCCACCGCGCGCTTATCCAACCGGTTAATAGCTAGAGCCAAAGCCAGTGCCGAGGTTAGCTGATCAATATTAGGATTGCGCGAAACTGTAATCAGGATGTTGTTAGCATCCTTGATTTTGTCGATTAGTTTGCTCTTTTGTGATTTATCGTCCATATTTTGTTTTTGCTCCACTTGGAATATTTAACTATATATTAGCATAAGTAAAATTATTTGCAAATACCCCTTTAGTCTGCTATAGTGTATCTGTTAATTAATGTGTGCAACAGGTCTTAGGATCGCACAGAAGGAGTTTATATGCCAATTATTAAGTCGGCTACCAAGAAAATGAAGCAGGACAAGCGTCGCTACGCCCAGAACCTGCGCACTAAGCGCACCATGCGCACCGCCATCAAGGCATTCGAAGCCGAGCCAACTTTCGATACACTACGTGAAGCACAAAGCGCTGTCGATACTGCCGCCAAGAAGCACGTGATCAGTCGCCAGAGTGCTGCTCGCAAGGTTAAGCATCTATCAGCGTTTGCCAAAAGCCACGACGTCAAAATCGTCAAGGTTAGCAAATAGCGCCTAAATAGCCTTCAATTCGACGCCAAGCCTCCTCGTTCGGGGAGGCTTTTAGCTGTTCGTCCAGTGTCGCCAACTTAGCGACTATTTGGCGCACTTTTGCCGCCTGCTCCACCTTAGTTTTACCTAAATTGCCCACTAGGCGGCGGACGCTATTCAGCTGATACGGACTAACTGTTTTAGTCGCCTCAGCTCCACCTAACACTGCTACCACGAGAGCATTTATCTGTGAAACAATTAGACCGAAAAATCGCTGTGGCTCCTCGCCACTGGCTACTAGATTTTCTACTTCCTGATGCAACCGAGCACGCTCACCTCGTATCGCGCAATCGAATATACCAAAAGCATTGACATCCAGACTCGGCTCAATATATAGCTTAATATCCTCAACTGTAATTGGTCGATTTAAATAAGCTAACTTAGTTAATGCTTCATTTAGAGCCGCCCGTTCGTCTTCTTCGCCTTTAACCCTGTTTAATAGTTCGACACGCGCCGCTCGATCCAGCTGAACAGCATGCGTTTTAGCTAGCTCATCAATTGCCTCGCTACCCTTTTGATACTTAGGTTTAGTAAGTTTCTGTGCGGTAACAACTTTGGATAACTCCTTAAATAGCTTAGTTCGCTCTACCGCCTTTACATTTTTAGGATCAGTTGGCAAGTCTAGTAAGACCAACGTTGTAGTATCTGGCACCTGATTAATGTTCTCGCAAATCGCCTGCCAAGTCGCCGTAACTGCTAGCACCCCGCGAACAATTACTAGCCGTGACGGCTCAAATAGGCTAACCGCTATCATCTGCGCAATTATGTCGTTAGTTACCCCATCGCTAGCATCTAAACGCATCGGTTTCAGGCCAGGATTATTGCTAGAAAAATCATTAATAATCCGTCGCACTGCGGCGTCAATTGCAAAGCCATCATCACCATAATAGAAGTATTTCATTAATTCTATTGTAAACTATTAGTATGAAAATTGAGACAGCAGAGGACATGGTTGAGTTGGGCTATGAGATTGGCCGAAAGCTAAAGAGTGGTGAAATATTCGAATTAGTGGGCGACGTAGGCGCCGGCAAGACTACTTTTACCCATGGCTTGGCCAAAGGGCTAGGTGTAACTGACGCTGTACAGTCGCCCAGCTTCACCATTAGCTGCAATTATCCTGCTCGCGACGGCCTAGTACTCAATCACTACGATTTCTACCGTCTAAACGACCCCGGCATCGTTGCCATGGAACTAGCCGATAGCCTAGACGACCCCAAAGCAGTTACTGTAATTGAATGGGGTGAGGGCGTCCGCGATATTTTACCACCCCATACCACTATCAAGTTCAGCTACCTGCCCGACCAAGGGCGCGAGGTTGAAATCATTAAGCCAACTATTTAAATTCAATCGGTGCCGGGTCATCACCTTTTATGTCGTCTCCCTTAGGGCTACTATCCTTGAATAACGGATTATCATTAGCCGATGGTTGCGGTGAGTCGTCTATCTGCACAATGTTGTCATTACGACCACGTAATTTATCCCAACGCCTTTTAATGGAATCCCGGTACTGCCAGATGATTATGCCTAGGCAAAGCGCTCCACCCACCGCCAAGGCAATTATCAAGGTCAGGTTGCTGCGTCTTTCCTGCTCTTCTGTAGTACCATCCTTCTGATCAGTAGTTTTGATTGGATATTTAGCATCACCGTCATCATTAGTTTTCTTACGGCAACGGTTGGTTTCGGGATTACGCTCGTAGCCCTCCTTACACGGCGTCAATTTACTAGTACTATCAGTGGTAGTTTTCTTACGGCAACGGTTAGTTTCGGGGTTACGTTCATAGCCCTCCTTACACGGCGTCAGCGTTGAGCTAGTGCTAGTAGTCGTTAGCTTCTTACATCTATTAGTTTCGGAGTTACGATAATAGCCGGTCGGACAAGATGCCAGAGAGCTAGTCGACGTTGCGCTAGTAGTCGATTCAATTTTCTTACACCTATTAGTCGCGGGATTACGATAGTAGCCAGTTTTACAGGGCACTAAGGCTGAACTAGAGGAGCTATTAGAGCTATTAGAACTGCTAGAACTAGCGCCAGTACTACTGTCTGAACTATTAGTAATTTTCTTACACCGATTAGTTGCAGGATTGCGGTAATAGCCCTCTTTGCAAGGCGTTAGCCCACTGGTGCTTGAACTGCTAGTTTTAATATCCAATAGTTCTTCTAGCCAACTGAGATCACTTGACTCCTTATCATCAGCTGATTTAACGCAGCGGTTAGTATCCGGATTACGTTCATATCCCTCTTCCTCGCAGGGCTTTAATTCTTCGATCACGTTAGGCTGATCAGGTGTAACATTGTAGGTCATATGCCACTCGTCGTCAGCTCCCAGTGCGTAGGAGGTGTCCTCGCTAGTTACCCGGTATTTAACGCTATCCACTAGTGTGCGCCGATCACCATCAATTAACGCCACCTCGCCACTCTTCTCGGTTAGCTTCAGCTCCACCGCATCCGAATCATTAAGTGGCTGCGTATATAGCTCACCCGAGGCCAGTTCTATGTTATCTAGCGCATAAGTTTTAGCGCCCTCGTCCTTGCTCTTGGCGATATAACAATTGCCTAGATTAATCGGCTGTAGCGTCGCATTATATAGCTCCACAAACTGTTCGTCATTTTCTTCGTATGACTCAATTTCGTTTAAGCGCAAACCCTGGCACACACCGGTTCGCTCCATCAAATTCGTCGGCCGAATTGAACTATCACTGCAATTAATTTCTTTGCCTTTGGTCTTCTTGCCGTAATAAAACTTGTTTGACATTAGTGGCTGACCATCCTGGTAGTATAGACACCGCTGGTACGAGTAGCCATCCTCTTCCTCTAAAGCGTCAGCGATTTCTGTAAAGGCATTGGCATCTAGACCATAAGTCTTTAACAGGTTAAAAGCTAGTGTAGAATACCAGCTATCACTCAAGTTCACCACACGAAAGGCGTGCTGCTTGATGTGTTGAAATCCAAACACTTCCATCAATTCAAGTAGCTTACTATCAACCGGCAAGTTCACGAAGTAGTCGCCCCAACCTAGGCCATCATTCGTGCTGTTATTGTAGAACTCGATATATTTATCGCCGCTATCCGACTCGGCCAGCTCGCTAATGACCCAGCGCTCATTGGTAATCGGCTGGTCATCGTCCACCGCCGCATGTGCCGGAACACCTATAGCCACACCAATCGCCAGCGCCATTGTCATTATCCCCAAGGTTTTTATAATGTTTGTCTTCATATTTATATTCAGTTTAACACAAGCATTGCCATAGCACAATCACAATCGTTATATAATAGCTATATGAGAGTATTAGGCATCGACCCTGGCACTGGCATTTTAGGCTTCGGAGTAATTGATTTCTTGCCTTACAAGAAGCCCAAGCTGATCGACGGCGGTGTAGTCGCCACCCCGGCTCACACACCACTACACGTCCGCTTGGTTGATATTTACGACTCGTTAACCGAGATTATTGAAAGCACTCATCCCGATTGCGTTTCTATTGAAGGGCTGTATTTTAACCGTAACATTACCACCGCAATTTCCGTGGCCGAAGCCCGTGGCGTGGTAATTCTGGTGGCTACTCAGCATAATCTAGAATGCTTCACTTACACACCCCTACAGATTAAGCAGACTATGACCGGCTATGGCCGTGCCGAGAAAAAGCAGGTGATGGAGATGACGCGTATACAGCTAGGCCTCAAGGAAACGCCCAAGCCCGATGACGCCGCCGATGCCATGGCTGCTGCCATCACCCACCACCTGATGACCCATCAGTCACAACTAGTAGACAAGCAGAATAAAGATTAGTCATCACCTCACCCGACGTTAACGCTCGCCTTCCACTAAGAGGAGAGACAAAATTTATAGTAAAATATTTATATGATTGCATACATCAAAGGAAACATTATTGAGAAAGATAACCAAACCGTGGTCGTGGATGTCAACGGTATCGGCTATGAAGTTTTCGTAACCAACAGTGAGCTCGAGCAGGTGGAGGTCGGTTCAGAGCAAAAATACTACACCTTCCACTCCGTAAAGGAAAACGCCGAGGAGTTATACGGCTTTAATTCACTAGCTAGCAAGCGACTGTTTGAGTTATTGATTTCCGTCCAGGGCGTCGGCCCCAAAGCTGCCTTGGCCATTCTATCGTTAGCCGACAGCGAAGCCGTGCGTAATGCCATCGCTAACTCTGATGCCGCTTTTATCAGTAAAGCTAGTGGTGTCGGCAAGAAAACCGCTGAGCGTGTAGCCGTGGACTTGCACGACAAAGTTGGACTAGCCACCAGCACTAGCAGCACCGCCATTAACGTAGCAGGCAATAGTGAGGCATTGGACGCCCTAATCGCCCTAGGATTCAATCTCAATGACGCCACTGCACTACTAAAAGATGTACCATCTGACCTACCTGTATCCGAACAAGTAAGATTAGCCCTGAAGCAGAGGTAGTATAATAGAGTCATGGGAATACAAAGGGTAGTCGAACCAACCACACCCGAGCCAGATACGCCGGCGGCGGCTGAGGAAGAGCGCACGGAAATTACACTGCGCCCGCAAACTTTTGCCGACTACATTGGTCAAGACCGCATGAAGCGCAACCTGCGCCTTGCTATTGACGCCGCCAAGAAGCGCGGTGAACCGATTGACCACGTGCTGCTGTATGGGCCGCCAGGACTCGGTAAAACTACCATGGCTGGTGTAATTGCTAATGAGATGGGGGCAGGATTGCGCGTCACCTCTGGACCCGCCATTGAGCGCGCTGGTGACCTGGCTAGCATTTTGACCAACTTGCAGGACGGCGACGTGCTATTTATTGACGAGATTCACCGCTTATCACGCGCCGTGGAAGAGATTTTGTACTCTGCCATGGAAGATTTTAAATTGGATATCGTGATTGGCAAGGGTCCCGCTGCCCGTTCCGTGCGCCTTGATCTGCCTCACTTTACCGTGATCGGCGCCACCACTCGCACTGGCTCACTGGCCGCACCCTTACGCGACCGCTTTGGCCACCTATTTCACTTAGAGTTCTATACTGCTAATGACATTGAGCGCATTATCAAGCGTAGTGCCAATATCTTAAACGCCGAGATTACCGACGAGGCCGCAAAATTGTTAGCTGCACGCTCTCGTCAGACTCCACGCATTGCCAACCGTCTATTAAAACGCGTACGCGACTTTGCCGAGGTGCATAACGATAGTAGAATCGACCAAACCTCCGCCGAAAAAGCCCTGCGACTGCTGGAAATCGATGAATTAGGACTAGATCCCGCCGACCGCCAGATGCTACGTGCCATGTATGATAATTATAAGAATCGCCCTGTTGGTCTAAATACCATCGCCGCTCTGACTGGTGACGAAGCTAGCACTATCGAGGATTTCTACGAGCCCTATCTATTGCAAATCGGCTTTATTGAGCGTACTCCGCGTGGCCGCATGATTACGCCGCGCGCCATTGAACACCTGAAGAAACTGCACGAAATCTAGCTGTGCTAAAATGATTACATGGATAAGTCACAGCAACCAAATAGTAACAGCACTCCACAGCAGATTACTTATAATGGCGTAGTCTATCAGGCTACGAATGCCCCAACCCAGCAACCCGCACCGGCACCTGCACCAGATGACGAACCGTCGTTATCTGCTAGTGAGCAAGCCGATCATGATCGTAGCGTTCATGATTACCCCGATATTAAGTTCGGCCCGCGTGAATATGTAGTCATCGATGTTCAACGTTCCTTCTTTGGCTTGGTTCGCATTTGGGGTATTGCCCTGCTAGTATTCTTTATTATGGTAGCAATGGTAGCCATCATGCACTCTATGTCGCCCGACGATATGAGCATGATGCTGACCATGTTACTATTAATAGCCGCCTTCCTGCTGCCATTAGTAGGCGGATTAGTGGCAACCCACGTCTATAATGGCAACCGTTTCGTAGTTACCAACGAGCGCGTATTTGCCCGTATCCAACTAACGCCTTTTGCCGTACGGTCGCAAAACGTGGAGCTAGAGCACGTCGAAGACTGTAGCGTCGTGCAAACCAATCCGTTGCAATTAATGTTTAACTATGGCTCGATCCGTCTCAGTACCGTAGGTGATGAGCAAACTTACCTATTTACCTATGTTGATAATCCTAAGGTGCAATTCGATGTAGTTAACCATGTCGTCCAACAGGTAGATGAAGGCGAGCCAACTCGCTATCATTACGGCAAAGGTAGCTTTCGCAAATAATACATAATCAAATCAGCCCCGACATGGGCTGATTTTTATTACAGGCTGATCCTCAGCTACTTAGCTTTGACTTCCTTAGTGTAGTCTGCCTCGGCTTCTAGATCGGCCGTTAGCTTAAAGGCTTGGCACTTGCCGTCATTATCGCATTTCGAAGCTGAATATTTGTAGTTACAATCGCCATTGGTTGCTTGCTTGCCATCTGAGTCAGTATAAGTGCACTGGTCACCGTGTAAGGTATAGCCATCAGGGTCGGTAAACACCGATGGATCGACCGTCTTTAAATTATCCCGACTAATAGTCTGCGGATAGTATTTATGTTCTTTATAATAACCTTCAGTTAACGCGTAGTACATTGAATTAATAGCCGCTTTACGCGTCTGGTCACGATTAGACGTTTCCAGCTCGTTTCGTTGCAGGAAGAAGAATACAGCTAGCACCACCATAATTACCAAAACTACAGCTAGCTCAATAATTGTAAATCCTCGCTCTGTTCGTTCCTTATCCATTACCGTATATTTTACCATATTATAATCAATGCTTGCCCATCAAGAAATCAATCCACTGGTCAATATTCGATTTCTCCCCAGTATTAGCCGTCGACTTCGTCTCGCTCGTCTCATCCACCTGTGTTCGCGGCAAGATAACCATATGCTCACCAGGATTAGCTCGCCCCAGTAGCGATCGTGCTGATAAGTCCAAATATTCATCGGTTTGGTAATACGTCTGTTCTAGCTTTAGATTCTCATTCTGCAGCTTCATAACTTGATTATCTAATCTTCCCTGGTCTACCTGGCGCTGCAAATCATAATTGTGGTTCATTACACCAATTGTCATAACCATCCAGAGAATGCCGAAAGCCGCCAACACCAATAGCACCACATTGGCTGGTGTTAAAAAATCCTTAAACCATTTCTTTATTTTGTTAGGCATTACCGTTATTATATCACGCAGTATGTTATAATTAACTATATTACGGGGCGTAGCTCAGTGGTTAGAGCAGTCGGCTCATAACCGATTGGTCACTGGTTCGAACCCAGTCGCCCCGACCAGATATTATTAAACCCTCCCTTTGCGGGAGGGTTTATTGTAACCTAGAGTTTAGCTCTAGCTAGAACTAAGCTTGCTTCTTTAGAGTTGGAAAGCCATTGCGTACATTCTCAGAAACCACGCGACCTTCTGGTAGAGTCTCTACTGGAGTCTCTTTACCGCTCTTGCCACCTTCTTTCTTAGCAAAGAAATAGATTGTCTGCTCGCGACCGCCGCGCAGAATAACATCCTTCTTGTGTAGGTAGTAGGTCACCCCCTTAGAGTTGGTATATGTATAAGCTGCCATTTTCCTCCTTTAACTTACATTTAACAGGGTATACTATCTGTTATACTACTGTCAACCCCTTATATACTGCTTATTTTTCAGCTTTCCAATTACCTGCCGAGCCAGCAAATAAATTAGCCTAATTATCAGCAGTAGCAAACAAAGCGCCGATAGAATCAAGCAGATTCCCGCTAGGTCAAAACTAAGGCGTGCTGGCACAAATTCTACATAGAACAAATCTGGATCTGGCAAGTCCTTTTGGTCGGGATAGATTGAATTAACGCTACTAAGTCCTACCTTTTCCGCTACACAATTCGCCCAAGCACGATATCCACTACGCCGAAGCGATGGCTTACACTCCTCAGTGGCCGACTGATAGCGACTACCGTCAACCTCTACTGGCTTATTCGCATTCATTACTTCCTGTGCCTTCTCGTCGTACAAAGTCTGCAAGGCAATGCGGCCAGTAGTCGTATTCATATGATGCGCCACGTAGTTCTGTAGATGCTTGGCCGCACGTCGTACCGCCGCTGCATCACCAGTTTGATCAGCCTCCACTAATTTATTGCGGTACTCAGCCATATTTAGATTGTTCTGCCTAAGAAAAATTGCCGTTAGTGGAAGAAGTACTATTAATAATATGATTAGTACAGTCGTAGGCGTCAAAAAAGCACTAGCCGCCGCCTTAACATGCAAATCCATACGCTTATAGCCATCCTTCTTGGTCTTTGACTCTCGTTTAGCGGTCGGCAATTTAATGGTTTCTATTTTTAACTTCATTTGCCTAAATTATAACACAAGCGCAAACTACTATTTAGCCACAGCTCTTAGGTAGTTAATAATCTTACCCTCGGACACATAGCGCGCCTCGTAAGTTGTCATAATCTTAGCATCGCTACTCGCCATATCGTCACCGTGTAGGTCATGGGTCAGATGTTCGACTCGCCATAGCTTAGAACCAAACTGCTCGACCGACCAATCAAATAGCAGGGTGTTATCGGTCTTGAATTCCAATACACCACCCGGTTTAAGCAGGCGATGATACTCCGCCAAAAACGCCTGATTAGTTAGCCGATGTTTAATATTAGACTCTTGCGGCCACGGGTCTGGAAATGTTATCCACAGGTTTTCCACAGTGCCAGCTGGTAATATTGTGCTTAAGTTGCGCGCTTCTGACCACAGATAACTAATGTTATTTACCTTCTGCTCGCTAGCCCACTTAGCACCCTTATACAAACGGTCCGACTTACGGTCGATTGCCAAATAAGTCCGATCAGGGTTAGCTGCCGCCAGCTTTGACAAAAATAAAGCTGTACCAGCTCCCACCTCTACTGTTAGACCGTGTGCATTATTTAGCACGTCCACCTTAGCATCTTGCCACTCCGATTCGTCGTAGCAATTAGGTAGCGTTCGGAAGGCGGCAAACTTGTATAGTTTGCGTTTGCGCGTAATAACATAGTCATCGGGATTGATCGACTGATTCATTACTGGATATTTTAGCATAAACTACCGGTTTCTCTGCTACAATAGAGTTATGAATTTTGATCACTTTCTAGCCAAGCTAACCAAATGGTTTACTAATATACCAGTATTTACTATCCTATTCATCGCCCTTACCGCCTATATTGCCTATAAAGTCAGTGGGCCAATTATTGAGTGGTTAACTAGGGTGCTAGCACCTAAACTAAAGAACCAGACGCGTGTCCAGAAATTAGAGCGGCAGAAGCGCCTAAAGACTCTATCTGACCTATTTACGGTTATCATACGAGTCATGATTATGGTTACAGCAGTCTACAGCATTCTAATTCGCATCGGCATCAACCTGACACCGCTACTAGCAGGTTCTGCGGTAGTTGCCGCTACCATCGGTTTCGGCGCACAGAACATTGTCAAAGATTGCTTAGCTGGATTCTTTATTATTCTAGAGAATCAGTACCGCGTCGGTGACTATGTCAGCATTTCCGGTGTGGGTATCGATGCTAACGATAGTGAAGGTACTATTACGGCTGTATCGCTAAGAAAGACTACCTTACGTGACCGCGCTGGCAACGTACACTTTATTCCCAATGGCAATATCTACGAAGTGACGAATCGCACCATGGGCTATTCCCAGTTCCGTTACACCTTCGCCGTCAGCTCTGATACTGATGTTGATGCTGTAGTTGCCATCGTAAATAACGTTGGCCAAGAGCTTGCTAAAGATCCTAAGTGGGAGAAAGAAATCGTCGATGCTCCACACTACGCCGAGTTTGGTAAAATCGGCAAGGCAGGTATGAATGTTACCACTAGCGGCACCACCCTACCTGGCAAGCAGTGGAAAGTAAGCGCCGAGTTCAAGAAGCGCCTAATCGTTGAGCTACAGAAATCCGATATCGAAGTCGCCGACGTCGAACAATAACAAAATATCACACTAAAAAATACCCCCGCTTAGGGGGTTATTTTATTGATTGCCATTAAGATGGATTGTTGTCAGTTCACTAGTCAATCGAACTGTCGCTCTCACCACTACCGAACACTATTACAAAGTCGGCCGTCGTAGTATAACCCGTTAGCTCGCCCTGCTTGACCTTTACTCCATAGCGCTTTGCTAGCGCCTTAGCGGTACCGGATTTATCGCTATTACGCTGGTATATTACAACCTCATCCGCAACCTCACTCGGTGCATTAGTAACCTGACCAATAGTATAATGTTCTTTCTTCAATGCCTCCGCCTTCTCGCTGGCTAGCCCCTGAACACTAGAGCCGTTTAGTACATCCACCGTCGCTTTTTCCTTAATCACTGGGTCAGAGCTCAGGTTTTCAGCCACATAGGCTTGGATTGCGCTATAGTCAAACGTCCCTGCCACTGGCGCTTCACCCTTATACGAGCCGCCCTCGGTATAGCTAGCAATCAAGTCAGGCTGGCCGTCAGATCGACCCACAAACGGTAGCTGCTTAATCTGATCAGCCTTCATCCCCTTAGTAATATCAATCAGGGTCTGAACATGTGACGATTCAAAGCTAGTCACCAAGTTATTGCCCATACTATCAATTAGTTTGTCTACCGCTGAAACATTCAACAGCGTGCCGGTCGACATTACTTTAGCCTGTAGTGCTGCTAGAATCTTCTGCTGATTCTTCTCGCGGTCGTAGTTGCCACCTGCCAAACCATAGTCACCCGCATTGTGATTGCGCGCCCGCGCTAGCGCCAAGGCTCGCTCGCCGTTTAGATGTACAGTTTCACCATTCTTGTAGCGAATCTTCGTGCCAGAATCATAGATACCGCGTGGATCACTACTCTCAATCGTTATATCTACTCCGCCAACCGCGTCAACCATCTGTAATAGGGCTGTCCAATCAGCATGCACGTAATACTGAATATCTAACCCTAAAATGGAACCGGCCTTGGCAGCCAACGCTTCTGCGCCACGCTTCTCGTCAGTATTCTGCGGATTATTCTGAGAATAAACTTCATTTAGTTTGCCCTTACGAGACACACCACTTGACGTCGTGTACTTAACGTACAGGTCACGCGGTAGCGACATCATATACGCACTATTATCGTCCTGATCGATCGACAGCACCATGATAGAGTCAGTTAACATTGCACCGTCCCATGCATCAGCATCCATCGAATAACCCGATGTGCCAAATATCAGTACGTTAGTGCGGCCATTAGAATCCTCGCTTAGACGAGTTTTGGTAGTTAGCATGCTTAGCGGATTCCCCTTGAACATCTTGCCACCCGCCGAATACAATTTATAGCCAAAATAACAGGCAACGCCTAAAATCACTGCAATCAAGACAATCAGAATGCGCTTGATTATTTTCTCACGACTAAGCTTCTTTTTAGCTGCGGCGCGACGGCGTGCCCGACGTGGAGCGGTAGCTTCCTGCTGATCGCCCAGGCTGTCAATTGAGCTATCGATGTCCTTTAATAAAGCTTTATTAAAATCATTATTGCGATAGCTACGCTTTGGCTGCGGACTAGTTTGGCCAATATCGACCGTCACATCCGCTTTTGGTTGCTGCACAACCCTGGTTAGGTCCGTATGGCGCTCGCGGTTCACGAACGCCCTCCCAGCATCATTAATGCTAGCATCACTATTTGGTTGCAGAATAAATCCATCTATCGACTTACGTGTTCTTGCCATTAGCATTCATATTTTAGCAAAAGCGCGCAAATACCACAAATGCCGAATCGCCAGCTTTTATAGTATAATGTATGGTATATGAAAGGCCGTATCTCCTTACGCTTTATTGTCTGCACAATCATTGGCGACGTTCTAGCAATCCTAGCCGCCTACTCGTTTGCCTATATTATCCGCATGAAGCTATCCAGTGATCCCGTGAAAGTTTTTGTCTCTGCGAAAGCTTTCTTCCAATCATTAATACTATTATTGCCATTTAATATCGCCATCTTCAGCATGCTCGGACTATATAGGCATCAGTCCTCTTTTGCGCAAATGATCGGGCGACTATTAATGGGTGCTTTTGCAGCCATGTTGTTCATGATCTCTGTCGACTATTTCCATGCTAGTACCATCTTTCCTGCTAAAAAGGTGCCCCTCTATGGCCTATTGATTTCAATCCTACTACTAGCATTAGAGCGTAGTGTGCTCTATCTAATTCGCTATTTGCGCCACCGCTTCTCAAGTGTTCTACCACGTGTAATAGTTATCGGCGACAATGCCATTGCACACACCTTAGTTAACGACATCAGAGAGCCTGGAAGTGGCTATACCCTACAGGGTGTTGTAGGCGATCGCCGCTTAAAGTGGGTCACACATAAGACTCTCAGTGACGCTGTCGACAACTTACCACCAGATATGATTATCCAAGTCACAACAAAAAGTGAGCCGAAGGTTAACCCAGAATATCTAGACTACGCACAGCGACACTATGCTGAATTTAAATTCGTTCCAAGCGACATCAACGATATATCGGATCGCCTAGAAATGGAGCTATTTATGGATGACGTGCCCGTAATGGCTGTTAAACCAACACGTCTAGTCGGCTGGGGACGTATCTGGAAACGCTTATTTGATATTATTTGCAGTTTATTAGGGCTGATCGTATTATCGCCAGTGTTTCTAATCGTATATATTGCCGAAAAAGTTGTTGACCCTGAAGGCAGCGCCCTATTTCACCAAACTCGCCTGACTCGTGGCGATCATCGTTTTCGGCTATACAAATTCCGTACTCAATATTCTAAATATGATGGCACAACGCCCGAGCAGGCTTTTGCCATGATGGGCAAACCACAACTAGCAAAGAAATACCGTCGCAATGGCGATTTTCTAGAAGACGATCCCCGTGTCACCAAGATCGGGCATTATTTGCGTAAATATTCTCTAGATGAGCTGCCACAACTATTCAATGTATTACGTGGCGATATCTCGCTAGTCGGACCACGCGCCTTGATTCCTGAGGAACTAGACAACTACGAACAAAAGCATAAAATTCTCAATGTTAAATCGGGCATTACTGGCCTAGCTCAGATATCTGGTCGGCGTGATTTGCCATGGGATCAGCGTCGCAAGCTAGACGTCTATTACGTACAGCACTGGTCGTTTGGACTTGATATCAAGATTCTATTTCAGACGTTTTGGCAAGTGATCGCTGGCAAGGGTGCAAAATAGCGCCATAACTACAAATACATGTAACGCATTCGGTAGCCCACTAAAGAAGCAGTACTGTGCTAAATACGCCACCAGTATAGCTAGTACCCATTTCGCGTCATTGCGCCACAGCCCATAAGCCACTACACCAATTAGCGACAATAGCAAGACAAGCCCAATTACACCCCGCTCCATCAGCACTTCCACGAATTCATTTTGAACAATCTCCTTTGACCAATCACTGTGTTCGTATTGCGCCATAGCAACGCCAGCACCTCCTACACCAACACCTAGAATCATGTTTCGTGGGCTCGATCGCCACACCGATAGCGCAACCTTGCTAAAATTAGTTCGCACATCAGTTGATTCGGCAACATAGCCGTCATAGCGCGGCTTTGCCTCGCTAGAGACTTTAGTCGCAACCGACTCCTCCACATTGGTATTAGTTTTTGGTTTGAATAGACCACCTAAGTTAATCATGCCTAAACTCAGTTGGCTCACTACCTTATCAATTGCCCCACCAAAGCTTTCTGCTAGATGTGGGTTCAAGGCGGCCGCCGAGCCCTGCATAGCCAATGTTATTACAAAGACCGCCGCCGTCAGGCCGACTCCAGACAATAACCGCTGCCACTTTTTGCGATAAATTATCGCTAAGACTATTGCGCCAACAATGAACGCATAAATAGCACCACGCGACATGGTTAAGAATAGCCCACCTAACGCTACCGCAAACATCAAAACATCTTGCCTTGACCAGCGCTTAATTATCAATCGTCTGGTCAGAATTAGTGTCGGTAACAGTAGCATATTACCTAAAAATTGTGGCTCGATCGCAAAGACATTGGGGCGCACAAAACCGAACTGCACCGCCGAACAGCCTAAGCATAGTAGCAGCGGCCCACGCCGATTCAGCCAAATTCCACCGATAAATTGCACAAGCTCCAGTGCGCAAATAACCATGGTAGATAGCAGTAGCAGATTCGTTAATGCTGGTAGCAGCTTCTTTATGCGCTTAATGTCAGCCAATGTAGCTAACAAAATTAGCCACAGCACGCCCGCAATTCCCACCGACAGCACGCCCCTTAGTGGGTTGTCTGACCAGATAATACTTAGGGCGCTCCATAGCACAAATAGCCCCGATAGCCATACCAACTTGTTACGAACCAGTTTGCGCCACGCCAGCCGAACAACCGGCAGGCCTGCTAGTGCCAACACCACACAGTAAATCAACGCCAACGATAATTCGAAATTCATTGTCGCATTACCGCCCAGTCGAATTACTGGCTGATACGCAAACCACAGTAAAATCGGCGCTAGTAGTAGCACATAATCAAACAGCCGTAGCTTCTGGCTGCTTAGCCCCAACCATGTCATTAGCCTATTTCGCATGACGCCTTAATTCCATATCTATTACGTTCTTAAACTGCCGCTTAAACTGTTTAACATCAAACTTTTCCACCGACTTCTCCACAGCCTTTCCGCTAAACCACATCTGCTCAAACTGCTCTAGCCCCTTGATCAATGAATCAACAGTCTGAGATTCAAAGAACGCCCCATTCACACCGTTTTCAATAATGTCTAGTGACCCACCTGATTTCAGTGCTAGCACTGGACAACCGCAGGCTAGCGCTTCTACTGGTGCAATACCAAACGGCTCGAGGCTACTGAAAATAAAGCCCCTCGCCGCCAGCAGGTATTGCTTTATTTCCGCCGGTCCGTCATAGCGTGGCAGGAATTTAATATTCTGGTGCCCAGCCGCCCGTGCTACCAAATCCGCATGTTCCGCGCCATCACCAATTACCAACAAATTGCGACCAGTCCTAATACAAGCATCCACCGCCAAATCCACGCGCTTCCAGTTCACCTGGCGACCCGTAACAACATAGAAATCCGCCTTACCAAACGGATTCATCGGCTTAGCTTTAACATTCTGCAAAGAGTCCACGTCCACTGGCGGACAAACCACTAACGAGTCACGCTTGTAATACTTCTCAATTTCGCTCGCTACATAATTAGAATTAGCAATCAGCAAGCTAGGTAGTTTAGCTGCCTCTAGGTCCAACCGGCGCATAGGCTTAATCAGTACCTTTAATCCAAAACGAGCCAAGAAGTTCAACTTTCCAAAGCCGGGATTTCTTAGATACTCTTTATATTGTCCCCAATAATACTGTGTCGGCGGCCCCTGCAAATAAGCCACATGCACTGCACTTGACGCCGTCCTAATGCCCTTTGCCTCAGCATTGACGACGGATATCACTAGGTCGTACTCAGTCAAATCCAGATGATTGAAATATAGTACACGTAGCGGCGCCATAAACTTGCGCAGTCGTCTAGGAAATACATTTAACCATCCCGTTTTGACCGTCGCATCTTTGAACCAATCAATACGCTGCGGTCGGTACTGCGACGTATAGATCGGCGCATTGGGATACAACTGATGAATCGCCAGCAGCACACGCTCAGCACCGCCTACCTCTGTTAGCCAATCCACCACTATCGCCACTTTCATTAACTATATTCTACCATAACTATTGCACGCTAACCTGAAACCGTATATACTTAGAACATAATTATTAGGAGTTAGACATGAAAATCCAAGAAAAGAAAAATAAAGGTATATTAATTGGTGTAATTATCTTTATCGTTGTTATTGCGCTTGGTCTAACCGCTGCTGCTCTATATCTAAACAGTAGTAGTAATAATAGTACCGAGACAGCTAGGACAGAAAAGTCTAAGAAGTCAGACGACGATAAGCCAAGTAGCAATTCCGAGGACAATAAATCTGACAGCACCAAATCCGACGATAGTTCTACTGATAGCAAAACAGACAGCAACAGCAGCACAGATAGCAGTGACACTGGCGGCAAAACACCAGCTCAGTACGAAGGCACCGACGTCAACAAGAGTTCTACCTTAACTGGCGTGATTAACTATAAATCCGTCGTCAACAATACATTACAAATTCGTACCACTATTAATCAGTACCTTGACGAGGGCTCCTGCATACTAACTCTAAATGGGCCTAACGGACAAACCTACACAAACAGCGTTAATATCATCGCTAACCCATCATCATCAACCTGCTATGGCTTTGATATTCCACTAAATCTCATACAGACTGACCAAGACAAGCGTCGTGGCGAATGGACCATTAATATCCACTTAACTAGTGGTACTCGTGCGGGCGACCTACAAGACAAGATCTCGCTATAATTGTGTTATAATATATAGCATAAGCTATACCTAAGGAGATAGAATGAAGATTCAAACAAAAGTCAAGAAACGATACACCTTTATAGCGGCCATTGCAGTCATATTTACCGCCGTAGCTACAGCGGCTGGTTATGTAATCTATAACTACACCAATGAGACCAAGGCCTACTTAAACGGCTTTGACGCCGGTAACATCATGAGTGACTTCGTCATGAGTAACAAAAACGCCATGAATGAGCGCCAGATTAACGACTTTCTACACAGTAAAAACCCATGCAATGATCGTAATCTTAGCAAGAAGCGGGGCTATGAACACCTTGGCTATACCATTCGCGATGGTCATTTCGTCTGTATGGCCGATGACACTTTTGGCGGTGAATCAGCTGCTCACATCATCTATCGCGCCGCCCAAGACTACAATATTAATCCACAGGTCTTGATCGTTACACTGCAGAAAGAGCAGAGATTAGTAACTGATACTTACCCCAACCACGCTCAATACGCCAAGGCCATGGGTTTTAATTGTCCAGATAGCGGAAGCGGTTGTAACTCTAAGGACGCCGGATTTAAAAATCAAATCCGCAAAGCTGCCAAATTGTTCCATGATGTACTATCTGGCGGATGGAGTAACTACCCTGCATATACAACACAGTTTGTTCAGTACAGTCCAGATAGGGCATGTGGCGGTACAAACATCTATATCCAAAACCGCGCTACCTCCGCCCTATACCGCTACACACCATATCAACCAAGCCAAAGTGCTCTAAATGCTGGTTGGGGTAAAGTCTCCTGTGGCGCCTTTGGCAACCGTAACTTCTACAACTACTTTACTGATTGGTTTGGCAACGCCAAATATCAACCACTAACCAGTAATGTCTGGATTCCGAACGGCGTATATCGCGTACGCTCAGGTAGTCAGAATAGCCGCGAGTATCTAGATATTGCCGGCGGCGGCACCGCCAACGGATCTAACGTAGCCCTATGGCAAAAGACCGGCGATTCAGTACAGGACTGGTATTTCTACCGCGAGTCTAGTGGCCTATATAGCATTAAGAGCATGAAATCTGGGCGCTTCCTGGATGTCGCAGGGGCTAATGGCAATGCCGGTGCGAATGTCGCTATTTGGCAAGGCACGGGCGCCTGTGCCCAGCATTGGGCGCTACAGCAAAACGGTGATGGATATCGCTTAGTTTCTAGCTGTGGCGGCATGTCGCTAGATGTTTACAACGGCCACATACGCAATGGCACCAACGTACGCACTTGGTATGCCAACGACGCACCAGCTCAGCGCTGGTATCTAGAGGCCGTCGATAGCGGTATCGCTAGTGGTACCTACAAATTATCGCTCGGATCACGCTATAGCAATAAATATATTGACGTCGCCGGCGGCTCGCACGACAACGGTGCTAATATCGCCGTATGGGAAAACACAAACAGCGACGCTCAGTATTGGCGCGTTAATCGACAGGCCAATGGTCTATATACTCTACAAAATACCCGTTCAGGCAAATATTTGGACGTATCGGGCGCCAATCCGTACGCCGGTGCCAATATCGAAACTTGGCAAGGCACGGGCGCCTGTGCCCAAAAATGGGCCATCGTTAACAACGGTGACGGATATAGCCTATTGTCGTCGTGCGGTGGTATGGCGCTGGACGTGTTAAACGGCAAAATCAGCAACGGCGTCAACATTCGTACTTGGTATCCAAACTGGACAGGCGCACAGCGCGTGTTCTTCGACAGCCTAGATCGCGGTGTAATCAACGGTGTCTATAAAGTAACCACTGAGAACAAACAACAGTATCTCGATGTTTCCGGTGCTGCCACTAGGAATGGCACCAATATCGAAATTTGGCAGAATACCAATAGCAATGCTCAGAGCTGGTCGATTACTAAACTCAGCGACAATACTTATACCTTGCTAAACACTAATTCTGGCAAATATCTGGATGTAGCTGGTGCTAGTAGGCAGGCCGGAGCTAACGTGGAAATCTGGCAATACACCGGGGCTTGCGCGCAAAAATGGAAGATCCAACGCAATGACAATGGTTACCGCCTAGTCTCGACCTGTGGCAATAAGTCACTAGATATCTACGAAGGTCGAATCCGTAATGGTACCAATGTACGCACCTGGTTTGCCAACGACGCACCGGCACAGCGCTGGTACTTGAACAAAGTTAGCGAATAACTAAACGCCAAATATAAAATACCGGAGCCTAATTCCGGTATTTTATATTAACTACATTTTTATTTGCCCGCTATTCTACGTAGCACTCTGCGACAACCGCGCTTAATCTTGCGGATCAGTAGATTGCGTCGTACGCGCGTCCAATCATCGTACGATACTTGCCGTACAAACCACGAATCATCATAAAACGAGTCTCGGTCAAAATATTCATAGCCGAAATGTGGGTCATTGATAATTGGCGCAAATAGCTTCACTAATCGACCATAATATTCAGGTTTTAGCTCACTGCGTATTGCAAAGAAGCAGTTATAGTTCGCCCACACCACCTGCGCCATAAACGGTTCTTTTGCCATTTCATATAGGCCATGTTGCCTTAAATAATCCAGCGATTTTTGCGAGTTTACAATCATATTAAACAACCGCTCGCCCTTCTGGCTGGTTGAATTGCCCTGGTCCGGCTCGTTACGCCAATGTACCATCACCTGCTTTACCACCACAATGGATTTAGCCCGGCACATCGTCTCAACCATGAACGGAAAGTCCTGGTACGACGCCGCCTCAGATTCCGGCAGTTTAATGTCCTTAATGAATTCAGCCCGATAGATGCATGACCAAATCGAGGCATGCATACCCAGCATTTCCGGCCAATCCTTAATTGTAAACACTCCATCCGGTGCGTTATCTAGATCAATCGACCCGCCGCCCGCCGTAAATCGAATATTTCGCCGACGTCCAATAATGGTCGAATTATACATGCAGAATTCGCCTTTTGCGATATCTGCATCGTGTTTCTCAGCTTTAGCTAGCAGCTGCTCGTACATATCTGGCTCAATCCAGTCGTCCGACTCAATGATACCAATGTACTCGCCCTTGGCGATACTGATACCATAATTAACCGCTTTACTATAACCGCCATTTTTGCGATGCACCGCCACTACGCGCGAATCCAATTTGGCGTATTCGTCAACTATTTTAGGACAGCCATCGGGTGATCCGTCGTCCACCAGGATTACCTCAATATCTTTTAGTGTCTGCGCCAGGATACTATCCACACATTCCCGTAGGTACCGCTCTACGTTGTAGATCGGTACAACTACGGAAACTTTTGGCCGACTATTTATCGTACTTCGGGTCGAGCTCATAGCCGCCATTCTTTGATTTAACTAGATGTAGATATTTAACCCAGAACTTTTCTGAATGCATCTCTTTAGCTTTCGAACGATATTCCTCGACCAGTTCCTCACGATTAGCCTTATAGTATCTCATCGCCTTCTTGTATCTACGCATTAGTTCGTGGAAGCGTTTCTTATCTTTAATGCGATATGTTCCAGCGCGACTAAATGGATTGACAGCCAGAAGCTTAGAATGCAACGTTATCTTATTGGGCTGTATATTCGGGTCAAAAGTTATCGGCACTACACCCGGACGTTCAAATGCCTTTGGCGTAAAGCGTTGTCCATTCCAGGTTAGCTTCAAAATTATCCTGTTAGTAAGCTTAGCTGGATCGTCCATCCATGCATCCTGGAAATTGATACTCTCCGACTCTGGCATATCGGATAGTGGTATCATCTTATCATTTAGCTTAAATTTGCCAAGCGTCAGCTTTTCACCATCGTTATTCATGATGTAGCTTGGACCCTTATTATAATCCTCCAGAGCATCAATAATTAGCTCGGCGCAGTTGTAATTAAACTGTAGCATTTCAATACGGAAATAGTGATATATAGACGGCACAAAGTTCAGTCCCTTCATAATATCGTTTGTAGACTGAGTGATCAGCAAGTTCCGGATGGTCTGATAGCGATCAAATACTCCGTTGTACTTAGTTGTAAAGCCCATATGCCAAACACAAATTCCGTTCATGGTGATAATCTTTGCATTGTTGCGCATAGCATATTCCATATCATCCTCACGAATAAATATTGGCAATGAATAACCAGATTTCTTGATAGTTGGTATAGGAATACAACAATACCACCACGCAGCATAGGTATTCTTCATAGAAGGATATGATTTCTCACATTCCAAATTGTCCGCCAATACTTCCTGATTCAGTATCCCCTTAAGTGCTCCGAATTTAAGCTCTCGACCCGCAACCGTAAAGGAACCAATATCCTCATGCTGGCATGATGGATTTTCGTAATACAGCATAGCGCCACTAATGAAGTAGTCCTTGAACTCTGGCTTCTGTAGCTTTAATAGGTTATAGGTACGACGGATACTCTCTGGCAGCATCAATACATCATCATCCATCAGTAGCACATTGGTCGGCTCTGGATTCTGATGTAGTGATTCCATCATACCGCGCGAGAAGCCACCCGAACCACCTGAGTTGATGTTGCGATGCAGGAATACGTGCTTACCGTTGATATCCTTGTCGGTTAATGTGCGGCCGTTATCTACCACATGTACGTAGAAATTCTGCGCCATCTCGTCATCTTTACTCAGGATTTGCGACTTCAACAGTTCTACATTCTTTTTAATAAACGCTTCTTTTTTACAGGTAGTTGTGGCGAGACTCAGTACTACATGATTAATCTTTGATTCCTCTACCTCTACCGTATAATAGCCACCATAAATCGTCGTCTTCTCGAGCGCCGTAATCTCAAATCCTACCATTTGCTCGTCATTATCCGGAAATTCATAGACTACTTCTTGGCGCTTATCCGCCGACACCATTAGCGTGCCCAGGTCGTGACGAACCACAGTTAGCATATCCTTAGAATAACCTATAAAGTTCAGCTCCGCCTTACCCTGAATATCTAAATGCAGTTTTAATCCCTTAACACCCGTATAGTAACGCCATTTGCGATACGAACAGGCGTTTAAGTAAGTTACAAAATCGCAACGCTGCGCATAGCCCATACGCAGTTCGTTGTTCTCACGATCCAAGATGGCATGATCGCCACGATAGAACAGCCGTCGGCACTGCAGATGTTTCTCATCTGACGGCAGCACAATTGACTGAATCTTATAATCCACCACTTTATTATTGTTCTTAGCCTTATTAGCCACTAAATCCTCCTCTACTTCTGACTATATGATATCACACACCACGCCGTCGACGAAAATATCGATATGCTGCATTGAAAGCTAGAGATATGATTGCCGATACTATAAATGTTAAAATCATTAGAACCGCCAAACGCGGCAGGGCGACCGTTAATCCAATATCGGCATTCCCCCACCCCAATAGCTGTCGAATAATATCCATTACGACAACATGAATCAGATAGATATAGAATGAGGCTGACGATAGACTCTGCAACATAGCAGTAACCTTACCTTTTAATCTAACCTTACCAACTGTATATTTAAAGAAAGTATAGATAGATACACCAATAAGAAGGGCAAATACCGAGCTTCTTGCGGAAACATCCTCTAGCTGATCAAAATTATCTGCAGTTAAAGATACTACCGGTATAAAAAATACACTAGCAATGCCTAGCATATACAGGAGTAAGCGTACCCTCTTAGCAATACCATACTTAGCAATATAATATCCGATAAATAAGTAGTTTAGATAACATAGTACGTCCGGCAGTACCACACCCCTAAATAGCTCTACACCCAAATTAGACGACACAATATTAATGGTACCCAGGACACTACCCATCGCCACAATCAATATAATCAAAGTTCTTAGCATTTTACGTGATAATGCGCCAACCATTCGTTGTAAAATGGGTATAAATAAGTAGAATGTCAATATCACATACACAAACCACATTTGATAGCTAAGTCCTGGATTATTAGTAAACTTTATTAGCATATCGATAATCGACCAATTGCCGTCCAAGGAAGCGTAGTATATCCATGTCGCCAGCGAAAAGACAGTAAAAGGAACGAATATTCTAAAAAACGCTTTTCTGTAAAATGACTTAATGTCATGTATTTTTCGCGTCAACACGAACGCTCCCGTCAGCATAAAGAACACGGGTACTGCAAAGCGAAAAATCGAATCGACAGTATCTATAACTAGAAATTGTAGAGTCCTGTGATTATTAAAGTAAAACTCACGATATAATCCCACTACGTGTATACCAATAACCATCACAGTAGCCACTACACGCAGCATGTCCGCCCACTGAATACGCTTTTTTACCAGCGCTACGCCCATAATCTACCCTCTCGCATTTGGTTTACATTATAACAGAGACCACCACAAATGGCACCTTGCATTAACTCCTTAGGTATATAGAAGCGCGCAAGCTTCCATTGAGTCAGATCAATATACTCTATATTCATACCGTAGATGTATAGTTTTTTAAGAAAGCTATACATATTGGCTGCGGATATATAGTTTTTACGTACCTTAACGGTAGCACTACCGCTAAAGACATAACGGCCAGCACAATAAAGATGACACTATTGAGCAATAGTGTCATCTTCTTAGCTTCATTACAGTAAATCTATAGCTCTTTGGCTAGCTTTAGCGCACTAGCAAAGGTCTTATCCATGTCGTAATAAGCATATTCGCCTAGGCGTCCGCCAAAGTAGATGCCGCGGGCTTTATCGGCCTCGGCTAGCTCTTTGTACTTAGCTAGGATTGCTTTGTCCTCGGCTGTGTTGACCGGATAGTAGGGCTCGTCGCCGCGATGCCAAGTCTTAGAATACTCCTTTACGATCACGGTCTTATTATAATCATCAGCATAGCCTGGCCACTTTTCCGGATCCGCAGCGCGCTCTGGATGGAAATGCTTGAATTCATGAATGCGAGTATACTTCGGCTCTAGGTCGTTATAGTTCATAACTGGGCAGCCCTGGAAATCGTGTACATTTAGCACTTCTTTCTTTAGATCCAGGCTGCGCCACTTTAGCTCGCCAAATTTATAGTCGTAGAATTTGTCAATTGGACCCGTATAGACCGTCATGATACCTTCATCGCGTAGCTTCTTAATATCAGCGTCCTCGAAATAGTCAGTGTTTAACCTAACCGTTACCGAGCCCTCACCGCTATTACCAGCTTCAATCATACGCTTAAACCAGGCTTCGTAACCCTCTTTCGGCAAGCCCTCGTATTTATCGCGGAAGTAGCGGTTATTGTAGGTATAGCGAACAGGCAAGCGCTTGATAATTGATGGTGACAACTCTTCGGCTGAAGTTTGCCACTGCTTAGCCGTGTAATTCTTGATAAAGGCGTTGAATAGCGGCTCACCAATTAACGAAATACCCTGCTCTGCCAAGTTCTCTGGCTCACGGTGTTCTAGTGCAGCGGGGTTATTAGCCGCCTGCTTCTTGATCAGCTCTTTTGCCTCATCTGGCGTATAGTTAGCGTGGAAGAACTGATTAATCGTACCTAGGTTTACAGGCATCGGAAAAACTTCTGGGCGATCAGCGCCTTCACGTTTATGTGTAGCATAAACTCGGTGAACGTAGTTGGTAAACTCAGTGAACTGGTTGACGTATCGCCAGACCTCTTCGTTCGAGGTATGGAACAAGTGTGCGCCATATTTGTGGCACTCAATACCGGTTTCTTTATCGAACTCTGAATATGCGTTGCCACCAATATGGTTGCGATTATCAATTACTAAGACATGCTTACCTTTTTGTGTGGCCAGTCTCTCGGCAATTGTTAGTCCAAAAATCCCTGCACCTACTACTAGTACATCTGGTTTATTCTCCATCTATCCTCCTGTTTTATAACTATATTATAACATTAAATTTGCATAGGCTCTGTTCTAGAGTATAGAACGTTCCCCTTGTTATCAAGCACGGAGAATTCACGGTCACCGATTGCAGGTACAGACACCCTCATTGTATATACATCTCCACTGTTATTAAGCTTGAACCTAAATTCCGTTATATTTATTTTATTATCGGATGTATCGCTAAGTGAAGATTTTATACTATCCTTGATTAAAACGACTTTATCAAGTGATGTCCCTGTATTGCCCGCAAAAATTTGGATTGTTGTCTTAACGTCGTCAGATATGCCAGCTAGATAAGAGTCCTTATATTCGTCAAAATTTGCCCACAGTACGCCTTTATAGAAATATCTAATTATCTTATCTGAAACGTTATTATTTACTAAATCGTCAACCGAAAAACTAGTTCCTGGACCCAATATTATCTTGTCGCCGTTTGCAATAACTAGATTATTATCCGCAGTGACATTGGAAGTCTTGGTTCGAATTAACCTCCAATTTCCATCTCTCACTAGTACACTATCGACAATAATGCTATCATTCTTAGCTTTTTTCTGCACTTCGGTTTGCACCTTAGTGGTATCATTATCTAGTTTACTAGCACTGCCTCTTTGGCTTGATTTAGTTAGTCTAACCGCCAATATAATCACCATGACTAGTACTGTAATTATTGCTATTACAATACAAATTTTCTTTTTTGAACTATCCATAAAATCCTCCTATTTATCTGAACTGCCTGGTCCAATGTAGCGAAGATACTTTTCGCCTTTATAAGCCCCGCCAGACGCAGGCGACGGCCCGTAGCCCGCGCCACATCCAGCCTCGTGAGAGCCTACCGTCTTTGTCACTTCTCCATTCTGGACTTCCGTTACAATCTCGACGTGTGTACTGCAAGTAATCGCAAAGTCTCCGGGCTTGGGATCGGTTACAGTCTTAAAGTTATTGGTATCAGCGCACATGCTTACTGTATTGAAATGATATAAATGGCCTGTAGCTTTATAGATCACTGCCATCACAAAACTACTACAGTCAACCGCATACTCACCCGCAAAATGGTTCTCAATAGCCTTATCATACCATTTTTCATCTTTCTGGTGACTTACACCCGATGAATCGTAACATGCATTATACTTAGCACCCCACTCCGCCATCTCCTTGGCAACTTGAACAATTGTGCCGCCATTAACATTCGCTGACTCGGATTCGCAGTTATCGTCCTTGTTATCATCAGGAGCCATGTCCTTGTATTTGTCATAATACATTTTTGCGAGCTTTTGGCGTTCGGCAAGGTGTGGTATTCCTGGGCGTTCAAAATCTTGCATAAATTGTTGCGTAACAACATTGAGATCTTTTGAGTTTAGGAAGTTATCACTACTAATACTGCCTTTTTCAGTTGTCTCTAGTTCTTGCTTTAGAAAGTCAAACTGAATGCCCAAATCAGTAGCTGGCTTACCATGCTCTTTGGCGTAATTCTCTAGTTTAGTAC
Organism: Candidatus Saccharibacteria bacterium UBA1103; assembly: GCA_002313515.1. Taxonomy (GTDB): domain Bacteria; phylum Patescibacteriota; class Saccharimonadia; order Saccharimonadales; family Saccharimonadaceae; genus Nanoperiomorbus. Next base: position 10,018 of record DCBQ01000002.1, on the reverse strand, counting down.
GACGGTTATACGACCACTGAACTATACCTAAACCTATTCCATTGGACTCTTCGGAACCCGGGTTAACACCGCCAGACTCCCAGTGCACATTACCCACTACGGCAGCTGCTTGTATTGCAGACATAGGCTTATTGCCAAGTGCTGAAAAGTTGTTCGAGATCAGGAACTTAAATAAGGCTTCACCATTCGACGTTGTTTGTCCAATCGCAGTGGCGCCATCAATACCGCCACCAGCGATGCTACTGTCACAGCCCTCATTTTCGCTATAGTAATTTATGTTATTAGCCGAATAAAAGTCATCAATAGTCCAACGCATATCGTCGGACTTACTAGTGTCCTCTACAGCATAAACGCTAATGGTAGCATTAGATACTGCGACTACAACTGTCATTATTACGACAAGACACTTACAAGCACAGTGACGAATAGCCCGTCCAATCTCTACCTTCATTATTGCTCACCTCTTTCATCCTTAATGCGGTCAGTACACTTAAATTCACCATATTTTAGCTGATCCTTCGTTGGACACTGTACCAGCTGCGTATAATCGTACAGTTTACTCTGTGACTGTGGAAGCGGCGAGTATAGGTCGGTTACATAATACGACTGTTTCAGCTTTGGTATATCCAACATAAATGTAGTTGTATAAACCGATGTTGATGCGTTGTATTCCTGCTTGTAGCTGCCTTCACGTATTTCACCTGTCACGTTACCTTTGTTGGCAGCATTACTAGATACCGTGATATTAATCTGGTCATTCAGTCCTGTCAATTCTTCACTAGAAACATTCTTAATTGTGCTAGCTATATCCTTTACACTGACAGTAGTAGATGCAACTACCGAGCCATCTACATAGCTAGTTCCGCTGTTATAGTTCTTGTACTGCGTGTCTTCATCTGTATTTGATGTACTGTTAGTCGACGTATCGGTTGTGTCGGTTGATGTATCAGTCGATTGTTTATCACTATTGAACGTGTTATTTGATCGATTACTCAAGACAAACACCACTCCACATAGCATAATCAACAGGTAAACAGTAATTACGACAATCAATACCTTGTGATTTTTCCAGAAATTCTCTAATGTCTTCACTTCAAGTAATCTCCTATGTATACGAATTCAGTAGCTGTAGCATAATCAGAAGCCTTATGTGTGAATGTCTGTGTGTGCATCTTTCCGCCCATTCCAGCACCAGCCTCAAGTGTTTGTATAGTTCCATCTTCGTTGATCGCTGTCACCAATCCAGTGTGTCCATATGTAGTGCCAGTTGCATTCATGCCTGTCGCATTCGTACTGAATATCGCCGGCACCTTGGTTGGCTTGTTAGTCACAACTAGATTCTTGCCTGGGTTCGCTGCTACTAGCTGATCAACAACCTGATTGCCATTGCCATGGCCATATTTTAATGAGGTATGTTCTGTTATAAACCAAGCCGGTATAGTGGTACAGCCGTTCGAACTTGTACAGTAGCCTACCGCGCATCCATCTGGATGTTCGCTCAGGAATTTATCTTGATAGGTTTTCGGATCTTGGCTGCCTGATATTGAAATATCATCTGAACTGCTATCGCCATTGCCGTCGCCATTGCTATTTGGCTCTTCGTCCATGGCCTTCTGCGACTGGAGATCCTGATAATAGTCATATAATTTATTTACTGCAATTTTGCCACCTGAATCCGTTGGTATCTCAGCGCCGTTAACACAATTCTCTCCTTCACTACCTGCCACAGAGTGAGATTCCGATCGATATGATCCGGGAGCGTATTCAGATTCAATACATTCATCTATGAAATTCTGAAACTTGCCTTCTGGATCACCACTTTCATTAATCAAACCCTTTGAATATAGTTCTGGAACTAGCTGCTCAAGATCATATGTCTCAGTTTGACCATAAACCAGTGTACCATTGTAGTCGCAGGCCAGGCCTAAGTTAGCGTAGTCCGGGTCGTCGCACTGATAGCTAGCAGTATCCTCCGCCTTAGCTGTTAAAGGATTTTTAATGCTAGCGTAGCCACGGCTAACCACGCCCGCTACACGCTTGATAAACATCGACGGACTACTTAACGCGCCGCTCATATTAATAGCCAATTCACTAGTAACCGAGCCTAGTGCCGTGTACGAATTGTAGATGTCATACCATTTAGCGCCAACACGCTGCTCTTCGGCATAAGCAAGAGCGCGCTGTTCCATCTTAGCCTTATAAGCCACAGCTTCGTTAGTGTGTAGTGGCGCACCGCCGCGGTTTTTAAATGACTTAGAGAACATTTCGTCATAGCCTGCTGACAATGCGTCTCCCGCTTTCTCTCCTTTCAGACCGTCGGTGATACCGCCCACCATAGCGTTAGTTATCATAGTCGGGATAATTTCAGCAATCTTATCGAACGCCATACCACCACCAATATCTAGGGCAGCACCCATCAGCAGACTCTTACTATCTTTAATCTTATTCCAGGCTAATTTAGCAAAATTCTTTGATACAGCTTTCTCAATAACAGCTTCAACCGTCTCTCTTACAGCCTTGTATACACCACTCTCAATAGCCTTCTTCACCACGGTACCAATCCCCGCACCCGCCACAAAAGACCAGGCGTCAGATGCTATTCCAGTTATCAATAAACCCGTTTGCATAGCCGAAGACATCCATGCATTACAGGAGTAATTTGCCCCTTTAACACCCGAAAAACCTGGAAATATTATACCAGCAACAGAAGCCATACCTAGGGCAAATATTCCAACTGGATCATTTCCAGTCAACGACGCCTTGTAGCTCATTGACGAAACGGTCGGGGCGCTCTCCTGCTGGTATAAGGCAAACTTCATATTGGCAGAGTCCATACCAGAACCCGAAATGATTTCATTGGTATTATCGTCCTTAGTCACTTGAGTCAACGTATCGCCCAAATACTGAACTTGCTCAGCCGTAGCCTTACCTGCCATAATCGCCGATGCGGTTGTTAGAAATTGCAAGGCAAAAGTTAGTAATTTACGCGACTTGAATATTTTAATAGCCGTGCTAACACCGCGCGCACCATTGTATAGCGAGCAATACCACGTTTGAACATTACCAGAGGAGAACCAATTCGATAGTTTATTCTTTATGCCAGTTCCTGTAATTCGATCTGTTGTAGCGTCTAGGTCATCCTTTGGATTATTCTTCGCCTTTGCGTCAAAAGTCTCATTTCCACCGTCTATTTTCTTCTGCGCGTCGTCTAGACTTTTAGCGTCCTCAATCTCCGCACCATCTCCGTCAACGCAGAACTTGCCTTTCTTCGCTGGATCCGTACATTCTTTGGCTGTGCCGCCTGAACTCGATTCATCATCCTCATTGGTATCCTCGTCCACTGTCTTCCTCATCTGATCATCCATCTCTTTGGTGGTACTACCGTCTACGCTAGAACGTTTCTTCAATTTAAATCTGCTCAGGAACTTCATAAAGGCACTATCCGAGAAACTGCCAAAGCGCGGATTATATACTCCGCTCATACTCTTGCGAAGTGATGGACTCTTATCCATGGCATTTACTAGTGTATCGGCATCCAAACGACGATTTGATATATCTTTATCGCCAACTTTTGTTGGCAGTTCGATATCATCAGGCGGCTGTAACGAACGCACCTCCTTTTTGCCCTTAATGTCGGTAATTTCATTACCATCGGCATCGTACATCTTCCAACCGTTTTGCTTAAACTTCTTCTGTTGGCGCTCACTCATGTCTTTGAAACGATCGCAGGCCTTAAATATTGAGCTCTGGCACCCCTTCATAGCCTTTAGCGTATGCTTGTAGATCTTTCGGCTATGAAAGTCTGATGCCCAATCGCCAACGTTTAGAGGGCTATTATCGATACGCTGGACAATACTCTGTAGTAACAGTGATGCACTAGAGGCTCCACCAATGCCCAGGCCAATAATGGCAGTTGCACTAATGCCCAGAATCCACATACCAATTTTGCGACCAATAGCACCCTTAATGCCACCTTTAGACTTGCCCCTGGTGTTGCCGCCGCGATAATTTACCGCATTCTCTTGCTTGCTAGTTTGCCTCTGGGCTCGGCTACCACTATTGTCACTCTGATTGTTTTGGACACTAGTGTTAGAATCACTTTGTCGATGCTCGGCTTGCTGCAGGTCCTTGTTGACGCCAGCTGATTGATCGGTCGGTGTGCTATAGTCCTGAGCGTTATCGGCATAATCCTGGATTTGACTATAGTCATCATCCGTCATGCCGTTGGCATAGTCCTCAGCGTCTTGAAGGCCCTGGTCAACATAATTCCTAGTAGGTAGACCATTAGCATCAACGCCCTGACTATTACGGACGTATTGTTGGATAACTTCATCAGCAACTGCTGGTTTACGATTCTTTAATGTTGGCATCCACCTACCCTTAATTTAATATTTCTATATTACCATAAACCCATTAGTTCAATAAAGCGAGGCAAGCTCGCTTTATTGAACTAAGCATATAATTTATCACTCGAACTGGACTTTTATACTGTCAATCACCTTGTCAAATTCAGTATTATCAGATGTGTCATCTTCTATGACTATACGCACAACCACTAGCGTATTAGGGTCAACATTTAAAGCACCGCCCGACTCATCCATGATCAAATTGCCATCAGGATTTTTCTTAAATACACCTAGATAACGGTGTGAGTATCCTCCGTTTAAGGATCTTAAGGTGAAAGTTGCTCGTTTTAAATCGGTAGGGGCATCATTGTATAGCTCCACTTGGCCATCCACATACCCAGGATCTTCCTTTGCCAGACTCAAGACCTCATTCCAATCTTCATCGTTTCTATAAGTTATATACTGATCAGAACACCCAACTGATAACACACACCCCGCGTTGACCCGAATTCTATCTGCTGACACATCGTCAATGAACAAATCTAAATACTTCTCTGAGCTAGAACCATTTTCGGCAAGTCCAAAAATACTAGCTGGATTATCAGTTTTGTGTACTTTAAAATCCTTTTGCATCTCTTCAGGTATTCCAATTTTAGCTTTAGAGCCATCGTCCGTCACTACTTCAAACGTCTTATACCCCGGGCCAAAATCAGCCTCTTGTTTAGCTACGCCCTCAGACTCACCGCCTTTAGCTGATCCATTACCCTCGGCGACTTGCGAGGTCGACGTACCCTCGCCATCTTTATTATCCGACACTCCTCGAACCGCTAAATAACCACCAATAGCAAAAGTGGCCACTGCTACTGCGGCGACCGCTTTCTTAATTGGAGAGTTTAACAATTTGCTGAATTTTGATTCTGACTGTGATTCAGATTCCAGTTCGCTACTTTTTGGGGTTTTCGCTGACGCCTCACTAATTTCAGAATCTTCATTTGGTTGAGACGACAGAGGCGCGTTCTCCCAGTCGTTTGGTCCACCGTTAAAATTGTCGCTTGAGTTGTTTAGCTTCTCAGACATAAGTTCCTTTCAGTTATTGCGTACTCTCTACCAAGGTATTACTCCCTGATGATATGCATTATATAACTAAATCAGCAGAGGTCAAGCAATAGCATTTTTAGCGAATACGAACAACGATATCGTGCGCATCATCACCCATCCGCGTAGTAGCGTTAGATGCCAAGCGGTTGCGGTAACTTTCTGCTACAGTGCGTAGGTCGTCATTGAATGCCTGATTAGCCTCGGCTGTCGTATGACCATCATTTGCATATGAGCGCACCAAGGATTCCTGCCACCCCTTTATATCTTCGCCAGTAGCCTTATGTAGATCTTCTTCAGTGCGGCTAGCTAAGAATTGGTTACGCGCATCAGACACCTTTCCGTAATCCACCTGTTTCTCGCCACCAACTTCCTTCGTCATGCCACCCGACATTAGGCGGTTAATATCGGCGTTGCTCATTGATGCCTTCTTGCTATCAATAGCCGCCGACGCCACTTCGGACGACAGGCGGTCCATGCCCAGTCGTTTCGCTTCGCCGCTCTTCATGCCAGCGGTCTCGCTGGCCACGTTCTCCATCATCTGATCATAGTCAGCCCCAGTCATATTATCCTTCTGATCGCGCAGTGCCGCCGCCCGCTGATAGGCGTCGAATTTTTGCCCATTCAGGGTACCAGTTTTAGCAATTTGACGTCGTTCAGCCGCCGTGTAGTTAGCCTTAATTCCCTCACTAGCCGCCTTGACGCCATCATCAAAACGTTGCTGTTCCATGTTTGCATACCTTGCCGCTGCTTCGCGCGTATTAGCACCTGCAAAACGCCCCAGCACACGATTATGTACCATTGCACCTGCCACCGCGCTCTGTCCCTGTACCGCCCGACGGTGCGCCCAGGACTTTTCATAGCCTTGCTTACGCCGCTGGCTAGCTTTACCTAACTGCGATGATACTCGCCCAACCGCAAAGCCACCGATAGCAGCACCCATGGCGCCAACACCATTTAAGCAGGCTAGGATAGCAAACGGCGCCGCAATAAGTGGAATTACCCGACAAGCTTGACCCGCCAAGGCTAGCGTCCAGTTGTCATCACCAGCCGCCGTAGATAGAATTCGTGACGCCAAGTCCGAAGCTCCGTATATTAGCGAGATCACTGGATAGGTTATAAGCATAGCCAACATCCACTGCTTCCATTTACCAAAAAGCTTTTTAGTGTTTGGTAAGATGGCCATCGCAATGGCAGCCGGTGCAATAATGCACAGCAGAAGTACTCCAGCCTGACGGACAATCAATATGACATAGGTCATCACTAGTACCAATATTACCGCTAGTATCAGTGTACCCAGCATAGCAAGCTGACCGAATAGTGCAACACCAACTATAGGTATTAGCGTGGTCATTACACCGCCCGCCACAATGTTAGTTGACGTTATTCGGTAGCCACCGTTAGTATTAGCCGCTGCGTTAGTCCAACTGGGCGCCTGTTTTGTTAGTGAGTCCAGCCCCACGCCGCCAAAGAAGTCCTTTAGATTAGCGCCTAATATATTGCTGATATCCACTGCGACCGCGCACAGCCACCACGAGAGGTTAATCATGATAGCAAACAGTATTAGACGAGGTAGCAGCTTCTTAACACTATAATTAGATAAAGCACCAAATCCATTTCCTGTCGCTTCGGAATATATAATAATGATAAACACAATCGCTAGGATAATGTTAGCAATTGGCAAGAACGAGCTAAACACACGATAAGTCGCGCTATTCGTATTGAACATACTAGAATCCACCTCTAGTAAACCGTCGATTAGATTATAGAATCCGTCCGCTAGTGAACCTAGAAATATCATAGTCGGACAGATTAGCCAATCTAGCCAAGTACCTAGCTTACAGGTCTTATTTTCCTTATCAGTTTCTTTGATTTCGGTAGGCTGCACGTTGTCTGCTGGTGGCCTACATTTATTACCGTCCCATGTACCCTCAGTGCAATTTGCCTGCGTATCGGCCTCGGCAACCACAGCATTACTAGCTTCCGCCTTAGTCAACTGTACAGCCTTTTTGGCGCTAGCTGTACCATTTGTAATCGTGAGACTAATGGCACCAACGAAAAACGCTACAACTGCAAAGAGTAGTAGACTACGCCCTCGCTGCCACCTCAATTTCATATGCTATTATACTAAAGTATAACCACTAAAAACTCAACGTTGCGTTTATGGATAGATTAGTTTATGATATAAGCATGATTAGAGGTAAGGTAAAGGCAATATATGCATATATATTAGCGGTAACAGCGTCCATAGCTTTACCCTTACCTGTTTCTGCTGATGCGTGCAACACTAAACACGGCACAACCTTCGACTGGGGATGCGGTAGCAACCCCATTATCGACATGTTTATAACCATATTCAACTGGGCATCAGCCGCTGTAGTATTGGCTATTATCGGCGGTGTAGTTTACGGTGCGATTTTGTACTCGTCCAGTGGTGGAAATAAAGGCCGAGCCGAACAAGGCATTGGCGTTATTCGAAACGCCGTTATCGCACTGATATTGTATGTGGGTATGTTCTCCATTATTAATTTCTTGGTACCCGGAGGATTGTTCAATGCTTAAAATTAAGAATTTTGTTACATCGCTAGCCGTCCTGCTAGCTACAACCTCAGCCCTATTGGGATTTACAGTTACGCTAACTAGCACACCTGCTATGGCGAGCACTTGTACCCCTAATTCGCAGTTTTTAGGCTTTCCTAATTGGTACCGTGGCCTAAATTGTGAGAACGGCGTCGTAACTATGACTAGAGGTAGTGCTAATTTAGGCTCCGTTGTTACTACTATAGTACTAAACATCGTAGATATGGCAGTCCGCGCCTCTGCACTAGTAGCACTCGGTTTTGTGATATGGGGAGGCATCCGATATATGACATCGCAGGGCGATTCTGGTCGGCTAGCCAGCGCCAAGGACACGATATTTAAGGCTATCATCGGATTAGTTATTGCCACTATGGCCTCAATATTTATCGGCTTTATTGTTTCGAGGTTGGGAGCATAATGATGAGCAGACTACTAGCGGCAACAATTAGTGTAACTGGTACAGCCAGAAACGTCGATATCCCCTCGGTTTCTGCCGACAGTATTGTACAGAATATCGTAAGCACCGTATTCTTCATAATAGGCTTTATTAGTATAATTATGATTTTAGTTGGATCATTTAGATTTCTAACTTCCAACGGTGACTCCAGTAAGAACAAACAGGCTCGTATGACTCTGACCTACGCAATAGTCGGCTTAATTGTCTCTATTTCAGCCTATAGCATAATTACATGGGTATTAGGTAATATACAAAAATGAAAAGTAATCGAATCATCTTAGCCTTACTGACCACCCTGACCACATTGGCATTTATCACACCCGCAGCATCAGCTGTCATAGATCCATGCGCGCAAGCTGGCGACAAGAGCTCGTCTGTCTGCGCTGACTTTGGTAAAGGTAGTGATACTACAGTTAGTAACTTCTGGGGAAATATCATTAGTACTATGCTAATGGTTATTGGCCTATTAGCGGTTGCAGTCATTATCTATGGCGGGTTAATGTATGTTACATCAGCTGGCAAATCCGATCATATCGCCAAGGCCAAAAACATTATCATCTACGCAGTAGTAGCACTGGTAGTTGCAATTTCAGCTTATGCTATTGTAACATTTGTACTAAGCAAACTATAGTAAAACTAAAATTTATTATCCATGCGAATACCTTAATCTACTCAATAGTAGGCCTGGTGGTAGCTATCGTAGCTTATGCTGTAGTCAACTGGGTAGTTGGGTTGTTTTAAAGTCACAAGCTAGCGTTATTTACGTATGCTTAAGTACATTAAATAATATGTTGTATAATAGAATTATGAAAAATATAATACGTGGCGTTCTAATACTAGCTGCTATCGTAGGGTTCGCCACCCTGCCCACATCAATCGTTAGCGCTGGTGCAAAGGAAAGTGTACAGAATGGCACCAATCAGGTTAAAGATGAAGCCAGTAGTGGTAGCGATTTCAACGGAATCATCGATAAGGTTGTTAATACCATGCTCTTCATCGTGGGTATTCTGGCAGTTGTCATGATTATCTACTCTGGCATCCGCTATATTACCGCTCATGGTGATAAGTCACAGGTTGAAAGCGCTAAGAATACTCTAATCTACTCAATAGTAGGCCTGGTGGTAGCTATCGTAGCTTATGCTGTAGTCAACTGGGTAGTTGGGCTGTTTTAGCAAAAGGAACCAACCATGACTAGGAGTTTATTGAAAATCGCTTTAGCTATTAGTCTGTTATTCGGGGCTGCTATGACGCCGGTTGCATTAACATACGCCTCCAGTGGGACTGATCAGGCTAATAGTACTCTAGATATAGTAAAGAATCAGGCTGGAGGTAAAGATGTCAATAGCCTATCCAAAACAATCATTAGCACCATGCTCTTCATCGTGGGTATTCTGGCAGTTGTCATGATTATCTACTCTGGCATCCGCTATATTACCGCTCATGGTGATAAGTCACAGGTTGAAAGCGCTAAGAATACTCTAATCTACTCAATAGTAGGCCTGGTGGTAGCTATCGTAGCTTATGCTGTAGTCAACTGGGT
>DCBQ01000006.1 GCA_002313515.1 Candidatus Saccharibacteria bacterium UBA1103 | reverse complement strand
ACTGGAGGGGTTATAGCTCCCTGACAAATCAGATAATGGTATAATTAAATTAACTCCAATTCTGAACTTGCGCCAGTTATAGCTCCCTGACAAATCAGATAATGGTATAATCCTCGGCTTTGTCTAGGATTGTTGTTTAGTGTTATAGCTCCCTGACAAATCAGATAATGGTATAATTCATAACTACGCTGATTGTTTGCCAAACCTGTTATAGCTCCCTGACAAATCAGATAATGGTATAATACTTAGCTAAAAGCACCCCTGTTAAACGGGGTGCTTTTGCTTTATTTTTTACTAAAGCAGCGCTTAGTCTGACGAATTTTATCATGAGAGGCAATAGCTTAACCTGAATAGAAGTAATATGCATGATATAATATCATCGGCGTAAAGCATAAGCGCTCTAGCTCATTCGGTGGACAGTAACGTTTGAGCGGAAAGGAGAATGCCTATGAAGAAGTTACAATTTGTAGTCAAATTTCGTCTGCTAGGTATGCTTATCGTGATTACACGCAAGTAACCGTGGCAAGCGAATTGATTTCGATCCAATCGCAAACGGCTTTCCGTTGAGCCACCAAAAATTCCCTACCACGTAGTCTTAGCTGGTAGGGATTTTTGGTCGAAGTTACAATTCGCTTATCTGTATTGTATCAAAAAGCATAGTGAAGTCAATGTTTAGAAGAACGATAGCTGTTGACACTGACTTGCCTGCTCTTGCGCAGTCTTCTCGCCAACTAGCACCTTCATGTTAGCGTATTGATTCTCGGTTACCATTAGAAAGCGTACTGATCCTGTATCGGGTGCAGCTTTGCGACATCTGGTTAGATGCACCTCGGCATTATCGCGATTGGGGCACAAACGGGCGTAGACGCTATACTGTAGCATATCGTAGCCGTCATTTAGTAGAAAGTTACGAAAGCGCGTAGCTTCACGCCGATCGCTCTTTGTGAACGTTGGCAAATCAAATAATACCAAAACTCTCATATAACGGTAATTCATATTAAATTATCAATTAGGAGATTTTCGGTAGAATCAATTTACCAGCATCGTCGGTATTGATAGCATCGATTAGACTATCGACGACTACTTCAACGGCGCGCCGCACCTCAAACCTCTTGCCATTAATAATAACATATTTATTTATAATGTCAAGTATAGCGTGGCGATCGTCAATCGACAGATTGGCGTCGGCTTCGTCGCCGATATGGCTAGTGTAGACGTTGTCTAGAACGTAAATATCACAGATCGCACGAAACGGTTCGATTAGATCGTCGGCGAGGTTGAAGCTGTTGAGCTCACTATGATGGAATAACCCCTGTGATGGTATCAGGCCGCGGGCGGCAATGCTACGCGCTACGGCACTGCGAACAATGGCGTAACAATAATTTAGCGCTGAGTTGTACCACATGGGTTTGCGACGCGTGCTGTCATCGAGTAGCCTAGCAAAGTAAATACGGGCGGCGATGGACTCGCGGTTATCAGTATCGCCACTTTTAACTTGATGGGACAGATCGTCTAGTTGCCCTGCAGCTTCGTCGTGATGGAAATGCCGCAGTGCTTCGGCTTGATTGATAATCTTTTGGATAACGATGCGACGCCATAGTTGCTTACGTAAGGTGCTACTCATTTCGATCTGCTGCTTGGAAATTTTGGCTTGGCGTGAATGCTGTGATAGAGGTAGCAGTTCGCCGCAAGGTAGGTGATGGCTATCGCAGACAACAGTGGCGATATTATTGCTGGCTAGCTCCCCCAGCAGATTCAGCGTTGTAGTCACGGCATAGTTATCAAGAATTAAAGTGTCGATATCCTCGAGCGGGATTCGAACCTCTTGATCCTGCTGGATAACTAGCTTGCTGTCCGCAAGGGATAATTCAGCAGGATTGCCGATATACACTGAACGCCAGGCCATAACCTATTCCCACTTGTAGTTGTCGCCTAGGACGTTAATGTCGAGACGCTGGATTGTAGTAGCTGATCGCGGCGCTACTCTGTACGACATAGCATTGCCCGAGGATAGATGTGGCTTTAGCCATATTTTGCATCCTGAAATATCATATGCCATATAGTAACCTTGCTCTAATTTTTTGCATCCGTTCTTATCTATGTATTCTAGTCTCATATAATCATTTGGAAATAGTTCGCACACTTTATCAAAGCTGTCGTCAATAAACTTTGGGCCCCTCTTAGGTTCGGGCAGGATGCGTTTTGATCCCGTTTTGACCTGATGTGCGTAAATTGGCACGAAGAAATGCTCAGTCTTGCCCTTCTCGTTTATGCGTTTGTAAACATCTAGGCGAATCATGCTACCGTTGTTAACGTATGCCTTGCCATTATTGACTAGGAAGCCGCTAGTATCGGGATTTTTGCTGTAGACCTTAATGGTGGATACAGGCGATAGCGGCCGGCCATTTTTGTCGAACTTTTTGTTGTTCTTATAAACCGGCTCGGCAAAAGCCTTGGCCGGGTCGTTGCCGTTTTCTGCTAGACGTTTCTTCAGCTGGTTGTATAGGGCTAAATCACTTTCGGGTAGCACGGAGCTATCTAAGGTCTTTAGGTTTACTTTATTTAATTCAGTACGGACGGTGCGCATGCCATTTTTGGACTTTGGCGAGCGAACTGTGTCTTTGTTCACCGAGCCCTTACCTCTGCGCTTAGGCATACGGCTGACAAAGATGGGGTGGATAGAGTTCTTAAATTCTTCGTCTTGGTCCTTGTAGATGTCGCGGAACTGGTCGCGCCAGGTAGCCAGGCTGTCACCTTCCTTCGGTTGACTCTCGCGCAAGTCTAGCTCCTTGGTGAACTCGGGCCACGGTAAGATGTCTTTGCTGGAAATGTATTCTACGACTTCGCCAGTAGTCTTGTCCACGGCGGTTTTAGTGTCGATGGGTAGGTATTTGGAGACCTCACGCCACTGGTTGAGCCGGGACAGTCGAGCAATCGTACCTTGCGTAGTTAGTGCAACAATGGTGGCGTCGACGCTGTGGTGCAGACAATCGGCATCACGGTCTTTATGGGGTATGCCCCAAGCACGGCGGAAGAAGGTAGTCACCTGGCCTGCTGGAGTGACAATATGTTGGCGGCGCTTGTCGTCGGGATCGCTATCGTCATACTTCTCGAACTTCAGGTGTCGACGGAGATATTGCGCTAAAAATTTTTCGACATAACGTGTGTCGTTAAGTGCACGAACATTCCAATCTTCCTTGGGCAGCGTTTCGGCGAGTAGACGCTTCTTCTTGTACGGAGATAGCTTAGGGTTGGTGTTGACTCGAGTGCAGAATTCGGGCCAACGGTCGGTGTGTCCCCAAGCCTCGAACGGCGTCATGTTGCGCTTATCCTGGTTTTCGTGATTTAGAACCAGTGCCTTATTGGCGCGGCTATCGTTGCCACAGCGGCTGAACGGAATGATATGGTCGATTTCACAGTAACTGCTGTCATCAAAGAGGCGATTTAAATCAATGGGCTCGCCAGAGTATAGACACTTGCCGTCCTGCTCTAGGTAAAACTTGAACTTGGAAATCTGTAGACCCGTTGGGTTGACAACATGAAACTCTTCTTTCAGCCGCGTAACGATTTTCTCGTTGACGGCAGCGTTGTCGTCTTGCTCTTTCTTGATCCTCTGGCGATCTTTGAAATTCTTAGCCAGTTCCCCTGCACTCTCAACGCCAATACGCATGGGTGAACCGTATTTATGAATAATGGCGTTAATCACCTTAATAGTCTGGCTAATAGCGCGCTTTACAATCGGGTTAGTAATCTGATTCTGCTCGTCCTCGTTAAGCGGTGGTAGCTTTAAGCTATTACCAGATAGCTGCTGGTTGAACTCATAGCCCGCAAGTATTACAGCTTTATCGTAAGTATTGCCCTGTAATATAAACGGCGTGATCTTGCGGATAGCTTTAGCGGATAGATGGGCAAAGCCAGAATATGATAGCTGCATTAGATTAGAGATAGTTGTGTCGGATAGATTGACGGGCGCTCCACCAAAGGTTATCAGGCCTCTTAGCTCTTTCTCGATAGTAGCATCATCCTTGTTGACGGTCAGTGCTTCGCCAATATAGTCAAATAGGTCGATGTCAGCCTCAATCTTAGTCCAATCCGCAGGCGTATCCTTGGCTGCCTTCTTAACATCGTGATAGAACTTTAGCTCGGCGAAAGTGTTCTTCTCTTTCGCGTTATGGTCTTTCTCGTACTCCTCGCGCTTGGGCTCTTTGCCGCGAATGTAGTCAAAGCTAAAGTTGTTATCGTCTTTATGTCCTAAAACTTCGCGAATGGCGCGATATGTTACTTTGCGCGTCGCCTTGCATTTATCGATGCAGGCTTGAATCTGTTCGGGCGTGAGCTGAATCTTTTCCTTTATGGCGCCGTCCTCGTCGCGGTGGCTATAAGTCAAATGTGATAAGTCCTGAGCCAAGCGAAACAGTTCAAAGGTGTAGCTGGCTTTCTGGATGCGAGGCTGTCCCTTCTCGTAGGGGCACTTGCCGCGCATCTTCTTAATTAGAGCTGGCGTCATAAATGGGCGTTGATAGAACAATCCATTCTTATTGCCCTGCTCTACGTCACCCAACAGTAATAGTTGGATGTTCTGGTCGGTTAGAGCTGGATAGAACTGTTGCTGCTCGGTTAAAATTTGGCGAATCTCGGCCTCAAAATTAGCACGGATAAAGGAGTTCTGATAGCTTGTACCTTTGTTGCGTTTGTGTGTGCTAAACTTTGGGTCGTTTAATAGTGCAGAGCCGACGGTCTTATAAGAATTTAGCAAGACCTTGTTCTCATTAATGGCAGTGAGTACTTTCTTGCCGTCGCCTTTAGTATCGTTTTCTTCAACCGCTTTGCGATTGGATTTATAGCCACGTCGCTTGGCAATGTGATGAAGTGCGACGAAGAGCTCTTCGGGCGATAGCCGCTCAGTAAGGCCTTTCTGTCGTATGACATATGGATCGAGCTGTCCTGCATGTGGCGTAAGAAGTTGCTCGATCTGTTGATCGGTCAATAGGCTATTCTTAACAAAGAATTGCTTTAGGTAATTCAGACGCTGGCGACGGCGCTTCAGGCGTCGGCGTGCGCTACGAGCGGTACGTCGTGGTACGGCTAACGATTTACCATCCTGTGGATCTTCGGGCTTCTCGAAGATGCGGACGCCTAAGTCCTCTATGCGATTTTTGTCCAAGTTAACTACTGACCAGCCGATTGATGTCGTGCCGAGGTCTAAACCTAAAGCGTATTTCATACTGACATTATACCAAAAATATAGCCGGCCGTCGCCGACTATATTATGTTGCAAGTTTTCTAAACTCGTATTGCGGTTGGTGTACAATCTGTACAAGATGACTAAGAGTCAGTGCTTTGCGTAGAACCGCAGACTACTTATTATAGAAACCTGTGCAAATCAGATAATGATACAATTCTTACTTAAGGAACTGCACTATTAGTATAGCCTAAGCCCCCCTGCTCTGCAATCTGTACAAAACCTCTATAATGTGATATTATACATTTAATCCGCCAACGTTGGTGGTTCGCAATATTCCTACTAGAGAAAGAGGCTATAATGGAAACTAGCGTTGAGTCAATCAAGCCTACTGATCATGCGCTGTACCGACATGTTCTAGAGGAGATGTTCACGGGTGACCGCTATATCGCCAAGGTGTGCATCATGAATGATCAGAATCGGACGCAGGTTTACATTATTGATTTACTGTCGGTGGAACGCCTATATAAACGTGTTTCATCGGGTAGCGGCCATCGAGTGTTGCATTATTTCTTGCGCCCAGTGATCGAGTTCTACTCGACCGCCGAGACGTTCGACGAAATTAAGCAGGAAATCTTGACTCAACTGTCAGGGTACGACCCTAAGTGGCCAGAGGCGCAGCTGGCCGAGGGCTGCTTGTGTGTCGAGTCAAAGTGTGTCAATGAGTTACCGCATGATCATGAATTTGAGTATGATGTTGTGATCGACAGTAGTAAGCTGCAACAGGAATATCCTGCGTCTGACCGTGAGCTATCGCACCAGCCGCGGGACTTGGACGAACTCAGGCCCGTGCAGGATATGTCCGATACGGCCAACTAGCATCGCCCTCTTATCTACATCACCCCGCTTCGCCGGGGTGATTTACTTTTCTCTTGGCGGATTGACAGTTATGGTATAATAAAGGATATATGAGTGAGGAGACTGGGGTAAAGAAGGCTAACGGTAGCGCGTCGGCACTACCACCGCGTACCTTCGAGGATTTGATGTTGACGGTGCGTAACTACGCCCGTGGACTACGTAATTTAGTGAAGTTTATTGACACGAAGGACGCGGTGGAGCTAGCGATTCGTCGGGCGAATACTGATAAATATTATACGAACTTTCGTTTTATGAAGAATGGCAAGAGCCATCGCGATCGTCATTCGATTTATATTACTAGCGAGTATGGCGGTAAGGCAATTTACAATGTGGACACTTGGCGTGACGGCAAGTGTCTGAAGCTATTGAAATACAATGATAGTCAACGCTGCTTGCAGGTGGTGTTCGATAAAATTGCCTACTATATGGCAGTGGATTACGAAATATCTAACCACTCGGCCGCCGATGGTAAAATTAGCGAAGAAGACATCACTAAGCGCAAGATCGAGATTCTGTACAAGATTTCTAAGCGGTTTGGTAAGAATGCTGAGCTAAGCGACCTGACGCCTGATGCACCTGATTTCCGTGACGCCTATAGCGACAATTATAAGAAGGCGGTGAATTACGAGATTAAGCACCGCATTAAATATCAGGATACACGCCGTGTAGTGTTCGAACGGCTACAGAAACTAATGGACGAGATTTCATCTGACTACGGCGCTTATGCGACGGGTCGTATTGACGCAGTGCTAGCTGAATACCCCTACGACGACGCTAGTTTTGCTGAGGCGGATGTGATTGACGAGATTAGAGGCGCAGCTAACCAGATCAAGAATATTGCCACGGTGGATAGCGACTTATTATCGGTTAATGCTAGCGATGGTCGTATGGTACCCTACGTCTACTTTACAGGCAGTGGCGCTAGTGGTAGTTATCTATTCGAAGCCAAGAACGATACTGATAACAAAGTCTTGTACAAGCTGTCCTATCGTGAACCAGGCAACAACCGCGTGGTACTATCAACTGATAATCCCGACGAACTAGTCTATACAATTTTCGACACCATGAAGGGTGCTAAGGACTCGATTGCTGAGGATGCGGGCTATCGGAAGCTAATGGGCGACTTGACGCAGAATATTGCCGTGGACTCATCGAAGTTGATGTCTGGCGCAGACGAGTCAGAACAGACCGAAGCCGAGGAGTCAGAATCTGGTGAGAGCTTAGAACCAGAGCGTCCTGCGCGTGAGCTATCCTTTACAGAGAAGAAGCGCTTCACCAAAGAGGTGCGCAACGCTCAAGCTGACCTAGTGTCCCTGGCGTTAGAAGCAGTAAAGCAGAGTAGCCCGTCCGACGTCTATGTTTACTTGATGATGGAGGGTAACCTGATATCCTATAACACCTTCTATAGCCGTGCCAATAAGCTGGTTACTCTTAGCGACGCCCAGAGCAATAAGGCGATTCGCATTAAATTGCTAAAGCTAGGTGTTTCGGATAGTAAGAAGCTGCGGGCAGTTTATGTGAAGTGGGGTCAGCCAGTGCCGACTGAGACTAAGATGCACTACAATCTAGAACAGAAGAATCTAAACTGCAGCTACGGCTACGACAAAGTGGTTGATGAGGCGCGTGGCCGCACGGCTGCTACCTCGTTTGCCGATTGGCGCCGCAATGTGGCGTTGGCGCTAAGATAACAGCTAACTGATAGCAAAATCAAAACAGCCCTTACGTGGGGCTGTTTTTGAATCTGAGCTGGGTATTCTACAGCTTATCCCCTACCGCGTGGTAGAACAGGTGCTTGACGCCTTCTACGACTAGCAGATAGATGGCAGCTAGGATAGCGATGATACCGATAAATGACCAATCTGGAATGGCTAGGCTGAAGTATTTGGCACCTAGGTCGCTGAACAGGAATAGTCCAGCGAGTACGATGACGGCGACAACCGATAGGACTAGGTTGCGACTCGGTCGTGACTGAATAAACGGAATCAGCTTGGTGCGCACAATAAAGACCACGGTAATTTGGGTGATTAGCGATTCGATGAACCAACCAGTCTGGAAGTGGGCGGTATCGACGTGGAAGAAGTTAATCATAATGTAGAATGTAACCAGGTCGGAGCTAGTGCTAAGTAGGCCGAACGCCACCATAAACTTCTTCATGGCGCTAATATCAAACTTGTGGGGATGTCGTAGCTCTGGCGCATCCACGTTATCTGATGGGATGGCGAACTGCGAGGCGTCATACAGTAGGTTATTGATTAGTAGCTGGGTGACAGTCATTGGCGGAAACGGCAGGATGAAGCTGGCAATCGACATTGATACCATCGCCTGTATAGCCAACAACGTGACCGAGCCTCCTTAACTCTTCAATAATGGACATCTTCTGTGATGGGTTGACGCGGGCAAAGATAGTGGTATTCTCAACGGCGTGACGTAGCTGTAGGCGGCTCATTTTGGCGATGCGGTCGCCTGTTAATATACCCTTAATCGGCAAGCCCAATTCACTGACCACCTTTTGGCCAACCAGCGGATCATCGCCACTGATGATTTTGATTTCAATGCCGTTGCGGCTGAGTTTGTCTAGAGATTCCTTGGCGCTAGCTTTCGGTGGGTCAATAAAAGCGACGTAGCCCGTAAAGGCTAAATCGGTTTCGTCGCTTGGTGCATAATCACGCTCTTCGGTTACTATCTTCTGCGTAACCATTAGTGCACGGTAGTCCTTGCGACTGAGCTCAGTGTAATCACGTTTGAGTTGTTTTAGCCCTGCGGCGCTTAATTTGCGAGTGACGCCGTTCTTGTCTACGTAATGTGTTAGTAGGCTAAACATACTATCGAGGCGCGCCCTTGGTGATCATTAGCATTTCCTGCTCACTCTTTACAACCACGCTTTCGCGCTTGCGCTGAAAGTCATAGGGAATCTCTACATGCCGTTTATACGATCTTACTTTGTACCCGTAAGCCTTCTTAATGGCGGTATCAAGGGGCTGGCGTAGCTAGTGGTGAACTGGCAGGCGACAGCAGCGAGCTCTAACACTTTAGTGGACTCCGTGTGGTTATAATCGATAGTTTTGGCAACAGTGATCTTATTCTCAGTCAGGGTACCAGTTTTATCGGTACACAAGATGTCCATACTGCCAAAATTATGGATGGCGGATTGGTGCTTGACGATGACACTCTTCTTTGCCATGCGTAGCGACCCGCGAGTCAAATTTAGTGTCACGATTAGCGGCAATAATTCCGGTGTCATGCCTACGGCCAAGGCGGCAGCAAAGGCCAACAAGATTACTAGCGGGCTCTTGAACTTAGAAATGTAAACTTTTAGGGGTGAATCGTGGCTACGTTTGACGGCCTCGTTGTAGCCGTATTGTTTTAATCGTTTTTGAGCTTCATTTGTGTTTAATCCTTGGATTTTAGTCATGCTTATATTGTACCCCCCCTGCTAGCTCTACTTGGTAAAGAAAAGCCCCGACGGTCAGCCGGGGCTAAATAGAAAATTGATCAGAGCTAGTCTTCGTTGTCCTGTTCATCGTCAGTACCTAGATAAGGCAAGTCGTTCCAGAAATTGAAGGCATCTTGTACGGCGGTCTTGCGTGCCCGATGACGATCGTCTTGGCTGTCCAAACGGTAAATATACTTGTCAGTCATAAAGTGGGGATAGTCATCGGGACTGCTACCCTTGTACGCCTTAAGCACTGAGTGGGCCAACTGCTCGGGGTGACGCATGCTAGTGAAGAATTGGAACATACCAGTTGCCTCGGTGTCTTCTAGATGCTGCTGATTGTACGCTTGTGCGGCGTCGGATAGGCTGAACATCACCCAGGTGACTACTCTTGCAATGAACTTGCCAGTCTTGCGGCTGGGCCCTAGAATTAGTTGGCTATGTCCACTTGTGTCGCAAACCGACGTTTTGTTTGAGTCGTAGCGATATGGACGCACTTGCCACTGTGGTGGTAAGGTGAACGATAGCTGCCCGTCGGGCTCATGCTTAATGGCTAGATATAGGTCATCCAAAACCTCGATGGCGTCACCCCAATGATATTCGTCGGGATGCTTTGGGTCGTGATAGAACTTAACGTTATTGGGCATGGTAATTAATCGCCGATCGGAATCATAAGTGAATCCTATGGGATTAATCAACGGCTTGGTAGCGTGTAACATACTAGCTCCTCTCAACTAGGAAGGTGCGAATTACTAATATATTATAATATAACCTACACAATTTGTAAAATTAACAGATGCAAACATGTAGCGTATTTTACAATTAACAGGACGCTAGCCATAGCGTATAATTGGTACTAGGGTAATTTAAATAGGGAGAATGAGAGTGGAACATAAACAACACTATTCGGTTTATCGTGAGGAAGCTGAGGTCTTTAATGAGAACGCCGTGATGTCAGACGAAGAAATCGAAACGTTCGGTAGCGAGGCGGAACAGCGACAGCTAGCGAGTAATTCAAATACAGAAGAGTTAACAGAGGTTTCGACGGGCGAAAGAGCTAACTCGGCACCAGATAAACTATGGGTGGATTTAATCATAAATAATCTAGAGAATGCTAGTTACGACGAGCTGGCGGCTAAGAAGCAGCATTACACTGAACAGGCCTCGGCGGCGGAAAATCGCGTGATTGAGCTGAACGAACAAATTGCCGAAGATGCTAGACACAAGGAATCAGGCAGCCTATACAAACCTAACACGCTAGTGGACATGCAGAAAGTAATGCTATATGGGATTCTAAATCGTCGTAGCTTGGCAGCGCAAGCCATTGATGATTTGATGAGACAGAAATACCCCGAACAGTATGCGGAGCAATACCCCAGCGATGACGAGGAACAGATGCGTAAATGGACTACTGAGGATATGGAAAATAATGCACAAATTGACGCCGAGCGTAACGCAGAATAATAAAAAATAGTAGTTAGCAAAGTAAAGCCCCGCATGTGCGGGGCTAAGCTGTTAGCTGGTGGTCATATATATGGGATGATGACGTTCGTCATTGTAATCCTCTTCGCCGTCGTCGCTGCTCAGAACGTCGGCGGCCAGTGGACTAATGATGGCAAAGGCCGTCAATATCACGCCCAGTGCCACAGCACCAAATAAAATGATGCCGGCAATGCCTATGACCTTGCCGATGCAAGTACGACGATTGTGCGTACTTTCACTGTCTAACAGCTGGAATTTCTGGTTCATAGTAACCTACTTTCATTGGAGGTGTGAACCGCTTGAGTTACCAAACTGATAGCTCATACCCTGCATTATACTCTCACCTACGGCTAATGTCGATTAGTTTTCTGGCGTTTAGCTATTCGTGGTAGTGTAGATTTGGTGTATAATATATGTATATTTGGGCGTCGCCAAGTGGTAAGGCACCAGGTTTTGGTCCTGGCATTCGGGGGTTCGAATCCCTCCGCCCAAGCCATGAAATTATTAAACTAGCCCTGTTATCAGGGCTAGTTTTGGTTATTGTGCAGGGCTACGCACCTATATGGCTGTCCTTATTGTGCGGTCGCCCGTTCCTTAGCAACTACCTTGGCAATGTAATCGTCGGCGGTTTTAATGATTAGGTCGGCGGTTTCCTCGCACGTGGGCTGGTCATTCTTAAGTGGGTACATATAGGTGTTCAGGTAGGTAAATACTGGGTCGAGCTTACCCTGACGATAGATTTTGCTACCGTCGACACCAATGGCCTTGGCGTAATCCTTGATGTACTTCCAGACTAGCAAATAACCCTGGGTAAATATTAGCTGGTACTTGCCATTATTTACGTCTAATTTTGGTAGCAGTTTTAGGATGTTGCTACGTAATTTTTCTTTCGCCTCGCTGTTCTCGTGCATGGCCTAAAGCTGCTTGGCTTCCTTCTCGGCGGCCTCTTTGGCAGTCTTAGCCATCTTGCGCTTGGCTTCGTTAATGTCGCGGATAACGTTTTCGGTTTCCTCGGCGATCATTAGCTCTTCGTTAGTACGGACCATCATAATCTTCGGGGAATCCTTAACGGAAATCACGCCGTCAACACCATTGCGACCGACTATTTCGTGGTTGCGTTCCTCATCAATATCATAGCCAAAGACAGCTAGGTGATCGCAAATCTTCTTACGCAAGACCGAGCTGTTCTCGCCGATGCCAGCGGTAAAGACAATGGCGTCAACCTTTGGTAGAGCAACCATCATACCAGCTATGTATTTAGCAATACTGTAAGCCATGACTTTCAGGGCTAGCTTAGCACCCTTGTGGCCTTCTTTTGCGCCCTCTTCTAGTTCGCGCTGGTCAGAGCTAAAGCCGCCAGACAAAGCATACACGCCGCTCTGGTGATTTAGCTCGTCCAAGATTTCATCAGCACTCTTGCCCTGCTTATCGGCCATATACGAAACGACGGCTGGGTCGATATCGCCTGAACGGGTACCCATGACTAGACCTTGCAGTGGCGTGAAGCCCATCGAAGTATCAACTGACTTGCCGTTATGAATAGCGGCTACCGACGCACCACCACCGATGTGAGCAACCACGAAGTCACTCTTCTCAAGTGGAATATTCAATAGTTCAGCGGCACGGTGGCTGACGTACTTGTAGCTAATGCCGTGGAAGCCGTAGCGGCGGACACCATACTTCTCATACCAGCTATCTGGCACGGCGTAACGGTAAGCCTGCTCAGGTAGGGTCTGATGGAACGACGTATCAAATACGGCGACCTGTGGCAAGCTCGGCATAACTTTTTGGATGGCGCGCATACCGGCCACGGCAGCGGGGTTATGTAGCGGTGCAAACGGCTTCAGTGCTTCAATTTCATCGATGATTTGGTCTTCTAGCAACACTGGCTCAGTAAAGACGTTGGTGCCGTTCACTACGCGGTGACCAACTGCCTTCACGGTCTTCCTGAGGCCGCGCTCTTCTAGTTCGTCGAACAGGCGCTGAATGGCGTCAACGTGAGTACCCTTGCCGTCGAGGTTGTCCTTCTCTTTGGAATCGTTAGCCTCAATGGTAAAGGTGGCGCGACCACTGTTTAGATGCTCAGCCTTGCCGCTGGCTACTTCCTTGTAGCTGTCGGCATCTAGTAGCTGGAACTTCAAGCTCGAGCTACCACTGTTAATAATTAGAATTGTCTTGTTCATACCTTTATTTTACCACACTATATAATGTGATTTACATCCTATTATTCAGTACTGATGCTAAAGAAGCGGTCGAAGAACTGGCGGAGCTTCTGATACACTCGCTCGCGGAGCGCTTGGCGCTCGCCGCCGGGGCTAAAGTAATCGGCTGGCGGCAGAATACGCGTCAGTCCTGTGCCGGTTTCGCTAACTTCACCGTTAATAAAAGCGTTACGCATGAACCTGTAGGTCTCGTCGCGGTTCAGATTCTCGTCGGCGATAATCTGGTTTAGCTCGCTTGCTTTGGCGCTAGATACGAAATCTTGCCAATCCTCATAGACGTCGCTAGTGTTGCCGTTTAGACTGGCGATAAAGTTCTCAATCAGGTCGCGCTTGTCGCGTAGTTCTAAGCTAGACTCGATTGCTTTGTCGATATTGATCTTAATTTCCTTATCCTGTTGGCTACTCTCGTGATATTCGGCGATTAGGGACAGAATATAGTCAATATTGATATCAAAGGACTTGACCAGTTCCATCTCAAATACTACGTCATCTGAAATATCCACCTGCTTTACCTTAGTGTGATTACGCATTTCGTCATAGATGCCGATATAACGGCTCTGTTGATCCTGGAGCTCGCGCGGCGATAGAGTGTCGAGTCCGGCAAAGTCGTCAAAAGCCGTCAAGATGTTGCGGGCACGCAGAATATTACCAAACAGTTTGACAAATTCTTTTTGCTTTTCTTCGCCTGTGATTATAGTGCCATCCAGCGGAAACTTGCCACGCAGCTCGGCAATCAGCTCGTTATAGCCCTTCTGGTGGCGACCATGGTCATCGGTATAGCCGTCCATGTAATCTTTGAATGAGCGCAGCAATACAATGCCACTGGCGTCCTTGTCGCCGAATAGCGCCAAAGCATCCTTAGTAGCCTGCTCTAAATTGCGGAAGGATACGATGTTGCCGTACGTCTTAATAGAGTTCAAGATGCGATTAGTGCGGCTAAAGGCCTGAATCAGCCCGTGCATGCGCAAGTTCTTATCCACCCACAGCGTATTCAAGGTGGTGGCGTCGAAACCGGTCAGGAACATATCAACCACAATCAGTATGTCTAGCTCGCGGTTCTTCATGCGTAAGCTAACGTCCTTATAATAGCTCTGGAACTTATCGGCCGAAGTGTCGTAGGACGTACCGAACATCTGGTTATAGTCAAAAATTGCCGATTCTAGAAAGTCCCGGTCGCTTTGGCTCAGTCCATCGGTGCTGTCGCTGTTCTCCTCGGCGCCGAAGCCCATCTGTACCTCGCTAGGATCTTCGCTATTGGGGGCGTAGCTATAGATTATGGCGACCTTTAGCCGCTGCGTATCAGTTAAATCGGCCTGCTGGTGCTGGAACTCTTGATAGTACAGTTTAGCGGCGGTTAGCGAGCTAGTAGCTAGGATGGAGTTGAAGCCATTTAGCCGGGTGGATTGCTTTTGCTCATGGCTATCCCTGCCCCGTGCTTTGGCCACTTGGCTGATGTTGGTTAGCTTGTTAAATTCATAGGTTCCGATATTGCGCTTGGTCTTTAGGTCAAAATTCTTGCGGATGTACTGTACGATGGCGCTAATCCGCTTAGGCGCTAGCATAGCTGACTCTTTGTTGATGCCAGCCACCGGAGTATTATCCACATTGTCGGCGATGCGAGCCTGGCCAACGTAGTCGAACTTGAACGGCAGGACGTTCTTGTCGCGAATAGCGTCAACGATGGTATAGGTGTGCAGACGGCGACCAAAGGTCTGTTCGGTGGTTTTGAAGTTAGGCTGTCCCGCTGTGCTGGCGTTTGCTGCAAAAATCGGCGTACCGGTGAAGCCGAACATGTAATAGTTCTTAAAGCGCTTGCGGACCATCTGCCCCATGTCGCCAAATTGGCTGCGGTGGCATTCATCGAAGATCATCACGATGTGCTTACCCATTACCTCGGAACCTGGATTCTGCTTAATGAAATTGGATAGCTTCTGAATCGTGGTGATAATTAGCTTCTTGTCCGGCTGGTTGCTCTTTAGCTGGGCGGTCAGCTTGGCAGTGCTGGTGTTGCTGTTGGCGGCGCCTTTCTGAAAACGATCGTATTCGCGCATGGTCTGGTAGTCCAAATCCTTGCGGTCAACCACGAACAGTACTTTGTCGATGTAATCTAGCTGGCAGGCTAGCTGGGCGGTCTTAAAGCTGGTTAGGGTCTTGCCTGAACCAGTAGTGTGCCAGACGTATCCGCCCGCCTTGATGGTGCCAGCATATTTGTAATTATGCGCAATCTCGATTTGATTGATAATCCTCTCGGTTGCCACGATTTGGTACGGTCGCATAACCATCAGGGTCTTGTCGTAGGTGAATACGCAATAGCGTGTCAGTATGTTTAGGATGGTATGTTTAGCAAAGAATGTGCGCGTAAAATCCATTAAGTCGGTAATCGGACGGTTTTTAGCGTCCGCCCACCAGCAAGTAAATTCGTAGCTGTTGCTGGTTTTCTTGCCTGGCTTGCTGCTGCCGGTTTTGCTCTCATTGATATGGCGGTTGCGCGTAGTGTTGCTATAGTACTTCGTATAGGTGCCGTTGCTGATAACAAAAATTTGCACGTATTCGAATAACCCACTATCTGACCAGAAGCTGTCACGCTGATATCGGTTGATTTGGTTAAAAGCTTCCTTTATATCTACGCCCCGCCGCTTTAGTTCGACATGCACCATCGGCAGGCCGTTGACTAGAATAGTCACGTCATAGCGGTTGTTATAATTGCCGTTCGGTGCTTCGTATTGGTTAATGACCTGCAGGCTATTATTGTGTATGTGTTGTTTGTCTAGTAGACGGATATTATGTAGTGTGCCGTCGTCAAAGGTAAAGCTAATAGCAGTATCAGCACGCTGTAGCTTCTCGGTCTTCTCGACGATGCCTTCGTTTTTATTGGCGATTTCGGACTCGTAGAAGCGTCGCCACTCGCCGTCGTTAAACTGGACGTGATTTAGTTCCTCTAGCCGCCTACGTAGGTTAACAATTAAATCGTCCTCAGTCTTAAGGGACACGTATTCGTATTTTTGTTCTTGCAACTGACGGATGAAAGCATGCTCTAACATCTCTTCACTTTGGTACGCTGTGCTCTGCTCTGCAACGTGTTCGTATTGTGCTACTACTGTAGACTGGTCTGACTCTATCACCGTCCTGTATTCATTCATGGCTATATTATATACTCCCTAACAGGTTATTTATGTTTAAAGGTTAGCAATTTATCGCGATAGTATTCGTATTGCTTTTGCCGTAGCTCTATCTCGGCGGGCAAGCCGTCGGTGAGGCTGGTGGTTAAAGCAGTAAACTTATCCAAGATTTTAACAATCTTCTCTTGCACCGGGAGAGGTGGAATGGGAATGGGGCATGATTTTAGCCAGTTCATATTAACTGACGCAAAACTAGATTCGTTAATATTATGCTTGCATTGCTCGTCGACTATGTACATATAGTAATACAGAAACATCGGCAGCATATGTTTTTGATGCGGTTCACGTATTGTCAAATACGTGAACCGCTGATTCGCTAGCGAATCAGCAGTAATTAGTGCGTGTTCGCCAATAGTTGCAGTGGTAGCTAGAATAATTGAATTAGCTGGGAATAATTTACCACCCTTTACTGCTTCGGGCGTTACGTGCTGGATGCTGTCATCTAGAATATGACCATTAGTCCTAATATCTTCCATTCTAAACCAAGGAATAGTAGCGTCCTCGCGCCAGTAATCTGGGTTGCGTTTGCTTGGCGTATACCCATTGCGCATCTCACATAGATCCCCCAGCTTCACATACTCTACCCCATCGGGACAGAGGGTGGCTAGGTAATCACGAGACAATAGCTTATCCCTATAATACTCGTACTGCTGCTGGCGCAGGCCCTGCTCAGTCTGCAAAGCAGTCTGCAAAGCAGTAAACTTATCCAGGATTTCCACAATCTTCTCTTGCACCGGGAGAGGTGGAAGCGGAATGGTAATATTTGCCAATCCTTTGGGCGACAAGTGTGATACAGTTGTGCCAGAACGATGCTGCATTTTTTCATATTCAAAATAAGCGCCATTCATTAGATACATAAGGTATTTAGGATTTTGCTTGTGCCTCCAAGCTACAGCATCACCACCAAGGTAAGTGTCTTCGTTTACAAGGTATGCCGCGGCAATGCCTATTTGTGCTTCTTTCGTGGTGCTAGTTATCGGCATAATTATATCGCCGTATTTAAGCAGTGTAGAATTTTGCATGCAATCTGCATGTGACTTTGAGCATATGCTGGTAATAGCATGTCCGTCGTAATGTGTATATAGTTCGCCATATAGAATCACATTCGTGTCGCCGTCGTCTGATACAACTGATTTAGAGAGTCCCTTGCCACGTACTATTTCAGCTACCTCCCCCAGCTTCACATACTCTACCCCATCGGGACAGTATTGGTTAATGAGGTCGGATAGCTTAGTCATAATGGTTATATTATACAACATTCTGTCCCGCCCCATCAGGGGCGCAAGCTGTGGCGTATACTACGCGTAAAACTTAAGTCCCGCCCCATCAGGGGCGGGCAAGCAATCGGCGTTAGCCGATGCTGGGTGGGGTTTGTAAATAAGGTTATAATTAGCTTATGTATAAGTACAACGGGCAGAATCACAACAACGCTAAGGCGATGCGACAGAATATGACTAAAGAAGAGCGGCGCCTTTGGTTTGATTTCTTACGTAACCATAACCTAAGGTGGCGTAGGCAGAAGTTGCTAGGCAACTATATTCTAGACTTCTACTGTCCTGCAATTAAATTAGCTATAGAGTTGGACGGCAATCAGCATCGCAGTAGCAATGAAGCCATCACTAAAGACCGATTGCGTACGGCCTATATTAGGTCTGAAGGTATTAGGCTAATTAGGTTTAGCAATCTAGATGTAATGAATAATTTTCGAGGAGTTTGTGACTATATTGATAGGGTTGTAGATGACTTAACTGAGTAAATAAACCCCACCCAGCGGTGCTACGCACCAGCTTGCCCGCCCCTGATGGGGCGGGACTGGATATAAGCAATTAAAGTCCTTCCCCGTCAGGGGAAGGTGGCACGACGCAGTCGTGACGGAAGGGGTTTGTAGTATTAGTTAGTTTAACTGAGTAAATAAACCCCACCCAGCGGTGCTACGCACCAGCTTGCCCGCCCCTGATGGGGCGGGAC
>DCBQ01000010.1:6870-21133 GCA_002313515.1 Candidatus Saccharibacteria bacterium UBA1103 | reverse complement strand
TTAATTCATCTAATCTCGTTAACACTAACCTAGCTAAAAGCAAATAAGGCTGCTACCGCCGCCTCCACTAGTACCATCAATAACGTCACCCTAAGGCAAGCCGGCACAGGCCTAGACGGTGAAGGCGGTAGCGATAATACAGTCCTAATAAACAACAGTGCTAAATGGCACATGGTCTTAAACTTATCTGCGGGCACTACAACCGTCACTGTTGAATTTCCTAAAGGTAATGTAATCGAGGATGCATCTATTTCATCAGCTGCTGGTTGCACAGACGGCAGTAAGCTAGAAAAGACTAATGGTAGTTACACTAACAATAAAGCAACCTGCATAATCCAAACTGATTCCCCTAAATCCCAAAACCTCGACATAACCGACTATGTCTTTGGTGGTAATGGACAAACTCTAGCTCCCACTACCATCACCCTCAACAGCCAAGCCTATACCGGTAATGTACCTGCTGTGACGCTGAAATCTATATCGACTAACTATCATACTAGAATGGAATATGATAACGAGGGCAGTCTAAGCGACGGTTATAACCGTGACATTAACTTTGTGGTCATGATCTATGCCGATAAGACTAGCTTCGGCAACGGTGCGGTTGGGCTAGATCCTCTGGCGGATGGACCAATTCGCTTGAGTGTAGATATGTCACAACTTCCGAGTTCTTGGCGGGTGGATAATCATTATGGTGGTGGCGGTTGGACTCATCTCTATTGCAACAGCGCTAGCGGCAATAGTCATATGATAGGCTGCGGCAGTATCGATGATGTTGCCAAATCATCCGATGGCACACGTCTGAATTTTACAGTGAATAACGCACTAGTCGGCTCGCGTCAGTATCCAGAAAAAGACGGCGTTAGTGGATCTAGCACCCGTTATGCCTACTATGTCGGAGCTACGTTCACCATAAAGATTCCAATTGCCGATTTGCCGCAAGAGTCAAGGGCCTACACCGTTAATGTCGGCGACACGGTAGTGAAAACAATGAGTGATCAGAGTGTCACTCTGCGTAGTACGGGAAGCTTCACTCGCAATCTTACTAGCTCGCCCACAGGCTGGATATCTAATATAAATTTAGTAAATGTTGCTGGACGCTTTGACTACTGGAGCCCGTCAAGCGACGTTGCTCCTGGCGAGAGTATTAGGCTAAGGGACGATTTTTCTATTAAAAATATACCAGATAATAAAGTTAAGAATGAATACGAGTGCCTTACCGCGGACAGCTCGGTCATAAGTTTTACGGGTGAGTACACGCTTAACCAGGCGATCGGAGGAAGCGGTGCTAAGAAAGGTGTTGAGTTTGGTGTGCTATCGGGTGATGGTGTGCCTGACCCAAATATTTCGAATTGTGGTAAATATGGCGACAGCAAGGAAGGATTCTTTAAAACCTACAATGAGGCTGCAGCGTATGCCAAATCCCACAATACATATGTAAATGCTGTGCGTTCCTGGGTTGATGAACGCAGCGTAGGGGACAGAAATTCAAATACTCTTACGGTAGACGTAAGAGCATTGACATCGGCAGAGTCTAGTAGCGACCCTAAATCAGCAGCTAAAATAAGTCTAACAACCGATCAATTTACGCCAGACGGCATTGGCGAGACATACCTGCGGATTGTTCCCGGTAAAATCCGCCCAACCTTAGCACTCAGCAACAATAGCAGCACTAGCCCCAATGCTATACCCAATGAAACTGAACATATAACCATTACACCTTATGCCTATGCGGCAGATACGAACGTGTCTGCCGTGGTAACCCTACCTACAGATATCTCACCTGTAGCTGGTTCATATAAATATGATGGTAAGGCCATTACGCCAACATCCGTAACTAAGAATACTGATGGTACAACCACTATTAATTTCCCACTAGGTACAGTAGGGTCTAAAGACGCTAATAACACTAAGCAACCAGACATAACTATGGATGTAACAGTGTCTCCAATCATTAATACTCCAACCACTAGAACCATTAGCGTCAGTATGAAAGGTGATGGTACCTCTAGACTCGATAAAAGTTGGCGCGACACATCACAATCTTTCAGTGTTGCAGAGGTTACCGGCTCTTACGGCTATAACCTCTCTGGGTCTAGCGCCGGCCTCCTTCCCGGTGACTCCCAAACCTATACCTACACCACCTACAGCAACCCAGATAAAGATGTTCCAGATAAAACAATGACCACGCTATCTATCCTCCCATATAACGGAGATAAGAATGGAACTAAAAGCATTAAGTACCAAGACTCAACCCTAAGCCTAGCTAAACATTAACGATCTAAAATCTAAGGCAGCAGCGGGCGAAGGTATTGACCTGCCATCCAATACCACGGCTATTAAGTGGATAGACAATAGCATTATAGAGAATAGACTAATAGGTATAAGCCTAAAACTAAACAATATAGAGGCTACCGGAGATAATGCCAAGCTATCTAGTGCTATAGATTACGTTACCGTAACTGGTAGTAATCCCATTATTACCCCAGTTCAACAATCTGCTGATGTAGCTAATGTTACCGTAGACATTGCCTTAGACAACCAACTAGCTAACCTAGGTAACAGTGATGGGTCAACCAGTAAGCTCCTATCTGCCATTAGTACCATTACCACCAAGACCAACAGTGGCTATGGCTACAGCTTAACCATGAAAGCCAAAGGTAGCAACAACCTAACTAGTACCGCTAATAGCAAACACACCATTACCACACTTGCAGGTACTAATGCTTCACCACTAACCAAAAACACCTGGGGCTATGCGCTACCTGATCAGAATGGTAAAGGCTTTGGCAGTGAAGCCGATTATACCAATCCAACAGCATCAACTACCTTCGCTAAGATACCCAGTAGCACCGATAACGCTGTAGCTATTAAGTCTACCGATACACGCCCCGATCAAACTACCGGCGATAACACCAAGGTAGCCTACGGTGTGAATCTAGATACTAACCAACCCTCTGGTACTTACCAAACTGACCTAGTCTACACGATTACCGCAAATCCGTTTCAGTAGACATTTAACCTCACTCGATGCAAGTGCCACCCTCTCCGTCAAGGAGGGGGAGCTGAGTTTGCCTTACCCGTCCTTTACCCTGATGGGGGTGGGGCTTTCGTGCAGCTGCTCGATGTTGGTTCTAACAAAATTGAATAAAATATTTATCAGCTACGATAATAGCCCCGGTGTATCTGGGGCTATTAAATTTGGTGCTCAGTCGAGCAAGTACTATGAATTCTACTATATCTCGGCGTTCTTGAGATTGAGCTCGCGCTCTTGGGCTTGGAGATGCTCGATGATGTCGTCGATGTCGCCGTTCATAACAGCAGGGATGCCACTGCGGCTGTATTTAATGCGGTGATCGGTGATGCGATCCTGCGGGAAGTTGTAGGTGCGAATCTTCTCGCTACGGTCGCCACTGCCGATTAGGGCGCGCCGCTCGGCCGACTCGGCGGCGTTCTGCTGATCAATCTTCTGTTGCAACAGGCGTGAGCGCAGGACTTCCATGGCTTTTTCCTTATTTTGAATCTGTGATCGGCCGTCCTGATTGGTAACGATCAGGCCGGTGGGCAGGTAAGTGATGCGCACGGCTGAGTCGGTGGTGTTGACCCCCTGACCGCCGTGGCCGGAACTGCGATAGATATCGATGCGTAAGTCTTTCGGATCAATCTGGATATCTGTCTCGGACGCCTCCGGTAACACGGCGACGGTGGCGGTGCTGGTGTGAATGCGGCCCTGTGATTCCGTAACGGGGACGCGCTGCACACGGTGGACACCAGACTCAAACTTTAATTTTGCATAAGGTTGGTCGCCTGTAACCTTTAAAACGGCTTCCTTGATGCCGCCAGCTTCGTTGGTGCTCTCGCTCATGATTTCTGTTTTCAGGCCGTGGTTCTCGGCGTAGCGTAGATACATTTTTAGCAGTTCGCCGGCAAACAGAGAGGCCTCATCGCCACCGGCCCCGGCGCGAATTTCCATGATGACATTTTTATCATCGTTGGGGTCGTGAGGTGCCAACATAGCATTGAGCTCGTCGTTAATATCGTCAATCTTGTCCTCTAGCTCTGGGATTTCTGACTGCGCTAGTTCGGCCAGTTCGGCGTCTTGGCCGGTTGCTAACTGTTTGGCTTCTGCTAGCTGATTCTCTAAATCGGCACGCAATTTAGCGCGGTCTAGAATATCGGTAACCTCGGATAGGCGCTTGCCCTTGCTGGCGTAATCCGGGTTAGAGTAGGCGTCCGGGTCGGCCATAAAGGCCTCTAGTTCGGCCTTCTCGCTATTCAATTCATCAAGATTTATCTTAATTTCCATAGCTATATTATAACAGATAAACAATAACTATTGCCCGCCCCAAATAGGGCTGGCAATTAAAAATACCCACAAAAGGGGTATTTTTAATCCTATTGAATACTGATACTAGGCTTCAGTCTTAGCCTTAGCAGCCTCGGCGGCAGCCTTCTTGGCGGCCTCGGCCTTAGCAGCGTTGCGCTTCGCTAGGGCTTCCTTAGCTTCCTTAGCAGCCTTCATCTTGGCGGCAAAGCGATCGACACGACCTTCGGTATCGATAATCTTCTCTTCGCCAGTAAAGAATGGGTGGCTGGCGCTACTGATGTGTAGACGGACAACAGGATACTCGTTGCCATCTTCCCACTTGATGGTCTCGTTGGTTGGGGCAGTTGACTTAGTTAGAAACGAAAAGTTAGCGGCCTCATCCTCAAAAACAACTAAGCGGTAATTGTCTGGGTGAATATTTGCTTTCATATCTGTAGTATTTTAACCTAGATAGACTAAAAAGTCAAAAGCGGTGTAGAGCTGGTGATTTTAAAAGTAGCCCGCGTAATTGCGGGCTACTTTTGACGTGGTTATTGCTTACCTATGGGCGAGTATTCTGCACTGTACTGGTGTTGGTTGTTGGCGCTACCGCCTGATTAGATTGGCTGTTATTCTTGCTCTGGCTTTGGCCGTTGCTGACGCAGGCGCTAGATGACTTAAACTGATCATTAGTACATAATGTAGTTACTAGGCTCTTCATGTTATCGCTGACGGTCTTGTCACTATTGATCTTGTTCTGTAGGTCTGTTACTTGCTTATTTAGCGTGGTAATCTTGCCATTCTGGTCGTCAATAGTCTTTTGCTTGTCGCTGATAGTTTTATCCTTATCGGTTACCTGTTTGCTCAGATCCTGTATGCGATTCTGCAGGGCGTCGTAGTTGGTAGTGGCCTTGTCGCTTTCGGCGCTATCGTTGCTAGCGGTGTCGCTGAGTTGGCTAACCTTGGCTTTGGCATCAGCAAGATCATTCTGACTCTTATTGTTTTGCATATAGAAATATACTGCTGCAATGGTTGAAATTATGAATAGTGCGCCAAACACGATAGTGAGCAGGGAAATAGTAACCTGCTTTTCGCTACCATTAGCTTTTTGGACAGGGGCTTTCTTGTTGGGCTTATCCAGCGCCTTGGGCGGTGTGGTTTGGTTATCGGCGGCAGCAGCTGCGACGGCAAAAATGTCGGCCTTATTGCTATTGCTACTAGGCTTACTTTCTTCCTTGTTGGCTTTTTCGTCGTGATTGTGTTCTACAGCATTGTTGGCTTCTTCTGGCTTGGCGTTAAACGTAGGCGTGATTGGCTCGTGGTGTTGGTGTCTTGCGGCAACATTTGCAATGTCACCAAAATCATTGTTCTGACGTGCGTTGGCTGACAGCATGCCGTCCAAGGTCGCATGCTGGCTGAGGCGGTCGTCGACGCCATCGCTACTAGCAAGGAAATTATCGGCGCTAGGGTCGGTTGCTAGGTCGTTATCAGTAACCGGCTTTGGTAAAACTGGTTTAAAAGGATTGTTGTCTCTCATTTTCTCTATTTATCTCCCACCATTAAAATATTAACTGACGTTAGTTTAGCAAAAGCACAATAGACTTGCAATATTGACAAAGTTAAATGCTTGTGCTAATATACAGACATCATGAAAAACAAAAATAGCGAGCATGTAGAATCAGCCAATTACCCAGGCGTTTATGAATGGGGAGACGGCATTGATTCAGACTGGCAGCCTGGTGATGACGACAGTAAAGCGATAGATCAAAGGTCAGCTGACACGTTAGAAGATTCTGCGGATAATGCAGAGCTGAGGCGGCGGCGCGCAAATGCATTAGGTCATATTGCCGCAGTTAGCCTAGCCGAGCTATTGAGTGACCCGACCTCTAACCCAAGCGACATTGATGCGGCATCAAATGGCGAGTCAACTTATAAGATTCCTGAGTCTGATTCCACACTTACTTCGCCAATAGACGAGATCTTGTCTTAATGCACGGCTATAGACTATTTGATCTATTTTTGGTATAATCCTTCTTGTAATATTAATTTAATGAAACAGCTATTCGCATAACTCCTGATTACTCGGGGCGGATAGCAAAGGGAAGGAGTTTAGAGGTGTCAACTGTTGACATTAAACAGCTATTCGAGGCTGGTGCCCACTTTGGTCACAAGACTTCACGCTGGAATCCACGCATGGCCGAATATATTTACGGCAAGAAGGACGGCGTACATATTATTAACCTAGAAAAGACCGTTGCTCAGATTGAGGCGGCACAGAAGTTCCTGCAGGAAGTGGCTGGTCGTGGTCGCCAGATTCTATACGTCGGCACGAAGAAGCAGGCCAAGGAAGTGGCAAAGGAAGCGGCCGAGAACGCAGGTGAGCCATATGTGGTCGAGCGCTGGCTAGGTGGTATGCTAACTAACCAGGTTACTACTGTTAGCCAAATCAAGAAATTGAAGCTGCTAGAAAAGCGCATGGCTAGCGGTGAATTAGCTAGCCGCTACAACAAGCTAGAGGTTCAGCGCTATCAGGAAGAAATTGATGGTCTGAACGTCAAGTATGGTGGTATTAAGGAAATGCGTGGCAAGCCGGGTGCTTTGTTTGTACTAGATGCTGTGTCGGATCGCAATGCCATTAACGAGGCCAACAAGCTGAATATCCCAGTGGTGGCGATTTGCGATACCAACGCTGATCCACGTGGTGTCGACTATGTTATTCCAGCCAACGACGACGCTATTTCGACTCTGAAACTAGTTGCTAGCTACATCGACGAAGCTGTCAAGGCGGGTGCTGCGGTCGCCAGCGAGCGCGCTGCCGAGCGTAAGGCTGCTAAAGAAAGCAAATAATTAATAATTATAGGAGAAAATAATGGGTGTAACTCTTGATGAGATTAAGAAGCTACGCGAGCTATCTGGCGTGGGTCTGACTGACGCCAAGAAAGCGCTAGTCGAGGCTGACGGTGATTTTGATAAGGCACTAAAGGCTATGCGTGAGAAGGGCCTGACCAAAGCCGAGAAGCGTGGTGAGCGCGAAGCTCGTGAAGGCTTGATTGAATCTTACGTGCATAATGGTCGCATTGGCGTGATTGTAGAGATAAATTGTGAGACCGACTTTGTTGCGCGCACTGACCAGTTCAAGGAGCTAGCGCACGAGGTTGCTATGCAGGTTGCTGCTATGCATCCAAAGTGGGTTAGCGAAAAGGACGTGCCAGAGCAGGTGAAGGCTGATAAGCGTGCCGAGCTAATCGAGGCTGCGAAGAACGATCCAAAGAATGCCAACAAACCTGCAGATATCTTGGATAAGATTATCGATGGTCAGCTAAAGAAATACTTTAGCGAGCTAGTACTACTGGATCAGCCGTACTGGAAGGACGAGGACAAGGACATGGGTACCTTGATCAAGGAAAACATCGCCAAGTTAGGCGAAAACATCGTTGTCCGTCGCTTTGCTCGCTTTGAGCTAGGTGTGACTGAAGACTAATCCTTAGTTCACAGCAAACGCCAAGACGCCTCATAGAATGGGGCGTCTTGGTTATTTAATAATTGCTGGATTTGTTTTATAATATGTGAATCCGTTGCGACCGTAATGGACGGACCTATTCAAGGATGGTGAATAATGGCAAACGAGCTGGCTCTACATCGTTTGCCGTCAATCGCGATGGCTACATCACATATTATCGAATGGATGGCGTTGAAAGTATTCTGACGCATAAGGCCTATTTTGCGGCTATTCAATCAATAATTTGTGATGTTGAGACCTCGGGCGTGGGTATTGTCTCGCTATGGAATGGCAAAGGTAGTGCTTACAACTACATCACTCCGCCCCAGAATAACTTGGCGAGAGTATATACCAGGGTGCTAGGTAGTAACCAAAAAATTGTGATCGATTGGCACTGGTCAAGGGGTGCCTGGCATCCCGATCGTACTCAGGCTGGTATGCTGTATCATGATAACATGTCAACATTTAGTGACGCTGCGTAAGCTAGCCAACTAATAACCCATCTAGTAACGGCCGACGGGAGTAATCCTGCCGGCCTTTTAATATAATATTGACATTTTATCAAGCTTATGCTAGGATAGGGACATTATGATGATATCCGAATCACGTAAAACTCATTTGTCAGAAGATGATATACGAAATAATAATCTATTGCGTGATCCTAATGTTGATGAGCGTACGGTGCGACTGATGGCTGACTTTGCGCTAAGTCGAATGTGTGACATGGTAAACGATTACGGCGCTAAAGATATTAGCTATAACGACTGGAATAACGGTCAACCTGTTCGTCATAAATTCTATGACGACAACCTGGAGCAGGAATACGAGGATCGGCGAGATATTCGCTTGCGTGATATGGGTAAATATGCAATACGCAGTAAGAGCTATACCGATAGAATTGAGAGCGGTATCATTAGAGATCCTTACGACGGCAATGTTTACTACTATGTTGACTCTGATGCGGTGTCGAAAGGGGCGAGTGTAGAGCACTTGACTCCGCTTAACCAGGCATATTGGCTAGGTGATCATGATTTTAGGGATTATAAGAAGGGCTTTAACCGTCGAAACGAATTTGCAACCGATCCAGACAATATGATTACAGTGTATGCTGCAAATAATTTTGATCGCGGCAATAAAGATATTACAATGTGGCGGCCTACTAACAAGAACTATTTAGTGCAGTTTGTGCTATCTC
Source organism: Candidatus Saccharibacteria bacterium UBA1103 (assembly GCA_002313515.1). Taxonomy (GTDB): domain Bacteria; phylum Patescibacteriota; class Saccharimonadia; order Saccharimonadales; family Saccharimonadaceae; genus Nanoperiomorbus. The sequence goes on along the minus strand of DCBQ01000010.1, from coordinate 12,133 downwards.
AGTTGCTGACACGCGACGAAGTGGGGCTTACTGTCACGAAGGACGAAGAGCAGGAGTTTCGTGGTATTCTAACTGACCCCAAAAACTATAAACGCACCAAAGTAAGTGGTGGAGACTTTTATGTAGTCGGCTCGACGGGGAGTGAGGATAAAGTTAAACAAAGCTTGTTGGCTGGTGATCCTAAGGGTAGTATGAGTCAAGTGGAAGAAAATATGAAAAAGTTGAATGATAATGGCGCAATTGTATTGCCATCTAAACCTGACCAACAAAATTACCGTTCGCAGAAGTTGCTAACACTCGACAAAGTTCCAGCTGGACAAAAGTTGAGTGCAGTTGGCGAACATGTAATTAATCGTAATAAGCGTCTCTCTACTGGGACTGCACCTGTCTCTATGAAACAGTGGTCTATATAAGTTGAGTTAGACATATTTTAAAGCCACCCGCATGATACGGGTGGCTACTAATGTCTTGCAGAGTAGGGCTACAGCTCAATGCCAATTAGTATGTTGGCAGTTGATTTTTGTGGTGTTACCAGATGATAGCGGTCAACTTTGGCTAGGTTAATGCCGTAAACGTCGACACGCTCGTCCTCGAGAAATTGACTGAGTAGATCTTGGAACTTCTGCGTAGCAATAAACTCGACGCCGTAGGTCAGTTGATCATCGCTGGCAAAGTCGATCAAGCGCTTAGTGTCATACTTGACTGCGGAGCAGAATGAAGCCTGGTGAATCAAATCGGTATCGTGTCCTAGCTAGTGCAGAATATTAGCGCTTGCACTAGTAGAATAACTATATTATACAATGAGGAATACATACTGTCAATCATAGCACAATCACATTGACAAATAATCACACTTATGATAGCCTAATATTCAGAAAAGGAATATAAAAATATGCAATACGATAATCAAGGAAATCCCATCAACCCAGAGTTAGAAAAATATTTAACTCGCGAGAAAGAGCCATTTGACTTTGATGCACAGTCAGAGGAGCGCAAGCAACAGATTTTGGGCTGGGAAGCGATTGCTGAGAATGTGGAAGAAGTCTTAGGCGGCAAAACGCCAACCGAAGAAGTCATCAACGATAGCCGCGAGCAACTAAATACTATCGAGAAGAGCGAAGACTTAATGGCGGCTCAGGCACAGGATCGCATGTCTACTGCTAGCTACAACGCCCAAATTAAAGGCACGGCGTTAGAAGATGGCCTAGCGGCTTAGGACATAATCTAACCTCTATGCTATAATCTACTTATGGATACAAGTATTTACGACGAGAAGTTTGACGCCGCCGTGGCACGTTTTGCTGAGGAGGTTAAGAAGGTGCGTACGGGTCGTGCCCATCCCGATATGCTCAGTAGTGTGCGGGTCGAGGTTTACGGTACTAAGATGCCGCTAAACCAGGTGGCTAGCCTAAGCGCCCCTGAGGCCACGCAGATCCTGGTGACACCATTTGATCCAGCGAATGTACATGCGATTTCCAACGCAATTGCCAGCGACCCAACCTTGGGCTTCAACCCGTCGGATGATGGCCGTAATGTTCGTGTGCCAATTCCGCCACTGACTGAGGAGCGTCGTCGCGAGATTGTGAAGCAATTGAATGCTAAGTTAGAAGAAGCTAAGATTGGCCTGCGCGCCATCCGTGATGAGGCTCGTAAGGCCATCAAGTCCGCCAAAGAGGCTAAGGATATTAGCGAGGACGATCAGAAGCGTCTAGAATCTGGCATTGACGACAGTGTAGCAAAATCCACTGCGAAGCTAGCTGACATCGCTAAAACCAAAGAAAAAGAAGTCATGACAATGTAGGGGCCGCCAATGACCAACGAAGCGAGAATTTTACCTAATCATATCGGGTTTATAGTTGACGGTAATCGTCGCTGGGCCAGGGAGCGTAATTTGCCAACCTATAACGGACACAAGAAGGGCTTTGAGGTGCTAAAGCACATGGCCTATGTGGCGCAGAATAGGGGCATAAAATACGTTAGTGCCTTTATTTTCTCGACCGAGAACTGGCAGCGCAGTGAGGAAGAGGTCGGCTATCTGATGAAGCTGTTCCTCTCGGCCTTTAAGAACGACATGAAACAGATGGTGAAGGATGGCTTTCGGATTATCTTCTTGGGTCGGCGTGACCGCCTGAGTGCACCCATTTTAGAGGCCATTCACGAAACCGAGGAGGATTCTAAGGATAACACTTCGACCACACTGGCGCTATGCTTCAACTATGGTGGCCGGGCGGAAATTGTGGACGCGGCGAAGCACCTAGCAGCCGACGTGCAGAGTGGGGCGGTTAGTCTAAAGGACTTCAATGATACGGATTTGGACAAATATATGTATCATCCAGATTTGCCGGATCTGGATATGGTGGTGCGCACCAGCGGTGAAGAGCGCATTAGCGGCTTCATGCTGTGGCGGGCGGCTTATGCTGAGTTCCTGTTCCTAAAAAAGAACTGGCCAGATATGACCGAGGCGGATTTTGACGATTGTCTAGATGAATTTGCTCATCGCCACCGTAGGTTTGGAAAATAAAATATTGAACCCACCGTCACGGCTACGCCGTGCCACCTCCCTTTGCGAAAGGGAGGCATTGTTTGGTATTATATAAATAAGCAATTTGAATTTGAGATTTAGGAGGGTAGAGTTTTGTTAAGCGGTTTAGAGTGGTGGCAGATTGTGCTGGGTGCAATTGTCGGCCTAATTATTCTGGTGATTTTGGTAATTATCCATGAGCTAGGGCACATGATTGTGGCACTAAGGAACGGCGTGGATGTAGAGGAGTTCGGTATTGGCTTCCCACCGCAAGCTAAGGTATTGGGCAAATATAAGAAAACGCTGATTACGCTGAACTGGCTACCACTGGGCGGCTTCTGTAAGATGAAGGGTGAAAGTGACGACGCTAAAGGCAAGGGTACCTACGGTGCGGCTTCCTTCTGGGCTAAAACCAAAATCCTGTTTGCTGGTGTGTTCATGAATTTTCTGACCGCCGTGGTGCTATTTATGGTGCTGGCGTTCTTTGGCATACCTAAATTAAGCGCTAATCAATTTGCGGTTGCGGGCGACAACCATGGCACTAAGGGTATTGTAACGATTGATAAAGTAGTTAAGGGCTCGGCGGCCGATAAGGCTGGGCTGCGGGCCAAGGACAATATCGTCTCGGTCGGCGGTGTGAAAACTGAGTTCTCCACTCAGGTGCCTGAACTAACTAAAGAACGTGCCGGCAAAAAGGTGACAGTCGTGGTAGAGCGCGACGGTAAAGAAAAGTCCATTGATGTAAAATTGGCTAAAGATAATAAGGATGGTAAAGGTATTCTAGGTGTTACGACCTACAATAGTCAATCGGCCACCATCAAGGCGACCTGGTCGGCACCGATTGTGGCCATTATCGACACGTTACAGCTGATGTGGATGACTATTGCTGGTATCGGTGGTATGATTGGCAATCTGTTTATGGGGCTATGGGATTTGGTGACCGGCTCGGGTGCAGCAAATACTGAACTAGCTGCCGTCAGCGATAGTGTCTCTGGCCCGATTGGCATCCTGGGCTACATCTTCCCAACGGCGCTGGCGGGTGGACCGCTGACCCTGCTGTACATTTCGGCGATTATTGCCTTGTCACTGGCGGTCATGAACATTCTGCCGATTCCAGGACTGGACGGCGGCCGCTGGTACCTGATGGCCTGGTACCGCCTGCGCGGCAAGAAATTGACCGAAGAGAAAGAGGCAACCATCGTTAGCTATGGCATGTTGGTACTATTCGCAATTATCATCCTGGTCACCATTGCCGATATCTGGAAATTGTTCTAGCTGCTTGAGATTAAGTTAGTCTCGACCGTGTTGCGGGGCTATGTAGTGTATAATTAGAGTATGAAACGAACTGAACTGTTTACCAAAACTAGCAAAACTGTACCGGCGGACGAAACGTCGTTAAATGCCAAGCTGCTAATTAAGGCGGGGTACGTACATAAGGAAATGGCGGGGGTATACGCCTATCTGCCGCTAGGGCTACGCACGCTCGAGAAAATTAAGGCGATTATACGTGACGAAATGAATGCTGTTGGTGGTCAGGAACTGCTGATGACTAACTTGCAGCCCAAGGCGGTGTGGCAGACTACCGGTCGCTGGGATGATAAGCTAGTCGACATCTGGTTTAAGACTAAGCTGCAGACTGGTGAGGATATCGGCCTAGCCTGGTCGCACGAAGAGCCGATCATGAACATGCTGCGTGATTACGTGCACAGCTATAAAGATTTGCCAGTGGCGGTATATCAGTTCCAGACCAAGTTACGCAACGAGCTACGGGCTAAGGCGGGAATTATGCGTGGGCGTGAGTTCCTGATGAAGGATATGTATTCGGTGCACGCGACTAAGGAAGATCTAGAGCGGTTCTATAACGGTGTGATCGAGGCATATAAGCGCATCTATGAGCGCCTAGGTATCGGTAATTTGACCTATGTAACCTTTGCCTCGGGTGGTGCCTTTACTAAATATAGCCACGAGTTCCAAACTATTTGTGACGCCGGTGAAGACTGGCTATATCTAGATCGCGAGAAGAACGTGGCGGTGAACGAGGAGGTGTTAGAGGACGCCGTGCGTGACCTAAAGCTGGATCGCAGTAAGCTAGAAAAGGTGCGTTCGGCCGAGGTTGGCAATATCTTTAACTTTGGTACCGAGAAAGCCGAGCAGATGGGAATTACTTTTGCTGATCGTGATAATGTGCAGAAGCCGTTCTACTATGGCTCGTACGGCATCGGTGTAACGCGCGTGATGGGTGTGATAGCTGAACTGTTCAGCGATGATCGCGGTTTAGTCTGGCCAGACAATATTGCACCATATCGGGTATACCTGGTTACTATCGGTACAGATTCAGCGGTGTTGGAACAGGGCAATAAAGTGTATCAGGCACTACAGGACGCCGGCGTGGATGTACTGTGGGACGACCGCACGGACGCACGACCAGGCGAGAAGTTTGCTGATGGTGATTTGATGGGTATTCCGCATCGTGTGGTAATCAGTCCAAAGACCGTGGCGGCGAATACTTTGGAGTATAAATCTCGCACTGGGCAGGCCAGCGAAAATCTATCGCTAGAGCAGCTGATTGAAAAGCTGGGATAAAAATTAAAGCGCTCCTCTATAAAGGGGAGCTGGCGCCCGCAGGGCGTCTGAGGGGTTTTATTCATCTATCTTACTATTAACATTGATTTTAAGAGAAGTGAATAAAACCGCCCCAGCGTGGCTATCGCCACTGCTTGCCCCGCCTTTATAGGCGGGGAC
>DCBQ01000010.1:0-6773 GCA_002313515.1 Candidatus Saccharibacteria bacterium UBA1103 | reverse complement strand
TTTATAGGCGGGGACTTTAGTTGTGTAACCGATTGAAGCTAGCGGCTTCGTTAGTCACCCTTTGTAGGGGCGGACTTTAGACTATTAAACTGCTTTTGTGTCTAATTAAAACCCCGGCTCAAGTGAATGAGCCGGGGCGGGGCGGACTAACCTAAATGAAGGCTAGTTCGTCATTGATCAGAGGCCGATTTCGGCAAGACGCATCTCACTGGCGATTTGCGCCAGACTGTCGCGTTGCGATTCAGTGAAGTTGATGGACGCGACCATTTTCTTGTTCATTAAGTCGTTAACTAACTTGACCACGCTAGTTCCGCGACTGACATAGTTGTTGTCGTTTTGGCTCATGTCGTGTGTAAAGACTACCTTTGTATCCTTAACGCGCGATAGTACATCAAGTAGCTCAGAGCGCTCTAGTGATTGAGCGTCGTCAACAATAATGATGCTGTTGCGCTTGGTAACGCCACGGATATAGGTAATAGGTTTGACTTCAATACCGTCTATCACCTGATATTCACGGCCGAACTGATTGTACTTGGTTTGAATGCGTCTCTTGTCAATAATCTCGACATCGTCGTAAATGGCTTCAGCCCAAGGCGCCATCTTCTCGGCTTCGGTACCAGGTAAAAAGCCCAGGTTTTGTTGGCCAACGCCGTACAGCGTACGATAGACAATGATCTTATTGTAGTCTGAGTGCTGGGAGATCTGGTTTAGCCCGGCCGCCAAGGACAAGAAGGTCTTGCCGGCGCCAGCGATGCCGCCCAGTGAAACCAGGCGAATTTCAGGATCCAGCAGGTAACTGATGGCAATCTTCTGCTCGCAATTCATAGGCTTAACCTTGCCGAGGCTTTGTGACTCCAGTGGTTTAACCGATTTGTTGTTTACGTTCGCCAGCCACACGCCTTTATGATTGGCGTCGTCCTTAATGGTCAATGCAACGTGGGACGGCGTACTGATGTGCAATTCATCAGCCCGCGCATGTACGGCAGCAATGACGGCCTCCTCCCAGGCTTTGGCGTTAAAGTTTCGCCCTGATTCTTTCCGGGCCTGAGCCGCAGCCAGTTCCTGTTCGTCAACCTTAATGTCTCGGAACCAGCCGCTAAACGGATTGAATTCGTCGCCGTAGGGCTCGGCCGATATGTTATTCTGGTTAGCGCGGAAGCGCGTGCCAGGGCTATTGCTGAGAATGGTTGTCGGGATGCTGCCGTGGCCTTTGACATACTCCCTAGTTGTATCGATGACCGCATAGGCCAACTTGCGATAGGCAACACCCTCGCGCTCCTTGGGAACAATCAAGCGATTGCCATTGCCAAGTTCAGCACCTTTGTGACAAATAGTCTCATTATTGCACTGTCTCCGCACCCGCTCCAAGAATTCAAAGGCTAGGCGAGAGCCGTAGCTCGCACCCAGCTTGCGCGGATCTTGCTCTTCCAGGGCGTCAATCACTTGGATCGGCACGATGAAATCACTGTTCTCGCGATAATCCTTAAGTGGCTCTACGCCAGCGCCACGAAAGACACTTGCATCAACTACATAAGCTTGTCGTTTGTCCGACATAATTCCTCCAATCAATTGGTAAGTTTCGGACTGCAGTATTGCAATCTGCCTTTACAATATAACATCAGCGTCTAACTAGCAAGCTTAAGCATTATATGTCTTGCACCTAGCGCCAAGTATGATACAATCTATAAAGCTAAAGTTCATCTTGGCTTTTTATTATATCTGTAGCCAGATGGCAAGGAGGTTAGATTATGAAGAAAGTTTTCCACATTACCGCAAAGGGCAAGGCTGACTTAGAGGCCGAGCTAAAAGAGCTGACGGCTAGCCGTGGCGAAATTGCTGACGAGATTGCTACCGCCCGCGAGAACGGCGATCTAAGTGAGAACGCCGAATACACGGCCGCCCGCGAAAAGCAGTCTCGTGTTGAATCACGCATTGCCGAGATTGAAGAGATTTTACAAGGTGCGCAGATTATCGCCAGTGATGGCGACGGCACGGTGAGCTTGGGTGACACTGTTGAGGTAGAGCTGAACGGCAATTCGATGACCTTTGATGTGGTCGGCACGATTGAAGCTGATCCACTGAACGGCAAGATTAGTCACGAATCACCTCTAGGCGCTGCTTTGATGGGCAAGCACGTGGGTGACACCGTTACTGTCAAGACCCCGAAGGGCGAGAAGAATTATACGATTAAGAAGATTAACTAAAAGCATCGAACCCACCGTCAGGCTACGCCTGCCACCTCCCTTTGCGAAAGGGAGGTGTTAATTTATGTGGTATAATATACCCATATGGCAACACTAGCAGATTATCGAAACGAGCGGTTGAAGAAGCTCGAGACTATTAAGAAATTGGGGCTGGATCCCTATCCAGCTCACGCCGACCGCACCATCGGGGCGGGGCAGATTGCGCCGCAATTTGAGGAACTTGAGAACACCGAGCAGACTGTGGTTGGTCGCATCTTGTCGCTACGCAAGTTTGGTAAGATCGCCTTTATCGTGCTGCGCGATATGACAGGGCAGGTTCAGCTATTCCTACATACTGGCGATGTAGCGGAACTGAACCCGGCTGAGAACCTGCTAGGTATCAAAGAACTGAATCTGCTAGATAGTGGCGACTTTGTTCAGGCGACCGGCAAGGTGATGAAGACTAAGACCGGCGAAATCTCACTGGGCGTGACTAAGCTAAGGCTACTAGTTAAGACCCTACGTCCTATGCCAGATCGTCAGGGCTTTACCGACAAGGAGGCACGTTTACGCCGTCGGTATATTGATATGAACGTCAATCCAGAGGTGCGCGAGCGCTTTATTCGCCGTAGCAAATTCTGGCAGGCGACGCGGGACTACCTGAACCAACACGGCTTTATTGAAATTAACATCCCGGTGCTAGAACACACCACTGGTGGCGCGGATGCCAACGCTTTTAAAACCCACATGGACAGCTTGGATCAGGATTTATATTTGCGTATTAGTCACGAGCTACCGCTGAAGCGCCTGCTGGGTGCTGGTTACGAGAAGGTCTACGACATCGGCCCACGTTTCCGTAACGAAGGTATCGATGACGAGCACTTACCCGAGCACGTGGCAATGGAATGGTATCACGCCTATTGGGACTGGCGCGACGGCATGAAGTTCATGGAGGGTATGTATAAGTATGTGGCCAAGGAAACCTTTGGCACCCTGCAGTTCAAGATCAACGGTTTTGATGTGGATCTGGACAAAGAGTGGGAAGTTTGGGATTATGCCGAGGTAATTCAGAAGCATTTCGGCATTGATGTCTACAATACCACACTAGATGAAGTCAAAGCGAAGCTGGCCGAGAACAAGATTGAGATCGCGAAGAGTGATAACCTGTCCCGTGGCATAGATAAGCTATGGAAGCATATCCGCAAAGACGTAGCTGGTCCAGTTTGGCTAATTAACACGCCAAAGTTCATCTCGCCGCTATCTAAGGCGAACCCAGACGGTAAATCCACTCAACGTTTCCAGCCGATTATTGCGGGGAGTGAGCTAGGTAATGGCTATTCCGAGTTAAACAACCCGATTGACCAGCTGCAGCGGTTCGAGCAGCAGCAAAAGATGCGCGAAGCCGGCGATAATGAGGCCATGATGTTAGACATTGACTTTGTCGAGATGCTGGAATACGGCATGCCGCCCGCTTGCGGCTGGGGTTATAGCGAGCGCGTCTTCTGGATGCTAGAAGGCGTGACGGCTCGCGAGGGTGTGCCATTTCCAACTATGCGTTACGAGGTCGACCCGGTAACTAAGAAGATTTACCCAGAACTGAAGCTATAAGCTGTATTCTAGTCGCCTGTAGTTCCACCGGTGGCAAGATAATTTTGTCCCTCTCTGCTAAGGGAGGGCAGATTGCGTTAGCAATCGGGTGGGTTTCAGACGAGGCGATAGTTCTTTAATCAAAAGGTAATTTATAGTACTATATTTATCAGCGAGGAAGATAGATTAAAAAGATAGATTAGAGTAGGCGAGCAGTGAAGTATACGGTTCAGGAATACCAGTTAAAGTCGGGCGCGAAAGGCCTGATTGTTAATGTCCCTGGCTCGCCGGTGATGTCTAGCCAGTTCCGCTTCCGGGCGGGTGCGCGCTTCGTGAAAGACTACGCCCATAAGTCAGAGACCGCCCACATTATGGAACACATGGCCTTTGGCGCTAGCGACGGGTTTGAGTCGGCGCAGGCTTACGATGCCGCATTCACTAAAAACGGTGCTATGCACAATGCTTTTACAGAGGATTATGCCATGACCTATGTGGCGGATTGTGCGGCCTTTGAATGGCAACGCATTTTGACTCTGCAGAAATATGCTATATGTGAGCCGCATTTTGTAGAAGGTGAATTTAATAGCGAGATGGGCAATGTGCGCAGTGAGCTATCGGGCTACCTGTCGCAGGCCGATTGGGTGTTGCCGCTGAAGCTGGCGCAGAATTTGGGCTATCAGACCAAGACGGTGCAGGAGGGTCTGGACTCCATGAAGAACATCACGGTGGCGGACATTCGTGAACACTACAAGCGTACGCACACCGCCCAGAACATGCGTTTTATTGTGGCAGGGGACTTCGGTGGTGAGCGCCTGGACGAGCTAAAGTCTACCCTAGACACCTTTGAGCTGCCAGCAGGACAGCGCCTGGCGATTCCTTATGAAGAACTTCACTCGGCGGCGCCCATCGTGGTGCGGCGTAAGGACGTGCCCGAAATCTATATGAACATCAGTCTGAACGTGCCGCGGGCGCTAGAGCAGGCCGACCAGTGGACGGCGCTACTGCTGAACCACATCTTGACCGGTACACTTCATTCGCGTATTCAGGGCGAAGCCCGGCGGCGGGGTTTGGCTTATTATGTGATCAGCCAAAATGATATTGGCTTTTACAACAGCTCGTGGGATTTCTTCACCGAGGTGGCGGAGTCTAAGCTGCCGTCCGTAGTCAATGTAATTGTGCGGGAACTGAGGCGCATTGCTGATGGCAATGTTGATACTGAGGAGCTGGCGGACGCTAAGACGTATGCCCTCGGTCGCTACCAGATGAGCATGCAGACGGCGGGGCAGATTGCTATGCGCCTAGCTACCCGTTACTTTCGTGATGGTATGATTGAGAACTCAGAGGCGGTACCGGTGCAGATTAACGCTGTGACGGCCGAGCAGCTGATCGCCTTGGTGCGCGAGTTTCTGGATGCTAATATCTGGACATTGGGATTGTATGGCAACACGCACAAAGCGGTGGCGGATGACCTATACGAGCGCTTTGGTAAATTGTTTTAGGCTAGCAGAGGAGGGTAGTAAATGCTGAAATATAGTACTGAGGAATATGCAACTAAGAAGGGCGTGAAAGCGCTACTGATTGACGTGCCGGGCGTGCCAGATGTTTGCGTTGAAGCGGGCTTTCGCGCGGGGCGGAAGTATGCCATAGACTTTGAGCACAAAATGCAGGTATCGCATGTGATCGAACATATGATTGACGGTGCAGCCAACGACCTCTTTACACGTCAGCAGATGAAGTGGGAGAACGAGCGCAATGGTGCCTATAGTAATGCTTATACGGGCGATAACCTATTGTGGTTAGAGCGGCGCTGTGCTCGGGATGACCTACCGCGTGTATTGAATCTGCTGAAACATATTATTTGCAACGGTATTTACGAGGAAGCTGACCTAGTGCGTGAGCGCAAGAATATTCATAGTGAGATGGGCGGTTACCTGCGTAATCCTGGCCGAGTGATTGGTGGTGAAATCGGTAAGCGCATGGGGCAGAAGCGCCTGACGGTGGAAGAATCAATTGCTACTATTGATAACGTGGAGCTAGTTGATGTGAATGAGCACCGCAAAAAGTACTTTGTGGCCAAGAACTTGCGCCTGACGATTGCTGGTGATCTAAAGAAGCATCGTGCAGAAATCAAGGATATTATTAACCAGTTTGATGAGCTAGAGGGTGGCGAGCGACCGGAAATTATTAATCCAGAGCCGTGCTATGCCAAACCATTTACCATCAAGCGTAAAGAGTCAAAGGATATTATCGTTAACCTAGATATTATGTCCAACGAGGTCTTAAGTGAGCGCGAACGAGCGGCGGCGCGCTTGATGACTCAGACGATGTCGGGTGGCTTCTACTCTGTGCTATTTGGTAGCATTCGTGAAAAGGGCTTAGCCTATAACCCGTGCTATGGTATGTCGGCGGGAGATTTAGGTTTTTGTGGCGGACTGGATTACAGTACTAGCGCAGATAAGGTGCTGCCGACTATTGATGCTTATGTGGAGCAGATTCAGAAGGTGCAAAAAGGCGAACTATCGGATGAGTTGGTGCAGTACTGTAAGGATGGCATGGTAGGAAGCTTTGAGATGAGCAATAACACCTGTGGCGCCATGGCCAATTTGGTTGGTAGCAGCTATCTATTCCTAGATAAAGTGCGTGATCCGCTGGTGCGAATTAATTCCATTAAAACTCTGACTAAAGACGATGTAGTGGTGTCGGTGAATAAATTATTTGCTCAGCCGGCCTGGGGTCTATGTCTATACGGTAACACTGACCAGCAGTTAACCGACCATGTCGCCGAGCGAGTGAAGGTGCTGTTTAAATAAGGACCTTGCCTACCTTTGGTAAAGGGAGGTGCTGAGCGATAGCGAAGCGGAGGGATTGTGTCTGCCATTGGACAATATCCCCAGCGTGACTACGCCACTGCTTGCCCCTTTTTACCAAAAAGGGGCTTCATCGCTAGTTAGATGGTTTGCTCGCTAGGGATTTTCTGGATGAGGATACGCGCATACATTGACT
>DCBQ01000009.1 GCA_002313515.1 Candidatus Saccharibacteria bacterium UBA1103 | reverse complement strand
AAGCATTCATTTCCTTCTGAATGTCCTGGTACTGCGTATAGAATTCGTCGTTCTTTGCCCGCTTTGCCGCCGTCAGATTCGCATTCGCCATAGTGGTTATATTATAACACTAATACACAATCCCTCCGCCTCGCTACGCTCGGCACCTCCCTTTATCAAAGGGAGGCAGGGGTATATAAGCCCTTTTTTGGTAAAAAGGGGCAAGCTGGCGACGCTAGTCGCCGCTGGGGATATTGTAAAAACTTGTGGTAAAATAGAAACATGATGAAAGATAATACAAACAATCAGAAAATGACGTGGCGGAAGAGCGATGACTCGCAGCGAGGTAGACGCCGTCGCGCAATGGGCGATACGGCGGTGAAGGACTGTCCTTGGCGTGACATCCTTAATAATGAGCAGATGAACGACGAGGACGACCAGCGCTTTGGTCGCTATACGGCCGACCTAGTGCACGGGCTAGAAACCATCCGCAAGTACCCACAGGGTGTAACTATCTTTGGCTCGGCGCGCTTTCATGAAACCAATAAGTATTATCAGAAGGCGTATGAGCTAGGCGCTAAGCTAGCCCAGCACAACCACACTGTGACGACGGGTGGTGGTCCGGGTATTATGGAAGCCGCCAACCGCGGGGCGTTTGAGAATCACGGCCGTTCAGTGGGGCTAAATATACATTTGGCAACCGAACAGGATTTGAACCCGTGGACGACCGACTCGATGGAATTCCATTACTTCTTTGCGCGCAAGGTAATGATGACGTTTAGCGGCAAAGCTTTCGTATTTTTCCCGGGTGGGTTTGGTACGATGGACGAATTTGCCGAGGTACTGGAACTGGTTCATACTGGCAAGACGCCACATGCCCCCATTTTCTTATTTGGCAGTGAATTCTGGTCGGGCTTGGACAAGTGGTTTGCTGGCCCAATGAGCAAGTGGCATCTAATTGAGACGGGTGATGAGAACGAGGTGAACGAGATGCCACATCTGGCTAGGGCATCGGACTATGGCCTGGTGCATAACGCCCGTGGCCTATACAAGATTACTGATGACGTTGACGAGATTGTGAAGACGGTGGATGAAATTGATGCACAGGATGTGGATTACCTATTCGAACAGGTGACTAAAGGTCGTCAATTCCGACGCCACGCTAAAGCTGATAATAAATGATATAATAACTTCAGATGAAGGATCAGCTGAGTGCTAGACTGGGAAAGCTAGCCGCCGAGATTGAAGCGGCGGCGAGGCGCTTAGATTTAGCGGACAAGCGAGATCAACTGGAGTCACTAGAAGATGAGCTGGCGCGGCCAGAGATTTGGCATAACCCAGCATATGCGCAGGAGCAGACTAAGAAATTGGCTAATCTAAAAGCGGTGGTACAACCGTGGCTGACCCTGCGGGTGCAGGTGAACGACCTGGTTGAGCTGCTAGAGATTGCTGATGATGAGCTATTAGCTGAATTTGATGGCCAAGTGACAGCTTTAGAGAAAGAGTATGGCCAGCTTAAGCAGCAGCTGATGTTTAACGGTCAGTATGACATGGGTGATGCGATTTTGCGCCTGACCGCCGGCGTGGGTGGTGATGACGCACAGGACTTTACTGAGATGCTCGAGCGCATGTATTTACGTTGGGCAGAAAAGCACGGCTATACGACCAATATTATCGAGCGCAGTCCAGGCGAGCAGGCCGGGGTTAAGACTAGCGTGATTGAAGTTAGTGGCCCCTATGCTTACGGTTGGCTGAGGTCAGAGAACGGTGTGCACCGCCTAGTGCGGCTGAGCCCATTTAACGCCGAGTCACGCGAAACTTCCTTTGCCTTGGTGGAAGTTCTGCCGAAAATTGACGCGCCGGATGCTGTCAAAATTGACGACAAAGACCTGCGTATTGACGTTTACCGTTCGGGTGGCCACGGCGGGCAGGGGGTTAACACTACTGATAGTGCCGTGCGGGTGACGCACTTACCGACTGGCATCGTGGTGGCGATTCAGAACGAGCGTAGTCAGATTCAGAACAAGGAAAAGGCACTGGAAATCCTGCGTTCGAAACTGGCGGCCATGCAGATGGAACAGCATGTGGATAGTATTGACAAGCTGCGTGCTGGCAAGAGTGCCAGCTGGGGTGTACAGATTCGCAATTACGTCTTACATCCGTATAAGCAAGTCAAGGATACGCGAACGAAGTACGAAGAGAAGGACCCGACGGCTGTGTTTGATGGCGAAATCGATGGCTTTATGAAAGCGTATTTAGAAAGCAAGTAATATTTGCATTTATTTAGATTATGCTTTAATATATAACCATAGTCTGGAGACAAAAAGACTAAAACAATCACAAATAACGCATTCAAAAAACAGGAGACAAAAATGCAACGACAAAATAGTTCTAGCTACAAGCTAGATTTGAGTGGTGTAAATGATGCCAATCGGCGCCGTCTGGTGATTCCCGAGCGGCCACGTAGTACTGGCTTTGCCCGCATGGTACAACAACACGGAGAGTATCTGAATAGTACTGCAAGCGCAGTACGGGCTGATCAGAATAATCAGCCTGCCGCCTCGGTTCAATCCGTGCAAGTGAAGTCTACTACTCAGCCAGCTCGTACAGCTAAGCCTGCTGCGAAAAAGCCGATTAGCCGTGGCATTAGTTTAGATGGCGTAGTATCTCCGGCGTCTTTTCGGCGAGCAGCGATGCCGACGATGTCAGCTGCGATCTCGAATATGACGCCAGCTACCAAGCCGGCTATGGCTATGGCGTCCAGCTTGAATACCAAGAAATCTAACACTTTTACTCCTGCCGCTTATCTCGAAGCCAAGCCTGTGCAAACTCCTGTGCGTCCAACTACTCCAGAAATTCCTGAGCCAGTTGAATCGCCCGCCGACCAGTACAGCGATGACGATGTCAATCTAATGGCGGGTTCAGATGGCGTGATTGCGATTGCGCAGCCCAATATCTTTGAGCGCCTAGCTAGCGCTAAAATCTCGATTAACTTTAAATTTAACAAAGAGCGCTTCCTAGCGGGTCTACGCTACACGGCCATCGTGGTAATTTTGGCGGCCAGTGCCTACCTAGCATGGGATACGTATTCTACTAATAAGACCGTGCAGAACAACTTCTCTAATCCAGCTTCAGCTATGTCGATTGCCGGCGTGAACCCGGCTACAGCCGATCAGACGGCGGTTAGCCAAGAAGCCAAACAGGCTTATACGGTATCGTCAGACTTACCACGCCTAATCACTATCCCATCAATTGGTGTCAGTGCACGGGTGCGTAGCGTGGGCGTCAATAGTCAGGGTAATATTGACGTACCCAAGAACCTTAATGATACTGCTTGGTACGACGGATCCGCTAAGCCAGGCCAAGATGGCCAAGTCTTCATCGACGGCCACACTTCCTTTAGCAATACTATCGATGCAGCTTTTAACGACTTGCCAAAGATGAAGTCTGGTGACCAGATTGTCGTTGAAACTGGTAATGGTACTAAGTACACTTATCGTGTAACTGCTACGGAAACCGTAAATGCCGATAAGGTTGATATGGGCAAGGCACTGAACGTCCAGGGTGACAGTAAAAAGGGTATCACCCTAATGACTTGCACGGGCAAGTTCAACTACCGCACCCAGACCGCTGACAAGCGTTTCATTGTATATGGGGTTCAGGAATAATAAAGCATAAGTATTTAAAATAAAAAGGATAGTTTATGGCAAGATCAATGATTTTAATGGATAGAGTCAGTAAGCGCTACGACAAGTCGTCGCCACTCGCTCTAGACAAAGTTAGCCTGAGCATTGCGCCACGTGAGTTTGCTATCGTTATTGGCTCGTCGGGCGCTGGTAAGTCCACCTTGCTGCGGATGCTGACGCGTGAGGAAAAGCCAGATAGCGGCAAGATTGTGGTTGGTGGTATTGACTATGACACTCTAGACGACCGCGATATTCCGCTATTACGCCGTCGTATCGGTGTGATATTTCAGGATTTTAAACTACTGCCGAATCGTACGGTATTTGAGAATGTGGCGCTATCGCTAGAAATTTCGGGCCACTCTAATAAAGAGATTCGCGACAATGTGCCACGCATGCTAGAGCTAGTGGGTCTAAGGGGCAAGGACAAGAAGTTCCCGAATCAGCTATCTGGTGGCGAGAAGCAGCGAGTAGCAATTGCCCGAGCCATGGTGCGTCAGCCGAAGATTTTGTTTGCGGATGAGCCAACTGGTAACTTGGATGCTCGCAACACCTGGGAAATCGTGAAGCTACTGCTGAAGATTAATCGCTTTGGTACGACAGTGGTTCTAATTACACACTCAACCGAGATTGTACGCCGACTAGATACGCGTACAATCACGATTGACCACGGCAAGATTGTTAGCGATGTTGAACATGGAGGTGCTAATGTCACGGAAAGAATCTAAACTTAGAACTAAGAAAGAGGGTGCTAAGTTAAAGAAGCAGCGCTTAGTTAACCCGCAACGCCAGCGTACACTGTTAACCGTTAGACGGGTGATTCGCTATGGCCTACGTAACTTTACACGTAATGCTTGGCTAACGGTGGCTGCGACAGTGGTGATGGTAATTACCTTACTAATTATTTTTGTAACTGGTATTGCTAGCTCGGTACTGAGTGAAACTATTCAGTCACAGAAGGATAAGATGGACCTCTCGGTCTATATCAAGCATGATGTGAGTAGTAGTACGCTAGACAATTTAGCGTCGGAGATCAAGAGCCAGCCTAACGTTAAAAGCGTCGCCATTAGCACTAGTGCCGACGAACGTAAAAACTATGTAGAAGAGAATAAAGCAAAGCAGGAAATCATGGATGCTCTGCAAACTGTAACAGAAGAGGGCATCAACATGGAGTTTCCAGCAGTACTACACGTCAAGCTAGACGACTATGAGAAAAAAGACGATATCCAGAAGTTCGTAAGTAACGACAAGCTGTTTAAGAAATGGGTGGATCAGAGTCGTTCGCAGTCGCAAGATCTAGAGACGCGCCAGAATACCATTAAGCGTCTATCGGATATTATGCAGTACGCCAGCAAGGTTGGTATTGCGGCGGCCAGTATCTTTGTGGCGATATCAGTGCTGGTAATCTTTAACACGATTCGCATGACTATCTTTAGTCGTCGTGACGAGATTAGCATGATGCGCTCGATTGGCGCCGATAACTTCTTTATTCGTGGCCCATTCCTAGTGGAGGCGGAACTATACGGTGTAATTGCCGGCGTAATCTCTACCATCGTGGGTTATCTAGCGCTAGCTAAGATCTTGCCGAGCATGAGTAGCTATATTGAAGTAGCACAGACGCAGGCCTTTGTAGAACATTGGATGGCGGTGATACTGCTAGCAATGATGGCGGTCGGCTTTGTTATCGGCGATCTCAGTGCGCGCCTAGCGCTGAGGCGTTACATGAAGTGGTAACTTGCCAAACAAATAGCTTATGCTTATAATAAAATTAAGAATCGACATAAAGGAGGGTTTATGGGGTTCCACCACAACAACTTGAAATTTATAGCAGATCATTCACGACCGATGAGATTCGGCTGTTTAGTGATGGCTATGGCTTTTGTAGTAGCATCGGGCGTTCAGCTGGCTAGTCCGCTGACTGTAGAAGCTCGCGATTATAACGCTGAAATCAAGGCCCTCCAGAACCAGATTGATGACTATAATAAGCGCGCCGGGGAATTGAGCGCTCAGGCTAATACCTTACAGGGCAAAATTGCGGAGCTACAGAATCAGCAAGCTACGATTCAGAAGCAAATCGACCTCAGTACGGCTGAGAAGAACCAGTTACAACAGCAGATTGAGGATAGTGAGCAGAAAATTAAGGATCAGGCCAAGGGTCTGAGTGAGAGCTTGAAAGAGCAGTATTACAGTGATCAGACTTCGTCGTTAGATATACTGATGAACAGTGACTCAGTTAGCGATTACGTAGACCGTCAGTCGCGCCAGTCCAAGGTTAGCGATGACATTAAGAAATCTGTTGCAAAGGTGAAGCAGCTAAAGGCCGACCTTGAGGTCAAGAAGGCCAAAGTTGAGGCGGTGATCTCACAACAGGCTGAGCAGAAGCGACAACTAGCTGATAGTCAGGCCGAGCAGCAGCAGCTACTGGAGGATACCCAGGGACAGGAAGCGAAGTTTCAAGAGCTAACAGCACAGAGTAACGCTAAGATTGAGCAGCTAAGAAAAGAGCAGGCAGCTGAGAACTTAAGGCTACGTAAGGGTACTGACTTGACTGCTGGTGATTGTGGCGGCGGTTATCCAGCCTTATATTGTAGTAAGCCGAAGGATGCAATGGTTGATGCATGGGGCATGTATAGCCGTGAGTGTGTTAGCTATGTGGCTTATAAAGTAGCTTCCACGTATGGGTGGCCATCTTATTGGCCACGCGGCAATAATGATGCTAAAAATTGGCTATCACGGGCGCGAAATCTTGGCATTCCGACGAGCAGCACTCCAAAAGTAGGCTCGGTTGCGGTTATGACCTCTGGCCGTTGGGGTCATGTAGCATGGGTTGAGGCTGTTGATGGAAACAGGATTATAATTAGTGATTTTAATCGCGACTTGGACGGGCGTTATCATGAGTATTCATCAAGTGCTAGTTCATTTGACGGCTACATTTATTTTGATCAAATGCCATAGGATAGTTAAGAAGAAGGTAGCTAAAAACAAAAAATGGAGCATATGAATAAAGGTAATAGGAAATGTCAGACTAAGCAACGGCGCAAGTGGAACTTGCGGGTTGGCATGCTGGGTACGGTGTCTGTCTTTGCGGCGGCGACAGTGGTGCAGCTATTCCAGCCCGTAGTCGCAGATGCCCGCGACTTTGATGCCGAGATCAAGAACCTACAAAAGCAGGTGGATAGCTATAATGCCCAAGCAGCCGAGAAGAGCCAGCAAGCAAACACATTACAGGGTCAGATTGACGCCCTAAAGAGTCAGCAAGCGGCGATTCAGAAGCAGATTGACCTTAGTAGTGCCGAGCGTAGTGAGCTAGAGCAGAAAATTAAAGATAACGAAGCTAAGCTGAAGGAGTATGCTGCGGCGCTAAGCGAGAATTTAAAAGAGCAGTATTATAACGGGCAAACTTCGACGCTTGATGTGCTGCTCAACAGCGACTCAGTCAGCGATTATGTCGATCGCACTGTTCGTCAGTCGGCTGCGACCGATAACATTAAGCGTACAGTAGGCGAGGTGAATAAGATTAAATCAGAGCTGGAAGTCAACAAGAAGTCGGTTGAAAAGAAGATTGCTCAGAATAATAGCCAGCGTCAAGAATTGGCGGAAAATCAATCTGAGCAGCAGGATCTGCTAACTAGGACACGTAATGAACAGTCTAGGTTTCAGCAGCTATCTCAGTCAACGCGCAATCAGGTTGCGCAGGTGCAGAAGGAGCAACAAGCGGCAATTGCTGCGTATTGGGCTGCACAAGAAGCTTCGAAAAATGCGAGTAGCAATAGCGGTCACAGTGGCGGTTATAGTAGTGGAAATTCTTCGGGCGGAGTAACTCCGAATTACGGATCTTTTATGACACGTAATAGATCAGGCTTTAGGGCTTGTGGTACAGCCTATTCTGGTAGGTATCCGTATTGTGGAATGCAGGATAGTTATGTCGACGACTATGGTATGTATAATCGCGAATGCGTCAGCTATGCTGCATGGCGTATAACAGTAGGATACGGTAAGACCATACCAGGATACCCTGATCCAGATCATCCCTATAGAAAGCGTGGCAGTGGCAATGCTACAAGTTGGCCTAAATATAGCGGTGGCCGAAAAGTCAGTAATCCGCAGCCCGGCGATGTAGCAATTGTGACCAGTAGTGTGATTGGTGGCGTTGGCCATGCGATGGTTGTTGAAAAAGTGTTGAGCGACGGTTGGGTGTTAGTGAGCCAATACAACTGGTCTGGAAATCCTGCTACCATGGGTATGTACTCAACCATGGAGATAAAGGGTAGTGGCATCACCTATCTTCGTTTTTAGCCGAATCCTTCAGCTAATTCATAGCGGTTGTGCTACAATAGATAGTAATGAAAAATGAGGGTAAAAATGACGCCCAAGTGTTAACGGCGTCCGAATACGAGAGTTATAAGAATCAGTCGCCGCATAAGCGTAAGTCAACTGTCGGCGTAAGCATTGCTATCTGCGTGGTAGTATCGGTGATGACAGGCTTGATTGGCCTAGCTATCGGTACACGCTTACAGAACATTTCAATATCTAATCTAGACTACGCCGAGCTAGATGAGGTGTATGCAACTCTACAGCAGAATTACGATGGTAAGCTTGACAAAAGTAAGCTGATAGAAGGCGCCGCCAAGGGTATGGTGGATGCGGCAGGTGATCCCTATACCACCTATCTGACTGCTGCTGATGCGCAGGATTTGACCGATGACCTGTCAGGCTCGTTCGATGGTGTCGGCATCGAAATGGGTCTAAATAAAGATCGGCAACTGGAAATTATGTCGGTGCTAGACGGCGGTTCGGCTAAGAAAGCGGGTCTGCAAACTGGTGACCTAATTGTTAAAGTGGACGGCG
Organism: Candidatus Saccharibacteria bacterium UBA1103; assembly: GCA_002313515.1. Classification (GTDB taxonomy): domain Bacteria; phylum Patescibacteriota; class Saccharimonadia; order Saccharimonadales; family Saccharimonadaceae; genus Nanoperiomorbus. The sequence goes on along the minus strand of DCBQ01000009.1, from coordinate 71,635 downwards.
CGGATTCGCTAAACTGGACACCTAGCCAAGCCGCTAGTAAGATTCGCGGTGAAGCAGGCACTAAGGTGAAGCTGACCATCCTTCGCGGTAACGATCAGAAAGATTACGAGCTAGAGCGAGTCCATATTGACAATCCATCGGTAACATGGGAAGTCAAGGATGGTATTGGATTTATCCGTATTAGTCAATTTGGCGATGATACCGGAGAGCTGGCGCAAAAAGCCGCTAAAGAGCTAAAGTCTAAGAACGTTAAAGGTATTGTGTTGGATCTGCGCGACAACGGTGGCGGCTATGTGGACGCCGCACAGGATGTGGCGAGCTTGTGGGTGGACCAAGGCAAAACTATTGTTGAAGAGCGCAAGGGCGATCGGGTGATTGCTAAGGGTTCGGTGAAAGCTAAGGGTGGCAATATCCTTAAGGGCGTCAAGACAGTGGTGTTGGTGAATGGTGGTACGGCTTCAGCTAGCGAAATTGTAGCTGGTGCGCTGAGCGACTATGACCTGGCTACTCTGGTTGGCAATAAGACCTACGGTAAGGGTAGCGTACAAACCATGTCTTCGTTAAGCAACGGCGACCAGTTGAAGATTACTATAGCTAAGTGGTATACACCGAAGGGTCGGAATATTAACCACGACGGACTAGAGCCTGACGTAAAAGTTGATCTGGATGCGGATAAATACCTAGACAACGGTACTGACACACAACAGGACAAGGCGGTCGAGATTTTAAACAAGGAATAAGCTGCTGTTCATTTATTGCCTATTCGGCAACAAAAGGTAAAACTAGCCGGTTGAAACCGGCTAGTATTTTTCTATAGGGGGGGTTGGGTGGAGCTTAGTCACTTTTGGCGGTGGTTTTAGACCGACTTTGTCCTTCTAAATGTCCACGCAGGCTATCAATGAACTTGAGACGGCTACTCTCGTCATCTGAACCAACCTGCAATAGGAGCTGGTTTAGGCTATATAGCTGTTCAGAAACCTGTTCCAGAAGGCCCTTATTGCGAATTAGCCTAGAGCGATCTTCTGATGGTTTGTCGTTGCGCTTAAGTAATTCGCTATTGAACATAAGCATGTTTGCGATATAGGCACTAATTGTCTTGATAGCTAGTACGGTACGCGCTATAGATGCACGGCTTTCGAGGGTGTAGTCGAGCAACGGGTCACAGATCTGGTTGATGTAATCGGCGTCCAGCTTACCTTTCAAATTAACTATCAACAGGTAAGCTTGTCCGGCCAACGAAATCGGATCTATCTCCTCCATAATATTCCTCCTTAAGGTGCGAATTGAACGATTGATAGATACAATTTAATAATATTAAACAACTCTACGTGAATCTTGTCAACGCTGGGTCTTGAAAAATATAAGCGTTATGGGGTATACTATAGGTAGTTATGGAAGGCGCAAAGAAAAAAATACTACTAGTAGAGGACGACGAAACCCTGGCGATGGTCTATCAGCAGCGTCTAGAGCTAGAGGGGTTCGAGGTAAAGCATAGTACCAATGGCGAGCAGGCGCTGTCGGATGCGGTAGAATTTAAGCCGGATCTGGTGCTACTAGACGTCATGATGCCGAAACTCAATGGTTTTGATGTCCTAGATATCCTGCGCAATAGTCCACAAACGCGTAACACTCATATTATTATGCTGACTGCCTTGTCGCAGCCAAAGGACGCCGAGCGGGCGAAAGAGCTTGGTGCCGATGACTTCCTGGTCAAGTCACAGGTGGTGATTGGCGACGTGGTGGCTCGTATTAAGCACGAGCTCAACATGCCCGAGAGCTAGATTTCTAGCTACTTGTGATACTCAACTGAGTTAATTAGCGGATCAGTGACCGCCTTCATCCAAGGGAAGAAGTCGGTGGTCATGCTGACTACCCATAGTATTGCAGCGACCACGATAGTACCGCCAATGAAGGTGCCTAGACCAAATGCGATACCACGCAGAAAGTTAGTCCAGATAATTTTGCTACGGTTGGCCACGTAAACATCCTCAAATAATTCCTGTAACTCGCCGCGTTGCGCCTCAGTAAAGCCCTTGGCTTTAGGTTTGCTAGTTGAAGCTTTCTTGCTGGACAGTTTATTCATAAGGATATTATAGCAGAAATAAGTTATTAATAATCCGCGAAAACTCAAAGCCTCCCTTTGGCTAAAGGGAGGCACTGATCGCAACGCGACCAGGGTGGGATCATGTCGGCTAATTATTCAACTGTTACCTGAGTGCGTAGCACGGTCTTACCAGTGAAGGTGCGAACCTTGCGCTTGATGAACTTGACTACGCCATCCTTGGCGGCATGAATGGTAAAGTTGCGGCTAACGTAAGTACCGTTACCGGCAATCTTGGTGGCGCCAACCTGGCGAACGATTACTTCGCCCGCATTAACTTTCTGGCCACCGAAACGCTTAACACCTAGGCGATGACCTGCGTTGTTGTGTATATTCTTAGCCGAACCACCGGCTTTAACATGTGACATCTATAAAATCTCCTTACAAATTACTCTATACCATTATACATGATTCTAGGCCTTTTGCAAGACCAGTAGCTCGCGGCCGACGACTTGATCTTTACGATGGTAGATTAGGTGTTGAACGGCGTATAGATCGCGGTAACCCATGGCGGATAGATTGCCTAGACAGGCCAGATGATGTAGCTTGCCGTGTACGAACCAGCAGGGCACGGCGACGCATAGGCCAGCACCTTTGGATAATTGTTTAGACAGATTGGACAGGAACTTTTGAATTACTACGTTGCAGTTGCCGATGTTGTTATGCAGCTCGGTCATACTCGGCGCCGTCGCGTATGGCCGCCCCAGGTAAGTTTCGGTGGCGACAAGGTTGATTTTTGTTGACGATCCCCCAGTCTCGCTACGCTCGCCAGCCCCCTTTAGCCAAGAGGGGGCACTCTTCTGGTGTCCCGCCCCAGTGGGGGCGGGCAAGCTGGCGCTTGCGCCGCTGGGTGGGGTCGTTTTGCTAGTGTTAATCCACTTATTCCAATCAAACGTGGTGGCGTCGGCAGCACTTACCTTGTAATCCACCTTAATGTGGTGCGTGTGCTCTAGCCACTTTAGATTCTCGGTGGTAAACTCAGTCATGCGCTCGGCTAAATCTGTGCCATAAACTGTCATACCCATCAGGGCAGCTTCCTGCAGGACTACACCAGTACCGCAAAACGGATCGAGGAGAGTAGGTGCTTGCACCGGGTGAGGGGTTGCTGCACCCCACGCCAAATTAATCATGGTTTGGGCGAGCTTGGGCGGCAGCATGCCGTTATGAGCGTCGCGCTTTGGGCGCTTACGGTCGCGGAAGGTGTAGGCGTTGATATCCTGCACAAAGAAAGTTCGTCCTACTACTACGGAGCCGTCGCGCTGCTTAACAAAGATTAATTCACATTTTTTGGGGTTATCGCCGGCGAGCTTGTTGTGTAGTACGGCGGCACTACTAAGCTCGTTGCTCTCGACTGGCACCAGTCGCACTGAGTTAGTTGGCTTTAGGATGCGTTCGACATCCTGGGCCAACTGGATGGTCGACTTCTTGCTGATCTTGTCGCCATAGAATGATACGCCCAGGGTGATTTTACCCTCAATACCGCCAAATAGCTGCTTTATGACGCGCGATAGACTAGCGTGATCTAGCTGGGACAAGGTGCTGACCACCTCGGCCGCCTTGACGACCGAGCCCATGTGGGGCAGGCGAGCTAGGGCCTGTGTCATCGGGATGTCGAGCGCAGCGATATGGCTACAAGAGGGTGAATAAAACCCACCCAGCGACGCCGTTGCGCCAGCTTGCCCGCCCTTTATAGGGCGGGATAAATTGCTAAACACGGCCTTTAGTTCGGCGATACCAATCTCGGGCTGACGCCCCAAAACAAATAAAATCATTATCTATATTATACCAGCAAACTAGGTCTTTCTTATAACTCCGTCCATTGGACGGAGCTATGCTGTTTCTTCTGGCCTCTTCCAACTCTCTATTTATTATTTTTCCACCAATTTAGATCCCATGCGCTGCCTGGATTGACTAGTTCTAGGGTCTTGTCGTCGTGAATCTTGAGCGGTAGGAATACATAGGTAGAGGCACCAGAGCCGCTGTTCCAACGGTCACCAATGTATAGGAATTCTTTATCACTTGCATTAATTGGCAGGATAGACGCGATCTGTGAGCCAAAGTTAGTTTCATTACTCATGTCGCGGGTGATGCGACCTAGCTTCTGTTCGCCCCATTGTTGGCTTTTCCAGTCGCCGAGCATGCCATTGGTTGACACGTAGGCGTTGTGGATGTTTGGGTTCCAGCCGGTGGTACCTGATGTCACGGCGTAGGCGACGCCGCCATATTCCATGAATGAGATGGCTTCGCGTTTATCGTTAGCTATGACCTTGTAATCCTTGCCAGATGTACCGCCGGTAATGTCGGTGTACTTACCGTCCTCGGAGTACTGCATTTTGATATCAGACTGATCGACGTTGGTGGTTTTGTTCAGGTGAGTCCAAGTGCTATCGAGTTTGGCGACATATGAAGCAGTGTTGCCTTCGGATGAATAGCCAACATAGGCGTTGCCGTCGCTCGCAGCATAGACTGTCATATCGCGGCTGTCGCCGTTGCCGCCCCAGCCACCGTCATTCTTGCCGTCCGAGAAACCGCGATAGGCACCAACTAATCGGAATGGTCCAGCCGGGGTGCTGGATACGGCGACGCCCAGTAGGGCTCGGCTGTAATTGCTGCCACCAACTGAAGTTGAGCCGTCGGAGTGGAACCACATAACCCACTGCTCAGTGGCTGGATTGTAAATGACCTTTGGTCGTTCAATGATGGCAGATAAACTATCAGTCTTGCCATCGTGATTTTGGTCGCTATTAGTATTGAGGTATGGGAAGATCTTATCAGCACGATCGGCGTGGCTGGATAGGTCGTAGACTTGGTCGAAATAAGAGTAGTCTTTGTTAGACTTATCGGTTAATTGTGCCTTGCTCGAAACAGTGGCCAGGGCAATGCCCATGTCTTTCCAGTTGTATAGGTCGGTCGACTTATAGACGTGTACTCCGGGTGAGTTGCCGTAACCGTACTCGTGCGATTCGCCATACCAGTAGTAAACTTTTTGGCCGTTCTCAGTGGTAGGCACGATTTGGCCGCCGTGTGCCTGGATGTGGTGTGCACCTTCACCATCCCGGTCATTGCTAAACCAGGTAGGTTGGAAGTAGTTTTTGCTACTCTTGCCGGGATCTTCAATCTTTTGAAAACCGGTGTAGGTTGGTGCGCTGGTTGTGGTTGGCATATCTAGCGCATTGGTGATAGGTGCGATGGCTACTGTTAGCCCGCTAATTATAATTGCTATCATTAGTTTAAGCCTACCGTTTTGGAATGCTTTTAGTGGGTTAAGCTTCCCGCCTGTAAGTACATATATACAGCCAGCCATGACTATGCCTAAGGTCAGGGTAGTAATGGGCGATAGTAGTATCTTTTTTCCTAAGCCTGCGCTAGGGGCTTTCGGTAAACCTCTGCTTTGTATGTTTTTTGGCGTGCTTGCTGCTTGCGGCGTTGTCTTGTCGGGATGTTGTGTACCGGTTTCTGTGGAATCAGGTGTAATAGGCAGGGTGGGTGCGCTATTCTTAATGTATTTTGCGATTAGCTTTATGTTACTGTGCATAGGCGAGCTAAAGCTATATTCGGTGGTATTACCGCTGTTGTCTACTAGGAGCCATTTTTCGAAAGTGTACCCATCTTTAACTGGAGCCTTGGGCGCTGTAGCAGTCTTACCTTCTTCAACTGTCTGACTGGGTACGATAGACCCACCATCCGAATCGAAGGTAACGGTATATTTCTTAACCTCGGGTGTGTTATAGGCAAATTTAGTATTTGCAATAGTACGGTTGCCGCTCGTAGTAATGATAATTACTGGAACTTGCGCACCTGGAGTACCGGTGGGAACGGTGGCGGTCGCGGTGGAGTTGTCGATCACTTGTATATCTGATGCCTCGGCATTGCCAAATAGAACTTTATCAACAACTGCGTTAGTTGATGTTGTAGGATTTAGGCTCAAGTCAATTGCGACAGGTGTATTGCGCTGAACCTCGTAGTTGCCGATGCCTAGCTGGCCGCGCGTGTTCCATCCCCAACTCTGTAGTGTTCCATTCTTGGTGATAGCGGCGGTATGATATCCGCTAGCACTGATACTGGCGATATTGGTGGCAAATTTATTGGGTACGTTGTAATCGTTGGTGACATCTGTGCCTAGTTGGCCAAAATCGTTGGTGCCCCAGCTATAGGCATTGCCATTTTTAGCAACGGCATAGAAGGAGGTATCGTTGCCGGATACGCTGGTGATTTTGTCGGCTTCGCTGAATTGATTAGTAATTTCGATAGGTGACGCAGTATTTGCCTCGGCCTTGTTATCGCCCAATTGGCCGTAGCTGTTGCTACCCTGGGCGTATACCTTATTGTCTGCTGTCAAGGCGATAAATGAGCTGCTGCCTGCGGCAGATGATATTACTGACTGGTCATTGATAGATGACGGCACATTTATACGGTCGCCTTTGTTGCCGCCCCAGTCAATACTGCGATTCTTGTTAGTCGTCACGCTCGAATGATAACCATCGGCTGATATGGTGGTGACTTTCTCGCCAGATTTTAAGCCGATTTGATCGGTGATTTCAGTTGGTTGATTGATAGCTTGTTGTTTTAGCTGGGGTGATAGCTGCCCTCTACTATTGTCGCCCCAGGCGAAAACCTGGCCACTATCCGATAGAGCCAAAGTATACTGGTTACCTGCGGCAACCTGTTTTAATTTTCCGGGTATTTTCGATGTCTCTGTAAAGCCAGTACCCCTAATTGTAATGGAATATCCTCCAGCTGCGTCTCCTGATGTCGTTGATAGACTGGTTATCGTCAGAGCACTAGTAACAACACTGTAAAATTGCAATGCAACTAGCGACATCGAAAATGCTAGGCCTAGCAAAGCTGACTTGCTTCTGATTTTTACCACTACTCCTCCTATTTATTTATGAACCTCTGCTTAAGATTATATCATATAGCGTAAGCTTGTTAAGTGGGCTATCACGGGTAGTGACCATGGGCTAGTCGGCGGTGACTGTGCTAATGCTAATTATCGTGGTGTATCGGCGATACCAATCTCGGGCTGACGCCCCAAAACAAATAAAATCATTATCTATATTATACCAATAAATCGCCCAGGTGGCGAAATAGCTTTGGCAAATTGAATAGGCGAGCATCATTTGAGATGCTCGCCCGGGAATAGAGGTGGTGGCTAGCCTAGCACTGGCCGCACTTGCGGTGGTTGACGTGGGGGATGGGCTTAGGCGTCCTTAGATCCTTCAGCTCTGCCTCGGCGTCAATCAGCTGCTTGAGCCGGTCAATCGGTATCAGCGTGCATTCGTTTGGCTGAACACTATCTAGCGACAGTAGTGCTTGTATCAGCTTGGCCGTACTGGTGTCATCGCTACGTGACAGCAGAGCTTGCACGGTTAGGGAGACCGATTGTACTGAGGGAACAACCTGATAGACCTTGACTCCCGCAATCTCTAGGTTGTAGAGCGCCGACTGCGTTTCGCCAGAACTAGGGTCACGTGGTCCTTCGTTAAAAAATACCTTAGTGATGCCACTGGCTACAATCATCTTGGCGCAGTTGTTGCACGGAAATAGTGTGGTATAGATATTGCCACCCCGCATCTGCTCGCGAACGCCAATAAAGTTATTGATGGCGTTTTCCTCAGCATGTGCTACTGAGCCATACTTGGTGCGATTGAGCGGTAGCTCGTTGCCATCCTGATCCAATTGCTTATTATAAATCATCTTATCATCGTCAATACCGACTGGCGTGCCGTTGTAGCCAGAACTCAAAATGCGATTGTTTGAGTTGGCACTGCCGTCGCCGACTCGAGTGGATGGATCTTTGCTGCGCAGCGACATGATGATGGCCTCGATGGCCAAGGTTTCATCCCAGGGAATGACCTCGGAACGGTCGCGTGGTGGTGTGCGCACAAAGTTCGGATCTTCCAAGGGGTGGTCGATCTGAATCGTCTCAGCGCCATCCACTCGGTTTTCTGGATCCATTAGACCCTCTATATAGACTCGCTTTGCCATGTTAACCTCCTGAGGAACGTTGCGGACGAAATTGTCTGCAATCTGATACTATTATACCTGGTCAATGCTGGTTGGAATAGTACTTATCCTAAACAATTCAGCAGTGTATAATGGTTATGTGCTACAGAAGATCGGAAAGTTTCTAAAACAAAATTATTATTGGCTGATAGTCGCATTGCTATTGACAATCGTGGCATTTATTATGGTTGACTTATTGTCAGATGACTTCCGTATGCAGATGGATGTTGTGGCGCATGATTTCTTGGTTGAGAAATTGCGTTCACCCATGCTGACCAAGGCTGCGAAATTTATTACCATGTTTGGCAGTACTCTGGCAATGGGGGTAGTGAGCTTGATTGTAATTGTAACAACACGCAATCGTCGAATAGCTAGTCTGCTAGTCCTTAATTTAGTGATTGCAACTGCGATTAACTTGGCGATTAAAGATATAGTGCAGCGTCCGCGTCCACTGGGATATCGTCTAGTCAGCGAGACTGGCTTTAGCTTCCCGTCAGGTCATTCAATGATTAGCATGGCTCTGTATGGCTTCGTGATTTATCTGATTTATCGTTACGCGCATGATCGTAATTTGAAGTGGGCAAGCATTATTTTCTTAAGTTTGCTAATTATCGTAATTGGCCTTAGCCGAATCTATCTGGGCGTTCACTATGCCAGCGATGTGCTGGCGGGGCTGCTAATTTCGATGGCCTATCTAATGATTTATCTGAAGATAGTTGCCCGTTATTTACCGAAGAAGCTGCGGTTGGGCTGGAAGTAGCTAAGGAGAACATCGATAGATTTTTGAGTTAAATTTCCTTACGCCAAATTTCAAAATATGTTAAGATGGCTAGAGGCAAATGAGATTATAAAAATGGAAACTACCCGTGCCGAGCGAGATAGGGCGGGCGAACAAACTCTAGCTAACAATATTAACTAAAGGAGGTTATTTTTTATGCCCAAGACAAAGTTTCAAGAGGTAATTTTTGGCGTATTGATGGTCACCGTAATGGCGTACTTTATGGCCACATATAACATTGCGCTACACACTGGTTTTGACTACTCAGTATTATTGAAGGGGTTAGGTGCTTTCTGCATCATTGGGCCGATAGCATTTGTAATTGAATATTTCTTTGTTGGCAAGCTAGCGCGTAAATTAGCTTTTCGTATGGCTAACCCAGCTAAGGATCGTCCAATTGTGATTACCCTTGCAATTTCCTGCATGACAGTGGCATTGATGTGCCCGATTATGAGCTTAATCGCTACTATGATTTTTAATTGGAGCGGGGTAGGGAATATCCTTGCCAATTGGATTGAAGCCTGGGTGCTGAGCTTTCCCGCGGCATTATTATGGAATCTGTTCTACGGTGGTCCGCTGGCACGCTTCGTATTCAAACGCATTTTTCGTCAGCGCCAGGTGAAGACTGAGATTAAGCTAGCTCACGACTACGCTAAGACTCACCGTGCTGACGCTAAAGCTGCCGATAAAGCGCGCAAGGCAGAAAACTAGTCCGAATTACGTAAACTACTACCACGTATACTATAGCGAGTGTAGGCCAATAGATTGTATGTTGACAAATCCATACAATGTTATATAATAAGGGTGTTGTTTTAAACACGTACCTTAGAAAGGATAAGTGAGTATTATGAACACTATACTTGGTATTCTTAAGAAGCTGCTGGTTTCGTCAAGGAATCCTAACGTGATCATATACATGTCTAACATCAATGGGTCACCTTACATGATGCTCTGCGACAACGACTAATGAGCTGTCCTGCATGAATGTGTAGCTCATTCTAATCCTAATACAATAACTGGCTAACGTCATTGAGCGTTGGCCAGTTTTACTTTTGTGAAGCTATTTCAGTGTGTGTTAATCAGCTGTAAGGCTGACGTATTTATTCGGAATGTCCTGTATGATTTTTGTGATAGCACCACGCTACGTAGATGGCAGAGACTATACGCCTATAGACAAATGGCACATACTATGCTATAATATAAAACATCATCCAGAGTGGATGCGTTCTTTTGAAAGGATGTAGCAATGGTTGATCTATTCATTAAAATTAATGCTGCGCTAGCTATAGCTATTGCGCTATATGTGGGCCCCCTTACGGTCTATATGATAACTAGGGCAGTTTCCTGTCGCAATAATAGTGATGTGGACCGTGACGATCGTGACGATCTGATAGTCAGCAGGACGTCTGCATTCTTACGCGAATGCAACGATCTGATAGCCTCACACCATGTGGACCGTGACGATCGTGACGAGCTGATAGCCTCACACCATGTGGACCGCGACGACTGTGACGATTCGAGAGCTTCTGGGAAGGGGCGTAAAGATCGTCGGGAGCAATATTGGAAGGAGCAAGAACGTTTGTTGGAGCAAATGAAGAAGTGGGAGGATTACCTGCAGAATATTGTAGCGAATGAAGAGCTAGTTCTCGTCAACCATGACAATATAAATATTGTTTGTGACTGGTGGGAGTCTGCAATAGAGAGTCGCCAGATTACGGAGTCTAATTTGCACAAGCGTCTCCGCCTTCATCTGAATACCACGGGGTCGTTGCGGCGTGTTTATATAACCAACGCTTCGCGTGTTTGGGTGCCCCCCCCTATATGGTGCATCGTCTATCGAGGTCTATGTGCGACCAGGCGACAAGGTTGTGGAAGGTGACACTGGCCATAATAAAATACTATGTAGTGGAGTAGTGCCTTCTGATATTTATATTCCATACTTGCGCGGTGATGTTGCGAAGATTATATCTGAACAAAGCAAACGTGCAAAGGAAGTGATCGAACGCGCAACAGCTATTAAGAAAATTTTTGATGAGATTGTTTGTGCTAAGCTTACAGACTCTACACCCAACCCCATTGGGTTCCGTGAGTTGGTCGACAGGTGTCGTGAAGAGCTTAAAGATATGAAAGTACCAGAAAAAGTCTTAAATGATTTTGATTGGGACGTCGATCTCCTTTTTGGACGCCGCTTATTAAGGCACGGCCACTCGCACTGATCTCTGCGCATCCTTATTTAGCCCCAGTCACATTCATGTGTGACTGGGGCTTTAATTCTGCTATAATATCCCTATGCAACGATTCAAGGAGGGACTGGGTCACGGATTTGATGTGGCACGACGCCGGGTGTGGCGGCATCATCACGGCGGCTTCCGCTTCTGGTTTAATATTATTACTATTGTCTTATTGATTGTCGTTTTAGTAGCGGCGCGACATGAGCTGGGACAGGCCTGGAATCTGCTGGGGCGGGCGAACATCTGGTTGATACTGCTACTGATTCCGCTACAGTTTGCCTCATATTATGCTAATACGGAAATATTTTTCTCTTATCTACGCGCGCGCGGTCAGTTAAAGCAGGTGACGCCCTTACAGGCGACCGGCATGTCGCTAGAATTTACCTTTGTCAACCATGTCTTTCCGTCAGCTGGCGTGGCCGGGGCGGGTTATATGGTGTGGCGTTTGGGGCGTCACGGTGTACCGGCGGGTCAAGCGACTATGACACAGGTAATGCGTATTATTGTGCAGTTCGGTACCTTCATGTGCCTAATGGCGGCGGCGCTAGTCTGGGCGACTATCGAGGATCGTACGGCCAACTGGGTGGTAGTAGCCACGGCAGTGGCGGTCACGGTCTTAATTTTTGTGGTAGCCTTTGGCAATTATGTTTTTGGCTCGAAGGAGCGGATCGCGAGCTTTAGTCACTGGCTGAGCAAGTGGGTAAATAAGGTTGTCGAGAAGGTAACCTTTGGCCGACGGGCGAACGTACTGACAACCGATGCACTGGACCAGTTCTTTTTTGACTTTCATGACGACCTTACGGCGCTAAAGGCCAACAAGGTGCTATTAAAGCGGCCGATTATATGGAGTTTTGCCTTTAACGTACTAGATGTGTCGCTGTTTTTTGTAACCTTCCTGGCGCTGGGAACTTTCGTTAATCCGGCGATTCTGCTAATTGCTTACGGGGCGGCGACCGTTGGTGGCGGTCTAATGATTACGCCGGGCGGTGTGGGTGCCTACGAGGCGGTCATGGTGTCGATTCTATTGGCTGGTGGTGTGCCGGCGGCAGCCGCCTTAGCCGGCGTGATTTTGACGCGGGCACTGCTGTTAGCCGGCACTATTAGTACGGGGTTCTTTGTCTATCAACACGCCATACATAAGTACGGCCGGCCTGTGGATAAGTGCGATAAATCTGTGGATAAACCAGCTAAAAATGGTGGAAAAGCCGTGGATAAAGTGGACAAAAGCTATGGAAAAGCCGTGGCTAAGTCTGTGGCTAAGTCTGTGAAGAAGGAGGGCAATAAGCGTGGATAAACGAGATAATTTACCGGGTACGCCACCAGAATTTACAGTATCGCAGGCCATTGCAGTCATCAACCAGATTATGGAAACGGCTGTGCCATATATTGATGTGATCGGTGAGGTGGCGAACTATAAGGTCAATCAGGGGAAGTGGGTGTTCTTTGACCTGAAGGACAAGGATGGAATCCTGAACTGCTTCATGCCGATTTATAACTTGCGTATTGCTCTAGAGGACGGTATGAAAGTGAAGGTGCGGGCACGCCCCGGCCTAACCAAGTGGGGGCGCTTCAGTCTGACGGTCCAGTTAATTAAGCCAGTGGGTGAGGGCTCGATTAAAAAATCCTTTGAGCTGTTAAAGAAGAAGCTGACCGCTGAGGGCTTATTCGACGTACGGCGCAAACGGATACTGCCAAAACTGCCACAACACATCGGCGTGATCTCGTCGGTGCAGGCGGCGGGCTATGCCGACTTCATTAAAATCCTGAGCGCCCGCATGTCGGGGCTGACCATCGACGTGATCTCAACACAGGTGCAGGGCGATGTGGCGGCTGACCAGATTATTAGTGCGATTCATCAGATGAACGAGCTACCTGATCCGCCGGAAGTGCTGGCCATTCTGCGCGGTGGTGGCTCGCGCGATGACCTGGCGGTCTTTGACGACGAGAAGCTGGTGCGGGTCATTGCGGCTAGTCGTATTCCGACCATTACTGGTGTGGGTCACGAGATTGATACGACGCTGGCGGACCTGGCGGCCGACTTGCGTGCTAGCACGCCGTCCAATGCGGCGGAGCTACTGGTGCCCGACCGGCGGGAGCTACTGGCGGCCACGTCGGATAAACTGTCGGGCATGGTGCGGACGTTGGAGCTGCAGGTGCAAGGACAACGCGATCAGTTGTTGCGTAGTTTAGACCGGATTAGCCAACTGACTGACCGGAGCCTAAGGGATACCAAGGCGCGCTTTACTACGGCCACCGGCACACTGAACGCCTATAATCCGCGGGCCGCCTTAAAGCGCGGTTACGCCTTGATCTGGGCAGGTGAACACCTATTGAAATCGCCACCGGACAAGGGTGTTAAGCTGACCATTGAAACGGATACTAATTTAATTGATACGGAGGTAACAGATGTCCGAGCAAAATAATAAAACCGATTTAAACCAGCTGATGGCGCAGCTGGACGAGATCGTCGCGTGGTTTAATGCCGGTGATGTAGATATCGAGCAAGCGACCAAGAAATTTGATGAAGGCGTTAAGTTAGCGGAGCAAATCAAACAGCGCCTAGCCGAAACGGAAAACAAGGTCAACCAAATCAAGCTGAAGTTGGAAAAGTTTGAAGAAGAATAACGCTTATGCTAGAATGAGTGCATGAAACATGACGAGCGAGGGGCGGTCAATCCACTATTAATTGCAACTATATTATTGGCGGTATTTCTAGTGGGGGCGGCCGGTGCCTTCGTCTGGGCCTATTCGGGTATGGTGGACTGGCAGAAGAACGGCCAGGCTAAGGTTGATGCTGCGGTGACCGAGGCTAAGGAGCAGCAGCAAAAAGACGACCAAGCGAGGTTTACCGAAGAGCAGAAGAAGCCGAATTCGACTTATCAAGGTCCGTCAGAGATGGGCTCTGTTCGTTTTGACTATCCTAAGACATGGTCGGGCTATACTGCTGAGAGCAGTGACGGCAATTTACAGGTGTATTTCTATCCATCAATGGTCCCAAAGGCCAACCCTAATGTGACTCCTTATGCATTGCGAGTTAGTGTAACCAACGATGTTTATTCAGACGTAGTAAAAAGTTACGAAAGTTTGGTTGAAGATGGCAAAGTGACAGCAAACCCAGTTGTCATTGGCGCTAAAGAAGGTTTTGCAGGCTACCAAGGTATTCGTGTTGACGGGCAGCTGAGTGACACAATTAATGGTTCTGCCGTGATATTCAAGGTACGTGATAAAACATTACGCCTGTATGTGGATCGCTCGGACTTTGTGGCTGACTTTAATAACACTATTCTTACTACGTTGCAATTCCAGCCTTAGTTAATTAAGCCAAAAATATCTATAGCATAAGCGACATCAATTTTCGGATTTTGCTATACTAAATATAGATATGAAGTGGGAGGGGTTAGACCTAGGTGCATTATCGGTAGCTGCGGCGTCGCGTGATCTTCGAGCACCGCTAGTGCGTCTAAGGCAACTCTCCTTTGAACTAGCAGAGGGTGATAGTATAAAGTCAGGCGAGAGCGCGGTGTTGGAACAGATGCAGCTCACGCTAAATGAAGCGCTACAGGTAGTTGATCAGCTGGCGCAAGCAGCTAGTCCACTCGAAGACAATTTGCGGCTAGAGCCTATTCAACTGTGCGGTTTAGTGCAAGAAGTTAGTCGCAGTGCGCAGCCGCTTAGCCATGGGCTAAAACGTCCATTTATTTGTGAGCTACCACCGCATCATCAGCAGCCAGTAGCTGTGGGTAATTACCAGACACTAAGAGAGATTCTGATGCGCTTCCTGACTGATGCTCTGCGCTACAATCGGTCGGAGTGCCCAGTTAAGGTAGCAGTACAGACGACGACTAAAGATGAAGTCAAGGTGGCGATTCGTGACTATGGGACGGATTTTGATGGCCGAAGAGATGCATCATTACTGAATCCCGGCAATTTGATAGGCGAACTTAATCCGATACATGCCCGGCCGTTGATGGGTAGTTTAAACCTGTTGCTAGCCGACAAACTAACCCAGGCTATGCATGGCCATGTTGAGATGCATCGCCACCAGCAGGGCGGAGTTACCATTGAAACCTATTTACCGCTTAGCCGTCAGATGAGTCTGTTGGAGGCGCTATGAAATCCGTGTTGCTCCTAGAGGATGATGCATGGTTTGCTGACAGCTTAGGACGAACGTTAAAAAAGCGCGGCTACAAAGTAACCGTAGTCAGCAAGCCCGATCGGGTCTTTGACGCCTTAGACCAAGGTAGCTATCGAGCGTTGATAATGGATATCCACCTGGGACAGCTAAATGCCCTGACTCTATTGAATGAAATGGCAACCTATGACGATACACTGAAACTACCGAAGATTATCCTATCTGCTTCTGGCCATAATATTGCACTGGCCGATGTGCGGCAGTTCGGTGTAGTGGCGGTACTGGATAAGGCGACGTATCAGATGGAGGACATATGGTGCAAAATCTAAAAACTACTGGCATTATCCTGCGGCGGACTAACTATCGTGAGGCCGACCGCATCCTGACCGTACTAACCCCCAACGACAGCCAGATTGCCGTGATTGCTAAGGGCGTGCGACGCGAGCGGTCGAAATTGGCCGGCGGCATTGAGCTGTTTGCCGAGTGCCAGCTGAACCTAGTTAAGAGCAGTATGAACATCGACGGCATGTGGACGCTAACTGGGGCGCAGATTATTAAATTTTACGACCAGATTATGACTGATTACGATCGCCTGCAGTTCGGCTATGAAGCGATTAAGAAGGTGGCCGATATCAGCAATACCGTGGACTCGCCCGAGCTATATAAAATCCTGATGCAGACCATGCAGGCGCTAAATAACCTGACAGTAGATCTACGGTTATCGAAGGCCTGGTTCTACTTGCGGGTGGCGCGCCTAATGGGTAGTGAGTTAAATCTAATGACCGACGTACGGGGAATGAAGCTGGTGGAGGACGCCCGCTACGATTACAGTGTCAGTGAGAGCGCGTTTAGCTACAACCCGAACGGCCAATATGATTCCTCGACCATTAAACTATTGCGCATCATGGCGGTAAATAACGCAGAATTACTAGCGCGTCTGAGCGGCCTGACCGACCAAACCATTGCCGGCGTCCTCTACCTGTCGCAGATTGCAGCAGGGAAGTAAATCAGTATCTCCCTTTACTAAAGGGAGGCATAATATTTTGTAGTATAATAGACCGTATGGAAGATATTATTTCGCTATGTAAGCGCAGGGGGTTTATATTTCAGGGCTCAGCCGTTTATGACGGGCTGGCCGGTACATGGGACTGGGGTCCACTAGGTGTTGAATTGAAGCGCCGGGTGATGGACCTATGGTGGAATTTCTGGGTGGACAAGCGCCCGGAAGTCTACGGCGTGGATGCCGCCATCATTATGAATCCCAAGGTTTGGCAGGCATCGGGCCATGTCGCCACTTTTGCTGATCCGTTGGTAGAGGACACCGTAAATCATCGCCGCTACCGTGCCGATCACCTATTGAAAGACAAGGGTATCGAGGCTGAAGGTCTGACTAACGAGGAAATCACCAAACTGATTCGCGAGCACGACATTAAGTCACCTGATGGTAACCCATTGTCTGATGTGCGCAGCTTTAACATGATGTTTAAGACGACGGTAGGTCCGGTCGATACGGCCGAGGCAGTGGCTTATCTGCGCCCCGAAACTGCCCAAGGCATTTTCACTAATTACCGTAATGTGGTTGATACTTTGTATCCAAACCTACCGTTTGGTTTGGCGCAACAGGGTAAGGCGTTCCGCAACGAAATTAGCCCGCGTGATTTTATTTTCCGCTCACGCGAGTTCGAGCAGATGGAGATTGAGTACTTTGTCCGACCGGAGGGGTGGGATAAAGAATTCACTATGCTGCTGGGCTTAATTCACGAGTTCCTAGAGCAGGTGATTGGCTTGCCAGCTGATAAGATTCACGAATACGAAGTGCCAGAGAACGACCGGGCGCACTACAGCAAGCGCACGATTGATATTGAGTTTGACTACCCAATTGGCCGAGAAGAACTGATGGGTCTGGCGTACCGCACCGACTTTGACCTGCAGAACATCCAGCGGGTGGCCAAGAAGTCCATGGAGTACCGCCCGAAGGATGGTAGCGCACCGTTTGTGCCGCACGTGATCGAACCGTCGTTTGGTGTGGAGCGCCTAATCATGGCAATTCTGTCGGCCTTCTATCAGACGGACGAGGTAGGCGGTAGTAAGCGTAATGTCCTGCGTCTGCCACATCAGTTAGCACCAGTCATGGCAACGGTCTCGCCGCTACTAAAGAACAAGCCGGAACTAGTGAAGAAAGCGCAGGAAGTTTACGCTATGTTGAATGACGCTATGCCGGGTCGTGTTAACTGGGACGACAGTGGTAACATTGGCAAGCGCTACCGCAAGGCCGATGAAATCGGCGTGCCACATTGCGTGGTGATTGACTTTGACTCGCTAGAGAACGACGACGTCACGGTGCGTGATCGTGACACCACCGAACAACAGCGCGTAAAGATCAGCGAACTAGCTGAAAAGCTGAAATAAAAGGTAGGTAAACCCACCCAGCGGCGCTGTCGCACCAGCTTGTCCCGCCCTTAGCAGGGCGGGACTTGAGAGATATTGACTAAACGTTAGCGTTACTGTATAATACGGGTATTATGAAAGGAAGTCGTCAGGAGTTTGTCGGCTCACCCGATAGACAAATACCATATCAAATTATTAGTGCGGCTGCTAGCCACAATGTGGCAGAAGACGCAAACGAACGAGAAATTAAATATAGCGACCAGGAGCTGAAACAGGCTCTTGGTCGTTTTGCAATTCATGGTCCTGATTACCATATGCTAGCTGAGGAATCGCGCAAATCAATTGCAGATCGTTGCGCCAATGTTTATTTTGGCGCCTACCAAGATAAGCGTGGTAATCAGCAACAGCTCCGTGGTATTGTCGATACATGGCACCAAGACGAGTCGTCGCAAGGCATAGGGAGCTTTTGGCAGTCTGTAGCTGACCCGCGTCACTTAAATCGTCATCGTGAATTTGATAGGGGTGAGCTTAGCTTTGTCTCACGCCTGGGTGCTACGGTAGTGCGAATTGTTGTGCAACGTTACGACTATAACAATCGCGAAGTAGCTATGTATGACGAGGAGTATGACGAAAACGGTAAATTAGCACCCGTCAAGGATAACGTTACAATATCGCCATTAGGTATAAACGATTCAAATTACGCAGATTATATTAAGCGCTTTCGCGATGAAGATGAGAGGCTAGCCGAGGCTGAGGCAGAAGACCGGAAGGACCGCGAGCGTCTAATGGCGCGACGCGAAGCAGTGCGGTTGGCTCAAGAAGCATACAAGGACAACAACCTTGGCGACCTGCTGAACGGCAACGCGTCGGATGCTTCGTCGAACGACGACTATGAGTTGACATAGCACTTGTAGCCTTGACATTATCCGCGTAACGTGCTAATGTTAATGTTGGTTTAAGATTTAGAAACAAAAAAGGAGAATAAATGGCAAATCCAGAAATGCTAGAACAGATGAAGCATGGTAAAGGTTTTATTGCGGCGCTCGACCAGAGTGGCGGTAGCACACCGAAAGCACTGAAGGCCTATGGCATCGACGAATCGCAATACCATAACGAAGACGAAATGTTCGATCTAGTGCACCAGATGCGCGCTCGCATTATTACTAGCCCTGCGTTTACCAATGAGCATATATTAGGTGCTATTTTGTTCGAGAAGACTATGCTAAGTCAGATTGACGGTAAGTATACGGCTGAATATCTGTGGCAGGACAAGCATATCGTACCGTTTTTGAAGGTTGATAGTGGCCTGGCCGAGCAGGCGGACGGCGTACAGTTGATGAAGCCGATCCCAGAGCTGACAAATCGTTTAGCTGAGGCTAACCAACACGGCGTATTTGGCACCAAGATGCGCAGCGTTATCCATGAGCTAAATCATGACGGTATTAAGGCTATTATTGACCAGCAGTTCGAAATCGCTAAGCAGATTTGCGGGGCGGGTCTAGTGCCAATTATTGAGCCAGAGGTCGATATCCATGCTGAGCAGAAGAATGAGATTGAGCACGCAATGAAGGCAGAAATCGTAAGGCACCTAGACAGCTGGAACCAGAGCGATCTAATTATGTTTAAGTTTAGTATTCCTACTACGTCTGATTTGTATGCTGACCTATACAACTACGATGCTGTAGTGCGTATTGTGGCACTGTCGGGCGGCTATAGTGTCGATGAAGCTTGCGCTAAGCTAGCTCAGAACCACAATATGCCAGCCAGCTTTAGCCGGGCGCTATTGCAAAACCTGCGGGCACAGCAAAGCGACGAAGAATTCAACGCCACGCTAAAGCAGGCGATTGAGCAAATCTATCAGGCTTCGGCTAACTAGAAGCCTTATCCAGTGGCAGTTAACCCATCCGTCAGGCTGGCGCCTGCCACCTTCCCTTGACAGGGAAGGACAGATAAGCTAATGTGTCCCGCCCTATTAAGAAATAGGCAAGCAGTGGCGAGAGGCTGACAAAATCATAGTCCCGCCCTGCCAAGGGCGGGCAAGCAGTGGCGTAGCCACGCTGGGTGGGTTTAATCCTAGTTGTTGTGGTATAATTAAGAATAGCTTATCGGGGCGTAGCGCAGATGGTAGCGCGCAGCGTTCGGGACGCTGAGGTCGCCCGTTCGAATCGGGTCGCCCCGACCAAGCTGATATCTAATTAGCATTGCTGGCTAAGCTTGAGTTAAGCGCCAAATCATGCTATATTAGTCAAGTAACTTAACTACCAATATGTGTCCGTAGCTCAGTTGGATAGAGCGTCAGTTTGCGGAACTGAAGGTCACACGTTCGAATCGTGCCGGACACACCAGGAAATTATTCTATAGCCCTCTACGATATATAGCAGAGGGCTATTTTAGTTTGCGATATAGCGTTATAGATGCAAATAATTGATTGAACGATAGCGGGTAGGGTGATGATGCGGCGCTGATAATGGGCGTCCTGGGGCAACCCGAGCTATAAAAGTTAAAACCCTCTCGTACTAGGTGAGAGGGTTTGTGGTTGCGGATAGCAATGGGGCTAGAATTCGGCCTTGCCGCTGATGTAACGGTCGGTTTGAATCAGGGCGCCCGATAGGGCGATGATAACTTCGCGGATTCCGTTACTAGTCATCACTCCTCCTTAAGGTACGGTTGTAGAAACAACTATGACGATATTATATCACTCCATACTCAACTTGATTGGTTGGCTCGAAATGGCCAATGACGGTCGTAGTGCTATGCGGTTGCAGGTTAATCAGCTGGACACCGCGTTTATCATAGAGCAGCTCAAAGTGATTATCAGAAACTGTCTTGGGGTAGCTAAAGCTGTCGCTGAGGTGCTTACGGCCAATAATTATGGGCTGATTGTAAGGTAGTCCTTGGATGCCGCTAGTATCGTCACGAATAGAATCCATGTCATCTGTATTGATTAAAGCAAAGTTGCGACTAGTTAAATTACGGCGATGATTTGCGCGCGTATCAACCAGATAGAAGGCTTTCCGGCTGGCCATGATTTTGGCGACCACTGGACCATCCAGAGCGGCTGGGGGATTCTCGCAAATCTCGTGCGAGGAAGAGCAAATCGGCAAATCAAGGTTAAGTCGCACGCATTCATTTGACTTTAGTCGTTTGATTTCGGCGGGCGGTAGTGGTGGCTCGTCCTCAACAAAGGTGGCGGCAACTCGGCCGACTTCTTGACACTGTTCACGCCGTACTTGAATTTGTTCGAGTGAAGGAATGAAAGCTAGCGGTCGGTCGTCGCTGTCGTTATTATCAGGTATATATTCAATGTGTAATTTTGGCATATATCTGTCAAGTATAATAACATAGCATAAGCACAATGTCAATGTTGCCGTAGAGTGCGATGCATGTTGTAGTAAAAGAAATGCCCCGCGGTTAAGCGGGGCAGGAGAGGTACGAAAGGAGAATCAGATTTGTTGAGCCACCTCATTGATGCCTGGACTGAGTTGTAGGTCGGATGTATACCAGGCTGTCAACTTACCATCTTCTTCAAAAACAGGGTGAACTTCATCGCCTTCGCCGTCTAGTTCACCTAGAGAAACTTTAATGAACTTGTCATTTTCCCATAGGCACAACCATACGCCAATGACGTATCCGCCGATGTCGTATGCGACGCGGACATCTGCGCCATTGTGAGCTTTAATGTCGCCCAGGCTAGGCTTAGCGATAGTATGAGCGGTGCATTTAGAGATCGGTTCGCCTGAACCATAACGAACTTCGAAGGTTTCCCATTTGTATTCTGGTTCGTCCTTTTTGCCCTTGTTTAGGTAAGTCCAGGCGTCGTTTATTAGGCGCTGTGCAGCTCTACCATCTAGGGCTCGGATCAGGTCAACAATCGTGACTATTCGACAATATTTAGCCATAATGGCCTCCTTCTATAGGTTGTAAATGGCTACCACATATGCGGTTATCTACGATAATACAACATTTTTCGGATTCTAGCCAGAGCGGTGTAATTGCGCTACTTAATGCTAATAAACTTATCCTTGCAGGTAAGCTGGATGTGATACGATATTCTGTGAACTTTATAAATGTATGCTACAATAAGTGCAAATAGCATATAGGAGATTACAGTATGGCAAAATCCGACACTTTGACGTTGCGCATCAATCACGATCTGAAGACGGCGGGGAACTCACTGCTCGAGACGCTTGGACTGTCGCCGTCGAGTTTCATTAGCATGGCGTATAGCCAGCTAGTACAGCGCAAGCGTGTGCCGTTTGAAGTTGAGGTGGTTCAGCAACCTGACTTGGGCCTGAGCCAGAGCCAATTTGATCAGCTAATATCGGATGGCGATAAGGATATTGCAAGTGGCGATTGCGCTTCAGCCGAAGAGGTGCTCTCTGAGCTAGATAAAAAATACGGTTTGTAATGGATGTATACAAAGTAGTTATCTTGGACTCGGCGCTGCCTGGACTGGATAACATACTTAACTATTTAGTTAATACTTTTTCTATAGATATTACCCGAAAATACCGCGGTCAAATATTGTCGGCTATTCAAAGTTTGCGGACTTTTCCAGATATTCATCCGCTGTACACACGATACAAGTCGTCGAAGAAATTGCGTTTGCTAGTAGTCCACGAATACACCCTGGTCTTATACGAAGTTGACTATCGTAGAAGAATGGTCTATGTGCGGTATATATTCGACGGTAGAAGTTCTAGGGCGTCGGACAACTATCGCAAAAAGTGATGAAAATGTGCCCAGATAGTGATTATTCTTATTGTCGCCATTAAATCCTTGTATTATAAGTATAATACAGGTGGCAAAAGCTGTCTGATCGAACCTGAGGAGGATGCTATGGTGTCTATAGAGCTGCTGAAGAAAATGCTGGACAAAAGCAAGCGTCGACGTGAGAGCTTCGAGCGTCTTAAGGAAACTGATCCTGCGGCCGCTAAGGCGATGGCCTTGGAGGATTTGCAGGCGGCAGGGATTCTCGATAAAAACGGTGATGTTACCGAGCTGTATCACAATTGACAAATAATCAAGCTTATTATATTATAATAATGTTTATCGGTATAGATGAATGGCGACGGATTTTATCTGTCGGACGCCTAGTTAGTCGGGCCTTTGACTAACGATTATCCGAAAGGATGGTGGTCGTATGGCTACCACAGCACATGGCAATTTTGACTCATTCCGGGTTTTTCGTGGCCCCGGTAGGACGGATATCCTGGAGTCGTTCTACTATGCGGATAACGCCAACTATCACCTTCGCGAGGGCCATAAGGTGATCTTTAAGATCGAGGCTGGTTGTGTTGGTCAAACGGATGGTTCAATTGGAACCTCGCTTCCGATTCCACGTAACGTGGAGGTCCGAGGCGCTGTCGATGCGATCAAACATGACCTGCGAGGTAGCATTGAATCGCAAGGGATTTGGGTTGTCACCTTGTCCGTGGCGTCGCTTGACGTTAAGGAACTGGGCAAGTCTAAGCACTACGATGTGAAGGGCTACTCGTTGCCTATCTCCTACAATCCGGATACTCGCAGTGGCGAGGTCTGTCGTTCGAATATGGAAGACCTGCGCCAGAAGCTGCAGAACAAGATTGTCTGAGCACCTACGGCTGAATATGCCGACTAAGTCGAGCAACCGCGCGATGTAGTAAAATATTCACCCCACCTATGTAACGGTGGGGATTACTTTTATAAATTTAACGCCCTCTCCAAGGCAAACGGAGGGGGCGGATTTTAACTATTGCTAATCGAACCTACCGACTCGCCTATGGCGACTCACCTCCCTCTGTGAAGGGGAGGTATTTTGCCTTATAATATAGACATGAGCAAGGAGATTATTCGAGAGAAGTCGGGCGGCAGCAACATTGCTTGGGCGCAGATTATTGCCGCTGTCATGACGGTGTTAGCGGTGGTATTCGCGGTGCTATATTTTCAGGAGCGCAGTACGTATCAAGCGGAGATTAACTCGTATAAGAAACAGGTGAAGGACTTGAATCAACGGTTAGAGGATGTTAAGAAGGCCAATAAAGCAGCTGAGGTCTATGACAATGCCAAGGAAAAAGCTAAAGCTGCCTACGAGACCGCCAAAGAGAAGGCGCAAAACGCCATCAATAATCTATCCGATAAGATTCCGCAGGAAATGAAAGACGACTTTAATAGTACTATCGACAAGGCGGCTGACAAAGTTAAATCCTTCGACTCGGCTGAGGCCTATAGCTCTGCGAAGGACTCATTAAACAGCTTGGTAGATAAGATTCAGGCGCTAGGCAACTAAAGATATAGAATGCTTAAGTTTGTGTTGTTTTAGATACAAACGTATAATCTAGATATGAACAAGAACAGTAACTATACGCCTCAGTCGAACGAGTCGACTAGGGCTATTGTGCCGCGCGAGCTAATAGAAACAACCATCGGAACTATGCCAACCGAAATGCCATTCTGGGTAGATCTGATGAGTGGCAGTCACGATGATTTTGATTGGAGAGAAGGCCCGGACTCTAGAATTTTTACGCGTGAGACCGGTGAATTATGTGCTTATAAATATTCTGTGGTTGAGCTAGATGAAACTCGTCCGTGTAGTATACGCAATCATGTAGGTATTATGGCGGTTGATTCTACGCTGGAGCAAGGTCGTCTGTATCTAGCGGATTTGAGGTTTGTGGATCTAGGTGAGTTAGAACAAGTAGATTACAGCAAAGTACCTGACGATACTGAAGAAATGATGGATCTCAACAGAGAGCTAGAGTCTCTAGCTACTTTTGATGGTCTAATTATTAATAAGCTACGTCCACTTGAGCAAGTGTATGGGCAAGGTAGCTTGCCTTCGTTGAACTTACGGCGAGTTATCCGTAGTCAATATGAATTTGTGGGCGATGTATCGTTACGTTCGCTGGCGGATCGCTTGGCAAATAAATCTAATCAGATTGCTAAAAAGGAGCTGCGACTAGAAGAGCGAGCCGAGCAGGCCGCTAAATATAAATCAAATAAACACGCCGCTAACGACAATCGTTCAAGTGGCGACGGTGGTGATAAGGATGATGGCGGTAACAAAGGCGGCAAGAAGCCAGTGTATTCGATATAATAGCGCTTAAGCTAATGCTGGCTTTAACCTAAGCTAGGTGACTTGGCCGAGTAATGTGAAACATTTTGAGACTAAAGCTGTTCATAGTGTTTCGCATTTTATTTTACCCCACGCAAAAAGTCGCTGGCGGACATTTGCTTGCCGGACTTGGGGCTGATGACGGTTTGGATCTGCAGGGCGGTGTCACGGTAGCAGGGAACGACATCGGGCCAAGCGTCACCGCTGTAGTCATCTAAAACCTTGGCCTTAACCACAATTACGTGCTGGCCGGCGAAATTCATGCGACAGCGCGGCCAGATATTAAAGGCGCGCAAGCGGTTGTAACAATCACGGGCGGTCATGACGCTGGGATCCAGCTCGCCATCCTCCTTTTTAATCATGTGACAGTAAACGGCTAGGTCATCGTCTTGGGCTAGTCCCTTGATCTTACCCTCGACAATCTGGTCGAGCTTGTCAACGAATAACTCGCCGCCACGCTTACCGAAGCGGTTGTACAATTCGCTAGCGGTCTCGTCTCCGGTTAGCTCGACCCGTTCCTGATAATAAATGGGCCCAGCATCCATTTCTTTTTGCACCGACATTAAGGTTAGGCCGGTAAAGGAGTCGCCGTTAAGCAAGCTGGTTTCGATCGGCGAAGGGCCGCGGTAAACCGGTAGCATTGAAGGATGAAAGTTGACGATGCCGTGCGGGAATAGATTAATGATAGCATCGGGAATCATCTTGCCGTAGCTAACCAGGGCGCCGACATCGGCGTGCAGGGCGGTGAGGTCGTCCACGATGTCCTTCAACTTGACGGGCTGGAATAGCTTAATGTTGTTGGCGCGCGCCACCTTCGCGACGGCGGGGCTGTCCATTTTATGTCCGCGACCGCGGGGGCTATCGGGCTTGGCGACGGCGGCGACCACCGAATATTTCGGGCTATCAATCAGGGCTTGCAGCGAGGGTACCGAGATGTCCTCGGTGCCGAAAAAGACAACTTTGATCATATTGTTATTATAGCATCTAATTTAAGAAAGCCCCTCGCCGCGAATGGTGACGAGAGGTAATGGTTAGGGAAGGGGGATGTCGTTTATGGTCATGCGTGGCGGACAGTATTCGTCTTCGATGGTTATGTTCAGCTTATCTAGGTCGGCTTTATTTTGAATACTTGCATAACGCTTGGCGTATTGCAAGATAGCCTTTAGGTTGTTGTTGGGCTGGATAGCTAGCTTAGCATTGAGCTGACTAGCCATGTGATTCTGCTTCGCAGTGCGTTCGTCGTTATCGTCGGGTAGCGATTCAGAATACACGTTGGACAGATGGACAACCATATTTTCTGTCTTTACCAATAACGGATTGCCAGATTCTTGGATTAATCCGGATGCTGTATCGGCGTAGATCTTGGACAGAAAGCGACTGGGCCAGCTGAGCTGATCATTATCGCCATTGGAGGCGTAGAATTGTCTGCACAGTACAATGTCGTCAGCAATGGCGTCTACGTCGAGTAGCAATTGTGACGTAATATGCAGATACTGGTAGAGTGTGTTAGAGTATTCTTTATCATCTCGATTAGACTTATCGATGTAGGACTGGACCTCTTGGTTGGTTTTATTGAAGTCCGCATCCTTGGTTGACAACTTGGCGCTTAATTTGGTAAGTAGTGCTTCGCACGGTACGGCATACTCTTGGTGAGCTCTGTAGGCCAACTTGTATTTGCCATGTGCTACCCATTCGGACACGGTTGGTACAATGTATGGCTTGGCAATTGCCGCTGCGACACCAATGGTGGCCAATTTACTGGTCACGTCGATGACGTTATTAATCCCCTTAAGTACGTTACCCATGACGGCTCCTTTGGTCGGTCGGATAATTAACTATATTATGACAGGGTGGAGAGGTAGTGTCTAGCATAAGCGCTTGGGGTGCTATAATAGTGGCATGATTTCGTATTTTACCGATGGTAGTGCTAGTCCAAACCCGGGGCCGGGTGGTTTTGCTGTGATTCGCGAGGGTCGGCCGTATTTGGTGGGTAGTGAGCCGGCAGATTCTGATGTGTCAAATAGAAAAACCACTAATATTCGTATGGAGGCTTATGCTCTGATGGCAGCGATGCAGGATGCAGCGGGCGAGCCGTGTCAGATTACGACGGATAGTGAGTTCTGGATTAACGTGCTGACCAAGTGGGCGCCAAGCTGGCAGCGCAATGGCTGGAAGAAGAAAACTGGCCCGATTAAGAATTTAGATATAGTTGTGCCGCTGTTTGAGCTGTATCAGCAGTCACAGGCGAAGCTAGTTTGGACGCGCGGCCATGTGGGTACCGAGCTAAATGAGATGGCGGATGAATGGGCGAACAAGGCCCGCAGTGCGGCAGTACACGGCGTCGTCCCGGCGGAGCAGGTGAAAGACTTTAGTCGCTAGATGCCTGCTATTGCGAGAAAGAGTAAAGCCCCGGCTGATGCAGCTGGGGCTATTAATGTACTTGATAGTAATGGCGTCAGGCTATGCTATACATTCCGGCATCTTTGGGCTTTAGACAACTGGTGATATGTAGAAAAATCGCCATATCCGTGGCGACGTGGTCGCGTAGTGGTGCTCTAGTAATGGCATAAATACAGGTGCTGATCCAATCGGGATCGAGCAGCTGACGACTACCGCCGCCGTTGATAATGGTTTCGGCGGTCTCGGCCGATTTGGCGTCGTCTTCGTTAACGCCTTCCGTCAGTCGACTAGCGGAGATCCACTTATTACTGACAATGTTATACAGGTCGTGATGGCCGTTCATGTCGCGCAGAACTAATCCGTAAACCTTTAGCGGCATAGTCCGATTTCTCGAATGGGAGCTTTCACGTACTCTAATGACGCCTTTTAGGTCGGTTAACGCATAGTAGCGTATATCGTCGATCTCTCCATCGCTATTTACAACAAAATTACTCATACAACATCCTTCCGGGTGAGGGCGAATAGAAAACTTCTATTTATTCATATTAAACTACAAAACGGTGGTAAGTGCAAGCTTTGGCTGGGGAGTAGCTAATTGAATTTTACTGTATTGTGCTGCAATCTGCGTTACATCTATGCTATTATGTAGTTATAAAAGAAGGAGTAGAGATGGCACGTACAGCAACATTAAACGTAAGGGTTGAACCAGAGGTTAAGGCAGCATCAACTGAAATTCTGAATAAGCAGGGGATATCAATGTCCACGGCGATCAACATGTTCCTGCGGTCAATTGTGCGGGATAAGGAAATCCCGCGCGAGGTAGCCTTGCCGCACAGCCACGGCGTGGTGGACATATCGAACATGACAGACGAGCAGATTGCTAGCTTTGTTGAAGAGCGGACCAAAAACATGGAAGACGCCATACCGCTAGAGGAGTTTCAAAAAATGGTAAACCGTAGCATCCTGCAGCGTGACGAGAATAGGATCGCTTAGCTATGGATGTTTATAGGGTGAAGATGCTCTCGGTTGTTTGTAGTGATCTAGACGAGATACATCGTTATATATCTGAGGATAAAGCAAATTGGCGTGCCGCCGATAATATAGTTGACGCAATAATGGAACTTGTGTGTTCGCTGGAGCATGCGACTGTAAGAGGTAATGTTGTAGCGGCGGATAGCAATACGGGTTTGAGCGTTCGCTGTGTGACAATAAAGAATTTCGCAGTACTATTCGAGGTGAGCGTTAGTAAAAAGCAGGTTGTAGTTATTGCCGTTACCTATGCTCGCCGTAATATAGCCAGCTTGCTAAGGGGCAGGCTGTAAATAGACACCAATGCCTCCCATACGCCGCGGGAGGTGACACGGCGTAGTCGTGACGGTGGGTTCGATTGGTTGATACTGTCAAAACAACCCCTCATCGCTACTAAGAGGAACCATACGGAGCCACATATGATGAGGCGCTGCTCGTTGGCATTATTCTTTAATATCGTCGATCAGCTGCTTTATTGAGATTATTCTATCGATACATACGCCAATGAGTATAGCTACTACGACAAACCGTAGATATGCTACGACAGAAGGGGTCGATGTGTTTACTAGCGTACCTACGCTCTGATCAACTGTATTAGACGAAGCTATGAATATTATAGCTATGAATATTATAAAAATATCTAGTACGAGCCAGAATATACTCACGCCTAACATACCATGCCAGTAGTTGTTGAACCTTGTATATAGATACTTCTTGATCATATATTTGTCACTGTAGTCGGATATGAACTTTTTGTACAGGTGCTTCTGAAATAGTATTAACGCTAGACATATTAGCCCAGATAGAATGCTCACCAATGGATTAAATAGTAGCATTAGAATCAATGATCCGCCCAACATATAGTGTAGAACCTTGTGGTCGTTCTTCATGTATTTGGATATATCGTTTTTAAAGCTAATTATATTTTTATTTATTAGCCCAAATAGATTAACTAGTGGCAAGATTTCACCATTAGAGGTTTCGACGAATAGTTTGTATATACGGTGGTTGTTGTGTGTGATCATGTGATCCCTTATGTATCTCTTAGAGCTTTCTGCGCCTTTAAAGATGAGGGATTTTGTGTAGTACCCGTCAATATACTCACGTACCAGGAAGCGTATACCTTCGTCGTCGGAAGCAGTACGAGAAATCGTTATGCTGCCGACCGTAGTATCGTATTTGTAAGTGCTATCTGACGTGTGCGTGAGTGACTTAAGCAGTGATAGCTTGCGAAGCTTGTTGGTTATGGCGTTGATTTGCTCGTTGGCGGCGTTGTCATTGCTGAAGAGCTCAGCGTATTTATCTTTATTTACATTTAAAACTAATAGCGTGCTCATGATTACCCTCTCCTAATTAACTACTACCTGTCCGTTCATTAACATTGGCAGCAGCCAGTCGCGGAGCTGGGCAAGCTGCCGGGACTCAAGCTGATTATTTATGTATAGCTGATACATCGGGTTAACGATACTTTGATACTTTTGAATAGTCGCCATGTTATACGGTATAGCAAGTTCTTTAATGACTCCACCGGCGTGTGCCAGTGATGACCCGCGACCACTTACGAACTGCAGCATCTGATCCTGTATTTTTTGAGACTGAAATAATTGCCATATAAAAGCGTCGGATATGTTTTTATCAGGGTCGTATATATGCCTAATTCCGCCAGATATGGCTCCGTCTACGCAGGTTGCGATACGCCCTATAGTTGCATCGAACGACACTAGTACGTCGCCTGGCTTAACTCTGTATAGTTTGAATTTATTACTATCAATCCAGGTTGTGCAATCGCCCAACATATCGCCAACCCTGTGAAATTTAATGCAGGTGTCATTCTTCTTGGTGTCTAAGTAGGCTTTAGATCCCGGTTCTGTTCCACGATTAAAGGCTAGAATCTTGTCTAAGGGTTTTACTGCCCACCCTTCGGGTATTTCGTGCTTGAGGGGGTCGTTATAGACCATCTTGCCGCCGCTGGTGCGGTAGGGGCGACCGTTCTCGTCAGGGAAGTCAAATTGTACAAACCAATAATCATAAATTAATCTAGCCAATTCATTTAGCTTCCGATTGATCTTGTCATTCAACTCAATTTTGTCATCTAGTGCCGATAGGATGCCGGCAATTTTGTGCTGGGTGTCTAGACTGGGAATAGGTACAGATAATTGTTTAAACTCAGACCAGTGTCGCTTATATCTCTCGGTCTTAAAATTAAGGGATTTCATGGCATAATAAATATACTTAGGATCAACGCCATTGGCGCATTTCAGAATTTTAAGGCCGTCGGCGCCCTGAGCAAATCTTTTATTGATAAATTTCAATGTACACGTGTGGTCACCAAATAAAATGTAGTTATCCGGCGGAAGAGTTGATGCTATATTGTTGGTGTAGCCGGCCACATCCGATTGACTCT
Source organism: Candidatus Saccharibacteria bacterium UBA1103 (assembly GCA_002313515.1). Classification (GTDB taxonomy): domain Bacteria; phylum Patescibacteriota; class Saccharimonadia; order Saccharimonadales; family Saccharimonadaceae; genus Nanoperiomorbus. The sequence continues at coordinate 41,073 of DCBQ01000009.1, read as the reverse complement.
GGTCTATAATGGGAAATTCTCCATCTGCTTGATATTCAGTTGTTTCTAATTTTTGAGGTGGATTTACTGTTGCGCAAATGTTATCTATGGTTTCATGTGGGATCATTGTTGTTTCTCCGTTGGCTTGTAGTATTTATCAAACTCTTTTATTATTTTCGTTGAATATAGTTTTTTACTGCCCCCATCGGGTTTTCGCGGGTTTTGTGGGTATTTGTAACATAGTGTGCTGTCGCGCTCGAGTATGCTTCTAAATGCATGGTAATCCTTGTTTACCTTAAAGTTGGTGCCGTAGCGTTTTGCCAATTTGTTATTTAGCGTCTTGTAGTCCAAGGGATATAACTTGGACATTTTAGTTGGGCTTATTGGCATAGCAGTATCGTCATTCTTGGATGTTATTCTAACTGGAATGGTTTGTTCGGGAACGGTCGAATAATCTATCTTAATAGATAGAGAGAAGGAGTCGGAATCTTTTGGCGCTATATTGTTTTGCCATGTGCGTTTTATGTAATCGACAACATTGCTTACGGAGTTGTTTCGTGGAGACGCTATTGGCGTTGTAGCATTGTAACCATCGAAGAACGACAATGGCATGATGTACATGTTGTATTTTGACAAGTCGACACCAAACCATGCGTATGCGTAGTTGATGTAATTTTTTACGCACGCCGTACTAAGCCCCTGGGTTTCAACTTGAATGTCTATGCTCTTTGCTGGGAAGTGGATTGAATTATCGCGTATTTCAACGATACATCTCAGGTTATCGGCGCATGTTTTTGATAAATAGTTTTCTGACAATAGCCTGTTAAGTGCCTTTTGAAAGCCAATTGTCATGCGATTGCCCGATCTATTCTTGGCGTATGACCAGCTTCTGGATTTTGAGCCATTTTTGTTCTTGCGGTATTCCCTTACATATATAGATGACATGTCTCTGTTACTATTTAATATTATCTTGGCCTTTAGCATAAGTTCCCATGCGTTGATAGCTAGTATGCAAAATGTCTCGTCTCTGTAGCTAAAATTTGGCTTGTTGTATATCTCAATAGCACTAACCATGATGTCTATAGATTGTGTCATTATTCGAAGGGGAGTTGATTTAGACATTGTTCACATGATCCTCTAACGTGTGTACTATTTTATTGTTAAGTTCTTGCGACTCTCGAGACATTATTCTGAGTCTTTGTGCGTATTCTGCTAGCTGTAGCTTGAATTCTTCTTCTGTTATATCTACATGTGGGATTTTGATGTCAAAATATTGGCCGGCGGCGAGGCTGTAATTTTTCTCTTTAATCTCGTCGTAAGTGACGGTGACGCTGAAGTCCTCGATGGCTTCGATATTGTTAAAGGTGTCGATAATCTTTTGCTCCTCCTCGGGTCTCAGCGCAGTGCGCTGATTCTTGCCATCCTTAACGTCGCTACCGAGCTTGCTGGCGTCAACTAGAACCACCTTATTGTCGGTATTTAACTTGTCGACAAAGACAACTGAGACATTGGTGCCGGTATTGGCGAAAATATTTGACGGCATGGAAATAGCACCCTTTAGCCAGTGTCGATCAACTAAACGCTGACGAATCCGCTTCTCGATACCGCTTTGCGCGGCGATGAACCCGGTCGGCACTACAATGGCGGCGCGACCGTTAGGTGCTAGATTATATAGAATATGCTGGATGAATAGTAGGTAGATCTCCATCTTGTCCTTTGCCTTAGCCTTAATTTTTGGAACGCCAGCAAAGAATCGCTCGCTGGCATCAGGCTCGTTGGCCACCTGGTCGCGCCAGCTACTAAAATCTAGCTTAAACGGTGGATTGGATACGATATAATCAAACTTATCCTCGGGGCGAGTACCAACATTTTTGGGCGACAAGATTGTATTACCTTGAACCACGTTTTTAATGGATGGCGCTAGGTTGTTTAGGATGTAGTTTAAACGTAGCATTTGGGAGGACTTTTGCGAGATATCCTGGCTGTAGGTACTACACTTATCCTCGCCTACGATGTGCGCCAAGTTGATGAGTAGGGTGCCCGAGCCGGCAGCGGGGTCATAGATGCGAACGCTTCTAGTCTTGACGGGATGTTGCGTTAAAATCTCGGAAATAATTTTGGCAACGGAATGGGGCGTGTAATATTCGGCGTAGACACCGCCACCGTTGGCGTTATAGTCCTTAATTAGATATTCAAAGATGGTAGAGAAGAAGTCGAAGCCTTGGCTAAAGGCGCTGGTGAAGTCTAACTTGTCGGTGGCGAGAACGTTGATGATAGCGCGGGCGAAGGGGTCGCGCTTGCTGCTATCGCTAATAACCCAACTGAGTAGATTGGTGTCGAATAGTGGAATTGGCGCACCCTCATCAGTGCGAACCGAGAATACGCCAGTGTTGTTTTGGGCAATATCGGCCAGGGTATCATCGAATAATTTGGCAAATTCCGGTTCGGTTTGGTGATTGTATAGATAGGATATTAAATGATTGGGCTGCAGGCGAATACCGCTACCACCAAAGCTATCCAGAAAGTCCTGATAATTATCGTCATTCTGGGCGAGCTGGTTCAGAAAATCCGTGATCTCGGATGTAGTGTGTAATTCGGGGTGCGCAATGCTGACGCTATGCAGGAATTTATCGTTGAGGAATTTATACAGGAAGGTTTGGACGATAACCTTGTATTCGTCTCCGCCGTTGCCTAGACCGTAACTATTGCAGATGGCCTTTAGCTGGTCAATTAAGCTCTCGGTTTTCTGTACATAATTAGTGGTTTCCATTATTCTCCTCCTTTATATTCCTTCTGATATTCATCGCGAATTTGTTGTGCGGCGTACTTCCTAATGGGGCGGGCGATATTCAAGTTATCGGCAGTAGAGGTGGCGTTGAGCGATTGCATGATATTGCCCATAAAGAAGGCGTCGTTATCGACAATATCGCGGTTATTGATCACTTGCTGATCGAGGTCAGTTTTAACGCTGGATAGGAAGTTGTTCAGTGGTGGCATTGCTCCGATAGGTGATTCGCCGACGGCACTAGCGGTCGGGTCGTTAATGGCATTGTCTGCCTGCTGCCGTCGTTTTAGCTCATGTTCGACGAATTCACGGGTGTGCTTATCGACACGGGCAAATTTGGGATCGCCATTATATTGATTAGCAATTCGTTGATTGTATTGATTGAGTTTCATGATGCGATCGTAAATGCTCTGTAGTTGCAAGGTCATGTCGTCTAGGCCGTCTAGGCTCATCTGATTCTGGTCGATGTTGGCGGATTGCATTAATTTGCCGAACTCTTGACGTAGGGTAGTGAACTGGGGATCCTGCTGGTCGATATTAGCGGCCATATTTTGGCGGATATCGCGCACAAGTGTTTTAGCCTTGCTGATCGGCTCAGATAGGTCTAGCTCTTCCTGTCCGACTTTTCTAAAATTAAATACCACGTCCTCTAGGGCGAGGTCTAATAGCTTCTTACTATCGATGTCGCCGTTGCTGCCCAAAGCCTCCTGAGCGTTGATCATTTGAATGCGGCGATCAACCTCGTTTAGCTCATCATTAATTTTAGTAATATTGATTTGCGACAATAGATCATTGTGACCGAGCAGGCGAATAATGTTGTAAATGCCCTTGGTGTCAGAGAGGGCTCTACTGACACGCGACAACTCAGATTTATCCTTGGTCTGATCGAGTTGCAGCCGAAACTCCTCGACGTTGGCTAAATTGTAGTGCTTTAGACTATCTTGGATCTGCTGGATGCGTTTCTCCAGCTCGTCGCGACCGATAAACAGCGAGCCAAAAATATCATCGCTACTATCGGATGAATCAACACCACTATCGTATTCGTCCTTTAGCTCTTCTAGATAGCGTTCATTAGTGAGCGCAAATTCGTCGCGGATGTCGGCGAAATCTACGACGTAGCCCATTTGAAAGTTGTGATATGGACGATTAACGCGAGTCAGAGTCTGCAATAGATTATGCGCCCGAATAATGCGGCAGAGGTAAAGCCGCTTCAGTCGCGGTGCGTCGAAGCCGGTTAGTAGCATGTTGAAGACGACTAAGAGGTCGATTTTGCCGGCTTTGAACTCGTCAACGTGCTGCTTGCGGATTTCCTTAGTATCGCTGTCGTGCAGGATCAATGCGGTGGATAACTTGGGATGAGATTCTTGTAACCGTTTAAAAACTTCGCGAGCCTGTCTAGACGAGTTACAGACTATCATGCCACCAATTGTAGCGTCGTTCATAATCTGACGACTAACGGTAAAGTCGCGAGTTATATAGTCGACTAGGGCGGTAGCATAGCGAGGATGAGCGTATAAATCGGATTTACGCAGTACGCCCGATTGCACTTGGATGCTACTCAGTATATTTTTGAGTCCTTCACGGTACGAGGTATCAATATCCTCGCGCAGTAGACGCAAGGTGTAACCGTCCTTGATTGATTCGGTGTAGTAGTATTTGTGAATATAGTGGCCAAAGATACCGACGGTAGTCTTGCGGTCGATTTTGTCGGATAGCGATTCGTCTTCACCGTCAATTTCATGATTCTTATACAGGATTAGTGGCGTACCGGTTAGGGCGATTTTAACGGAGTCATGGTCGGAATTGTATAGATTAGCTAGGTAGCTGCCGCGCGGATCGTAGCTGCGGTGAGCCTCGTCGATAAAGTAGATACGCTGGATGTTTAGGTTGTCGTAGCCGCTATCGTTAATGGCCTCGGTGTCGGCACGGAATTTCTGAATATTGATGACACAGATTTCGTTATCACCAGATGTTGTAATATTAGCGCTAGCAAACTCGGCCTTGAGCTCATCCTTATTCTGAACGGTACGCGTCTTCAGTCCACGTTTAGTGAACTCCTGAACGGCTTGATTTAGTAGATCGATGCGGTCGACGATAAAGTAGAACTTAGCGATCTTATTCTGTTTTGCGAAATAGTCGGTCAAATATTTGACGTTATAGTAGGCCAGGGCTGTCTTACCCGAGCCCTGAGTGTGCCAAATGACGCCTTTCTTAATGCCTTTATCTAAGGTATCGGCAATAGCCATAGTGGCAAATAGCTGCGGATAGCGCATGATGTGCTTTTGTGGATACTGTGCGTTGGGAATGTCAACGTAGGCAAAGGCATACTGTAAGATGAACTTCAGCCGCGGTTGGCAGAGTAGACTGGTGATAATTTTGTTAGTTGGCGTATCGGGATGTAGATTGGTTTGATATTCGGCAGAGTTCTTAATAACGGGTAGATTGTTGTCAATGAGGATCTCATTTTCTATAGTGCTATCTTTATCGTGTATTTGGTCGATAATTTTTGAGTAACGCTGCTCGCGGAAGTGGTTGAATTTAATATCGACGCGATTGCCCATGGCGGGTGCAGCATAAAAGGCACCGGCTAGCGAATTAATGGCTTGATCATCGTAATCCATGTTGTTGCTGAAGATCATGAACTGGGTTAGGTTGATAAACTTCTTGAACTTGCGGTTAGAGAAGCGCTCATTGATGCGGTCGCGTTCGGCCTGGATACCATCGGTGTTATTAGGCTTCTTGACCTCGATAAAAACCAGTGGCATGCCGTTAACTAGGCATATTACATCCGGTCGGAACTCTTCGCCCTCATTGGCGTAAGTTAGCTCAGTTACGACATTGAACGTGTTATTGCTGAAATTATTCCAATCAATCAGGTTGATGCCATTGACTCCGTGTAATAGAGCATCATAGAAAGATTTGCCAGTGTCGTCAGAATCTAGCAGGACATTTTTTATTTGTGCGTAGACGCTGTCAATTTGCGAATCTAGATCCGAGCTTGCGGGGGGGGTATTTACTCGATTGATCTTCCGTAGGCTATCGTTAAAGATATCACGGAAAATATTGGTAGCGGGGTCGATTTGCGATTTAACGGCGGAATCCTTAATGGACAAATACTTGTATCCCAGCCGTGTTAGATGAACTATGGCTGGAATCTTGACCCTGGAATTTTCGTTAAAACCACGACTCATAGTAGTTATATTTTACCACAGAGTTAAGAGGAGTGCAGCTACGCTTGCAATCAAATCCCGGGCAAATGTCGTTCATCCCCGCGTCGTTAACGCGGTCATGGTGTATAATGGTAGCAATGAGTGTTAGTAAAGATGATGTGCGCCATCTAGCGACGCTGAGCCAAATTTACGTGACGGATCAGCAGGCGGACGACCTAACCGGGCAGCTGGATAAGATTGTAGATTACATTAACATGCTGGACGAGCTGGACACTGATGGTGTTGAGCCGACGTTCCAGGTGACGGGGCTAAAGAACGTGTGGCGAGACGATACGATTCAGCCGCAGTTACCGCGCGAAGAGCTGTTGAAGCTGGCGCCCGATCAAGAGGCCGGTCAAGTTAAAGTGCCAAAGGTGCTATAGGAGACATAAATGAATAGCGAGATTTTACGAATTACTGAGGATATTAAATCCGGCAAAACAACCGCGCGGGCCGAGGTAGAGAAGGCGATTAACCGTGCTAAGGAAACCGAGGATCTGCATGCCCTGTTGGAGCTATTCGAGGATGCGGCGTTAAAGCGCGCTGACGAAATCGACGCCAAGGTGAAGGCTGGTGAGAAGCTGGGCAAGCTGGTCGGTGTGCCGTATGTTGCAAAGGATAACTTCCTGACTAAACTGGGTCATACCACGGCAGCGGCCAAGATTCTAGAAAACTTTCAGTCGCCGATTGATGCTACAGCGGTTGAAAAGTTGGATGTCGAGGATGCAATTCTAATCGGTAAGGCTAACATGGATGCCTTTGCGCATGGTGGCTCAACCGAGAATAGCTATTTTGGTCCAACGCATAACGCCGTGGACTTTGAGCGCGTAGCAGGTGGTTCATCTGGTGGTTCAGCGGTCATCGTTGCGGCAGGCGTGGTGCCATTTGCGCTAGGTTCTGATACTGGCGGATCGATTCGCCAACCAGCTAGCTTCAACGGTGTGGTAGGCCTAAAGCCAACCTATGGTATGATCAGCCGTTATGGCGTAGTAGCAATGGCAAGTTCAACCGACGTGGTCGGACCACTGACTCGTACAGTTAAAGATGCCGAGATTGTTTGTGATATATTGGCGGGTCAAGATAAGAAGGACAGCAACGTCCACCAGCGCTATTACGAGATGCCAACTGATACGCCAAAGCATCTAAAGATTGGCCTAATTCGTGAATTTGTCGGTGATGGTGTAGACAAAGAGGTTGCTGAACAGACCAAGAAGACGGCCGATCGCTTGCGTGATATGGGTCATACAGTCGAAGAAGTTGACTTGCCAATGGCAAAGTATGCACTGGCGATGTATTACATTGTGGTGCCTGCTGAGATTACTTCGAACCTAGGCCGTTACGATGGCGTTCGTTATGGCTATCGTTCACCAGACGCAAAGTCATTGGATGATATTTATGGTATGAGCCGTAGCGAAGGCTTTATGGACGAGAACAAGCGTCGTATCTTGATCGGTTCGTATGTGTTGTCTAGTGGCTACTTTGACGCTTACTATCTGAAAGCACAGAAGGCACGTACGCTACTGATCAATGACTTTAATAAGCTATTCGACCAGTACGACTTCTTAATCTGTCCAGTTGCGCCAACGCCGGCATATAAGCTGGGCGAGAATGCGGGCGACCCGCTAAAGATGTACTTGGCTGATGCTATGACGGTGCCAGCTAGTATGGCGGGACTGCCAGCAATTTCAGTACCTAACGGTACAACTAACGAAGGTTTGCCAATTGGCTTGCAGGTGATTGGCAAGATGAAGGACGATTCGCGCCTGCTAGCCTTTGCTGAAGAGGTTGAGAAAGAGGATAAATAATGGGCGACTCAGTTTTACCAACCTTGCTAATGCTGCTAGTGGTGTTGGTGGTTGGGGTGGTGCTACTGGCTATCCTGATTACGGCACGCGGCAAGGGTAAGGTACTGGATAAGGAAAAGTACCGCACCGATTGGCTGCAGATTGAAAATAATTTAGATAAGGCGAACGACGCCACCTATCAGTTCTCAATTCTGTCGGCGGATAAATTATTGGATCGAGCGCTGAGGGAACTGGGTGTCCCCGGCAAAGACATGGGGGACCGACTGAAGAAATCTAACGGTCGGTTTAGTAATATTGATGCCGTGTGGGCGGCGCACAAGATTCGCAACAAGATTGCCCACGAGGTGGATGCTAAGATTGACCGCAAGGTATCAAAACGTATGCTAGCAATATATAAAAATGCCCTGAAGGAACTGGGTGCGATATAGGAGGAGATAGATGAGTTTAGGAAACGCAGGTGAACACGGCACGCATATTGACGGTGATGCCAGCAAATATTTGGTTAAGGGCTATCTGCCGACGATTGGTATTGAGTGCCATGTGCAGTTAAATAGTGCTACGAAGCTGTTCAGTGCAACTGATAATGATGCGCGCGATGCCGAGCCGAACACCAAAGTTAGCGTAATTGACTATGCTTTGCCGGGTATGCTTCCGGTATTGAACCACGAAGCGATTCGTTTGGCGGCGCGAGCAGGCAAGGCGTTGAACAGTGAGATTGCACACGTTAGCCGTTTTGATCGTAAGCATTATTTCTATCCAGACCTTCCTAAGGGCTATCAAATCTCGCAGATGTATAATCCGCTAATCATTGGTGGTCATGTGGACTTGCCAAGTGGCGAGACGGTGCGTATTCACCATGCTCACGTTGAGGAGGACGCAGGTAAGCTGACGCACTTTAGCGATCACTCGTTAGTTGACTTAAACCGCGCTGGCACGCCACTGGTCGAGATCGTATCAGAGCCAGATATGCACTCAGCTAAGATGGCACGGGCCTATGCCGAGGAGCTGCACCTACTGATGACCTTTGCTAAGGTAACCATCGGCGATTTATACCACGGCAATATGCGCTTTGACGTCAACATTTCCGTGGCAAAGCCAGGTGATAAGCTAGGAACTCGCACTGAATTGAAGAACCTGAACTCTTTCCGTGCAGTAGAACGAGCCACCGAGTACGAGATTAATCGCCAGATTGAGTTGCTAGAAGACGGTGGTGAAGTTGAGCAACAGACTCGTGGCTGGGATGAGAACAAGCAACAGACCTTCAAGCAGCGCGGTAAGGAAAATGCCCAGGACTATCGCTATATGCCGGATGCTGATATTCCGCCAGTTGTGTTGACCGACGCGGATATTGCGGAGATGCAGGCGGACTTTCCGATGATGCCGGCGCAGTACCGGGCAAAGTTTGCAACTATGAACGTTGATGATTCGGTGGTCCAGGTACTCCTAAATACTGAGATTGTGGCAGAATTGGTGAGCCGGATTATTGATCAGGCTGGTGCCGATGTGGCACGCCGTATCGCTAACATGTTCGCCTCGTCATTACCTGCAGAAGATGATACCGATGCAGCGAAGAAGGAGCTGAACCTACCAAGCGTAGACAACCTAGTGAAGTTAGCGCAGATGCTGGCGGAGAAAAAGGTATCCTCGACTGCCGGTAAAGAGATCTTTGCGGAGCTTCTAAATAATGACCAGGACCCAGAGGAGATTGCGAAGGCTAAGAATCTGTTGCAGGTTAGCGATAGCGGCGCAATCGAGAAGATTGTGGACGCAGTAATTGCCGATCCGAAGTGTGCTAAGGCGGTTGCCGATTTCAAGGCCGGTAACGAGAAGGTAATCGGCTTCTTGGTCGGCCAGGTCATGAAGGTCTCTAAAGGTAAGGCTAATCCTTCCCTGGCTCAAGAGATTCTGCGGAAGAAGCTGAGCTAAACAGCTATTAAAAACCCACCCAGCGGCGACTACGTCGCCAGCTTGCCCGCCCTTGACAGGGCGGGACTTTGGTTTTTATGTGTCACATCCTTCTATGAAAGGGAGGTGATAAATTTGTGATATAATATAACTAATTTGGTATGAGTCGATCTGGTGGGCTTGTGCTAATATCAATCGAACTTTTCAGGCTAGGAGGAAAGTATGCTAGTGTCAAAACCGAAGATCGAGCCAGGTGAAAAGTTGAGTGCTGTAACTCGGTCCAACTTTAAGCTTTGTATGGAGTTTGCAATTTTGCTATCGGGTGGCTTTGGTGGTCGAGCGGGTCAAACCGCTGGGCTGCTAGGGTCTAAGGATGTACTAGACCTCAAAGACGGTGAGTCGATTATCGTTTTGCGTGTACGAGAATTGCTCGAGTCTGGCTTTGGGCGTGTCGTTTTGGTGGCACGCAAGGGTCGTGCTGTTCGGCGCTACCAGGAGATCTTTAAGGAGATCGATCCAGAATATCTGAGCTATCTTGAGGATAGTGGTAGCATGTATAAGGTTAGCCTGGCGAAGCGCTTGCGCGAAATCCAGGGCTATCCGGTAGACATTGTCGAGCAGGATCCAGAACTGCCGTATGGCAACTTCTCACCGCTTTATACGCTGTACCAGAAGGGTATGTTCGAACCGGGTTATTCTTACCTGGTTGCATATGCTGATGATGACGTGCTCGGTGAGAATCCGTCGGCACAACTAGTACAGGAGTACAAGAACGGGTCGGCGGATATCATGATGATGGCGCAAGAGGTGTCGAAAGAGGAAGTTTCCAAGTTTGGCACCTTTGACTTCGGTGATCACGAGGCTGAGTACAGTCACACCGCTAAGGGTAACCGTTTCTTGCAAGGCCGCGTTAAGCGCTTAGCTGAAAAGGCTAGTGCTGAGCATGCGCCATCGCATATCGCTTCGCTGGGTCGCATGATTTTGCCATATGACATCTTCAACTACGCTTTGCGGGCGGGCTATCAGCCAAATGGTCCGAAGTCTGCCAAGGATCCGGGTTTTCGCGAGTTCAATACCGTGGATGCTATTAATGCAATGGCAGATGATGGCTACAGCGTGTTGGCGCTCGGCGTGGCTGGCCGCTGGCTAACTACGGGTGATGTGCCAAGCTTGAACTTTGCGCGTTTTGTCTACGCAATACAAGAACCCGATCAGAAAGAGCGCTTTGTGCAATACCTGATGCAGGCTCCGGATTTGCGTGGATACGTGGCCGAAACACTGGCGCACAGCATACCGTCACGTCAATAATGATTTGGTGTGGTTCTCCGCTTAGCAAACCCCTAGGGAGTTAGCCTATACGGCTGGCTCCCTATTTTTCATCTCCCGCTATGTTATAATATCTCTTATGAACGAGGAAGATACTGAGAAGAAAATGCAGGCGGAAGGGGAGCCTGCGACCGATACAGATGCTGAGACTGAAACTGCCGAGCCAGCCGAGCGTGATATCGAAATGGAAATGGCGCGCCAGCAGGACGAGGTGCAGGTGGATACTACCGCTGTGGTGCACTACGCGCCCGAACGTCCCGAGGGCCTGACTAAAGTTAACAGTTTTGATATTTTTGCCTGGGCTAACAATATTAGCCGTATTAAGAATGACTTGGACGTCGAGCTGTTCCTGGTCAACAAACACTATACGGTTTACCAGTTACCGATTGCCAAGGAGCTGATGCCGCAAGTAGCGCCAGTATTCATCCTGGAAATTCTAAACGAGATTGAGAAGGGCGCAGGTCTAGGTATGGAGGTGCGCGCCTTTGAGAAGTCCGAAGCCGAGCCGGGTGTGCTACTGTACTCCACTCAGAAGCAGGTGGCCAACGCCAACCACGTCCTGACCGTGATTGAGCACGAGCGCGAAACCATTGAAACATTTGACGAGTATAACCACGAGTTCAAGACCATTAAGATGGTGGTGGCGCGCTTCACCCATAAAGATATCGAACCGTTTTATGTCTGCAAACAGATTTCGGGCAGCTCTAGTCTAAACGAGCGTACCGCCTGGCAGATCGATGAGGATGGCAAGCTGGATAGCTTTAAGCCGGTCAGTGCCTTTAAGGTGCCAACGGACAACCAGGTACTAATCTGTGGTGACGCGGCCGAAGAGGGCAGCAGTGATAAAAACCTACGCATCTTCGCCTTTGCGCCGAAGAAGTTCGAGGCGATGTTCGGCTACGCCTACAAGAAGCAGGCGATCACCGACAAGAAGGTCGAGCAGATTATGTCGCGTTATAATCTGAACTTCCCGGAGGGGCAAGACCTTAATACCATGATTGCGGGGCGACCGAAGATTATTAACAAGCTACAGAACATGGAGCTAGGTACCAAGCCGCAGGATGAGCTGGTTAAATATGCCGAGGACATGGCGCTGGATCTGATGACCACTGACGATGGCGCAATTATTATCATGGACAAGAAGGACGTCGACACTTTTGTGGGCCTACTGAACGACGACTATATGACCTCCGAATTAACTGGATTGCGTTACGAGATCAAGGGCAAGAAGCTGCTGGGTGGCGACGAAGAGTCGGAGTAGACATACGGGTAATTGACAAAGCTTGCAATATTGGCTTTATTGTGGAATAATATTAAAAGTGGCGGGCGATAGAGCTCGCTATTTTGTACTTTTCATTTTAGAGAAAGGATCTATGGTGCTATCACCAATAGCAGTTGTTGGTCTAGGCTTCGGCGACGAAGGTAAGGGAATGGCGGTTGCCACCTTATCTGAAAAACGACGCAATCAAGGCATTCCGGTTTTGGTGATTCGTCATAACGGCGGCCCACAGGCTCAGCACAACGTGAGAATTAGCGGTATTCACCACACGTTTTCACAGTTTGGCTCGGGGACGCTGTCCGGCTGTTCGACCCTGTTGGATTCGGATATGCTGATTGAGCCTCTTGCGCTGATGCATGAAGCCGATGACCTGTCGAATTGCTGTGGAAATATACTGGAAAAGCTGGCGGTGGCGTGTGATGCGCCGCTACTAACTAAGCTGCACGCTCACGCAATCTGTGAAATCGAAGAGCGTCGTGGTAATGATCGACATGGCTCGACTGGCCAAGGTATTCATATCGCCCGTGAATACGAGCGAGAGTGCCCAGATCAAACTCCGCGTATGGCAGATATAGCTGCCCCGTTTGCGCTATATGACAAATTGTCACTGGTGGCTAAGTGGATTAACGCCAAATTCGGCGTGGACGTAACGGGCGTTGATTTGCAGCAACTATGTATCGACCTACACTCTGCTTATTGCGACATGACTGCATGCGGCGTGAACTTTGTTCATGACACGCGTGAGTTTGTTGCGCGATACATCAAGTGCCAACCGAATGCCCAGCTAATTTTTGAATCAGCCCAGGGTATTTTGCTGGACGAGCGCTACGGTTTCTATCCTCATATAACTGATGGAGATATGACGCCGCAACGTGCGTACGAGCTATGCCGGGGCATTCCTGCGGATCTGCGGGTACTTGGCATTAGCCGGACCTATCACACGCGCCATGGTGCGGGGCCATTTCCAACCGAAGGGTCATTTGTGCCAGCGTATCCAGATGATAATAAGCCGTATAAATGGGCTGGTGCCATGCGTACCGGACTACTTGATGCAGACTTGTTCAAGAAGGCGATTAATGCGGTACAGCCTAATTGCTTGGCTGTATCCTGCATTGATCAGGATCCTCATGCAATAATGCATGACAGACAGAGAATGGAGGTGGATGATGTTGCTTCAACCTTATCCAAGATAGCTAATAATGCTCCAGTTGTAATGACTGGCCAAGGTCAGTCAGTGGAGCATTGGCAAACTAGCCTGTAAAAATCACCCCCCAGCATAGAAAGGAATTACTATGGGTGGAAGTGCAAATTATAGCAGTGATGTGTACGATCGCGTGATTCGTACGAAGATTATTTCCGGCCATGTTTTCGACTATACCAAAAAAGTTGAACAGACCGGGATATATGAAGCACACGAGTCACTGAACGTTATGCCTAACGGCAAGCCGACGACTCGTGAGGCACGCGACAGCGCTGCTATGCCTAACGTTACGCCGATTATCATCGGCATGGACGCGACCGGATCGATGGGCGATAATCCTGCCATTTTGCAACAAAAAGGCAAGGAGATCTTTGGCACCATCATCCGGCATGGCATGGTCGAAGATCCGCAGATTGCAATCGCCGCATATGGCGATGCGAACTGTGACCTCGTTCCGCTGCAGTTTGGCCAGTTCGAGTCCGACAACAAGATCGACGATGAGCTGGACAATCTGTATCTCGAGCGTTGTGGCGGTGGCAATGGCGGTGAGACTAGCACGCTACTGGCGTACTATGCGGCATATCACACGTCAATCGACTCGTGGGAGAAACGTCAACGAAAGGGCTATCTGTTCATCGTTGGGGACGAGCGAGCGCTGGATTTGACACCTAGCCAGGTGCGGAAATTCGTGGGCGACCGGCAGCCGCAGGGCAATCTGGACGCAGTCTCGGTTTTCCGTGCGGCGGCTGAGCATTGGAATATCTATGTGCTTATCCCGATGTATGACAGCAGAGGACGATCCACTCAGGCTGAGTGCCAAAAAAGCTACAAACAATATTCGCAGTTAGTTGGTGCGCAGCACGTCATGAAAATCCATGACGCCTCGTTGGCACCGGCAATGATTGTTGCCTTGCTGGCGACAGCTGAACAGACCTCAACCGACCTGCTGACTGATCTGGTGGTAGCCGGATTTACCGGCAAAGAGGTGGCGGCTGTGCATGAGGCGATGGGATCTAGTGTAGTCCCGGCAGACAATGCGAATGACAGTGTTACAACTGTTGAACGCATGCCTGATTTGGGGCTGTGATATGGACGCGGCATCATCAATTAATGTTGTGCTGGACGCGGTGGATGCTGTCAGCCTGTTTGGCAATAATGCTAAGCGGGCGGACATCTACCATCGTCGACTACTGCGCGACGTCCATCCTGATCGAACGTCCGATCCGAGAGCAGAAGAGGCGACAGCACGCTTGAACGAGCTGTGGAGTAACTATCAGCAGCGCAGCGCGAGTAAAAGCTCTGGCTCAGCTAGCGATAGTAAACCTTCGCGCAGTTCAACCATGGTGGCACTTGCGCGTACGGAGTCTGTGGTGGTATTTGCAGAAACGTCCGCCGTATGGCTGACGGTTCGTCGCAGTACGATCACCTCTCCTACGTTGGCGGATCTGTCCGAACTGACTGATATCCTCCATGATACACCTGTTATCGTGACGGATATTGATAAGCGGACGACAATTCGTCAAAGTGACGGCGATCATGTGGCGTGGCGCAGTAAGCCGCTAGCTAAGCGCATCTGGTCGTTTGATGACTTGGCGGCGGTGCATGTTAAGCCCGAGAATCAGGCGTGGTTGACTAAGCGCGTTTTGTTTCTGGGTGCGGCGTTGGATAAGGCAAACTTGTCACTAAGGCTGCACGATACGGTGGTTTACGAGAATGGCGATCATGCTGGTCATGGACTGGTGATCGTCGATCCGTATGCTATTGATGCTGCATCTGGCGGTGGAGCGATTCAATCACTATGCGATGAGCTCCTGCACTGTAACCTTGTTGTAGACCCTGTGCTGTCGCGGTTTGTGCGTGGCTGTACAGTCAAGTCGTTGCCTAGTTCTGATGAGCTGCTGCGCGACTATGACGACGTTTTGTACGATCGCTTTGGTCTACCTCGTTATAGTGTCCTGGCTCTGTAGCCTTTCCCTAAAATAGACCTAGTGATAGAAATATTGCTAGGTCTTTTTAAGTGGTCTACTTATGGTTGGCTACACCTTTGGCATTGCTGGTACTTTAAAATCGTATTGGGTGTGATGGTAATAGCGGGCGAGGGTTGTTGAGCTCTAGCTCAGCATAGAAGTATGACCTTCCCAAGGTGTTTTTACTATAAATGAACAGTTCTCCGGTAGCTTTACACATTTAAGCAAAAGTGTTATGATATGAATAGTTTTGAGGTGGCAGTTGTTCTCACCTCTGATTGAACCTTTCTATCGGCTAAGGAGACCGTGATGCTTGATTTTATCAAAGGGCTGCTCAAGTGGCTGGCCCAGACTTTCGTGGGAATCTTTGTATTCTTGCTGATTCTGGATTTTATAATTGTGCCAGTGGTACAAAAGCGTGGTGTTGGTGAGATCGAGACTCACGCTAAAGCAGTAGGCGACAACTTGCTTGCCGCTGTTAAGAACACTGGTGCAGTGTTCGGTGATATCGGTAAGGCGATTAGTGGCGACGGTTCGTCAGCCAGTGCCAAATCGGCGACGGTGACTGCAACAGGCTCTACACCTTCGAATAGTAGCTCGACGACATCGACTAATTCGGTTGATCAGATTGATACGGCGATCGCCAGCTATCAACCAGGCTGGAGCTGGAGTTATTCAGGCAAGGCTGAGCAACTAGCTAAACGAGCAGGCGCAGATGTTGTCTGGTACGACGACTACGTGAATGTCTTGTGTCTGGGTGATTTTGATTCTGCGACCATCGCTTTTTATTGTCCGGATGACGTTAATACTGTTTACGCTAACAAGGCGTGGATTGGTTACGATCAGATGATTCACGATGTGCATTATCTAGATTACATCCGGCACGAGTTGGCGCATCGCAGCATTTACCTGCGTTGTCAGGCCACCGATCCGCCAGTGGTACAGCGCTTGGCGACCAATTCGGAAGCGGTAGCTAACGCCTACGCAGTGCGTTATCTGGCGGCTGATCTTGAAGTTTTGTCGGGGCTAGGTAGCGGCACGTCACCCGAATACCAAATTACTGATGCGGCCTATCGGGCAGCCGACAGCATTCGTACTGGAACCTGCTCTTAGTCGTAACAATTCTACCCTCTAGTTGACGCTAGAGGGTAATTCTATTTGGTATAATAATGGTAATATGACGAACGATATCGAATATGAAGGGCGAGTGCTTGACGTGGATGGTGTGAAATGGAGTCTCTACTAGAATTCCAAAGCTCGGACTCTCATTCAATAGCTATCCAGAAAATAGGCGTAAACTATACGAGCTAGATAATGTTAAACTGTCGATAGATAGCTGGCCTGGCCTGGGCGATATCTTGGAGATTGAAGGTCAAAGCAAGGAGGATGTGGGCGACCCACCTCCTTTTACGAGAGGGAGGTGTTTTACTAATGCCGATTTGTGACGCCGCTATTGATTCGTATGGGAGGCGTTTTGCGCTAGGGTAGTATAATATAAATTAATATGAGTAAGATTGCGGGAACTAAGATTGTAGTAATCGGCGGCGGCACCGGGTCGTTTGTGGTGTTGTCGGGACTAAAGAAGTATGCACGGGATATCTCGGTGCTGGTAAATATGGCGGATGATGGTGGTTCGACCGGGCAGCTAAGGGACGAGTACGGCGTGCTACCGTCGGGCGACGTGCGACAGTGCTTGGTGGCGCTGAGTTCCAGCCCGCGGGTGCGAGAATTGTTTAACTACCGTTTTGATGAGGGCAGTTTTGCAGGTCATGCCTTTGGCAACCTGTTTCTGACGGCGCTAGAGAAGATGACCGGTAGCTTTGCCGAGGGCGTAAAGCTAGCCGAGCAGGTGCTACGGGTGGACGGCGAGGTAATTCCGGTGACCTTGGATAGTGTAACGCTAGTGGCCAAGGATGGTCGGCGGGTGATTCGGGGCGAGGATGTGCTAACTGAATCCAAACTAATTACCAAGCATCCGCGTATCTCGGTAGAGAAGCGCGACGGGCATGGTCGGGTGCAGCTGAATCCGGCGGCCGCGGCGGCAATTCAGGCGGCAGATATGATCGTGATTGCGCCGGGCAACCTATATAGCTCCTTGGCGCCGAGCCTAGCCATTCCGGGCATGGGCAAGATGCTAATGCGGGCACCGGCCAAGAAGGTCTATATCTCTAATCTGATTAATAAACCAGGTCAGACGGATGGCTTTGCGGTACATGATTATGCGGCCGAGCTGGAGCGCATTGCGGGTGAGAAGTTCCTGGATTACGTGATCTATAACATTAAGCAGCCGTCGCAGGAGCTGCTGGATAAATACGCTAAGGCGGGTGAGCTACCGGTAGCGATTGATCAGGAGGCGTTAAAGGGCGCGCACTATAAGGTGATTGGTGCGAAGCTACTGGCCGATCAGGTGTGGCAGAATAGGTCTAAGAAGGACCCACTGGCGGCGCAGCGTTCCCTGATTCGTCATGATCCTGACGCGGTAGCACGGGCCATTATGAAACTATTCTTTAGCTAATTCAAAAAAGGCGAATAAAACCCACCCAGCGGTCGCTACTGCGACCAGCTTGCCCGCCCTTGATAGGGCGGGACTTTAGTCGAGCTATCTATATAGACATACGAGACCTAGCTGAGCGCCTAGCTTTGACAGGGCGGGGCTTTGTTGGGCTATTTATATATCATGATATGCATATGCTAAAAAGTGAGGTAACTCAATGCAATATCTACGCTGTTAAGTCAAATATATAAGATAAGCGCGGAATAACAGTGGTAGTGCTTGGGATATCTAAATACATAATAGACAAAAGTGCAAAAAGCTGTGATAGGGCTTGACATAATAAAGCGCTTGTGCTAGCATTAATAATGTTATGACAAAGACAAACAAAGCAGTCAAGAACTCCGTAAAGTCGAATTGCAAGTCACAGGAGACTGAGGCGGAAACCAATAATAACGTAATTGACGCAGCAGAAGTGCAGGCTATGACTAACGAGAACGTTAAGAATAGTGTATTAATTACCTCGATTATAGCGAACCTATTTATTATCACTGCCTATTTCCTAGCTGTCAGTGATGCGCCGTCGGCACATGCTCTAGGCCAGCTAGTTTATGGTCTCTAATAAATAGTTTAAATAGAAGATAGATTAGATTATCAAAAGGCCTCAGGAGGAGGCCTTTTGAAGTTGTATAGTTTGCAGCTGGACGGGACGGTAGGTGCGTTATCTGTGTAAAACCTGTGTATAAGCCTGTGGAGACTTGCTGGGCAATAATAATTTCAACAACGTAGCTTTATACTAGATTCATCTGTTAGATGCCGCACTTTTCCACAAGCGGAATCAATCGGGGCGGGGATGTGGGTTATTTGCGCTCACAATGTGCTTGATTGTGGGTAGCAGTGGGTAGTATAATTTAAGCAGTGGAAGGAAATAAACAACCACGAACGTCAAAATTAACGAGTTATCAACCCTAAGCGGGGTAATTTTTACTCGGTGATGGCGATGGGTTAGGTACCACATAGACATGGATTACTTTGAACGAAAGTTGGACGACAAGCACCGCTTGACCATTCCGGTTGAGTTGCGTGATGAGTTCGCTGGCGGCATAGTGATTACCCGTGGCTTCGGTAAGTATCTACACCTGTATGCCAAATCGGTCTGGGATAACGAGATGGAAACTGCCTTGACGGGTGACATCTTGGACGAGCGGATTGCGGACTTGAATGTCAAGTTTCGCACGGGTAAGTCTGAGGTAGCGCTGGACAAGAAACAGGGACGGATCGTTATTGAACAGCATTTACTAGATTACGCTGGTATCGATCGAGAGGTCGTTGCCGTGCGTGCGGGTAAGTACTGGCGTCTGACCGCCAAGGCTTGACGCTATATATAGTACATGTCCTGATGTGTAAAAATTACACCAAAATAGTTTTGACAAATACACCAAGCACCTGCTAATATATAAAGCATACAGATAAGCAAAAGCAAAATCGCCCATTAAAATAAAATACAAACTTGACGAAAATGCAAAGACAAAAATCTGTAGCTTGAAATATAAACAGAATATGGTTCTGACATCCGAGTAGGGTAGAGGAATCAAATAGAAATGCACCTTAACACAGAGGACACATACGCGACAACCAGCCAGAAGATGGCTGCTGGACTAAAGAGCCGTAGTACAGAGGGTATTCACACCCTTCCAAAATCCACCTCACACATAAGTCTCTCATTATGCTTTAGAGCCGTAAAATCACATCTTGCGGTAGCAAAGTATAAATCACACTTAAACAAAAAACAAACAATCAAATAAAAACTGATTGTCGCATATGTGTCCTCCGTAACAAAAGAGTAAATGAATACACCACAACAACTCCATATTCCTGTGCTTTTCGAGGATACGATAAAGTTACTAAATCCCCAGACAGGCGAAAGCTACCTGGATTTAACCGCCGGTTACGGTGGTCACGCCAAGGGAGTCATTGCTCGGATTGGTTCGGCGAATCTCGCTACGCTATGCGATCGCGATCAATTTGCCATTGATAACTTAGCGGATCTGAAAGAGCAGGGAGCTACTCTTATTCATAGCGATTATTTGTCAGCGGCTAGGCAACTGGTGTCGGCAGGCAAAGGCTTTGACATGATCCTTCTTGATCTGGGCGTTAGCTCGGTGCAGCTGGATCGGGCAGAGCGGGGCTTTTCGTTTATGCATGATGGACCACTGGATATGCGGATGGATCAGACACAGGCCTTAACGGCGGCTGATATCGTCAACACTTATCCAGAAAAGGAAATCATTCGTATATTCGAAGACTACGGTGAAATGAGCAGTCGGGAGAGTGCGAAGGTGGCGCGTAGCATTGTGATTCGTCGCAAGCGGCAACGCTTTACGGATACGCTAGATTTAGCGGAAGTAATTCGCATTGCCATTGGCGAGCTAGACCACGGCAAATACCACAAAGTTCATCCAGCCACGCGGGCGTTTCAAGCGCTACGCATTGCGGTAAATGATGAACTGGGGCAGCTGCGTGAGACTTTGCCGCTATTAGTACGCCTACTAAATAAGGGTGGGCGGCTGGCGATTATTTCTTTCCATAGCTTAGAGGATCGTATGGTCAAGGGCTTTATGAAGGATAATTCCGACGCCTTGGATGTGCCATTTACGAATTTGACTAAAAAGCCTATTTCGGGCGACGTTAATGATGTTTCCAATCCGCGTGCGCGTAGCGCTAAGCTTCGAGCCGTACTGAAAAAATAAAAAATAACAGAAAGGAGTGATTATGCCAATCAAAGTTAGCGGTCGTAGTTACACCCACAACATCAAGGTTCGTGTTGCTAAATAGTTAATTTGGCATGACGAATAGGGAACTAGCTCATCCACGTTTTGCTACGAGCTAGTTCCTAGCTCCTTAGTGTTTGGCTGAGGGGTATTAAAACAAAAACTTAACATAAACATAACTTTGCGTGTAGGGTTATGGCAACCAACTAGTAGGTTGATTGGTGTAATTCTACATGTAAAATGCGAGAACAAAATAGAAAGGACAACGAATATACATGGTATCATCACGACGGCAATTTGTATCGGCCAGAACACCGGTACGAGCAATGGGACGAAGTGGTGCAGCAGTGGCGGTAGCAAATTGGGGTAGGAATCAAAACTTAGTGCAGTTCAAATCAGGCAATAAGCTAGGGCCGGTGGCCAATGTAGTTACGGTACTGCTACTACTAGGTTTAATGTTCTTAATTTACGTAACTCAGCTATCTAAGACAGGTTCATTTAGCTATCAGCTGAATGACGTGAACGAACAGAAGTCAGAGCTAGCGGCCGAACAGGACAACTTAAAGGTTGAAAACGCACGCTTGCAATCGCTCAGTGCGGTAAAGAGTAGTGATGTTGCCGCCGCCATGACTACGCCAGTGGATACCGATTATACGGAATAGGATATTGAGCTAGCGAAAGACTTAAAAGTGCAATGAATAAAATAGGCGAGGACGGGGTCCTCGCCATTGGCTTAAGGTGCTAGGAGTCTAGCGTGGGAGTTAACCTTGGCGCTTGGGCTTGCGGCCGTCTTGGAACTTTTGCGATGAATTGTTCGGCTTGTGCCCCGATGCGCTGCCCTTGTGAGCCTGAAAACCTCGGTTGGTCCAACGCCTGCTCATAATTGCTCCTTGTTCGAAGTGCTGGCTCTCTGCTGTTTATTCTAAACGGCTGTCCAGATCGTTAGTTATTCTAATAGATATCTAGACCTAATGCAAGCATTAACGCTCTGGTGTTTAGTAATTTGTTTATGTTATTATGGTTGTAGCGAAAGGGGATATAACTATATGAATGGTAATCAATATAATAATGACTATCAGCAACCTAATAATGAAACGAGCGGCGTGCCTATGCCTACGCAGAGTAATCCGTTTGGACAACAAAGTGGCGGCTCAATGAATGGGTATAATAGCCCGAGTGCTACCCCAAAGAAATCAAATAAGGGCTTGATTATTGGTGCAGTAGTGGCGATTGTCTCCATTGTGGTAGCGGCAGCAGTGGCAGTTATCGTCTTTATGGTGATGGGCATTAGCAAAAAAGATTACCAAGAGGCCATCGATAACGGGAATAAGTTATATAAGACTGTGGAATCTGGCTCCGATGATATCGCCAGTCTAGAGTCAAAGGTAACGGCAAGTGGTGATAATAGCGCTACCTATAAAGAGTTGGCTGATAAAATGAGCAAGCTACTATCAGAGCTTGACAGCGATTTAGACAATCTATCTGATGATAAGGCGATTCAGAAGGATGAGGAAGCAAAAGCTAAATATGACAAGCTAGCTAAATCGTATAAGGACTATAAGTCATATATGAACGACGTGCGGACGGTCTATCTGGCGCTAGCCGATGCCAATAACGACATTGTAAAGGCGCGCGAGCTTAGCAACAACGCATCGAGCATGGATGAGATCCAGCAGATGATTGACTACGCCAATAGCGCTTCAACTAAGATGGGCGCAGTTAAGGTCAAGGACTCCACTGCTACCGAGGCACTAAAGTCGGTTAGCGAAGGCTATAGCTTGCTAGCTAAGGCGGGTGAGTTGGCTATGCAAGGCGACTCGTCGTACTACACGTCGATTACCCTGGCTAATAGCAAGCTATTGGGGTATCAGACTAAGTGGAGTAGCTTCATGATGAAGGGCAGCAAAAATGGTAGCGCCATGGAGGACGCTTATAACGCCCTAGGTAAATATCTAACTAGCAAAGTTAAATAGTAGGTAAGCACGTTTACTCGTAGGTTATGGTAAAAAGGAAGAGCAAAGCAAGCAGAGCGACGTTCGTGATGTGGGGGCTGTTTGCTATTCTAGCGGTGTTTTCACTGCAGCTCTTCCGTATCCAGGTGATTGACCACAAAAAATACATGGCTAAGGCCGACAGTATGCAGACGGACAGCCAGGTGATTAACCCAGCGCGTGGCCAAATCTACGTACGCGATACTGATGGTAATGTGGCGCCACTGGTACTGAACCGCACGGTCTATACGTTATTCGCTGACCCTACGGCCATTAAGGATTTAGATAAGGCAAAATCGTTAGTTCAGCGGGTAGTAGGCAGTCAATTGTTGGATGGCGCATTGGACAAATTAGGGGACACCAAGCGCCAGTATGTGGTGCTAGCTAAGCAGATTGATCAAAAGCAGGCGGAAACCATTAAGAAAGAGAACTTAGCGGGTCTGGGTCTACAGGCCACTACGCAAAGGGTGTATCCTGAGGGGACACTGGCGGCACAAACGCTGGGCTTTGTTAATGCTGATGGCGAAGGCCAATATGGTGTGGAGCAGTACTTAAACAAGCGTCTAAAGGGTACGTCGGGACTGCTGAAGACCGTGACAGATGTGCGCAAGGTGCCGCTGACTATTGGCGCTAATGACGTCAGTATTCCGGCTAAGGATGGCGAGAATATTGTCTTAAGCATTGACCGTAATATTCAGTCGCAGGCCGAAGAAGTGTTGGCGGCGGGGCTAAAGAACGCTAAGGCTACCACTGGTAGCATGGTGGTTACTGATCCGCAAACCGGGCGAGTGCTGGCGATGGCAAACTATCCGTCTTACGATCCAGCTAATTATCGCAAGGTGGAGTCGGCTAATGTGTATCAGAATAACGTAACTATGAATGCCTACGAGCCGGGCTCGGTGATGAAATTATTTACAGTAGGGGCAGGGCTGGATAGCGGTGCCATTACACCAAACTCAACCTTCTATAATGCCGGTTGTGTACAGGTCGACGACGCCAAGATGTGCAACGTTGAGCGCAACATTGATGGCCAGATGATGACGCCGATGCAGCTACTGGAATATTCGTTGAACACTGGGGCGGTGTGGGTACTGCAACAAATGGGCGGCGGTGAGATTAGCTTGGCAACGCGACAGAAATATTATAATTACCTGGTCAATAACTTCCGCTTTAATGCGCCGACGGGTATCGAGGTGGCAAACGAGGCGGATAGCGTGATCTATAAGCCAAACATGAACCGTGGTCCGCGGGTGTTGTATGCCAATATGACCTTTGGTCAGGGTGAGCAGCTGACGATGATCCAGGTGATATCGGCCTTTAACGCAGTGATTAACGGTGGCAAATATTACCAGCCGACGGTGGTGCTAGGTACCTACGATGAGGATTCGGGCAAGGTAACCGAGGATAAACCGAAGGTCGTGAGCCAAGCTATTAACGCAACAGCTAGCGAACAGTTAAAGGAGATGCTACAGCAAGCGCGCTACTTGGGCGCTAAGGGCAAGATTAAGGATAACGGATACTACGTCGGTGGTAAATCGGGTACGGCGCAGAAAATCGACCCGAACACGGGGGCTTATTCGGACACGTTGACCACTGGTACTTACATTGGTTTTGGCGCAGACAAGACGAAAACACCAAAGTATGCAATAATGGTACGTGTAGATGATGCCCATAATGGCGGATATTCCGGCTCGGCGGCGGCTCAGCCGATATTCGACACCATGAGCAATTTCATGATTCAGTACGAAGGAGTATCGAAATAATGAGTGAAGCATTACAAGAGCTGATTCCCTGGGTAACCAAGATTTTTGAATTAGGACTAGGGTCGTTCCTGTTGGCGATGGTTTTAACGCCAGTGTTTACCTATTTTGCTTATAAGTATAAGTTCTGGAAGCAGATGCGCCACGATGCGATGGGTGGCGGTGAGGCTAAGGTGTACGAGAAACTACATGCGGCTAAACACAAGCGCAATATCCCGACGATGGCCGGCCTGATTTTTGTGATATCGACCACTGTTATAACGCTGTGTTTTAATTTGAGCCGAGAGAACACATGGCTACCGTTAGCGGCGCTACTGTTGGCTGGTCTGGTGGGCTTAGTTGATGACATCATGAACATCCGCTCGCACGGCAAGGGGATCGCTGGCATGCGAGCGCCAGTCAAGTTTGCCTTAATTACTGCGATTGGCTTGATATTGGGCTGGTTCTTCTATGCTAAGCTCGGTATGCATTCTATTCATGTGCCATTCTTGGGCGAGTGGAATGTGGGCTGGTGGATCATTCCGATCTTCGCCTTTGCAGTAGTAGCAACCGGTAATGCTGTGAATATTTCGGATGGTCTGGACGGTCTGGCGGGTGGCCTGGCGGCCATTGGTTTCGTGGGCTATGCTATTATTGCGCTGCTAGATCATCAGTTCGGTCTGGCGGGCTTCTGTGTAACCATCTTGGGCGCCTTGGTTAGTTATCTGTGGTTCAACATTTATCCAGCGCGGTTCTTTATGGGCGACGTAGGATCATTTGCTCTGGGCTGCTCATTGGCGGTCGTGGCAATGCTAACTGATACGCTGTTTATTCTACCGTTTATTGTGATCGTCTGTGTAGCTGAAGTGATGTCGGATATCATCCAGATTACCAGCAAGAAGCTGCGTCACGGCAAGAAGGTATTTCTATCGGCGCCGTTTCATCATCATCTAGAGGCCAGTGGCTGGCCGGAAACTAAGGTGACTATGCGCCTATGGCTGGTGGCAGTGGTGTTCTGTTTTGTTGGACTGGTGCTAGCGCTGGCTGGAGGCAATATTAAATAATGAATCCACAGCGCGGTGGGCGACGCTATCGTTCGACTAGCAGTCAAGGTTGGTCGAATCGACAGACGTATACTGTAGGGCCTGACTTATCTCAGCGAGCTAGCCAGATAGGCTCTGACTTGTCTAGGCAAGCTAGTCGAGTGGCGAAAGATTTGAAGCCGTTAGCTAAGAGTGCGCTGGCGGGGCTAAGGCAGGCACTAAAACTGGACACTAAGCCAATTAAGTTGCCACGCAGGCATCGGCCAGACTATCTGATTCCAACCCTGATGATTGCATTGGCGGTGATTGGCTTTATAACTTTGTTCTCAATCATACCGGCTATTACTAAGGGCGATAGTAGTGAATCTAGTAGCTATATGCTTAAGCAGCTGATACTGTTGATAGCTAGCCTAGTAGCATTTGCATTTGCGAACCGTGTGCCGTTGGATGTTTATCGCAAGTTTAGCTTTGGTGTCTTTTTAGTGGGAGTGATTTTATGTCTAGCACTGCCGATTCTGGGACGTATGGGCGTGCCAGGCACGCTGTGTGCATTGGGCGCATGTCGTTGGTACAACATTGGCATCGGTACGTTCCAGCCGGCAGAGCTATTAAAGCTAGGTTCGGTATTATTTATGGCGGGGTTGTTTGCGACGCAGGCGTCACACGGTCGCATTGATACCTGGGACACTGTGTGGCGCTTCTTAGTCGTAATGGCGATTGACCTGCTGATCGTGGCTGGTCTGCAGAAGGACCTTGGTTCGGGCGTTGCCCTAGCAGCCATATTGTCGCTACAGCTATTCGTTTCGGGCATCGATAAGAAGAAACTGGTTATTGTGGGTGCAATAGTGTTGGCAATGGCCGTGCTGGCTATCGTAGTGGCGCCGCACCGTATGCAGCGGGTGATGACCTTTCTTGGTGGCGGCACTGAGGAAACTGATTACCATATCAATCAGGCGATGGTAGCACTGGGCTCGGGTGGCTTAACTGGCCGTGGTCTAGGTCAATCAGTGCAGGCCTTTGGTTGGTTACCTGAAGCAGTGAACGACTCAATCTTTGCGATTTATGGCGAGATGATGGGGTGGATTGGTGTAATGGTGCTGATACTGCTATTCGGTGGCTTGCTCTATGCTATTATTAACAAGTTCGACTATATCGAGAGCTATTTCTTGCGTATGGTAGTGGCGGGTGTGTTTGGCTGGTTGGCGGCACATGTGCTAATGAATATCGGCGCCATGACGCATATGATACCGCTAACTGGTATTACACTTCCACTAGTGTCGATGGGTGGTACATCGATGGCGTTCGTAATGTTTGCGTTGGGTGTGGTATTTTCGATTTCGCATTATACGACATATCGTCGAGTTGATGATAAAATAGATAGTGGAGAAAGCAATGAAAATTCTATGTGTTGGCGGCGGCAGCGGCGGACATATAACGCCCATCGTAGCAGTCATTAAGGAGATTGAGGCGCGCGAACCTGATGTAGAGGCGCGGGTTTGGTGCGATCGCAAGTTTGGCCAGCAGGCTAAGAACTTACTAGCTGGTGCTGGTGAAGAAGAAGTTCGCGTTAGTATTGTCCCAGCGGGTAAATTACGTCGTTATGCCAATTTACCCTGGTGGTATCGCTGGTTTAGCCCTTACCACATTATTCATACTCATATACCAAACCTAATTGATTTGTTTAAAATTGCAGGTGGCTTTGTTGCTAGCTTAGTCAAGCTGTTGGTATGGCGACCAGACGTTGTGTTCTGTAAGGGTGGCTATGTCTGTTTGCCCGTGGGTATCGTAGCGCATCTCTATAAAATACCGTTAGTAATTCATGATAGTGACACTGTGCCAGGGTTGACTAACCGGGTACTGGCGCGCTTTGCGACGGCGATTGGTACGGGTGCACCAGTTGAGAATTATCCTAGTTACCCAAAGTCCAAGACTAAGTTTGTGGGCATTCCAGTGCGCGATGAGATCGAGCCGGCGTCCGTCCGTGAGCGCAATGCGCTGAAGAAGAAGTTGGGCTTTAGTGTGCGGCGTCCGCTAATTATGGCCATGGGTGGAGGCTTGGGCGCGGCGGAAATTAATGCGGCGGTGGCGCAAAACGCCGCTAAGCTAATTGATAAAGGTGCAGATATCTTGCTGCTTTGTGGACGTGGCCGCTCGGTGGCGTTAGATCTGACCGATGAGCAGCTCGATCATATCCAAGTACAAGAATTCAGCACCGAGATTGCCGACAGTATGCGAGCTTGTGACTTAATGATTACTAGGGCGGGGGCGACTACTATGGCGGAACTTGCAGCTATCAAAGTGCCGACGATTATTATTCCATCGCCTTATCTAGCCGGTGACCACCAGACTAAAAATGCTATGGTGTATCAAAAAGCCGGTGCGGCGATTGTGATTAACCAATTTAAGCTGGAGAAGCAGCCAGCGCTACTAAGTCAGGCAATTAATCGCATCCTGAGCGATCCCGCAAAGGCTAAACAGATGGCGCAAAACCTCGGCAAATTTGCCCGTCCGAATGCCCTGAAGGATATGGCGGACCTAATATTGGGCGCTGCTGTGCGATAATTCAGGTGCTTGCGCTCACATCTTGGTTGTGGCAAAATATGAGTATGAATGGTGAGGGCAAAAAAGATACTGCTGCTATGTTTGACGAAGTGTCTAATTTGTCATCTCTAGTGGGGGTAGATTCTAAGGACAGTGGCGAATTAGCCAAGAACCAAAGCAATGCGTCAAAACCTTCTAAGCCAAAGAAATTGCAAACCTGGCTAATAGCGGGGGCTGTAGTGGTCGTTATTTTAATAATAGTGGTGGCTGTTGTCCTTTTGTGCAAGGGTAATCAACAAGCAGCTGAGAACAATAAAGTTGACGATAGCAAAGTTTGCTCGTCAGATATTATCAATGAATTTAATAACGCAATTTCCAATGACCAGTCTAAACTTCCGGGTATTGTCGACAAAATAAAAGGGCTAGATAAATACGAGAGTGACGTTAACTGTGTGTACATGATAGCATCAACATACATGTCGGAAGGTGATTTTGATAAGACCAGAGAAGAGTATAAAAGACTAAAAAAAATTAGTGAAGACGGCAAGTGGATTGATGATTCGGTATTGCATGTGGTAAACATGGATTCATTTGAGAGCTTTCTAAGAGGGCAAGAGTCAGTTGAAAACGAGAATATACTTATGAACAATCAGGTAACAACCGAGGCGACGACATCTAAATGAAAAAATACGTTATCGCTTTATTGTCGATTACTTTTCTAACTGTAGTATTTAGCAGTGTGTCCTATGCGAAAGTAGACAAAGCAGCTACGCATAAATCGAACGTCGAGACAGCTTTGTCGTCTGTTAAGAGTACTTGTAATAATTGGAATAATCCTGGAGGTTGGGCCTATATATCTAGTATAGTTTGGGTAGAGGACGCTACTACGGGGAAGTGGGGTGTTCTAATGGCAATGCCCCCTCATAACAACTATGCCAATGTTGAATACTGGTCGTTGGCTATGGTTTGCACTAAGAGCTCATTCGGTACAATATCAAGCAAGACAAAAACATATGGCGTCGATAGTCATCTTGAAGGGCTGGGCAGTTTTAGCTTTGGTAAGATTAACCCAGGCGGATATGCATTGTCTAGACATTCAGGCAAGGTTAATTTTAAAAACTTGGAGAGTGATAAGTGGCATTCTCTAAAGTATAAGACGACAGTTGAAGTTGTGTGGAATATTCCAAATCCAGACAAGGGCACGCGCACGGATGGGTATGGAACGATGTCAGTGTATTATACGATGGCTTGGAGTACATATCCATATACGTACATAGACAAGACAACTGCACAACCAGGTGACACCGTTACTTGGTCGCATAGCTACGACCAGGATGGTCCTGCCAGCACGGATCGAGATGTTGCACTTGGTACCAATCATAGTAATGGTTGGGGCAAGGGAGTATCGGGATATAGCTGGCATAATGGTAGCGAAGGATATAAGAGTGGAGGATCGGGTAACGGCGACCACGAGTTCTATAAATGGGGTAAAGGCACGATGCCGACAGACAATGATACTCGTCATAAGGCGTACGAGCGCTTAATTGTATCACAAGATCATGTGGGAAAGAATTTCTGCTCGGCGGCGTATACATCAGTAAAAGCCTGGGATAGCCTAGTGCCATATCGTGCTATGGCAAGGTGTGTCTATGTGCCATGGAACTGGTCTATCTCGGCAAAGACCACTATGAATAAGAGTGATAACCAGAACGTGGCTCCAGGCGACACAATTACATGGAACTACTCCTATAAACAGAATGGTCCAACCAAAACCAATAAGGACGTAGCTCTTGAGAGCAATAATAGCAGCATTAATGGCTGGGGAGACTCACAGGAGCTAAACAAGTGGAAGAGCGGTCAGTGGCCAACTAGTTGGAGTACCAGTAAATCCTATAAAGTCCAGCCAGATGACGGTGGCCAAAGGCTATGCTCTGAGGCTAAAGCCACGCCTAAGTCTCATGACGACAATGGCACTGCTTGGGGTGGCAATAGGTGTGTCAACGTACCTTGGAACTGGAAGATCGAGCTCCAAGGCGGTGTAGACAAGAGTAAGGCTAAGCCTGGTGACACGGTAACTTGGACCTTCAAGTACCGCCAGGCTGGTCCGACTATCACTAGCAATAACGTTAAGATCAGTACCTCGGGGTATGTGAATAAACAATATGAAAATTGGCAATCTGGTAAATGGCCAACTGAATGGATTACTAAGACCGAAAGCTACAGGGTTACGCAGAACGATGTTGGTAAGAAATTATGTCTCAAGCTAACGGCAGACGTCGCGAGTCAAAGCGGTAATAGCGCCAGCACTAATGACTACTGTGTCAACGTTCCTTATGACTGGGGTACTAGCCTACAATCGAAGTCGCGTGTTGGGGCTAAGACGGGCGACCTAACGGGTGGCTTTACAGTTAATCGCAAGATAGCCTTACCGAACCAGCGGATCCAATGGGTGCATGATGCTAGTCAAGACGGTCCGACTGAAACGAATAGTGAAGTAAACTTCTACGTTAAGTATCGTTATAACTTTGATAACTACAAGACCACTGGATCAGTGGGAAAGTGGAATGTGGGTCGCTGGCCAACCAACTCTTATCCGTATACCGATAAAGTCTTTAATCGTATTCAGCTGGGCGCAACCGGCAAAAACGATGCAACACACAAGGTAACCCAAGATGACGTTGGCTACGTGCTATGCGAAAAGCTAACAGGCAGTAAGGCGGGCTACCGCAATGATAAATTCATCGACTATGGCGAGGCGCCCGAGGCCTGCGTACGTGCGCCGTATATGTACCGAGGCTGTACGGAGGCGACTGAAAAGGATTGTGCTGACGTGAAGAAAGACGATAACTGTGTGATGAACAATACATGCCCAAGTGGATCCAAGGTTAAGGAGCAAGGTCTAACACCTATTGTTAGCGCAGATACCGACGTTATTCTGCCCGGCGGAAGTTTATCGTTTACTTATGAAGTTGCGAACAACAAGGGACCAACCAAGTCGAATAGCTTTAACTATAGGGCCTATACCTTTGTGGTCGACAAGAATTCCACTATAGATACGTCTGGTCCCAAGGTCTATAAGAATTGGAGCGAGACGCAATGCTGGTACCGAGGACTTAAGCGTTGTAGAAGTGGCAGTATAGATAAGACCTTCGGATCGTTTGACTCAGTCAACGCTTACGATAAAGAGGAGGTGACTAGCGATAAGATATATGCCCGTGACTACTGGTCAGTAGAGCCTGGCGATCGAATCTGCAGCTACTTGGCAATAGATCGCTGGAGTGCATATGGCGATGAATATACAGATTACTACACTCCATCTGTTGTGACATCTAGCGTTAAATGTGTAGAGGTGGCTAAACATCCGCAGGCACACATTAGGGGTGGTGATTCTCGTGCCGATGGAAACTTTAATGGCTCTAATTATGGAAATGAGCAATTGCCAACCTACGAAGACCCAGATGCTCTCCCTTCGGGCACTAAGATTCTTGATTGTAAAGCTTCGGGGGCGGGTGCGACAGGACCTGATGCTCGTACGTTTTGCTGGGTGGATTGGTCGTCAGATAAAGGATTTAGTTTCGCCGATCCTAGACTCAAGAGTAGTAGTGGTATGCCAGTAGCCTTTAAGCTGAATGGTGGATATATTCTTTCGAATATGCGAATGGAATACACAAATGTCGACGCTACTAAGGATGTATTCAAGCTGTCTCAGAATGTGTCTGCTAGAAAGCACATGATGAATGAATATGCATTAAGTGGTGATATAGCATTTCCAGCTATGCATGGCAGAGGTAAGGAAATGGGAGTGAGATTTATCTTTGATAACGTTCATGCGGTTTCAGTCAATAGTGGTACTACATTGAACAACTGGGAAATGGCGTTTACGGACTCAGAGCTGATGAGTGGTACGCCAGGAGGAACTTACGAGGAAACGATTATAACTTCGAATAGGTATATCCAGAAGCTAGGGTACATTGGGAATAAAGATGAACGATTATCGTACAATATTAGTAACAAGATTAGCAATAGCTCCAAAGGTGGGGTGCTAAGGCTTGCTGGCGGTGGGCGTAGCCTTGATGCTAATGGGCATTTGGCGGGGTATACCATGGATAGCGAGGGCGCCATTGTGGCAACTAGTACTATGCCATCGCATTATGAAATCAATATGATGCAGCATCGACATTTGGGCATATCGTCAGTTGCCCTAGGGTTTAACCTGCCGTCTATGAAGAATGATCTAACGATTTACAATACCTATCGAGGCTCATTTACGCAGTATGGATTACTAGCCAATGGAGACATAAGGAACTTCGGTACGACGGGCTATACTACGGCCATTAGCAGCAATAGAAGGAAGGCGTGTAGATTGGCTTATGCCAATGCGCTTGCATCGGCAGACTTGTGCAGTGGTGAGAACCTAGGCAAATTTAGCGGGTCCAAACGGGGTGCGTCAACACCCAAGAGTGCTACTTCGTCGGTAACACTAAGTAACGGCAACCTAGCTACTCTATCTAGTGGCGTATATAAGGTCGACGGGGACATAAACCTTTATGGTCAACTTAAAGCGGGTGTTGACGCAGTAATTCAGATAAGTGGAACTGCTTATATAACAGGTGACATAAGATACCCAAATAATTACTCTAGCTTGAGCGATATACCATCTCTTGTGATTAGAGCGAGTAATATTCTGATAAAGCCAAATGTTACTAATATAGACGGCATATACATATCAGATGGTCCAGGCGGAAGAATACAGACCTGTGATGATAATGGTATTGTTGATAGGTCGGCGGGCTTGGGCAACGCTAAGCTCGGCATCAATGGCGCGTGTAACCGGCAGCTGACTGTTAGGGGATCGCTGATAGCCAATGGTAATGTGGATCTGTGGCGCACATTCGGTTCAGGTGGTGCAGCTAACCTAAATCTATATGACTCGAACTCGACTGCAGCACCATCGGAGATCATTAACTTGACGCCAAATACTTTCCTAGTGCCATACGCTCATAGTATGATGACTGGCAACGTTAAGACCTTTAAGCTGAAGAGCGCTGTACAGGTGCCAGTGCGGTACTAAGGTTGGTTTGTAGTATAATATAACCAGCTTATGATTAAATTTGGCAAGGCTAGGGCAAGGCAGGCTAATGGTCGCTCGCGACAGACGGATGATTCCAACTTTAACTTGTCGAGCTATCGGCGTGGCACGACACTATCGACATTTCAGTCAGCGAAATCCGAACAGTCTGAGCGTATGCGCCTACATCACTTGCGGCAGCTGCGCCGTCGAATTGTCGCATTGATAGTGGTACTACTGGGCGTTGTGGCCTTTGGTGTAGCATTACTACTGCAGTACACTGGTAGCTTGTCTGGTGTGAAGACTAGTGATGGAGTTGCCTTGTCGACAGCC
This sequence comes from Candidatus Saccharibacteria bacterium UBA1103, assembly GCA_002313515.1. Classification (GTDB taxonomy): domain Bacteria; phylum Patescibacteriota; class Saccharimonadia; order Saccharimonadales; family Saccharimonadaceae; genus Nanoperiomorbus. Next base: position 7,640 of record DCBQ01000009.1, on the reverse strand, counting down.
GATCAGCAACGCTATATTGATATTGTCAACAAATACTATAATCAGAATAAATTCGATCGATTCAGCTTTGTGCGGCGCAATAGCGTACTGAGTGCTTTTGTAAAAGAGCAGGCGCCAGAGGTAGCGGAAATTAAAGTGCGTTCCTCGGGTATTATGCAGAGTAGTTTGAGTATTGAGTTCCGTCATCCCGTGGCACAGTGGAAGAATGGAACTAAGGCTAGTTTTGTTGACGAGTCTGGTGTAGTATTCGAGCGTAACTATTTTACTGAGCCAACATTATCTATTGAGGACAATAGCGGCGCCAAAGGTGCGGACGGCATGGCGGCGTCATCTAATTTCTTGAGCTTTGTAGGGCAAACGGCCACAGCTTTACAGAAGCAGCAGCTACAGGTTCAACGAGTGGTAATTCCGCGCGGAGCAGCACGCTATGTAGAATTTTACCTGGCTGGCCGTGACTATCCATTTAAGGCGCAGATTACGCGAAACGCTACTTCGCAGGCGGCGGATATTGCTGCTATGGTCCGCTATGTTGACAGTAAGGGTATTAGGCCATCATATATCGATTGCCGCGTAACTGGTAAGGCGTTTTGGCGTTAGGCTATTACCCAGATTAAATATTATAGGTACTCTTTCTTTGGCCCTTGTGCTTGAGCTCGCGGTGACGTTTGTTGATGTACAGGGTCTCGGTGCTGCGACTAGGGCTATTGACTTGGCTGTGTGGGTCTTCCATGCTGATATCGCGCAGATCTATGGCGTATAGCTTACCGTGATCGCCTTTAGCGTTGACGATATATTCGTGTGGCAGGTCGGTCGGTCGCTTTGGGTATATGGAGTGCTGCCCGGCGGAGGAATATCGGTTTACTTGATAGGACTGCTCATTGGTTATTACTTGTCGGAAGGCGTGCCGCTCGCTCTTAGTAACCCGCAACCGATAACGCCTCTTAATTAGGATTTGTATGGCTGCAAACTGAATTAGAAATTCGGTATTGCTTGGTTGCCATAATGAAATATCCTTGTCGCTTTTAATGCTATTGGAATAGCGATCAACGGCTAATAGGTTGTCTGGGTCGACGGCAATATCATGACGCAATGATTCGCCTTTACGCAAATCATTGGGATCAGGTGCTGCGCCAGTTTGCCAGGCATTACTGAGCGATACGACGTGATCAATATCTAGCATGCGGGCGACACTATAGACATCCTGTAGATGATAAATATTTCCATCGTAGGGGTTATTTAGCTGTCCGCCGCTAACATTGGTGAGATTGGGGTCGTTCTCGCGGCCGAAAGTGTCCTTGGGAAAATAGCGGGGACTATGTTTGACGTCAATTAGGTCGCGCTCTAGAATGCGCTGGCGAAGCATCTGACGGGCAGGCACAGATTTGCTGCGCGGCACATAAAAGTCATAGAACATATCGCGAGCATTGCGGCCTTCTGGTAGAAGTAGCTGCATATTGGGAAAATCATTACTGAGGGTTTGCAAATCGGTATCAAGTACTGATAGGGCAAACTGCCCGAGAGCGCGCTTATCGGTCACGGGTAATTCGCGTTCGCGTAATAGATTATTGCTAACGACGTCTTTTTCGGTTAATTTCATCTATTTATATTATGATAGATTGCCACCAGACACGCAAGCATGAGCAACTTGACATTAATAGCTAAACATGATAGTATAATTTCAGTGCCAGTTGTGTAAGGCTATATGCCAAACGTAATTGGTTGAACATTCCAAATCTAGCTTAAGGAGCAATGATTAATTATGTCAATGTGCAAAGCGATTCTCAGCTACAACGAATACACCAGCAAATGCACGAATTCGGCAACAGGTATCGGCGAGTACGCTGAATACTGCTTAGCCTGAGTCGAAACAACTTAACTATATAAAGGTTTTGTCATTAGAAAGGATAAGTGAATAATGGCCCGTTGTGAAGCAGTGATTGCTGGTGATACTGGGCATAACCACGTTTCAGCATATAAAGCTGTCGTTTTGGGTGATGGCAAGAGGCACTATCTGTGCTATTCCTGCTACAAGCAGTTTATGGGTGTGCCATCTATGTCTAAGAGCCTGACGATTCGCAAACTACCATTCGATGGCATGTCCGTCATGAAATGTAACCAGCGTCGAGCTGATCATGTTAAGCCTGGATTGGGCGACCTGAATCAGTGGGGCTCTAATCCTCATTTCACGAACAGTAGTGCGGGGATTGGTCTTAATGGTGAAGATCTCAGTACCTTCAGGGTACCGTCTGACCTCAGAACGTTTTTACTAACGACGAACTCGCGCAGCTATTAGCAGCGCAAAAATAATCGGCTCCCTAGCTGATTCCAGGGCGACTACTGAACGTAGTCGCCCTAAACTTTTGTCCAGCTTTATAAACATTGACAATTTTACGTATATTATAGTATTATATGAGTGCAATTATTCAGAGGTGGTGTCTGTAATATTTGAGCCCTTTTAATAGGATAATTATTGTTAGGCTTACACTTTCTGATCTAAATTTCTAGTCATCAGTTAAGGAGGTCTTCTGATGAGTAAGCAATGCGATGCCTTCCTTTATGGTGGCATAAATAAACCAGAGGGAGAGCGCTGTATAAGCCTCGCAATGTGGGGCCGTGACGATAAGGTTAGGGGAAATTATTGCTTCTATCATTACAAAATGATATGTGGCTATCTTAATCCGGTACAGAGTACATACTACTTTCCGAGGGATGGGGAGACTATAGTTCATCCACCTAAAAAAAGTACCTCTAAAGTTTTTGTGCCTTCTTACATGGACAAGAAGCGCTCTAGCCAAGCCAGTGACGATAGCCCAAACCAGCCTAATTACGCTGATTTTGGTATGTCCGACCTGATTATAAAATGAGTGCTATTTACCAGATAATTATCCCGTAACCTATAATCAGCTGCCTCATTATGAGGCAGCTTTTAATTTTTGCCTTAGGTATATATGCTATATGCATCTGATAGATTATGAGTATTAGGAGTGTAGCAGGGGTGGCAAGGGTGTTTGATAGTATATTACATAATAAAATTGCAAAAAGTCAAATATTCAGGTTGAAGCCGTGACGTCAAGGTGGTAGGGGCGTGAAATAAATAAAATAATATAATAACATAAATATTAAATATTGCAAATTCAGCAACGGCGGCTACTAAATATGATTGCTTTTTTGTGGATAAGTTCTCGGGATATCTGAACATAGCTGCGCAACGGTCGGCTGTAAGGTATCGTGGTTAATAAGTCGACATTAGATGGGTTAAGTGTCTAAATTATAATTAATTAGTGATTTTTGGGAATTTTCGGGGGATGGCTAAAAATAATTAAAATTAAATTGTAGCTAATTATGCATAAGGCAGCATTAGACCTTATGGGTCTGCCCCGAAAATATTTTTAATTATTTTTTTGCGTTAAATATGGACGCTTAAGTAGCCAGGCTCAAAATCAGCCATTTTTGAGCGTCTCATCTGTTAAAACTCCTTAGGGTTCGTAAAAGATATATTGTGCGACGTTACGACTGTAACCCTATCCAACTCTCTTCCTTCCTATATCCATATAGGTTTCTTTTCTGAAATGGCGACTTTACTATGAATGTTGATAAGCTCTAAAGTGTGATGTGAAGTGTCATGCTACTTATTGCTGCTGTATTTTGCTGGTTATTTGATTGTATGCTTGTTCTAATGTCATGAATCTCACTCAAAGTCCCCTGCTTAGTCAGCCCTCCTGTAGATAGGCATATAATCCTATTGTATAATCGTAGAGCAATGCAGAATAATACAGCTGACATTGCAAGGCTATTCTCCTTGATGCCGACCCATACGCGGAAGCTATACAGAGCAATACAGCCGGCATTACAAGGCCTACATGTAAATCGTAGAGTTGCTCCATGGTGTCAAAAAATTGTGCGACATTAAAATAGACGCATAGCTATACGTCTTATGCTTAAAATGGAAATTAAAAATGGCCCCGAAATTATTCGAGGCCATTGAGTTTAATTGAAATGGATTGCTTGGTTATACGAAGGCTTAACACTGTTGTTTTGTATCCTGGAGAATACTCTTAATTCGTTCTGAGAACCTTATGGCTTTGTCTGTTCTGAGCGGAAAGTGGACGAATGAATTCTCGCTAGTATTATTGTTACTTGGCTTTATGTAGAACCAACCAAATGTATCGCCGTAAGTAATACTACGTCCGTCGAGTACTACATCTCTTAGAAATTTGTAATCCTCCTCGGTGTCACTAACTTTATAGAAGACTTTGATGACTTGATCTTTAGTATCGTTGTCTTCGGCTAGTTTAAGCTTAAATTCTAACGGGCGTCGTGATATCAGCGGATGTCTCCAGTTTAATTTAAACTGTTGCGCTAGCGCGCTGTAATTGGCGCCATGATGGCTTATGTTATATATGTTATAGTAGCGGTGTGCTTGGCACAGATCATACACAAGCGCAATAAATATCGCTAAATAGACTATTGTTTCGCCAAGCTCTGAATCAAGCTGCCACACAAGGCAAAGACATAGAAATAGTATGAAATACTCATGTGTGATACGAGAACGTAATTTTATATAGCGGTCATCGGGCTTGTTATGCGTACTACATAGTACATGTCGCCAGAGCTTGTGTCTTACGATAAACGTTAGACTGTTGTCTATCCCCGTAATGGAACTGCCTGCATCATCTTGATTTATCACGATAAACTCCTTTTCAATTGGAAGATACTTCCCTGTTACCTGATGGGTAGGGGACTTTAATATTATATAATGATTATCTTTATTTGTCTATAGAATTAAGCACACGGATCACCATGGTTAAGGATATTAAACATTGTGTTTGCTTCATCTGGTTGTACCGTTAACCAGTATTTTCGCTTGATAGCTACTTGGCGTACAGCAAACATATAAGTGTTCCTATGTGGTCGCCACTTATCAATGGTCAATGCGCCCTTGTCCTTGTTTGCCGCCTTGCTAACCATAATATTTTCTAGCGGGTCAACATTGAACTCTTCTCGCGCGTCCTGGCTAAGAGCCCAACCGCCACTACCCCATGCGTCTCTGAGCGATACTATATGATCGCGTTCCACCTTCGTCCTGACGGCGTCTATACCGTTTAGATACACTTTGTTGCCCGTATATGGACAAACTAACAGCTGGCCGACCACCTGGCCACAGGCGTCGAGAGCAATCCTCGATAGGTCGCGCCTGAGTAGCATCTGGCGAAACTTATATTGCCTGACCCAATTGCCGTCTAGTTCTGCTTTGGTCGAGAATCTATCTCGATTAAATGAAAAATATCGCCCCTGTGTAGGCGGGGCGATAACAAGATCATTAAGGGCGGATAGTGCTAGCTTACCTAGATATTTCTTTGTCTTAGGGTTTTTATCCTCGAATAGCTCGGGGCGCAATAAGTCTTTCTCCATACCTTTATTGTACCGTATAATAACGCATTCGATAATATAATCGTTAGAAATTAGAATAGCCCTGGCTATGTAGCCGGGGCTATGTGTAGTGATTGAATTTTTATCGATCGCTTAGCTGACGATGTTCTTTATACGTCTGGATATAGCTTTGGCTATGTCGGTATTAAGCGGAAAGCAAATGAATGCGGTGCCGCTAGGCTGATGCTGCTTGGCATGCTTGCCGTCCATCATGCCGTTGGTGATAATGGATGGCCCTAGCCAGGTATTATGCCAGCTACCATAGTACTGGGCAATGTAAAACCACCTATGGTCGTTGGACTCGCCGCATATGGTATAGGTACGATCGAGCACTAGGCTTAGTTCGATATAGCGGTCATTGCCTCCTTGAGCACGATACCTGATGTCAACAACGGGTTCACTAGTGTCGGGGTCTTTAGATACACCAACGATAAACTCCAACTTTTGCCACGAGAACAGCGTATGGCTCCAGCTGCTATTCAAAGGCCAAGTTAGAGCCTCTAGGTCAGGATTAAAGCGTCCGGTATAGTAATTATAGGAATACCGGACTAGCCAGAACATGACGACTAGGCTGAGCGCAAAAATTATGACAGTTGCCAGACTGCCATATGTCAGCGTGTCAGCCTGGTGGTCGGACATGAATGCTATGCTGGAAATTAGCACAATTGCGCTAACTACTTCGCCGAGCATTAACCAATAGTTGGTTTTGACTCCACGTGCCGTGCGCATGATATCTAGCCAGCGGTGTCGACTGACGGTGTAGGATATGGTATTGCCAGAAGATTGCGGCATGACTACTCCCTTCAAAAATGAAAGCTACTCCCCTACCACTTTGGCAAAGGTATTTATATTATACAATCATAACCAAATAATGTCCATAGTAGCTGTGGTATCGTTGGTCTATGTATCGTATAATGTGGCCAAGTTGATTAATAAAAGAAATTAGCAAGGTAAATAAATGTATTTTGAAGATATGTTAATGTGGGGAGCTATCGGCGTAGCCCTACTAATTGGAGGATTATTGATAGTGTGGCTATCGCGACGGGTGCTGACGCTAAGTGAGCGAGTTAATGCAGGAATAGGCGATTCTCTCACTCAGCCATATAAGAGCTTGTCCAATAGGACTAAGACCATGCAGGCTTGGTACATTATCGGCTGGGTAATTGCAGCCTTGGGTTCAATAACTCTAGCGTATCAAGTAATATTCCCACTGTTGGCGCTAGGTGTGCTGAGTGTGTTAGCGGAGATACTGCGATAGAAGTCTTATTTAGTAGAAATGCGCGAAGCGCTAACCATATTTTGCACCCATCGTTAGATGTGGTGTAAAATATCGTTATAGCTCCCTGACAAATCAGATAATGGTATAATTTGGCGGTGGTGATATCGGTCGCCACCTTCGTTATAGCTCCCTGACAAATCAGATAATGGTATAATGACTTTCTTAATCTTGCCCATAATCCCATCGTTATAGCTCCCTGACAAATCAGATAATGGTATAATAAAGCCCAATCCTTAAAAGCGTATGTTTTAGTTATAGCTCCCTGACAAATCAGATAATGGTATAATAATGAGCCTGGCAAACGTCAAGAACTGCCGGTTATAGCTCCCTGACAAATCAGATAATGGTATAATTACTTGATTTGTAAAAACTCTCATCAGTATGTTATAGCTCCCTGACAAATCAGATAATGGTATAATTTGGCGGTGGTGATATCGGTCGCCACCTTCGTTATAGCTCCCTGACAAATCAGATAATGGTATAATATTGTAGTATAATATAAGGGAACTTGTAGGTTATAGCTCCCTGACAAATCAGATAATGGTATAATTGGTCGGCAGGAGCGTCTTAAGACTGTCCAGTTATAGCTCCCTGACAAATCAGATAATGGTATAATAACATAACAATATCGACAACCTGACTGCAGGTTATAGCTCCCTGACAAATCAGATAATGGTATAATTGTACGTGTTTTGTCGGTCATGTCGCTATTGTTATAGCTCCCTGACAAATCAGATAATGGTATAATTCGTAAACTCAATTTATGGTATATGTGGTAGTTATAGCTCCCTGACAAATCAGATAATGGTATAATACGTCGCAAGGTCTGGTACGTCCTCGTAGGGTTATAGCTCCCTGACAAATCAGATAATGGTATAATTTAAAGTTCTCAATACCAATCGACCCTATGGTTATAGCTCCCTGACAAATC
>DCBQ01000011.1:539-26877 GCA_002313515.1 Candidatus Saccharibacteria bacterium UBA1103 | reverse complement strand
TTAATTCATCTAATCTCGTTAATACTAACCTAGCTAAAGCAAATAAGGCTGCTACCGCCGCCTCCACTAGTACCATCAATAGCATCACCCTAGCTAAGGCTGGTACGGGCCTAGACGGTGAAGGCGGTAGCAATAATACCGTCCTAATAAACAATAGTGCTAGATGGCACATGGTCTTAAACTTATCTGCGGGCACTACAACCGTCACTGTTGAATTTCCTAAAGGTAATGTAATCGAGAATGCATCTGTTTCATCAGCTGCTGGTTGCACAGACGGCAGTAAGCTAGAAAAGACTAATGGTAGCTATACGAACAACAAAGCTACATGTGTTATTAAAACTGACTCGCCAAAATCTCAGAGCTGGGACATTGTCGACTATGTCTTTGGTGGCAATGGTCAGAAGTTAGCTCCAACAAAAGTCACGATAAACGGCAATGACTATACCGGCACCATTCCCGCTGTAACGCTGAAGGGCAAGGCGAACTATAGTCTGCAGCTTTATCAAAAATCTAATAATGATGGTGATTATTCGCTGCCAACATCCAACGCCCAATGGAACAATTCGTTTGTGCTAGATCTCAACATAATCCCCAATGGTGATGCCATAGGCAGAGAGTCACTATCGGACACTGCGGCCGTTCGTCTAGAAACATCATCATTGCCGACTGGCTGGAAAATTAGCAGGATCTATAATTATAGTGGCTGTGGTAGCAGTATATCCTACAAAAGAGCCTCGGACGGTAGCTATCTGGATATAACTTATTCAGACATGCCACTTGCGAGCCGGTGTGAAATGTATAGCAGAATACAGTTCTCAGTTCCAATGTCAGCGATTTCTGATAACGGCACTAAAGTAACTGTATCCACAACTGATTCCGAAGTCGCAACAATAAGTGGCACTAAGTATACTTTGAAGGGCGGCTCAAGTGCTAGCGATACGCTACAGAACCACGATGTTTTTAGCTACGGACTTTGGAAATGGGGGACTACGGGTGCAGCGACTATAATGGGGGTAAGCTATGGTATAAATGAACGCACTAGTACTGATCTAGTGTCATCGGATTATAACACTAATTTATATGCCTGTACTACAGTTGCGGCAAATAAGCAATCGATAACTGGTTTTACTGCAGGCTGGGGTGCCAAAGCGGAATATGGTGTTATTGGTACCGATGTTACCGCTGCGCCTAGCCCCAAGGACACTTGTGGTAAGTACGGTGACAAGTCAGCTAATTTTTTCGGTAATTTATCGGATGCCCAAGCCTATGCTAAGCAGCATGGCGGTGCGGTCAATGCAGTGCGCTCTTACATTGCTAAGATGTCGACGGGTAATAACTTTGACATCGGACAAATTAACACGAGGATTACGGCCGACCCTCAATATATTGGGCAGTGGATTCATGCGAAAATGTATATTTCTACAGATCAGTGGCAGGGATCTGGTGACACGAATTTTTACGGAAACCAGGCTATTTCCGAAGGATATATAGACATAGCGTCGTTTTACTGCATCAAATAATTTGTCGATATCGCCATCCGCCAATCCTGGCGTAACACAGCATTTTACGGTTAAGTATGGTGGACTTGGCAAAGAGGGAAATGTTTATACGAAAATAGAACTGCCAAGTAGTTTAACCTATATAGAAGGTTCGGCACGCTATGAAGGCAGTTCGATCACACCGACCTATACATCCACCAACAATGGAGTGACAACAATTGAATTTAAAATCGGCACTATTGGTCAGTCTTATGGCGAGTCGGTCGACCCTAAGCCTGAACTTACATTTGATGCGAATGTGAACGGTAATGTAGCTACACCTAGCACTATAAGCGTAAATACCTGGATGAAGGGAGATGCGCAAAATTGGTATCGGCGCAGTAGATCAACCTCGTTCTCTGTTGCTAAAACTACTAGTGCCTACGGTTATAATTTGTCGCAGAGCAACGCCGTTTTATTACCGGGCGATGACCAAACCTACAATTTTACTTCTTACAACAATCCCGATGATGCGCACGCAGATAAAACTATGGCTGTACTCTCCATACTGCCGTACAATGGCGATCAAAACGGCACAAAAAACGTTGAGTATACTGGCACTACTGTGAAGTTAGCCGATCCTAACCTGGATATCAGTGGACTAACTGGCTATTACACGACAGATACAGAAGTTCGTAACGTTGATCTAAGTGATCAATCGGCTACGAATAGCATCCTATCCAACAAGGAAATTTGGCATAAAATATCGTTATCCGATACTGAGCAGGGTATAGCTTTGCCGGACGATACAACTGCTATCATGTGGGTTGATGCCAAGGCTACGAAAGATCGACTAATAAGTTTCTACATGACGCTTAACAACGTTCGCTCAACCGCTAGCGGCGCTAAATTGGCTAATGCTATAAACTATGTAACCGTGACGGGTAGTTTACCGATTGTTAACCCGATTACGCAAACCGCTGATGTCGCGGATACTACGGTAAATATTAGCCTAGATAAGGTTCTAGCCGACCTGAGCGAAAAAGGTGCAACGGGGGCTCTGTCTACCACTAGTACTATAACTGCCACTACCAATAGTGCGCGTGGCTATAGCCTAACCATGAAAGCTAAATCGTCCAGCAGTCTAGTTAACAGTTCGGCTAGCAAATATACTATTAGTACATCAAATAGCGCTGCACCGAAATCCCTAGCTACCAACACCTGGGGCTACGCGTTGCCCGACCAGACAGACAAGGGCTTTGGTAGTATAGCGGACTACACTAATCCGACTAGCACCACAACATTCGCCAAGGTACCAAGTAGTACTGATGATGCTGTAGTTATTAAGTCCACGACAAATAGGCCAGATCAGACCACTGGTGACGCGACCAAGGTAGCCTATGGCATTAATCTGGGCAATAACAATACTGCTGGTACTTATAAAACCGAGATAGTTTACACGGTTACAGCAAATCCATTTGAGTAGACTTAATTCTGCACTTTATTTATGATCGAAGAAGTCAATCTCTTTGATGATGTCTAGTAGTGCCTGAGCGCGACGAGTATCATCAGCTATACTAATAGCTACATGATGGGCTTCTGGGATCAGCGAAGCGTCATCAGTAGTACGAATCAGTAGCAGTAAAGCATCAAACTTGTCCTCAGCTGGCAGATTTAGTTTATCTACTAGTGGGCGCAGCTCTAGAATCGCATCGCGCTTAATGGATTCTAAGTTGTTGACAGTCGGCATATTCTCAATCGGAGCAGACTCTACATTAGCAGGATCAGTTGGCTTAGCAGACTCAGGTATAACTGGTGCAGATGGCTGCACTGGTGACGCAGGTGCGACTGGCGGCATTACCGGCAGGTCTTTAGGTGCCGGAGCTGGAGTAGGGTTATTCACCACTGACTGTTGCACCGTATTATTAATTGGGGTAGGTGCTACCGTGCTGCTCGCATTCTTTAGTCCCGCAATCATTTGCGTTAGTTCGTCATCATTAATCTGCGACGGAACCTTCTGTCCTTGATCCATAAAATCCACCCTTTCGTTAAAATCTGCTACAATTATAACATAAGCGTATTTATAAACAAAAGGAGAGTTAATGCAATTAGATAGTTTAGCGGTAATCCGCGATCGTGACCGCGAAGACGCCCTAGGTGTCATAGCTGATTCTTATAAGCAGCTATCTTTTAACGCCAGAATTCGCAACGACAACAGTAGTAAAGCATTCAAGCCTCAGAATGCTGTATTGAGCGGCATGGGAGGATCAGCCCTGGCTGGTCTAATGGCTGTGCGATGGCTTCGTCACGACTACCACCTAGCTATTCCCTTTGAAATTAGCCGTGAGTACACTTTACCTGAATACGTTGATTCGCATAGCCTAGCCATTATCTTCAGCGTTAGTGGCAATACTGAGGAAACTTTATCTTCGCTAGATGATGCTCTAGCAAAGCAGGCTCATGTAGTAATAGTAACCAGCGGCGGCAAACTACTGGAACGCGCTCAGAAAGAAAATCTACCCTATATTCAGCTAGATAAGATCTCTCAGCCACGCTACGGTATCTTCATGCATCTACGCGCCATCGCTAAAGTTTTCGAAGAGTGCAGACTGCTAACAGGTGCTTATAGCGAGTTGGCGAGCACGCAAGATAATGTCAGCAACTTTGCTCGCAAGCTAACCGCCGTAGTTCCAGTTGAACGGAATGCCGCTAAGCAACTCGCGCTTAACTGTGTAGGCAAGACCGTACTGACTTACGCCAGTAGCTGGTTCTATCCATTGGCTTACAAGTGGAAGACCTCTTTTAATGAGAACGCCAAAAATACCATTTGGTGCAACGAGTTTCCTGAATTCAACCACAATGAGTTCATCGGCTGGACCTCACATCCGATTGAAAAGCCGTTTGCCGTCATTAACCTACGCTCCAATTTAGATAGTGGCCGTGTCAACCAGCGCTTTGATTTAAGCGAGCGCCTATTATCTGGTAATCGACCACATGCTATTAATATCGAGCTGGAAGGCACTAGCTTTATCGAACAGATGATCTGCGGCGCCATCCTTGGCGACTTTAGTAGTATTTATCTAGGCATTCTTAATGGAGTTGATCCTACACCAGTGCCACTAGTTGAGCGCTTTAAGAAAGAATTAGACTAGGATAAATGACCCGCAATCCATTCACTGCCATATGCTAAAATATAGGCAGTGAAATTGTTTAAGAGGATAGGGGATAAGGCAAGGCAACGCATCTTTCTAATTACGTCAGCTATTTTAGTAGCAGTTGTTGCCATTATGTCCGTTAAAATCGGCTTGCAGAATGACACCTTTTATACTATCAAGGTTGGCGAGCATATTATGCAACATGGAATCGATGGCATTGACCCATTTTCTTATCATAATTTGCCCTATACCTACCCGCACTGGTTATTTGATGTAACGATTTACTCGATTTACCATGTCTTTGGCTTTGCGGGAATCTACTTCGTCACCTGCATATTAGCTGTCGCCTTAGGGTTACTAATTTATTACGTTTGCAGCAGGCTCAGCCATAACAAAATAGCCGCTTTCATAGTTACCCTAATCAGCCTAGTTCTACTAAATGGTTTTCTGACTGCGCGTGCCCAATTAGTCAGCTACATTCTACTTTTGCTAGCTGTCTACTTTATTGAACGATTTCTATCTACTGGTCATAAACGCTATGCGATCGGACTAGTTATAATACCGGCTATTATTGCTAATGTACACGCTGCTGTTTATCCATTCTATTTCATTTTATTTATGCCGTACATTGCAGCTGGTTTGGCGGGGAACTTCATTTGTAGGCGCCGGCAGGTTGAGACCACAACCATTTTAGGCCGTCTAGTAATCTCTCAACAGCCTCGCACCAAGTGGCTACTATTAATAGTGGTACTAGCGCTGATAGCTGGCCTAGCTACGCCAATTGGCCTCACTCCTTACACTTACGCCATCAAATCAGCTTTAGGCACTACCATGTCCTATATTGCGGAACATCAGCCCACCGTGCTAGCTGCCACCACATTATTTACTGTTACCATTATATTATCAATACTAATATTAATATTCACTAGACAGAAGATTCGTTTAAGCGACTGCCTGATGGTCGGTGGATTATTCCTAATGGCACTTAGCTCTAATCGGCATATTGCACTATTAGCACTAATTGGTACCATTCCTGCCACCAAATATTTAGCCGAGCTACTGCAAAGCAAGAATGCCAACGGTCGCCAAATAGCTAAACGTTTTGCTTTGCTGACCGCCGGGCTAGCTGCCGCTAGCGCCGCTATCTGCACAATGGCATTGGTGGTGCTAGCACCTAAGCTAGAGTCTAAGATGATTAGCAAAGACACTTATCCTGTTGAGGCTGCCAAATTCATCAAGTCCCACATTGACCTTAAGAAAGCTCGTTTCTATAACCCTTATTTTATCGGCAGTTATCTATTATATAATGACATCCCCGTATTCATCGATTCGCGCGCTGATGTTTACGATCCAAAATTTCATGGTGACAAGAATAAAGACGTCTTTATGGACGAGCACTATCTAAACACACTTACCCACACTTATTATGAGGATATTTTTAAGAAGTATAAGATTACGCATGCCCTGGTAGATAAAGATTCGCCGATTGATTTACAATTAGCCCATAACAATAGATATAAGAAAATATATAGTGACGACAATTTCGTGATATATCGGAGGAAATAGCAGGCTAGATTATTTAAGCGCTAGAATTTTAACGGTGCGTTGTGAGCGCAAAGCCGATATCTGTCGTACACCATCCAATGGGATGTTATCGCCCGCCACGTTAGCAGTGATAGCCGATGGACGCTCGAGTGTGAGTTCTTCAATCGAGCTAGCCTCGCCTGGAAACTTCAAGGTCCATAAGCCCGCCATCACTACCTTCTGCGCCAAACTCTTATCACCAGTTACCGCATGGTGAAAGTAGAAGTCCGAACTAGCATGTAGATAGCTATGTGGCAAGCGCAAGATGTCATGCGCTGCGCTAATCAAGAAAAAGCCGATTGAATCGTCACGCATCAGTTGATCGTCACGCATAAAATCCGGAAAATTCATCTGGTTAATGGCCTTCGATATGTCGCCTAGACGAGCAATCGGCACCGACATAGCAGGGGAGAGCACCCTAAGATATTTACGTCGTCGTCGCGAATCAACATCATTCAAATAATCCACCAGAATAGTTGTAGCGCCAAAGGTAATATAGCTGCATAGCGAGAATTGTCGACGACCGTTGATATAGATATTGAGCGGGCTAAAGTCACACTCGTCCGCCATTAAGATTACATTCGGACTACGCTTATTGCCATATAGCGCCCGTGCCGTGTCGTTACCGTTGCCCAGTGGAATCGTGGCATAGGTTGCGTCTTTTTTAGAGCAGTAAAGTGCGTCAAAGGCAACTTGCGCCGTGCCATCACCGCCGCAAGCAATCAAGAGATCGCCGTCCTTTAGCTCGTTGCCGATTAGACGCCTAGCGTCATAGTAGGGCGTATCCTCTAGGCGCACTTCAGTATAATCCGCCTTAGCGTCGTGCGCTAAATCAATTAGCTGTGGTCGAATCTTAATATACTTGTCCGCCCGAGTAGAGTTGGGCGAAAATACGGTAACAAAACGACGATAATGTTGCATTAGATTCCTTTTTGTTGTGCTTGTGGATTAGTGGTTATTAACGATTGCTCGGTTTCTGATGCAATAATCTGAATCAAAACGTGATTCTGACCCGCAAAGAACAGTCCTTGCCCTACCGGGAAGTTCGATAGACGTTTTAGCTCCTCTTCGGTTAGCTTAAATACTTGGCCCAAGACATCCACGGCCGATGGTGATTGCTTGAGCAGCAACTGAATTGAACTGTTAGCCACAATGGCTCGGCCCATCGGCGATGAGATAAAGTCTTCCACGTCCTGGGTAATCGTAGTTAGGCCTAGATAATACTTACGAGCTCGTTTAGCTAGACTAAACATGAAGTTTGCGCTATCGGGATATTTCATCAGCTGCCACGCCTCATCCACGATTAACATGCGCTTGCGCTGGTCAGTGCGCACCTTATTCCATATATGGTTCAATACGATGTACATGGCTACCGGACGCAGCTCGTCCTCTAGGTCACGAATGTTAAATACTACCATGTGGTTATCGATCTTGACATTAGACTGTTGTGAAAAAATACCCGCAAAAGTACCAGTAGTATACTGTCTTAAACGCTGCGCTAGCGACGGTCCACTGCCGCCCATATGCGCCAGCGTATCATATAGATCCGACATAACTGGTGGGGTAGAGTTGTGGGTTAACGGGTCCGAAGTAATCCCTACGCGAGCGTACGTATCAATTAGCGCTTGGTCCAGGTCGGCCTCTTCGGATGGCGATAGAATGTTTACTGTCGTGCCATCGGCTGCTACTTGCGAGGCACCTAACATCTGGCGCAGTAACCCGTGCAAGGTAATGAGGTTAGCTCTTAGAGCATCGGTGTCCTGGCCATCGTCACTATCTACCACGCGCGGCAAATCGAACGGGTTGATACGCGTATCACTGTTTAGGCTCAAGCGAATATAAGAGCCACCCACGGCGTCACAAAGCTTCTGGTACTCGTTTTCTGGATCGATAATCAAGATATCTGCACCCATCATCATGGAGCGTAAGGCCTCTAGCTTTACCGTAAACGACTTACCAGCACCAGACTTAGCAAACACCACCATGTTGGCGTTCTCTAGACTATAGCGGTCAAAGATCACTAGGCCGTTATTATGTAGGTTGATACCGTACAATATTCCATCGTCCTGTGTGAGGTCAGCCGAGGTGAAGGGGAAGGTAGTAGAAAGCGCGCCCGTATCCATATTACGGCGAATTTTTAGCTCATCGCTAAATTGCGGAATGGTCGAGTTCATGCCTTGTTCTTGCTGAGCCGAGGCAGGCTTAGTTAGCACCATTTGCTGACCCAAGACTGTCTCAACCTTATGAGTAACAAATTTCAGCTCATCTTCGCTACCAGCTGACAGTGTTATATACAAACCGAAACGAAAGAATTTCTCTGAGCCCACTTGAAGCTTATCGCGCAGCTCTTCAGCGTCCTGGTAAGCCGCCTCTAGGCCCGGATCACGAATCTTACCATGTTCAGCATTAACCTCCATAGAAGCCTCCAGCTGAGTCACTTTACGCTGCAGGTTATTCATCACCACCTGCGAATCCACTGGGTAAATATACATTGAAATGTCAATCACTTCATCCAGGTTGATCACCGAGGATAGCCATCCAGTATAAACCGATCGTGGATAGCCATAGACATACAGCGTACGACAGTAGCGCGTACCCAGCATGAAATAGTTACCCTTAAATTCTAGGCTAGCAGGTGCAACCAGGTCACGCATGGTGACCACGCCCTTATGGTAGATATCCGCAACATCAGCCGCTTCACGCGCTTGCTGCTGCGCTAGCTGCGTCTGTTCTTCCTTCTGCTTATTCTTCCGAGCCATTACCACATTTCTCCTAATGGTTTAACTGATGCTTGACCTTGCCCCTTAGTAACCATCAGATGAGTATAATTCTTAAAGTCGCCAATGGGCTGCCGAATCGCCGTATCTGGATTGTAGATATTGTAATAGAGCTCACCTAGCTCTTTAGTGTTCAAGCGCACCGAACGTATACCTGCCTGACTAAGACCATCAATCACCGCATTAACTCGGTTATTAATTTCATCCTTGGCGCGCCGATACTGTTCGGCTGGAACCTTAATTTTATTCTGTGTTCTGCCAGAATTCGCAAATAGTGACGTTAGAACACCTTTCTCGCTAGAGCTATCACCCGTCTTCATACGCTCTTCACCAATCATATACGGGACAACCACAAAGAAGCTCTTGTCCATGATGTTAGCCTCTTGCGCCAAAGCGTTAATAAAGGCAATGTAGTCATCCATAAGGACACCCAATAACATGTTATCTTGGTTTAGACGTAACTTCTGCAGCTTATTCAAATAAGGACCGATATCTACTTTCTCTGATTTAATATAAATCTGAATAGGGAAGGTAAGTGAATTTAAGAAATCCTGATAGCTCAATTCAATACCATCACGTTCACGAGCGCTCATTAGATCAAAGTTAATTGACTGTGCCGCTACTACCGCACGAAAATCGCCATCTGCCATAATAACCATGTTATCCCTAAGCTCGGAAAAGCGCAGGGCATTTTGAGTTGAATTGGGATTCCGGTGTGTGACCTGTTGTGGTGCCGTATTCTGCGTAGCCTGAGGCTGACCAGGATAGGGCATTCCCGCTGGCTGATTGGCTGCTGATGGTATATTAGGCTGCATTCTCTATTTATCCTTAGTGAAATTTAATATCGATAAAGCTTCCGTCCGAGGCGCTGATAGCCTGTTCTTTAGGCTTATCCTTTTCTGTATCCATTATAACAGATTCTAAATCGTTAGCGTTATCTTCCTTGTTATAGGCTACCGGAATCGGTTCATCTACTACTGGCTCTGCTGGTGCCGTATTGGTTGCTGTTGAAAATACAGACGGAGCCTCCCCGGCTAGACTAGCCTGAGCATTGCCGTTAGGATCAATTACCCTATGATTACGATCAATCGGCATATCGTCGTGATGCATCGCTACTTTTTGCAGGAGTTCGTTGGTAATCACATTGTCGCTACTATCAGATGAAGCAGGCGACAACGACGAATTAGTAGTAGGTGTAGTATACATCTGAGGTGACGCGGCGTAACCATTAGCTGCTATGGGTTGAGTGTAGTCGTAGCCGTAAGACGGCGAAAGCGTTTGCGGCGTGGAGGCATTTTGATACGTATAATTTGGCAGAGGAGCCGACTGCAGCGACTGAGTGGCATAATTAGGCGCCTGGGGCATTGGAGTGGGCATGGCCGCCGGACTAGCGGCTTGCAGTTGCGCCATTGCTCTGTTGCGCGTTTCTTGTGCCGACTTAGTTAGCATATTATCCACCTGGACATTATTGCTATCGTCCATAACATCATAGGCGTCTTGAGCAGCGTCAGCGTAATCATCATTCAAATTAGTCTGATTGGCATTAGCGCTAAGGCCTCTAGTTGACCAGCCTTGAGTATCCGTCAAATTCGCCAAATAGGACAATCGACGCGACACTTCATCGGCCGCCAAGTCTTTGGTCTTAGGGCTGTCAATCGTCTCTGGTGCACTGATAGTGACGTTTGGCTCTTCGCCATCCGCCACCCAAATGCGCGTACGCGATCCGCCAAAATAATATTTAACTAGTGCCGCTAAATATACTTCCATCGGCTGATCCTTACGTAGAGGTAGCGCCAAGGCACCAAAAAGCAACACCACTGGCGCTGGTATGATCGCTAGAACTGGACTAGCTTGACTTAAGAAGAAGCCTGCAACACACCCACCAAAGGCTATCATTAGATATATAAACTGCCGAAAGCTGAATGGCCCAATTAGCTTATCATCCGCTTCGACATCCTGAGGCACTTTATGCTCAGCCATACGTACACATTATAGCATAAGCAATTGCAAACCAGGCCAAAGCAAGTTATGATATATAGTAATGAACGGTGAGGTAAAAACAAAAGCTAATTTTCGTGGCACTAAAGGTAATCCGCTAGTAGGAAAGGGGATATTCTTTGCATCCAGTAATGATCCAACACCCATAATTTCACTTAGCCACATCACTAAGGTCTTTGGTCTAGACGATCAAGCTACTCATGCCCTCGACAATGTTGACCTGGAGGTTCAGCGTGGCGAATTTGTCGCCATTATGGGCCCGTCAGGGTGCGGCAAAACTACACTGCTAAATGTACTAGGGTTACTAGAGCAACCTGATTCGGGCGAATATATGTTTAGTGGGCGCAACATTGAAAAGTTTAGTAGCAATCATAAGGCTCGTATTCGTAACAGCAAAATCGGTTTCATATTCCAGAACTTCAATCTAGTTTCGGATTTAACCGTTCTAGAAAACGTGGTTCTACCACTATATTATCGCCGAGGCTGGAGCTATAAAAACTTAGAGCGGGCTAGTGAGCTTCTAAAAACTTTTGGTTTGGCTCTGCGTGAGTACTATATGCCCAACCAATTGTCAGGCGGTCAAATGCAACGCGTTGCCATTGCCCGTGCACTTATTAATTCGCCCCAGATCATTCTAGCCGACGAGCCCACTGGAAACCTAGATTCTAGAAATAGCGACATTATTATGCAGGAGCTAACCAGGCTACACCGAGCCGGTAACACTATTTTAATGGTTACCCACAATCCTGATCTACTGAAGTACGCCAGTCGCGTCATTAATATGAAAGATGGCAAGATTGATCGTGACGAAGAGCTTACTGAAACCGCCGCCTTTAAGATTACCAAGCGTACTATTTCCACTCATCGTAGGGAGAAGAACCGCCGATATAAGCGTCGTATTAGGAGGACGAAATAATGCTATTGTCTGTTCATTTAGCCTATGATAGTTTAAAGCAACATAAGGCTCGCTCACTACTAGCCGCCAGTGGAGTTATGTTAGGTGTCTTTTTGGTGTCGCTAATTCTAATTATCGGTGATAGCGCGAAAGCCAGCCTAAACCAACAGCTTAGTGACTTGCCTAGTCAATCGGTTATCGCTAGTGGTAACAATGGTGATGGCAGCAGCCTTATTCATAAGCCAGCTAGTACCCTGAGCAACAAAGACATTGAAGCAGTTAGCGAAGCCGACGAAGATCTTAATCTTAGCAGTTCACTATTAATCAACAGCGACACTAGGATTGACGATCGCACATTTGACGACGTTAACGTAGTTGCTACTAGTACCAATTACTATAAAACTCTAAATCTAAAGATGCGGAGCGGTAGCTGGTTTAGCGCCGAGGACAGCGATAAGAATTGGGTAATCCTAGGCTACGATTTGGCCCACCAATTGATTGGTACTGAGTCGCCTCAAAATGAAGTGGTAACCATAAGAGGGCGAAAGTTCACGGTTGTAGGCATCGTAGACAAGGTCCACCAGCCTATACCCATAATGGGCTACGACATCAACCAATCCGCCTTTATCTCGCTAAGTAACGGCCAAGAGATCACCAAGTCTAGCCAGATTAGCCAAATCATCGCCACTGGATCAGATGATGTAGAGAAAACGCGAAAGGTTGTGGCAACCGCCCTTGGCCATCATCACGCCGATAGCGGAGAGTATCGAATTACCACTACCGCTGATCTGTCCAAGCAGCTATCGCATTCCATATCCACGGTAAGTCTAGTAGCCCTAACATTTGCTGGCGTTATTCTACTAATTAGTATCATAGCCATTGCCAACGTTATGCTAGTGACGGTAACTGAGCGTCGACGCGAAATCGGCATTCGAAAGGCCGTTGGCGCTACAACTCGTAACATACTAAATCAATTCTTGGCCGAATCGCTAATTATATCTTTGCGTGGTGGTATTACTGGGCTAGTAGTAGCCTATATCGTAGCCTTTGTTGTAACCTTCCTAATGTCATTTAGTCTAGCCTTTAGTTGGTTGGCCATTCTAATTGGGTTCTTACTACCAGTTGCTATCGGTGTAATAGCTGGAGTATATCCAGCATACCGCGCGGCGAGAGGCGACATTATCACCGCCTTGCGTCAGCTTACTTAAGCTGGATATGGTTGCACTCACTGCCGTTATACGACAGAGTGGTAGCAATAGTGTCTACTCTAAAGCTACTAGTTGTATATAAGTTGTGCCGATGTACCTCGTCCAGTTCTGAATCGACATCGTCTAGTAAAACGTATGCCTTGCCCAGGCTATTGCGCACCAAATCAACTATCACCGCTAGCAAAGCGAACAAAGTGGTACGATTCTCGCCGCGCGACGCATTGAGTCTAGAGTCCTTACTGTTAAAAATAAATTTAAAGTCATCCTTCTGCGCGCCAATTGGTGTAACCGTATCTCTAGAAGACTGTAGTATTTTGAGGATGTCAGTCTGTGTCGCCGGGGCACTGCTTTCGAAGCGTAGCTTAACCTTATCGTCCATGCTCGCAATCTCGCAATATTTAGCATTTAGTGTCTGATTTAGCTTAGTCACAAACTTGCGCCGTCGCTCTGATATTCGACTAGATAGCTCGGCGAATTGTATGTCCCATATTAATAGCTCGTCACTGCTTACAAACTCCTGTTTTATTAAGTTATTGCGCTGTTTTAGCACGCGTTCAAACTTATTTACATCGGCTTGGTGCTCAGGCGCAACAACCGCTATCATGCGATCTAAAAAATCCCGACGTCGTTTGGGCGATCCATATAGTAGCTGCATATCATTTGGCTCGAATAAAATGACTGGCACTTTTCGCTGCGCCGACAAACGTTTAAAGGACTTATCTACTAATATAAATTCCTTTTGCCCATGTATGTATTTGACCGTGCGGTGCTCGTTATTGACAGTAAGGTCAATTTTCCACCAGTTTTCCACATCTGTAACAGGGCGGTGGGTAATCTCTTCGAAGTTTGAACGC
Organism: Candidatus Saccharibacteria bacterium UBA1103; assembly: GCA_002313515.1. Taxonomy (GTDB): domain Bacteria; phylum Patescibacteriota; class Saccharimonadia; order Saccharimonadales; family Saccharimonadaceae; genus Nanoperiomorbus. The sequence goes on along the minus strand of DCBQ01000011.1, from coordinate 12,928 downwards.
CAACTTTTTCCCACTAACGCTATATAAATAGCCTCTAGAATAGTTGTCTTGCCACACCCATTAGGACCCGTAATAATATTCATACCAGGCCGAAAGTCTACCTTAAGCTCTCGATGCGAACGGAAATTGTGCAGTTCTAGATGCTCAATCATTACGATTTAACGGGCATTACAATGTGTTTATAGTTGTCACTTTCGCCAGTCAGTAGAACAGGGGACATTTTTCCACTGAATTGCATAGTAACTTTCTCACCTCTGATGCAATTAAGGGCATCCATCAGATACTTTGAGTTAACACTTACTGTAGAATCGCCGCCTTGAACCTCAGCTCCAATATTAGACACATTATCACCTAGCTGGGAAGTTATCGAACGTACCGACAGCTCATTTGCACCAGCCTTGCCTTCGATTACAATCGTACCTGCCGACTCGCGTGCAAATAATTCTGCGACCTTAACTATGCGAATGAACTCGTCGCGATTCGCCACAATCTTAAACGTCGTATCAGTTGGTATTAATTGACGATAAGAAATGAACTTGCCATCGATTAACCTAGATGTTACTCGCGCGTCTTCTGCGATAAAGCTAATCTGGTCGTCACTGTACCGCACAGTCACCTCTTTTACGCTCGAAGCCACGCGCATGGCATCTTGTAGGGCATCGGCGGGAACAATCATATTAATATCACCTTCAACTGCCGCAACCTTACGTTCCGCCAGACGATAGCCATCAGTAGCTGCTAGATATAGATTACCATCAATGGTATGAAAATATACACCCGTTAAAATCGGCCGGGTAGTATCCGTACTGGTCACCAGAACTGTTTCCGAAATGGCCGATTTTAGTAGATCGCTCGCAATAGTAAACTCGCCTTCTTCAGTGGAGTCAGGGATCGCCGGATAATCGTCGGCCTTTTGCGAATTAATGGTTGATTTATATCCACCCGCCGTAATCTTGATCTTGCTATCATCAGTTTCGATATTAACATTAGTCTTAGGCAGATTGTTAACAAACTCAGCCAGCAGCTTAGCTGGTACGGTAATGGCGCCTTGTTCTTCAACCTTAGCACCAATCGTATCTACTATAACTACTTCCAAATTAGTAGCCGCTACAATCAGCTTAGCATCATCGGTGCGTAGTAATACATTAGCCAGTATTGGTTTACCTGGTTGAGCTGTTGCGATACGTGTAACGGTACCTAAAGCTTTAGATAATTCATTCTGTGGAACAGTTAGCTTCATAAATCCTCCTTTATTATATAAATAATCATAGTAATAATAAGCCCTGTGGAAACTGTGGAAAGCTTAGTTAATTTATGGAGTAGACTGGTGCAAGGTGTTGTGGACGAGCTGTGGCCGAAGTTGTGCGATGCTTGTGTGGTTTTTAGTGGCTTTACACACATCATAGAATTCGATTGCGGATTTACCCACAATGACACAAAACTCTGCACATTTTTTACCACCCAGTAGGCACAGTTTATGCACATTTTTTGCACAGGTGCAAAAGGTATAACAGGGGTGCTAGGCATAAAGATCTCCTTTGACCGATGATACTTCGTCGCGAATTACGGCGTCTAGTTTAATCTTTCCCTCAATCTTTTTAATGGCATGCATAGCGGTAGTATGGTCGCCGCGACCTAATTCGCGTGCTATTTGAGGGTAGCTGAGATGTAGTTCAGTACGTAGCAAGTACATGGCTATTTGTCGAGGCAGAATAATATTGGCGCTACGGCTAGCCGATTTTATCTCGGTGACTTTGATGCCAAAATGCTTAGCTGTTTTTTCGATAACTTGGCGGGCGGATAGATGCTTGGTTTGACTGGGCCTAGCGCTGGCTAAAATCTGTGAAGCAAATTCGACGGTTGGTACAACATTCTGCATTTCAGCGTAGGCCATGACTTGGTTGAGCGCGCCTTCTAGCTCGCGTACATTAGTACGGACTTCGTTGGCGATGTATTCTGCAGTCTCGTGTGGTAGTTCTACCGTGCTATTCATAGCAGCTTTGGTCTCAATAATGGCGACGCGAGTCTCATAATCAGGTAAGCTAACGTCGATTGTCATGCCCATCTGGAAACGACTGCGCATGCGATCGTCCAGAGTGGGGATTTCAGCGGGCGGCCGATCAGAGCTAAGGACGATTTGCTTGTTGGCTTGCTGCAGAGCGTTGAAGGTATTGAAGAATGCTTCCTGATTGGCCTTCTTGCCGGCGATGAATTGAATGTCGTCTACAATCAGTGCATCGAGAGCGCGGTATTTTTTAGTGAACTCCTCAGGCGTCTTTTTGCGTAGATGTTCGACGAAGTCATTAACAAATTCTTCGGTGGTAACGTATAAAACTTTCTTAGTATGGTCGGCAGCTAAGATGCCGTTGCCAATTGCTTGAATTAGGTGAGTCTTGCCAAGTCCTACTCCACCGTAAATAAATACCGGGTTATAACGTTGTCCGGGATTTTTGGCGGCAGCCTGAGCGGTAGCATAAGCTAGGTCATTGCAGCGCCCTACGATAAAAGTGTCAAAGGTGTAGCGGGGGTTTAGGTGAGTAGAAAACTTGCCCGATTTAAATGAACTGGCACTATCGGACGATTTGGACGTGGTAGCTGGCTCATCAATGATTACCACGTCATCTTCCTCGCTAATGGTACGCTTAGGCTTGCCTTTGTGGGTGTTGAATTGTAGCTTTGGCTCGGAAATAGCTGGATTAGCTAACTTTAATTGTCTAATTAATAAGTCATGGAACTTTGATTGGAACTGGCTCTTGACCATGAAGTTTTTGACTTCGAAATTGTATGTATCACCATCAATACTAGCTAGACTGATGGAGTTGGGATCCTTCCACCACATGGTAAAGTTACCGTCGGATACCAGACTCTCGATCTGCACATTGGTTAGTACTTTATTCCATAGTTCATGGCAGAAACCATCAATATTCTTCTGTGAACCTGTTCCCTCACTTACCTCATTCATTAATGTAAATAGTAGCACAAAAGCGGAGTTTTCCACAAGCTGTACCGTGATGCTTTTAGAAACTGTGGATAAATATAGTTTTCCACATGTACTTTATACACCGTAGAAACTGTGGAAAACTGTCGACAACATGTGGAAACGGGGGTAGGTGGCGCAATATCTTGAAACTTTGGCATATTATGATACAATATCTAACGATATGCCAAAGAGAACATACCAACCGAAGAAGAGGCATCATGCACGTGTGCATGGCTTCCGTGCCCGTATGTCAACGAAAGCCGGCCAGATTGTTCTAAAGCGTCGTCGCAATAAGCAGCGCGCTAAAGTAGCCATCTAATATGATGTCAGAGGTGAAAATATAGCGAGAGTAGATCTCGCTATATTTTTTAAGCAGTTAATTTTATAGAGTATAATAGAGTAATGATTAAGAAACAAAACCGATTTCATGGGCATGCTAGTCTGAAGTATGTTTTTAAGAATGGTGAAATGGCCAGAGGACGGCTATTGTCGATTAAATATGTCCATAACGCCAGACGTAAATATTCACGTGTTGCTATAATTGTCAGTAAGAAGGTGCTACATGATGCTGTGTTGCGAAATCGCGCTAGGCGTCGAGTCTATGAGATTGTGCGAGGATATATACCGCAGCTTAAGTCAACCGTTGACATTGCGGCTGTTATATATTCACCTGAAATACTAACAGCTTCGCATGAGGATTTGTCTAAGCAGATTGATCAGTTAATGGCGAAGCTAAATCTGATATAATAGCCTTATGAGTTTGTTTGACACTATCTTAACCCAGCCAATATTTAACTTTTTGGCTTTCATCTATAACTTCGTGGGCGACTTTGGTGTGGCAATTATAATCATGACTGTCCTAGTGCGGCTAGCACTATGGCCTCTAGTAAAGAAACAGTTGCACCAGACTAAAGTGATGCGTGATATCCAGCCGGAGCTACAACGTATTCAAAAGAAGGCGCGTTCGGGTAGCCAGGAAGAGCGCATGGCAGCCAGCATTGCCATGATGAACCTATATAAAGAGAAAGGTGTTAAGCCGTTTAGTTCGTTTTTAGTGCTACTAATTCAACTACCAATCCTAATTGCCATCTTTAACGTGATCCGCACTTTTGCGCACGTTACCGTAAATGGGGCGGCGCCAACTGATTATATATATCCATTTCTAGAAGACTTTGGCCGAATTCCTGACCTGCTGTCGGCCAATCCACACCTAGAGCTATTTGGATTAATTGATTTGACTAAACCAGCTTCGGCATACCTGCCTGCACTAATCATTGCCCTAGCTGCAGCAGCATTCCAATTTATTCAGAGTAAGCAAGCGATGCCGAGTAATAAGAATGGTCGCGGAGTGCGAGCGATGCTTAAGGAGGCGGCAGCCGGCAAGGATGTTGACCAGGCTGAGCTAAATGCGGCGGCTATGAGTAAGATGATGTACTTCATGCCGATTATGACATTCTTTATCTGTTTGCCATTTCCGGGTGCGGTGGTGCTGTACTATGCTACCACTTCATTGTTTGCGGTACTGCAACAACATTTTATCTTAAATCGTGATTCTAAGGAATTAGCAGCCGAAGCATCGGAAAAATCGCGCGGTAAGGAACATAGTTACTCTAAGCGTGAGCGGGATGCAGTGGAGGCAGAAGTGGTTACGATGAAGAAGTCGGAGCTAAAACGTCAGTCGTCGGCCAGTAAGGCTTCGGGCGGAACCACAGTGGTGCGCCGTATTAAGGCTAAGTAAGGAGGAATTATGAATCGAGAAGAATCAATCACATTTGCAAAAAAGTATACCGAGGATCTATTGTCGTTCTTTGGCATTAATGTTGATGTCTATGCTACGGCCGAGGAGGATGTTATTGAGTTATCGGTTCCCTCGACCTATCTATCTAATTTGTTAATTGGACGAGGCGGTGATACTTTGCGCAGTATGCAGACGCTGATTCGTTCTACCCTAGCCCAGAAGGACGCCGAGCTAACGCGGGTGAACTTGGACATTGCTGACTATAAAAAACGTCATAACGAGCAGTTAGAGCGCAAGGCGGAGGCTTGGGCTAAACAGGTATTAGAAACAGGCGAATCTATGTCGCTAGAGCCGATGAATCCTGCCGAACGCCGGGTGATTCACCGCGTTTTAGCGGATTATAGTCAGCTATCAACGGCTAGTGAAGGCGAAGGCCACGATCGCCACATCGTCATTAAGAAAGTCGAAGACTAGCTCTAATCCGATTCATTGTCATCTACGAATACAAAGCGATTGTAGGTTAGATAATTCCAGGTCAGTGAGGGGATGCTGGCTAGCCCTTTGGCGAATATGGGATAGAACCAGGCGAAGTTGCCGAAGATATCTTTACTGATAAAATGCTCAACTAGCCAAATACAGCCATTTTGAATAACCCATAGCCCAATGGCGGTAAAGACAAAGAATAGAATAACCTCACGCAGATAGTTGCTGCCGGCGTTGCGGAAGGTCCACTTCTTGTTTAGGAAGAAGCTAGACACCATGGAAATTCCCGTGGATAGAAAATTAGCTTCGATTAAGGGCAAAAATAGTTGGAATAGATACATTAGCCCAAAATCCAGACCAGTATTGAATATGCCAACTAAGACGAATTTGGCTGGCTTATTGGTGCTAGCTGATCTAGATTTATTTGAGGGGCTTTTTGTTGTCATTACTACTACCGGTTAGCTTATTCTGATGAATATCTTCGATTAAATAGAGTGGGCGTCGTTTGGTCTCGATGAAGATCCGGCCCACGTACTCGCCTATTACCCCTAAGGAAATTAATTGTACGCCACCTAGAAACAGTACTGCAATTAGCAGAGTGTTGAAACCGCCGATACGTGGCACACCCATGGCAGCTTGTACTAGGATTACGATGATATAGATTAGCGAGATGAAGCTAATGACTAGTCCAGCGATCGAGATAAAACGCAGCGGTAAAGTCGTAAATGAAGTAAAGCCATCGATGGCTAAGTTAATCAGGGAGTTCTCGGTACTGAGAAAACCGAACTTCCATTTAGAACTGCCAGCCATGCGTGGTGGCTGGTCGAAGCAAATCTCCTTCTTCTTAAAGCCAATCCAGCTAAAGAGAGCTTTATTTTGTCGGCTGGCCTCGCGGAATTGTCGTAACGCCTCGACGCATTTACGGCTAAACAAACGAAAATCGCCAGTGTCAATTTGGATAGGTATGCGCGTTGTCTTTTGCAGTGTGCGGTAATAGGTATGCGACATAAACTTACGTACCTTGCCGTCATTTTTCTTATTGCGGCGGGCATAGACGTCGTCGTAGCCCTGCTCCCACCATTTGATCATCTCCGGGATGAGCTCAGGTGGTTCCTGGCCGTCGGCGTCCATGATTACTACGGCATCACCTTGGGCATGGTCAATGCCAGCAGCTACGGCAATTTCTTTGCCAAAGTTGCGCGAGAAGTCGACATAGGAAATACGCTTGTCCTTTGTAGCGGACTGCTTTAGCAGTTCTAGCGTTTTATCCTTAGATCCATCATTAATAAACAAAAACTCAAAATTATAGGCCTTGACGCGTGTGGCCAGATCCTCTAGGCGTTTGGTGATCTGAGCCAAGTTATCCTCTTCGTTGTAGGCGGGGATGATCACGGTAATTAGTTGTTTCATAGTATTATTTTAGCACCTCATAGTCGATTTCTTAGTTTGCGCCAAATAGCGCCAGTTAGGTTACCATTCTTTAGCCATACACTAAATTGTATCAATCGCCTAAAAGTTTGAGGGTTCTGACTGGTGTAATAGACTACCTTTTGAACTAGATATTTTTTAGTGCCAATAACCTCGCGGCGAGCAGTCAGACCTAAGAAGCCGGATTGACAGGCTATTCTTAGTAAATCGGTTTTTTGTGCGTCACTTCTACTGGAACTGGCAACCGCTAGGGCATAGGAATAGAACCAGTTATAACGAATCCAGGACAGATAGTCGTTCAGATTAGAATCGGTGGAAGCTTTAGTGAAATCTATTAGGTGCTGATAATTAACTAGGCGATTTTGCCATACTAGCGATGACTTGCTGTAGGTACCACCACTTATGTCCATATTATAGATATAGAGTGGGCGATTGATAAACTTAATATGATCGATATAGGTGAAATAGTCCAGGTTAAATAATAAATCCTCACCAAAGTTAAGACCTTCAATAAAACGAATGCCGTGCTTGCGGATTATATCGGTACGGTAGATCTTGTTCCAAATCTGGTATAGGCGCCCATCAATGCCGAGCAACTTAGTAATGTAGGTGGGCCAAGATTCACCTTTGATGTGAAGAGGTAGTGGATCGACTCCTACCTCGGTTGAGGAAACTAAGTCAGCACCGCTATAGGTATTGTATACTGCTCCACAGCAGGCCAGGCCGCTAGCGGAAGGTTGCATAGCCTTGAGCATGCGAGTAATCAGACTGGGCTTAATATCATCGTCGGCGTCAAAGAACATTAGATATTGCCCATGAGCCTTATTGATACCAGAATTACGTGCGGCACTGGCGCCGCCGTTACTACGTCGGTTTACGACTACAATGCGTGAATCGTATTTGGCTAAATCGCGAATGGCTCCTATGCTATCGTCGGTCGATTTGTCGTTTACTAGGATAAGTTCCCAGTCAGTAAACTTCTGCGAGACAATTGACTCTACGATATTTGTAATGGAGTCTTCGGCGTTGTAAACCGGGATAATAATAGATAACACAGGTCTCTTCATCTATCTAAATTATAGCAAAGGGCGCTAGCGTTTGCTATAATAGCTGTAGATGCAAAAATTATTTGCCAAATACCGTTACTCATTAATCTTGCTGCGCGAGCTGGTAAAGACTGACTTTAAGCTACGCTATCAAGGTTCAATGTTGGGTATGGCGTGGTCGGTACTAAAGCCACTGATGCTGTTCGCCATTATGTATGTGGTGTTTATCCGTTTTCTGAAGTTCGGTGCTGGTATCCCGCACTTTGCGGTTTCGCTACTGCTAGCACAAACCCTATGGGCGTTCTTTCAAGAGGCGACTTCACAGGGTATGCAGGCGATCGTAGGGCGGGGTGATTTACTGCGTAAGATTAATTTTCCTAAGTATATCGTGGTGGTATCCTCAACGGTTTCGGCTTTCATTAATCTAGCCATTAGTTTGGTGGTAGTACTAATATTTATGGTTATAAATGGCGTAGAATTCCGCTGGACGATACTACTGTTTCCGCTAGTCATTATTGAACTATACGTTTTTGCACTAGGGGTAGCCTTTTTGCTTAGTACAGTGTACGTAAAATTTCGCGATATTGGCCACATCTGGGATGTGATTATGCAGATGTGGTTCTATGCTACGCCGATTATTTATCCGCTAACTATGGTGATTGGCTATGGCTGGGATTTGATTGCTCGTATTATGCTAATGAACCCGATGGCGCAAATCATCCAGGATGCTCGTTACTTAGTGGTGACGCCACAGACTGAAACGGTATGGAATCTGATTGGCAATGGCCCATTTATGCTAATGAAGCTGGTACCGTTCGTGATTGTTGCTGCGGTGTTTGCTCTAGGTGTTTATGTATTCCGACGTTCGTCTAAGACTTTTGCGGAGGAACTATGACGTCTAAAAAGAAGATTGATGAAAAGATAGCTCTACAGGTTACTCATGTAGCCAAGACTTTTAAGCTGCCGACCGAGCAGAGTAACGGCATTAAACAAGCTTTTATTAACTGGTCCAAAGGGATTAAAGGCTATAAAGAGCAACATGTCCTACGCGATATCTCCTTGACGGTTAATAAAGGCGATTTCGTGGGTATTGTGGGTCGCAATGGCTCTGGCAAGTCGACCTTACTGAAGATCATCTCGGGCATTTACACACCGACCAAGGGTAGTGTGCGGGTCAATGGTTCGCTAGTACCGTTTATCGAGCTGGGCGTGGGCTTCAATCCAGAATTGACTGGACGCGAGAACGTGTACCTTAACGGTGCCATGCTGGGCTTTTCGACTGACCAGATTGACCATATGTACCAGGATATTGTCGATTTTGCGGAGTTGCATGACTTTATGGACCAGAAGCTAAAGAACTATTCTTCGGGTATGCAGGTACGTCTTGCCTTTAGTGTGGCTATCAAGGCTCAAGGTGATATCTTAGTGCTAGATGAGGTTTTAGCAGTGGGCGATGAAGCCTTTCAGCGGAAGTGTGCCAACTTCTTTGAAAACGTCAAGAAGGATTCCACTAAAACAGTTATCTTGGTGACTCATGACATGTCGGCGGTGCGTCGCTACTGTAGCAAGGCGATCATGATTGATGGCGGCAAGGTGGTTGATGAAGGCGATCCAGATGACGTTGCAGATAGCTATTCGTTAGAAAATATTTCGTCAGATCCTAATGCCCGGGCAGCCTTAAAACAGATGAAGAAAAACCGCGAGTCGTTTATCGAAGGTAAATTTGACTCCGAGCCGGTGGTCAAAACGGGAGATACGATAAAAGTAGCGATTAGATATAAGTCTACAACGGAACGGCCAGCGTACATCAAGGTCAAGCTACAAGCAGGTGGAGTGGACTTAATGTGTGCTAGTAGTAAAACTAATAAGCTGAAGGTTGTTAGCGACCATAAAGTGCACGAATTATCATATAGCTTGCCGCTAAAGCGCTTTAATGTTGGTGATATGCGCTTGGTGCTGGAACTAGTGGATAGTGATAGCGATTCTAACGTAGCAACCTATGGCTATAACGATGAAATGCCAATTAAGGTAACTAATGCTGACATTAAGTCGTTAGGCTTGCTGTGTAACGACGGCAAACTGACACTGTAGATATGGACGGATGCGATAGCTTTCTGATATACTAAGCATATGCAAGATTCGGAAGAGTCAAACTTTGAAATAACGTGGTCGGCCACCGAGGCAGTTAATCACGAGCATAGTTCTAAATGGTATTTGACGGTTGGAGTGGTGTTTGCGGCAGTAATTATCGCAATTGTGCTGCTGACTATATTTAAGATCTTTAGTGTCTTTACGGCGATCGCAACTGGATTTATGGCCTTGGCTATGCTAGGGGCAATCATCATATCTTCTAAGAAGCCATATGAAGAGTTATCGTATAAGCTAGATGATAATGGCCTAACTATCCAGGGTCAGCAGCATCCTTATAGCGAGTTTAGAGCTTTTGGCGTAATGCAGCTAGACAATGGTCTATGGCAACTAAGTCTAATACCAGTAAAGCGTTTTGGAATGGTGGTGACGACCTTCATTGACGAGGAGCAGGGTGAGCAGATCGTCGACGCACTGGGCGCTCGCTTACCAATGGAAGAAGTTCATGTATCCTTCGCCGATAAGTTAATTGATCGTTTTAAGCTTTAGCTATAGAATATAAAACCGTTTTTTGCTAAAATAAAGCACTAGGGAAGGGTGCAGGAGTGGTTGAACTGGCCGCTCTCGAAAAGCGGTAAGGCGTGTGAACGTCTTCGAGGGTTCGAATCCCTCCCCTTCCGCCAGAATAGATATTATATAGCGCTCCGTGGCGCTACTTTTTATTATTTTGGCTGTACAGCTATGACGGCTCCATATACATTTTGCACACCGATTCTATGTAGCAATGCCGCCGCGGTATTCAATGTGGATCCAGTAGTCCAAATATCGTCAATCAATAGGATCGAGTGGGGTGGCTTGCTGATTGGCTTGGCGACCAGGGATGATCTTATCTTGGTTTTGCGATTGATATAACTAGAGCCGTGCTGTGTATGATTGTTGGTACGGACGAGCGGTTGGCATAGCGGCTTATTATAGTCGCGTGCTAATTTAGTGGCAATTAATTTCATGTGATCAAATCCACGTTCCCGGATGTGTGCTGGTACGGTAGGAATATATGCTATCTGCTGATAGTTCCAGCTGGTAGGAATTGTATTCTCCAGTAGTTTAGCTAAGATATCGGCTGATTCGCGCTCGCTATTGAACTTATAGTCCCCAACTAAGCGTTCTAAGGCGCCTGAGCGCTCGCCTACGGCGATTATATTACAGAATTGATTAGATGATAGCCTACGGCATGACGAGCACAACGAGCCGTTTTGTACGGCATTGCCGCAATAGGTGCAGAGTCGGTAGGAACTACGTAAAATGTTACAAATACAACGATCGCACAATGTAGAGCCGACGCGCTTACAACCCTTGCATATATGGGGTGCAATGGTGGATAGGGCGATGTCTACTATGCTAGTCATTGTATTTATTACAATAAAACCACCGTTATCTATATTGTAGTTATAGGGGTTATTAGATATAATTATGTCATAAACGCTATAAATTTGCGAATTAAGGAGGAGGATAATGGCGAGAGGACAACAAGACGACTTGTTGATGGATAATTTAGATGACCTAACCAAGGACTTGTTCCGCGATGACGATCAACCGGTAGAACAAGCACCAGCAGCTGCTACGCAAACAGCGACAGCTAAGGCTGACGAGGATACTTATGATACTGTGCCAGGGCAGCTAGCGGTTGATGTCTATGAGACCCAGGACAAATTGATTATCAAGGCTCGCACCGCTGGGGTGAATCGTAATGACTTAGATGTTAGTATTGCTGATGGTGTTTTGACGATTAGCGGAACCCTAAATAGTGGCGATGATGCTGAGGCTACACATTGGCACATTCAAGAGTGCTACTGGGGCGAGTTTAGCCGTACGCTAGTACTACCAGTGGCTGTCAAGGAAGATGAGGTTTCGGCTGTACTGAAGGACGGGGTTCTAACTATTAGCTTTAACAAGGTTAAGCAAGAACAGGCGCGCCGCATTCAGATTCAATAGTTCAGCCTTGTAGCGATGTTGAAATAGCGGACTCGATCCGCTATTTTTGATATTACGCGTAACGCTTTATGGTTCTAGACATTAAAATAAGAGCGAAACTGTCCGCTCTTATTTTTTAATATTAAACTCACTCTAAATGAGTAAGCTTGTAGCTAGTAAACCTACAGTTGCGCTGCTATCGGTTGCGCCGCTACCAACAATCTGAACTACCCAGTTGACAACAGCATAGCCCAAAATAGCTACCACTAGACCAACTATAGCATAGAGAATAGTATTCTTAGCATCCTTTACACGCGTATTATCACCACCGGATAGAACATAGCGAATACCACCATATATCATCATAAAGATGGCCAGTACTCCAACTACGAATAGCATTAGGTTGATGGCCTTCGGGATGATGGCATTGGCGCCACCGAACAGGTCAGTTGGCTGACCTTCGCCGCGATATGGACCACTAAAAACATCGGGTAGTGCCAAGGCTCCCGCTGGGACAACTGGAGCCAATGATGCGGCAACTGCACTAGCTACAAGACCTAACGTGACCTTAGATAGTTTAGTTACATTAGCCATTTTATCAATACTCCCCTTGCTTATTTCCACAAGTTTACAACCCAGTTGACTACAGCATAAG
>DCBQ01000011.1:0-419 GCA_002313515.1 Candidatus Saccharibacteria bacterium UBA1103 | reverse complement strand
GTGACTTATCACCATGAGCGGTGGCATAGCGGATGCCAGAGTAGATTATCATGATTACCGATAGAATACCAACGATAAACAACATAGTATTAATAACCCTGTTAACGATACTATTGCTGTCTCCAAAGAGTGAGTTTGGAGTGTCGTTGCCCTGGCTACAATTAACACCTAGTTTAAGGCCAGGATTTGTAGTATCACAATCCGCTGCATATGTTGGTGTCGCTGCAAATGCTGCTACAGTTAAGACCAGCGCAGTGACCGATAGCGCAGCAGCCTTGATACGGTTAAATGCCTTTTTCATTGAAAATTCCTTTCCTATATTATACTTATAATTATAAACAAAATACCATATAATTCAATATTAATTGAGTGTTATAGCCGACTGATTACAAAGCTTACTACAGCATAAGCTACGATAG